>JBAXBK010000027.1:0-46530 GCA_037142015.1 Nitrospira sp. | reverse complement strand
GCGACAACGCAATCGTGCGCAATGCCGTGTCTTCGGCTAATAGGCAGCGGGAGCAGAAACCGGGCGGTGCGAAAAAAGTGGAATGGCGTGCAAACTGTCGAAATCCAGTGCAATTGGTCCGCGAACCAGGAGCCCGACTTGACCGGTCGCCAGAGATTGATCCTCAACCGTCACAGCGAGCTGTCCGTCGAAAAATGTTTCGATAAAGTCCTTGCTGATGATGGTGTTCCGCTGAATCCGCAGCATGTGCCAGGAAGTGGCCTTGGGCATGATCGACGACCGACCGAGCCTCGTCTCCTTTCCATCCACCACCCGACTCACTTCCAGCGTCTTCGCCGCAAGATCGACCACCACCGCATAGAAGTGTGTGGCATCTTTGAGCCCAAATACTACGCCGCCCACTCCCGCCGCAGCATCGACGGGAAACCGCATCCTGACCGACAGATCCGGATATTCATACTGAAACCCGTCTGCAACGATTAACCGGTAACAGCTGACAGCCTGACACGACGAATTCACAGCTAGAATGTTCGACGCCGATGGGGCATCAGTATCCGCCTTAACCGTCCAGTCCGCAGCCTGTCCCTCGCCAAACCCCAGCATCGAGAATCCGGCAGGAGCCTCACCGGATTTCTGCTGATCGAAGGTCCAGCGATTAAATAAACCCCCTTGAGCCTGACTTTTTAGGTTGGCTTCTTTTTCGGTCCGGCTCTCTGCCTGAATTGCGTGGGACCGCTCGATACAGAAACTCCAGCCACCCGCAATCGCGGCCAAGATAAGCACAACAGAGCCCCTGACGATTTTCCTACGTTTCACGCTTATACCACGTTCCCATGCAACGATCTTTTCAATCTTTTGTTACTTCGGTGGCCGTGTCTTGAGATCGAGAATGTCCTGCTGGAACCGGTCACGGGCTGCCATGATCACCTTTCGGCGTTTCCATCGCCCCCAGGCCCACCATCGAAGGCGATTCTGAAACGTGACGCCCGGCGTTGGAGCGCTCCCACCGGGGGCATGTTGGAAATCATAGCCCTGTTGCCGCTTGCGATTCTCGAAAAATCGGCGGTAGAGATGATCATACAATCCTTTGCCTGAGTCACCTGCACCCAAAGCGCCCTCCCTACAATAACAGGTTCAATCGTTGGCTCTCCGTGACAGGAGGCGAACAGGCCTGACGTTGACAGACATACGCCGTTGGCTGTCCGTCCACACTCGTCTTCCCGGCAGCCAGCGCCAATTCGGATTCCCCGGCACGACGAATAGCTTCGACTACCAACACCGCACGGTTTGGCAAGTAGCGTTGATGGACTGTTGAGAGAAACGATTCAGTCATGGCATCGCCACGAGTCCCGACCACAACAATTTCTTGTGGCGTCCTCAGGTACCAATCCAGCGCACAGAGCATGGCCGATGAGCCATAGGCGTTGTGTTCCATCACGTTCCGGAACACCCGGAAGAGGTGCTCGGCCCGGTCATGATACCGCTGCTCTTTTGTGAAAGAGAACAGTCTCAATAAGACCATGGCAACAGTGGCATTACCGGACGGAATCGCACTATCGGTACCGGACTTCATGCGATGGAGGAGGGCTTCATGGTCGCGGCTGGTATAAAAACACCCGCCCGCCGCCTCATCCCAATACCGCTCCAGTAGATGATCCGTCACCTCGCGAGCTTGCTCCAAATACCACCGATGCGACGTAGCCTCAAACGCGTCCAGCAACGCGGCGGCAAGACAGGCTGCATCGTCTAGATAACCGTTCAAACGCCCCTTCCCGCCCCTAACCGTACGATAGACTCGCCCGTTCTCAACCGCATAGTCCAGCAGGAATGTGAGTGCTTGTTCCGCTGCCGCCAAATACGCGGGGACTCCGAACGCGTGATAGGCGTCGAGATAGGCGGACACCATCATCCCGTTCCAGCTCGTGAGAATGTTGTCATCCCGCTGAGGCTTCACCCGTCGTTCCCGTGCGGCAAGCAACTTCAGCTTGGCAGGCCGCAACAAAGACTCTATCTTCTCTTGCGCTTCGGGCTCGAGCTGCACCCCGCCGAGCCGATTCAACACATTCTTGCCTTCGAAATTGCCGCTCTCCGTCACCCCATAGAACTGGCAGAACGCCTCAGCCGTTTCGGCCCCCAACACCGACACAATCTCTCCCGGCTCCCAGACGAAGTAGCTGCCCTCATACCCCTCACTGTCTGCATCCTGCGCCGCAAAGAACGCGCCGTCCGGATGCGTGAGCTCACGACGAACGTACGCCAAGGTCTCCTTTACAACCTCATGAAACCGGTCCTCTTTCGTGAGACGCCATCCATCGAGATAGATCCGCACCAGCTGCGCGTTGTCATAGAGCATCTTCTCGAAATGGGGAATCAACCACTGGCCGTCCACCGAGTAGCGATGGAACCCGCCTCCGAGATGATCGTAGATCCCTCCGGCTGCCATAGTTCTCAGCTGTAACAGCACCTGTTCTTGATGAGAGACTTCTTTCGTCCGAGCCGCCTGGCGCAGCAACAGGTTGAGCGGGGGAACCGTCGGAAATTTCGGCCCCTCGCCGAATCCGCCATGGACCGGATCGAAAAACTGCCCTAAATTCTTCGCCGCCGCATCAAGTAAACGATCCGTCAAGGGATCGTCAGACGGCTGCGGCGTTCCAACCCGCAGCAGTCCGGCTTTTACCTTCTCTACATTCTTGCGGACATCGTCACGGTGATTCCGATAGGCCTCGACGACACCGCGCAAGACCTCGGGAAATCCCGGCAGGTTGTGGCGGGGCGCCGGTGGGAAATACGTTCCACCGTAAAACGGTTCTTGGTCAGGCGTCAGAAACATTGTCAACGGCCACCCGCCGCCCCGTCCCAGAAACACCTGCGCGGATTTTTGATAGATATCGTCCAGGTCAGGACGTTCCTCCCGATCGACCTTCACGTTGATGAAATCCTGGTTCATCAGCCCGGCAATCTCGACATTTTCAAAACATTCATGCGCCATAACATGGCACCAGTGGCAAGCCGAATAGCCAATCGACAACAGAATCGGCTTGTCCTCCGCTTTCGCCTTCGCCAAGGCTTCCTCGCCCCAGGGATACCACTCCACCGGATTCTCCGCATGCTGCCGAAGATAGGGGCTGGATTCTGCGATGAGCCGGTTCGAAAAACGATTTGTTTCTGTCGTTGAATCTTTCATCGCTGCTTCATCCTCATAACCCGGCATACTACCTTGGCCTGCAACCGCTCTGCAACGGACCTGTCGGTCTATGCTATAGTGCCCTCGTTACTTCGAAAGGCTCACGGCATGAACGGCTCGACGCGTAGCGGCGCTCTCTCCTTTGTTGTAGTCATTCTCCTGGAAATCATCTTCAATCTGTTTCCTCTGGGCGCCCAGGGCTTCGCGCAATCGAAGGAAGTCCGCCCTGCATGGCTCCAAGCGCTCGACAACCTGTCCAGCGAACGCATGCTGGCCGACGTGCGCACGTTAAGCAGCCCGGTCTTCAATGGCAGGCAGGCCGGATCGGAAGACGACCTGCGATCGGCGCAATGGGTTGCGAGGGAATTGGCTTCGGCAGGATTGCATCTACCGCTCATATATAACAACTCCGTCACCTTCCCCTTTTCCCGCACAAGGAAGGGCCCACCTCTAGGCCTCATGGCCTCGATGGTTTCCACGCCACTCATCGCACCTGACCCGGTACTTCGAACCGGCGCAGCAGACCAGTTGGTCACAGCGCAGTTGGGCACGGACTACCTCCCGGTCTTTGATTCCCCCTCTGCCGACCTTCAAGGTCAGATCGTCTTCGTCGGTTATGGCATTGTCGATCCCACTCAAGGAATCGACGATTACGCCGGCGTTGACGTGAAGAACTGTATCGTGCTCTTCCTGCGTGGCAAGCCGGATCACTATCCAAGCCCCGTCAGCCATACCGATAAGGTCCGCTTCGCGCGAGATCGAGGAGCCTTGGCCTATCTGACTGCGACAGGGCCAATTCTCAATCCCTATGAAACGCGACGCGGCGTCACGGGAAGGCCCAGCGCCTTTTACGGGCAGCTCCCCCCTGACCAAGCTCTCCCTGGCGCATGGGTCAGTACCAACCTTGCAGTGACTCTCCTCTCCGGAAGTAGTGAGGGGTCCGATCCTGATCGCCTTCGCACCCTCCAAGAGCAACTCAATCAAGCCCCATTAGCACGCTCTCGTCAATCCAACCAGTATGCGTCCCTCTACTGGAAGACTACGATACAGGACGGCTTGCTGACCAACGTGGTGGGGCTGATCCCTGGTACAGGGCCTGATACCATCATCATCGGCGCCCATCGTGATCATTTCGGACGCCCGGCAGGCCTCTGGTTTCCAGGCGCCGATGACAACGCATCTGGAACAGCTGTGATACTGGAAGTGGCGCGGGCTCTTGGGGAAATTGGACTGCGCCCCCAACGGACGATCCTCTTTGTGTCCTTTAGTGGAGAGGAACGGGATCTGCTCGGATCGCGCCTCTATACATCGAGACCCGTCGCCCCCCTCAGCTCAACGAAAGCCATGATCAACATCGACCATGCCGGGGCGGGAAACGGGCGGTTAACCGTTGGGATCACAGGGTTTGAAAAAACCACGGCACAGGAGGCGGGCCAGGCAGCGGGTTTGGCGGACAAGCTTGACCTGTACGGATTCTTCCCCGGCGGCGATCACGTGCCATTCAAAGAGGCAGGAGTCCCAACCATCACCGTCGTCAGCGGCGGCGTCCACCTGCACTTTCATCAGCCCACCGATACCGCCGATACGATCAATCCTGATATTCTACAAGCCGTCGCGCGGTACGTCCTGGCGTTGGCATGGCAGCTGGCGAATGCGCAATAATTTCAGGCTAAGGTCGGGGTTAAGGTTGAGCGAACATCGGATGCTTCTTTTCTCAGCCTTGACCTCAGCCTTAACCTTCCAGAAAGCCGGCGGACTTCTTCAGCATCCTGTTAGGGAATCTCGTCGAGAAGTGTAGATTGGATCGGTCGAAACGGCGCAGGTTGGCGGGGAGGGCCTGGAAGGACGAGCGGTGAGCCGCTCTGGTTGACGCCTTGGATGAGTCCGATTGAAAGTTGCGGCCCAAGCGTAGTCATAGCCCCACTCCATGCCTGACCGGTCGTGGGATTCCGAAAACTATAGGATTGAAAATTGTTCCCCGGGTTGTACAGAAACCCCTGTGTGCCTTGATTGTCGATATAGAGACTGCCCAGGCCAGGCCCCCTGATCAGTGGCGTAACCCCTCCATCGAATGAACGAACGCTGGAAATTGATTGGCCCCAAGCCTGTGATGTCAATAACGGGAGCGCAGACGTGAGCAGCACCAGCACAGACAACGCCGCGGGAAGCCCCGAGACCAGCAGAATAGTTCGGTTGACCCGATGGTTTAGAAATCTGATTGCAATTAGTCGATGACAGATCCGCATGAGATCATTATAGTATGGAGATAGATTCCCTGTCGATCAAAGGTGACGCTATGGAGCAAGGTACCGGAACAAATAAATGGTGGTGCGCATGTGCCTATGCCATCGGCATAGGCTTGATTCTGTCACCCGAACTCAGTTGGGGTCTGGAGATCGACAAGACTCCGGCAATGGAACGACGGGAAACCATCTCCCTTGCCGACGCGGCACTGCAAGCACTGAAACATAACTTGGACATCAGTATCAGCCGCCAGACGAAGAACAGCCGGCTAGCCGACATTACTGTTGAACAAGCCAAGTTCGACCCGACTCTGAGCGTGAACGGCCAATACAACCGGAACGTGAGTCCGCTCAATCGTCCGATATTCGGCGCAACCGGCAACACGTTGACTGGGATTACTACCTTTGACCAACGCACTCAGTCCGTTACGCTGGATGCAACGACAAATCTATTGACCGGAGGCAACGTCGATCTGAACTATAGCCCTAGCCGGACCAATGTAAACCAAAATGTGGCCACCGGGTTCCTGTTCAATCCTTCCTATACAGGTGGTCTCGTACTTACCCTCTCACAACCTCTCCTCCGTAACGCAGGGGTAGACGTCACCAAAACGTTCATTCATGTCGCACAGAATAATGCCATCGTGGAAGAACATGTCTTTCGCGACCGTGTCCTTACCGTCGTGGCTACGGTGGAACAGACCTATTGGGAAGTCGTCTTCGCGAATGAGAATCTGAAAGTGGCCGAGGCCGCCCTGAAAGCGGCGCAGGAACTCTTGGCCACCAACCGTGCGAAGGCGAAGGCCGGCATCATGTCGATCGTCGATGTCTTGCAAGCTGAGGCTGCCGTCGCATCGCGTCTCGAGCAGGTACTGGTCGCAGATAAAATGATTCGCGACCAGGAAGATCAGTTGCGCCGACTACTCAATCCCTCCGAAGAAGACCTGCGTCAGGACCTCCGCTTGACCCCGCTCGATCAACCGGTTGTCACACTTGAACCCATCAGTCTGCAGGAAGCCATCGACACTGCCATGGAGCAGCGGCCTGAAATTGTCCAAGCGAAGAAGAATGTGGAGACGAGCGATCTGAACACCAAGTTTGCCAAAAATCAGATTCTCCCGACCCTCTCGTTTCAAGGGACCATGGGAATGGCAGGGCTGGGGAGCGATTACAGCAATTCGGTGAACAGCAACTTCAGTGGCGATTTCTATAATTATGGGGCAGGCCTCGTCCTAAGCTACCCGCTCGGCAACCGCTCAGCCAGGAACACCTACAACAAGAGGCAGCTGGAGGAAAAAAATGCCGAAGCGTCGCTCATAAGTGTGCGGCAGCAAATCATCGTGGGAGTCCGCGAAGCGGTCCGGCGCGTCCAGACGGATTTCAAGCGGATCGAAACGACCAGATCGGCGAGAATCATGGCAGAGAAGCAGTTGCAAGCGGAACAAGAGCGCCTGAAGGTAGGACTCAGCACCACTCGCTTTGTGCTCGACTTCCAACGAGATCTCGCGACGGCCCAAGGGAACGAGTTACGCGCCACGGTCGACTACAACAAATCGCTCTCCAACTTTTCGCGGCACAAAGCCACCACGCTCGACCGTTATAATCTCCAACTGAACTGACCCCCAATGATGGCGCCTGAGCCCGGTCCGCGCGCGACACCGGCTCAGGCCGAAGAATGGGAGGCCGCTCTCGCGCTGTTCCCCATCGCCGCAACGCTCGGCTTCTACACCCTTCCGGCCTCGCTCCAAGAACAGACGCTGGTTCTATTCGCCCCACAGTTCGTTGCCTACCTCGCCTTAGGCGTTTGGGCTACGCACAACCACGGCATCGTATCTCGGCTTGGATTGGAGAAAGGAAAAGTCCAGGATGGCCTGCGCTGGGGACTCCTGACAGGCCTGCTTCTCGGCTGCCTAAACACGTTTGTGATTCTCACTGCCTATCCGCATCTGGGCTATGACATCAGCTTCCTCAAGACCACGCCGCATGGCCGACTCCCCTTCTTGGTCATGGTCCCCTGGTTCATTTGCGGCATCGCCTTCCTCATAGAACTGAATTTTCGTGGATTTCTCCTCGGACGGCTGGCCGCGCTGGAATCGAGACTATGGGCAACAGGCTTGGCCCGACGATACCCGCCACTCGCCCTCATCAGCAGCGCGCTGATATTTGCATTCGATCCCTTCATGGTGAATACTTTTCAACATCTTCACTGGATCGCCGTATGGGACGGGCTGATCTGGGGAGCCATTTGGTTGCGTGCGCGCAATCTCTACATCACGATCGTCGCGCATGCGGTCGAGGTCATCATGATGTACAGCGCGGTGAGATTCGCGTTGTCATAAAAAGAGTCGGTCTCTCTCAATAAGGAGCAACGAGATGAGCGAATTCGGCAAGTACGTACTATATTTCCTTCTCGGTGGGACCATCGTTAGTGTCTCCACCTACCTCGGATCACAAGGCAAATCGTTTCTCGCCGCCTTTGCCAGTACCTTCCCCGCCATTACCGGCGCCACGTTCATCCTCATCTATCTGAACGGGGGTAACGAGGCAATCGTCAGCTATGCGAAAAACTTACTGTGGTTCGTCCCACCCTGGGTGGGCTACGTCGTTTTCATGATAGTGGGCGTCCCAAGGTTCGGCTTCTGGCCCGCCATGACCGGCTCGCTCGTACTGTATCTGGGCTGCGTGGGGCTGGTGAAGGTGGTGTCGCGATAGGAGTTTTGTCGGCACTACCGGCCCCCGACCCTGAGCGGCTGATCCTCGTTTCACAGTTCCTGGGAGAGGATCGGACGCCGGAGTAGATATTCATCAATGGTCCGCGCTACGATCACATATTTTTCTCGCGTGGAATGCCTATCGTGGAACCCACCCCTCCGTCTTCGAGCCAGTCCACAGACCTCATCGTCGAGGGGGCGCGGCAGAATAATCTGAAGAATATCTCGCTCCGCATCCCTCACAACCAAGTCACGGCCATCACGGGCGTATCAGGATCGGGAAAATCCTCTCTCGCGTTCGACACACTGTTCGCCGAAGGCCAATGGCGCTATGTGGAATCGCTCTCCACCTATGCCCGCATGTTCCTCGATAAGGTTAATCGGCCCGATGTCGACCGGCTGATCAATGTCCGCCCCGCCATTGCGATCGAGCAGAAAAACCCTACCCGCACCGCCCGCTCGACGGTCGGCACCACGACCGAGATTGCCGACCTCTTGCGACTCCTGTTCGCCAAGGTGGGCCATCCTGTCTGCCCCGATTGCGCCATCGACGCGCGCAGCTTTCACCCAAGCAGCGTCGCCGACGACCTCCTGCACCATTGTCCTGACGCGCGAGCGATGATCCTCTTCCCAGTCAAAGCCCCGGCGCCGAAACAGGACCAGGCCTTTCTCCAATCGCTGTTACTGCGCGGCTTCACCAGAGTGCAATGCGACAAGGAGATTCTCGACCTCCACGAGATCCATACCCTTCCGAAAATTAGGCCGGACCATCTTCATGTCATCCTCGATCGGCTGGTGATCCGGGAAGACAACCGATCCCGCCTCGTCGAAGCGGTCGAAACCGCGTTTCGTGAAGGGGAGGGCCTCTGCCGTGTCGAGGTCATCGACCAAGGCCCCCGCACCTACAGCACGGACTTTCGCTGCCAGCAATGTGGCAGAACGTTCGAACCAGTTCGCCCCGTTCTCTTTTCCTTCAACCATCCGCTCGGCGCCTGTCCGGAGTGCAAAGGGTTCGGCAATATTCTCCGGTACGATCCCGATCTCGTCATTCCCGATCACAGTAAGTCGCTGGCCCAAGGCGCCATCGAACCCTGGAGCAAACCCAGCGGCGATTGGTGGCAGAAGCAAATGTTGCTCTCCATGAAGCGGCGTGGGGCCGACCTCACCGCCCCCTACAAAGACCTTCCCCAGAATATCCAGCAGATGCTCTGGCAGGGTGAAGGCAAGATGGAGGGCGTACAACAATTCTTCGAATACTTGGAAGGGAAGCGCTACAAGCTACATGTACGTGTGATGCTCAGCCGCTACCGGACGCCGGTCCCCTGCCCTAGCTGTAAGGGGACTCGACTCCGACCGGACGCGCGCTACGTGAAAATCGCGGGCATGGATATTCATGAGCTGTCTGAACTGACGATCGAAGCCACTGCCGCCTGGGTCACAGCCCTTACCCTCTCTCCCTATGAAGAACAGATCGCCCGCGACCTGCTCCGACAACTGACGGCCAAGCTCGGATTTCTCCTCCGCGTGGGCCTCAGTTACCTGACTCTCTCCCGTCAGACCCGCACACTCTCAGGAGGAGAGGCTCAGAGGGCAGCCTTGGCCAATCAACTCGGCGCCCGCTTAGTCGGCACGCTCTATGTCCTCGACGAACCGACCATCGGCCTCCACCCGCGCGACACGGCCACGCTCGCCGGCATCCTGCGAGAGCTGGCAATCCAGGGCAACACGGTAATCGTCGTGGAACATGATCGCCAAATGATGCAGGCAGCCGACTATCTCGTCGAGCTAGGCCCCTTGTCGGGAGAGAAGGGCGGCGAGGTGATCTGTGCGGCGCCAATAGATGAATTTATCGAAGACCGCCGGTCGATCACGGCGCGCTACCTGCGCGGCGACGATGAGATTGCGACCCCACGGTCCCGGCGAAGAGGTAACGGGAAAGTGCTTGTCATTGCGGATGCCTGTGAGCACAATCTCAAAAACCTGTTTGTCCGCATTCCTCTCGGCATGTTGGTCTGCGTCACCGGCGTGTCGGGGTCCGGCAAGAGCACGTTGGTTGAGGACACACTCTATCGCGCCGTGGCTCGCGCCTTTCGTGTCGAGTCGCTGCCGATGGGCAAGTTTCGGGCGATCAAGGGCATTGAGCACCTGACCGGCATCAAGCTCATCGATCAGGAACCGATCGGCCGAACACCACGATCGAATCCGATCACCTACCTGAAAGCGTTCGATGAAGTTCGTGCTCTCTTCGCCTCTGAGCGCGATGCGCTCCGGCGCGGGCTCACGCCAGGGCACTTCTCCTTCAATACCACCGGGGGCCGGTGCGATCGATGCGAAGGGAGCGGCGTCGAAAAACTGGAAATGTATTTCTTCGAAGACATCTATGCCACCTGCGAAGCCTGCGACGGGAAACGATTCAAACCGGACGTCCTCTCCATTCGTTATCGAGGGAAAACGATTCATGATGTGCTGCAAATGACGGCTGAAGACGCGTTGGGATTTTTCAGTAGCTCACCCAAGCTCACAGAAAAACTCCATCTCCTCTCGTCCATCGGACTCGGCTATCTCCGCCTCGGCCAAGCCGCAACGACTCTCTCAGGCGGCGAGGCCCAGCGGTTAAAAATCGCGGCAGAACTCAAAGTCTCGTCGGCAAAAAATGTGCTCTATATTATGGACGAGCCGACCACCGGGCTGCATGTCGACGACATTAAGAAACTCCTTGCCATGCTGCAGAAGCTGGTAAATAGCGGCAATACCGTGGTGGTCGTGGAACACAACCTGGATGTGATCAAGTGTGCCGATTGGATTATCGATCTAGGCCCGGAAGGCGGCGCGGCAGGCGGACAGATCGTGGCAGAAGGACGACCGGAACAGGTCGCGAGAGTCACGGCCTCTCATACTGGGCAATTTCTCGCCCCATTGCTAGCTGAAGAGCAGATGGCACACCAGCACTTATAGCCCCGGCCGCTTCTCGGCCGTCAGAGATATCTCTATTGGCTGTCCGGCTCGACGCACATCTAACTGAATGGTCTGCCCTACCTCGACCCGACAGAGCCGTTTCGCTTCCCGCTCCGAAGACACGCTAGATAGTACCGCGCCGTTGCAGGCGACGACTCTATCGCCAACCTTGAGGCCCGCTTTCTCGGCAGGCAAGCCGCTGCGGAGTTCCCGCACGAGGTAGTGTCGAGCGCCGGCTGACTCTTGCAATTCCCAATTGACTCCGATCCGTCCTGATCCGAGTAACCCTGTTTGTGACCCGAATCGGGCAAGAATACGATTCGCAATGACGCGGGCCAAACCTTCTGGATTATCGGCAGTAGCGTTAGAACCGTGTCCTTCCCCGTGAAACAAGACTAGGCCACTCTCCACATCGATCATCCGTAACGCCAGCGACACCCGGCTGACCTGCTCTCCCTCTGCTCGCTCCCACTGGTGCACTTCGCCGATCACAATGGCCTGCGCACCGACGAGCTTGCCTACCTTTAGCACATCGGCATCGTCGGCATGTTTCAGTTGGACGACCTGCTCCTTGAATACTTCGTCAAGCTCGGCTCGCTCGACCATATTGACGTCCAAGTCCAACAGCAAAGTCGTCACCATCCCTGCCACACGCGACCCCGACCCCTCTGCGTCAGGCGCGTCCTCAAACTCCATGACCGCCATCGTCCGGTAGCGATCGATCGTATCTCGATTGATCGGGCCGACGCCCGTCGCGACCGGTTCAGGATACCCACTCATCCCTCCTGACCCTAAGGCTGCAGTACCGGACGAAGCGCAGGCACGGCGCCGCTGCAGAATGGCAGCAGGTGTGCCCCAGGCACAGAGTTCGTCGTTCACCAGCACGATGTGATGGGGATATTCGCGTTGGTGGTCCGCGACGGTGTTGGTGAAGGGATAGAAAATGCACCCGCCGACCCAGACCGATAGAGGGCAGAGGGCCAACTCATAGAGCCACTGTTTGCGAGCGGTGAGGGAATATTCCCAAACCAGCAGGCGGCCATCATCACGCAGCACACGGTCCGGCTGACCGATCTGTTCGACCACTTCGGCCTTCGTCATCGGCACGGCCAGCCGGTCCAGCTTGGATTCCGACTTCACAATCGTGTAGGCGACCCCACAAGCTGATAGTGCACTGGCAAGGCTAACGATCGCGAGTGTGAGAATGAAGGAGGAACACCGGATGGAAGAAAAGGCCTGCTGCATCGGCATCGCAGTAAGCGTACCACTCTGGAAGCGAAGGCTGCAACGCAGAGAAGCAGGACTGATAGGGATCAGTTCAGAGAAGGGTCGAACGGCATATCCGCATAGTGGCGATAGTTTTCGCCCAGGGTGCTCACGATGTCCGGCCAGATACGTGTGGGATCCTTCTCGAACACCACGCTGGAATCTGCGGGAAGGGTAATCCAGGAACCAGTCTGCATTTCAGACTCCAGTTGTCCTGGGCCCCATCCGGAATATCCGATATAGGCGCGAAAGGCCTCTCGCCCCTCGTGGGTAGTCAAGATACGATCGACAAGGTCAGTATCTCCGCCGAGACAGATCCCTTCGAAGACATGATGGGAGTTCTCAGGCAATTGATCCAATCGATACAACATCATGACCTGATTCGTTTGCACCGGTCCTCCGGAGAAAAGGACGTGCCGTTGGCCTTCGAGGATCGGTACTTGCGGTAACGCCTCAGAAACCGACATCGCTGTCGGACGATTGACGACAACACCCAGTGCACCCTCGGCCCCGTGCTCACAGAGCAACACGACAGTCTGCCGAAAATTCGGATCGCGTAAGGATGGCGCGGCGATGAGGAAGATGCCCTTCCCGAGTGGAGCTTTCATGTTGCTAATCCTACCGCGCCAGCCCGTGAGGCGCAAGAGAGACGAGCGAGATTGGTTGATCTGGTTTATTTGGTTTGTTCGGTTGAACCAGATGAACCAAATGAACAAAACAAACCAGAACAACCCGCCTGGCTATAGATAGAGGGATTCGCGTCGATCGTGAAGTAGGTCGTTGTAGGGTGTCAGAGCTTTGTTCCGCGCGTCGGCAGGATCGATCTCGACGATATAGAGTTCTTCCTGATCTCGCGGCGCGCGATGTAAAATGGTCCCGCGTGGAGCGACAACTTCGCTATTTCCGATAAAGGTCAGTTGATCTTTTCCGCCTCGCGCTTCGCTCCCTGTACGATTACTCGTAATCGCGAACACTCGATTCTCCAGGCATCGAACCGGCATGGAGTCCGGGCAATTGGGCAAGATGAGGTTCGAGGGATGACAGATGATCTCTGCGCCCTTGAGCGCCAAGGTGCGCGCCGCCTCCGGATAGTACCAATCGAAACAGATCATCGCACCGATCTTGGCCAACCCGATATCCCACACCTGAAATCCTGTGTCGCCGGGCGTAAAGAACAGGGTTTCTTCAAAAAACAGATGGGTCTTGCGATAGCATCCGATGAACCCGGAAGGGCCAACGACCACGGCGGAGTTATAGTAGGCAGATCCGGCATGCTCAGGAAGACCAGCGACAATCGTCATCCGGCGCCGCTTCGCAAGGTCAATCAGCCTCTGTGTGGTCGGTCCACTTGGCACCGGTTCCGACAGCGTACTCGCTTCTTCCCGCGACACAAACTGATAACCGGACGCGCACAATTCAGGCAAGACGATCAAATCCGCGTCAGCCTGGTCGAGTGTTGCTACAATCCTATCGAGATTGTGCGATACCTCGCCGAACCGTGGAGTGAACTGATAAAACCCGACTAACATGATTGCTTGTCCCTATAACAAAACGGGCAGGGTCGCCCCTGCCCGTTCAAGAAGAACCTTTGCTCGAATCGCTTACTTCACTTCTGACAAATGGGTGACCGCGCCTTCGGCATGTTGCGTAGCGACATCAGCATGACCAGCTTTGCCATGGGCAATGGCTTCCTTGAGATGCGTGACCCCTTCATCCAGATGAGGATTCTTCATACCGGCCGCCATGGCATGCTTGAGTGCTTCTTCACCATGTTGCACCACGGCATCGGCATGGCCGGCCTTGCCATGGGAGACAGCTTCCTTGGCATGGGCCAGAGCTTCATCCACATGTTTGTTCCCTGCAAGAGCGAGCCCGCTCAACAGCGGGAAACCAACAAGAGCGGCGACCGCCGCAACGACCAGTGCTCCGCGATGAATTCTCATTTTCATGGGTTCCTCCTCAGGGGTTAAGGTTCATTCGACGGGTGAACGGTATCCGAAGGATTTGTGGATTCTGTCACCTTACACAGCCATTTGAGGGCTGTCAAGAAGGCCTAACCTGGGAATCGACATTCAGGATACGCTGCAATCCCTTGTCGTCCTTTTCCACCGGACAGGCAAAATCCCGACTCCACTCCCACCAGGATCCCGGATAGGTGCGGACCTTTCGATACCCAGCGAGTTTGAGGACGAAATACAGCCAGGCTGACCGGACACCACCGGTGCAATAGCAGATCACGTCTTGATCCTGCGTCAGACCCTTCTCGGCGAGACTCTCTGTGATCGTCTTTAGATCTTTCACTGTGGCGTTCGCGTGAAGAAACCCAGTCCATGCGAGATGAATCGCGGAAGGAATGTGGCCGGGCCGAGGTATCCCCGATATCTCTTTCCCAAGATACTCTTCGAGGCTCCGTGCATCGACGATTGCGGTACCGGGATGAGGCTGCTTCACAAGCTGCCTCAGTTCGTCTTTGCCGGCGATCACGGAATCGACCGGCTTGACGGTGAAGGTTCCAGGCTTGGGCGTCACAGCCCCATGTTCAAACGGCCGTTTTTCTTGCACCCACTTGACCCATCCACCGTCGAGAATCCGCAGACGCTGGTGGCCGAGATATTCCAACATCCAGAACATACGGCCTTCGTCTCCCCAGTTGTCGAACGGATTGGAATAGATGACTACATCGCTGTCCTGACTGATACCCAATGCGCGGATCTTCTGTTCCATACGTGCGCGATCGGGATCAAGTAATCCCTTCGGCACGGCATTGGGGTCGCTATAATCATGCCAGGTCGAATGCACCGCACCTGGAATATGGCCACCGAACTCGTAGGCCGCCCGCCCTCGCACATCGATCACCACCAGACCAGGCTGTCCCAGGCTCTGCTGGAGAGTTTCAGTATCAATCAGCAACGCATGTGTCATGTCGGTCCTTCTTAACTACTCAGGTAGATAGGCTGAAGTGTTCGGACCTTCGGCCTGAACCCCTTCAGCCTTGCCTGTAGCCTTCAGCTCCGGCCTTACAACTTAGCTCATTTGGCTGAGGGCTGAGGGCTGAGGGCTGATCGCTCTTACTCAGCGCCGATGCAAGCGCACCCGACAACGGGAACTCCCGCTCATATATGGCGAATCGATAGGGATCATTCCCTGTCAGCCCATATTTGGTCTGCAACATTTCATGCTGCTTATCGGTCAGGATGTGATACTGCACACGAGTCTTTACTTTCAAACCCTCTGCTTGTACCGGAAGCTGGTACGCAAACTGATATTCCCGGCTGGCCAGGGGTAACAGACGGTTATCATACAACTCGACGATGGCCGGTTGCCACATGATCCAGCGGCCCATCGTCGATGTTTGCTGATCGAGCACCCGCCCCTGCCGGTCTTCCACGGAAAACTCCACCGTGAAATACCGATCCGGATCGCCGGTCGGAATCTTATGGCCGGCTCCTGCGTTGATCAACGTGAGCGTAAATCCGACTCGATCGCCCGGCTTGGGCGAAGCCGTGTCGGCCCTTACTTGTATTCCCACTGCCCGCTTCACCATATCGGGGTCGTGCCCGCCACGCCAGAGGTGCTTGCGCCCCCTCCTGATCGGACTATTGGTCGCAACCGGCCGATCGATTTCTGGCATATGACAACTCTGGCAAATGAAGCCCCGTTCCTGCATGAAGAACTTGCCTTCGTATTCCGCGTAGGTTCCGCAAGGGCCCACGTTATAAAACTGGGCCGGCCCTGACACGACATTGTGACAGCGATAGCAGACCTGCGCCGTCCTAAAGTTCGGATCGAACTTAGTCGGGTGCGGCGCAGCTGAATCATCGAACGGTCCATAGATGACTCCATCCCTCACATGGCAGACCGCGCAGGTCACAGACTCCTTTTGATACTCGGGATCGTATTGGGGGTTGGGCTCTTGAACCGCCTTCTCCACGCGCCCTCGCGGAATCTCCTTAATCAAGGCCGGCTGCTGGTTTTCCAGCGGGGTGTGACAGTTCAAACAGACCCAGACATTCTTGTCCTTTTTCCAGTAGGCCTGAAAGAATGGATCCTCATAGGCATGGGCATGGATACTCGTTTTCCACTCATCGTAGATCTCGCGGTGACATTCCCCACAGGATTCTGCCTTCAGGCTCGTGAGACCTTCCGGAACCTTTTGGAACGGAATCGCACGGGCGTAATCAGACCGCAACCCGAAGATCACAACCGGTTTGATCTCGGTGTAATACAGATACACGAGCACACCCATCAAAACACCACCGAGCAGGACTTTGACAGAAGTCCTCATGCGGCTAGGAGTGCCTGAATGTGGCGATCGACCGAGGCAGCCAAGGATTTCAGGTGATACCCACCTTCTAGAGATGAAAGGATGCGCCCTTCGGCATGACGCTTGGCGATACCGGCCACGATGCCGGTGAGGTCGGCGTAGCCCTCCTCCGTCAACCTCATACTCGCAAGCGGATCGTCTTTATGCGCATCGAACCCGGCTGAGACGATCACAAATTCAGGTTTGAACGCATCGGCTGCCGGCACCAACGACTTCCGGAAGACAGCGCGATACTCCTCATCGCCCTCACCTGCTTCCATCGGCACATTGATCGTGAACCCCTCGCCTGCTCCCCGGCCCCGCTCCGCCTCTCGACCCGTTCCCGGATAGTGAGGGAATTGATGCGTGCTGAAGAAAAGCACGGAGGGATCGTCTTCGAAACTATGCTGCGTGCCATTCCCATGGTGCACGTCCCAATCGACAATCAAGACACGCGTGAGGTCATACTTCTTCTGCACATAGCGCGCGGCAATCGCCACATTATTGAAAAGACAGAAGCCCATCGCGCGCCCCGCTTCGGCATGATGCCCCGGCGGCCTCACCGCACAGAATACATGCTCCACTTGCTTGGTCATGATTGCATCGACAGCAGCCAATGCCCCACCGGCTGCCAGATAGGCGGCGGTCAATGAACCGGGAGACATCGAAGTATCGGGGTCAAGGGAGATCCGCCCATTTGTCGGTGCGTGACTCTTCAGCATTGCAAGATACGAGGCTGTATGGATCTGCGTAATCCATTCGTCCTCCGCCTCTCGCGGTACAACCATCGTCAGCCGAGCCGCCGTACCGCTCTGCTCCAGCTGCTGCATGATGGCACGCAACCGATTAGGCGACTCTGGGTGCCCGGCCCCCATGTCATGGCCGAGATAGCGTGGATCGTAAACGAGCCCGGTGTTTCCCATGACGCAAGCCGTGAAACGTTAGCCGTAAAACGTGAGACGCATCATCGTTATGAATGAGGTCAGATTAGCATGCAGGAATCGGCATAGACAACGAGCGCTCGTCGCTGCTATCGTCACGCATACCTGGAGGAATACATGGCAAATCGCCGCATTGAACCGCTTAAAAAAGTGTTGGCAATTGACCCGAACGACGAGGTGGCTTGGTTTGGTCTTGGGAAAGCCTACATGGAAGATGCAAACTTCGAAGAAGCAGCCAAGGCCCTGCAGCAATGTGTCACAGTGAAGCCCACCTACTCAGCCGCCTACTATGCCTGGGCCCAATCACTGCAAAAGCTGAGTCGAATCGACGAGTGCCGAACCGTCTGCGCCACCGGCATCGACGTCTCCACGAAAAACGGCGACGCGATGGTGACGAAGAATTTTGAGATGCTCAAAAGCTCGCTGCCTGCCTAGGAATTGAGACTTCATCGAGAGGGTTCGAGGTCCGAAGTCCGAGGTTTTTGGAACTTCGAACCCGGAACTTCGAACGTCAAATCGCGCCTGTCTCGCGCTTCACGCTTCACAGGCGACGTTCGTTAGACTGGCTCTGCCCCTTTGTCATCGTCATCATCATCATCATCAGAAGAGAGTCCTAAAGCTTCCGGCTGGCGCTTGGCGATTTCCTCGTACACTTCATCGAGCCAGCGGCTCGCGCAGCCAAGGATCTCCCTGACCAACGGTTCCGTTTGGCCCGTTCGTTTGATGGTCCATTGGCAGACATATTCCAACAGCACGTTCTGCTCGAACCGCTCCGACGATTGAGTGGCCAACAAAGTCATTTCACTCAGCCCCGTCCTGAGAATCTCGGCCACTGTGTCCCGCCCGTAAGACGTGCTGGCTGTGACATATTGGACTGCCCGGTTGAGCTCTTGATCGGTCATGAGGCTTCCCCTTCACGCTTCGCACATCATACCGAAAATGCCACCGCAGATGGAAGATTCTCCCGGAGCTCGTGAAAAACTCTGCGGCCTCGTCAGCGAGAATGATATGATTGTGGCCGACAAGCCCAGCCTGCATAATGCATGAGGACGAAATGAAGGGGATGTGACCTATGCCTGTGAAAACCAGCCGAAACACTTCAACGAAACACGAGACCTCATCCCTAAAGCGTCAGAAACTCACCTATTCCGAGCGCTGGGATCTTTCACATTTGGCAGAAAAACCGGTCGAGCGTTTTGAGACCCTGTTGGCAGAAATCGAGTCCGAGGTGACGCAATTTGAAGTTGCACGGGGCCAGCTCAGCCCGACCATGGCAACGACGATCTTCCACCCGCTGTTGACTCTCAGTGAAGACATTGCGGCTGCCGCCTCCAAGATCGGCGCCTATGCCTACCTCTGGTTCTCCGAAAATACAAAAGATCTGGCCGCTCGTTCGTTTAAGACCAAGGTCGAGGAGCGGCTCACGGCGCTCCAGAATCGACTGGTGTTTTTCGATCTCTGGTGGCAAAGCGTCGATGAAGACAATGCCCGACGGCTCATGACCGGAACTGGCACGCTCCGGTATCACCTTGAAACCATTCGCCGGTTTCAACCCCACACCCTGTCCGAACCGGAAGAGAAGATCGTCAACATCAAGAACATCACGGGCCGCAGCGCAGTCCAGTCACTGTATGACATCGTGACGAACGCCTTCACGTTTACACTCACCGTCAACGGTAAACGAAAAACGATGACGCGCGAGGAACTGACTTCATATCTCCGCCATGCGCAAGGTCGACTGCGTGAGGCCGCCTATCGAGAGCTGTACCGTGTCTACGCCGATCAGCACGATTTGCTAGGCGAACTTTACAAGACATTGGTCAACGACTGGAAGGCGGAGAATCTCCAACTGCGCCGGTTCGCTTCCCCGATTGCTACGCGCAACCTCGGCAACGACATTCCTGATGCAGCCGTAGCCTCCCTCTTAAAAGTCTGCCGGAAAAACGTGGGTATTTTCCAGGACTATTTTCGCATCAAGGCTCGCCTGTGCAAGATCAAGCCGATGAGCCGCTACCACATCTATGCGCCGTATCGCACAAAGCAGAAATCCTATCGCTATCAGGATGCCGTCAAAATGGTACTGGAGGCCTATCGGGGATTCTCTCCTCAATTAGCCGACTTGGCGGAACGAGTCGTTCATGAATACCATATCGACGCGCGGACTAGGCCCGGGAAAATCGGGGGCGCCTATTGTTACAGCGTCGTCCCAAACATGACCCCTTATGTGCTGCTGAACTTCACCGGTGAGGCACGCGATATCGCGACAATGGCTCATGAGCTCGGCCATGCAGTCCACGGCATCCTGGCGGCTAAACATTCCGTATTTACCTTTCATTCCACCCTCCCGTTGGCAGAAACAGCATCGGTGTTCGGGGAACGCATCCTGTCCGATGCCCTCATGAACCAGGAACGGGACAAGAAGGTGCGGCAGGCTCTTTTGCTCAACCAGCTGGATGACATCTACGCCACAGTCCTCCGGCAAGCCTATTTCGTCCAATTTGAGAATAAGGCCCATGAGATGATCGCTCAGGGCGCGACCGTGGAGGATCTAGCCAAAACCTATCTGGCGGAGGTGCGGCAGCAGTTTGGAAAAGGGATCAAGGTTCCGGAAGAGTTTCAGTGGGAGTGGCTGACCATTCCCCACATCTTCGCCAGCCCCTTCTATTGCTACGCCTACAGCTTCGGTAACTTACTGGTCCTAGCCCTCTACCGGATGTATCAGAAAGAAGGAGCCTCGTTCGTACCCAAATATCTGGATCTGCTAAGTACTGGCGGATCGGAATCGCCACAGACAATTCTCACCAAAGTCGGCGTCGATATGGCGTCTGAGGATTTTTGGCAATCGGGGTTCGACACGATCCGTGAGATGGTCGATCAATTAGAACAAACACTCTAAAGGCAAATATTTTCAATACTTTAGTCATTCCACTCCCCCCATAACACCTACACGTCCTTCCCCTCTTGACAGAAAGAGGGAAGAGGCGTACCATTATCTCAGTTGATAACAGTTATCATAATCGTTAACAGCCAACAGAACCCTCCGTAACGATAATGGAGTGCGGCCCATGTATCTCTGCCTCTGTAAGGGAATTACAGATTCCGATATCCGTGAAGCGGGACAAGCCGGCATTGTCATGCCCTGCCAACTCAAAGCGAAATTTGGATTGAAAGACCCGGGATGCTGCGGTCGCTGCTCGAAGAATATTCAAGAGTTTGCCCAAATTGCGATGAGTGTCCACCAAACGCCATCCCCCAACAGCGTACCAAGTTAGCCTGAACCAAGACCTTCTCCCTCACCCGTCCTCTGTAACACTGCTGCAACATAAATCCACTCGCCATCACCGACGATAATATTATCTCCGCACAGGGGAACGCCAGAAATGAGTCTTACCTTTCTGGCATCCTGTTGGAACGGAACAGTACGTCACAATCCCTTACCCTCTCGACGGACATATCCTCACCGTGCGCTCGGCGAGAGCAGATACTCAAAGTCTGATTTCGTCAAAACGCCTTGCCCGGAGCCGCGCACCGCACCGGCTATGACCGCGTCGTACAGTTCGAGTTTCCGCTGTTTGAGCGCCATCATCTTTTCCTCGATGCTGTGGCGCATGAGAATCCGCACGATCGAGACGGTCCTCTGTTGTCCAATACGATGCGCGCGGTCTGACGCCTGGTTCTCTACCGCCGGATTCCACCAGGGGTCCAAATGGAATACGTATGTCGCTTTGGTGAGATTCAGCCCCTGCCCCCCCGCCTTGAGACTCAACAGAAACACGCTCGGCTGTTCGCCGGTCTGAAACGCCGCCACGCGACCCTTGCGCGCAACTGCCGCGGTAGAGCCGTCCAACCGATGGTACGGCAGCGAGTGTCGAACACAGGATTCCTGCACGAGGTCTAGAAAGCTGGTGAACTGCGAGAAGACCAGGGCGCTGTGTCCCTCGTCCAGCAAGACTTGCAGCCGCTCCATCAGGAAACTGATCTTGGGCGAGGGCTCGTCGACCCGGTTCGTCAGGAGGCGAGGAGAAAGACAGACCTGGCGGAGCTTGAGAATCGCCGTCAACGCAATGAACTGCGCCTGACCGGATGTCTTGGTGCGGTAGGCCTCGTCGATCGTGGAGCGGACCTGAGCGACCGTCTGCTGGTAGAGCGCCTTTTGCCGCTCGGTCAAATCGAGGAACACCTCGCTCTCAATTTTCGGAGGCAAGTCGTGGAGGATCTCGGCCTTGGTCCGCCGCAAGATGAAGGGCCTGGTCCGGCGAAGTAACCGCTCCAGTGCCTCGCCCTGAACACGTTTGAGACCCGCCTTGAACCGATCGTACTCACCGAGCAGTCCCGGCATACAGAGATCGATCACAGAAAAGTACTCGCCAAGATGGTTTTCGAGCGGGGTGCCGGTCAGCGAGATTTTAAATCGTCCGGTGAGGCGGCGGGCGGCACTCGTCGTGTCAGCCTGAATGTTCTTCACCGCCTGCGCCTCGTCGAACACGATGACATGGAACGCAAGGCGTTCCAATCGTTCGATGTCCCGGCGAACCAGCCCATACGTCGTGATGACAACCTCGCCATCCTTGGCATCGAACGTCCGTGCGCTGCCGCTATAGACATGGACCTTTAAGCCTGGCGCGAAACGCGCAAGCTCCTGCTCCCAGTTGAAGAGGAGACTCGTCGGTACGACGACCAGGTGCGGGCCCTTCACACCCGCCGCCGTCTCGATGCGCCCGTCCTGAATAGCAGCCAACAGACAGATGGCCTGAAGGGTCTTACCCAGTCCCATGTCGTCCGCCAAACAGGCGCCGAAACGGTGCTCGTAGAGAAACGCAAGCCAGGCATACCCGTCCCGCTGATAGGGACGAAGCGTGGCCTGCACATTCTTCGGCAGAGGCTGTGCGGCGATCCGCGTGAATCCCAGTAGGTGCGCAAGCACAGCCTCGTCTTCAGCAGGCAACGAGACCACAATGCCCTGCTCGCGCAACGCCAGCCAGTCGAGGATCTGCAAGCGCGGCACACGCACGATCTTGGTGGCACCCCGATCCGCCTGCGCCTCGCCGGTCAGGGCAAGGATCGCGCGCAGCCGTTCCAGGGTCTGGCGATCCAACACCCGCAACCTGCCGTTGGCGTCGATCAGCCCTCCCTGCTGAAGGCCGGCCCGCCACTCCGCTTCGTCCAGCGCCACGCCGTCGCACCGGATCTCCGGACGGATTTCAAACCAGTCGATCCCTACCCCTTCCGACTCGACACGCTCCACCTGAGCAGAGCAATCCCATCGAGAAGGCTTGATCGGCTTGCCCTCGTATAGCAATGCAATCCCAGCGGACGTGAGCCTATCCAAGAGAGCCGGCAATCCTTGGAACAACCGCTGCTCGTCAATCATCATCTCGTCGCAGCGCCACATGCCGCGAAAGATTTCCTGGCCGAACACGTCGAAGGGAATTCTGTACAGCCACACCTCGCGGACCTTGTCCACGGGCTGCAATTCCCATCGCCCTGCGCGAATCTGTAGCCGCACATCCGTCCTGGCATAGCCCGACAGATGCCGTTTGAGCCACTGAGCGGCCTCGTCGCTGACAGCGCGTGGCCACTCCTCCAGACTGAGAACCATTTTGATGCGTTGATCTCGCTCCTTGGCCTCGAGCACAGAAAGAAGGCTGAAGAACGTGTCGTATAGCACGACCTTTCGTTTGTGTGCGCGCAACGCGACGGAAACGGCACGGCCCTGCTCCAACGCCGAGATACACCCAAAGGTTGAGACGCTCGGAGCAAACCGGACATCACCGCGGCGGCACTGCGCCTGTAACGTCCATGAGGCGGACAGATGGTCTTTGGCGCTGGACGGAGGCTTCAGGATCAGAGCACACGACAGCGCATCACCCGCCGAAGGCGACACAGGGCGTTGCACCGAAACTTCCTGGCCCTCTACCTTCAGCAGGAGATCTCGCACAATCCGGTTGGCCTGCCTTTGAAGCACCTCGATTTGCGCGGACTGAAACTCGTCCATCGAGATCGTAAACTCCATATCCTGGTTGGCGCCTTGCCACCGCCCATACCCGGACTCGCCCGGTAACAGCACCGCGCAGAATCCTTCGTCGAAATCGTCATAGGGATCGAAGAACGGATCGCCCTCCTTGAAGCGTTGCAGCAAGGAACGGAACAACGCCCACCCCTGTTCGTCCTTCAAATAGAGAAGCCGCCTGCCGCTCAGATCGGCCACAAACGTCCTGAAGCGCACGATCCGTTCAAGGGGGACCTCGTCGGCGAGGCAGACCGCGCGGACCCTGATCTGGCCGCCGACAAGGTCGATCTCCGTCTTACTCCGGCACTTGACCGACTGGTTCCAGTGAAGCGGGATCGATTCCTGGCCAGACACCAGCACGATCGGGTAGGGCCTGTCGTGAACCCTGAGATAGTGGAGCAAGGGGTCTTCCCCGAACCCGGACATGAACCAGGACGCATTAAGGAGAGGAACCAGTTCAGGTGGAATCGCAGCGCCCCATCCCCCGGACAGCGGCACGCCATTCCTATGGATCAGGAGCTGCGGATGCAGGTGACGGGCATCGATAACGATCTCATAGGCCGGTCCCTTGCGGGCCGGTCCTTTACGGGCCACTCCGGCAGGAAACGATCTTGATGCCCTGGCTAGATCCTGGATGCTGCCGAGCAACTCAGCTCGAAGCCCAGGCAGCTCGCTATGTTGCCCGCCCGGCAATCTGAACATCTCCGGTGAGAGCAAGTGCTTGGTCGTGAAGTAGGCGCATAACACATGTTTGCACAGCCCGCCGGGGTCCCAGGCCGGACAATCGCAGGAGGCCGCGAGGAACCCGTCACCGATGGAAAAGACGACCTCGTAGAGCCTGGCTCCTTGTACCTCCGCCGTCAGCGTTGCGCGGTCATGGCTCCAGGCATAATGCTGAAGCCGTTGCTCTTGGTAATAGTCGTATCCACGGACGACGGATGCCTTCGGGGCCATCGTATAGACAGCGTTGGCCGATATGGCACGAAACGCGGCGAGGAGCGCGAATGATTCGGGGGCAGGGCGCGGAGCGACAATCCCCTTCCCCGACATGGGACTATCCCCCTGCCCGCGACGGGATGAGGTCTTTTTCCGCATAGCGCATCACTATATGCGGGAGAGAGGAGGGGCATCAAGGTGCGCGGTGACGAATACTCGATCGGGGACCTGTGTCGGTTCCATCACGCGAACCAGCGGCTCGCCAATCGATACACGTCATGGAGACCAAACGGAAGATACTACTTGGCAGAACTGGCCTTGAATCTCGCTGCGACCTCAGCTACACGCCGACCTAATTCCTTGGCGTCGGCCAACTCCTTCTTGTCGATGCCGGGGCTGTCTCCCTCGGTCGTCGCAGATGCGCCGAAGGCCCCACCCCCACTGACGACGATCATCTGATTTCCCAGCATCGCGGCAAGGATCGTCAACATCGTCAGTTCCTTCCCACTCGACACCTGACCACCTGTGGCAAAGGCCGCACCGATCTTGTTCTTCATCTTGAATTCAGGAAACACACCGAATTTAAACTGCCAGTTGTCGAAGAAGGTCTTCACCTCGCCTGACATGTTCGACCAATAGACCGGCGAGCCGACCACGACTGCATCGACGGAGAACAAATCATCCGCCGTTACCTTGCCGACTCGTTTCAAGAGCGCCTCGGCACCGGAAACACTTTTCACGCCATCAGCCACCGCTTCAGCCATGCGTTCCGTATTGCCAGAGAGCGAATGGTAAGTCACGAGCACCTTCACCACTGGGGCTGGCTCGTCGGCTGATACCTCGCCGAAGCCCAGCACAAGAAAAATGGCACACAAAAACAGGGGCCCTAGGATACGGTTTCGTGAAATAGAGGTGAGGGAGAAAAACATCGACTCACAGAGAGAAGGAGACAGCGCACGAGATTGGCACCGGTTCAACGACGGACGACTTCTTCTTCCATCCGTTCCTCAACGGAGACTTCGGTCAACGTTCCGCGATAGTCGCACTTATGACAG
Organism: Nitrospira sp.; assembly: GCA_037142015.1. Lineage (GTDB taxonomy): Bacteria > Nitrospirota > Nitrospiria > Nitrospirales > Nitrospiraceae > Palsa-1315. Next base: position 20,926 of record JBAXBK010000027.1, on the reverse strand, counting down.
CGAACCCGCCATTCTTCGATCCACTTTTCTTGCACATACGACTGCCGGCACTTCGGGCACACAAATACGCCTTTGACATAATGAACCTTCCGTATCTCTTTCATACACCCACCCCTTGCTTGTTCGGGCCGAGGATCGCATAGGCGACCGCGCGATTGCAAGACGCACGTGGCAGGAGCGGGTCAGTTTCAACCTATTGGTGCTGATCGACCCATTTTTTGGCCTTTCCAAGTGCGATCTCATTCGCCTTTTTTTCCGTGTCCCTCACCTCATGCGATTCACCCTCCAGGGTTTTCATCGGCGCTCTCCCCCCCTCGGAGAGCCATGCCAGCGCCTTGGGCGACCATTGGTCACCTCCGAGATTTTGAGAACAGGCCTTAATCTTATGATTTTTATAAGTCACCCACTCAGCCACTTTCAGCCCTCCTTTTTATCTCATCATCCCGCAGGCTCAAGGATAACAGATACGAACGATGCATTGTCTAATTCCTCAAACCGGCCTGCGACCCAGGTGACTTCAAACTTGACTGGCTCCTGGCTGGCCGATAGGATGCCGCCGTGCAACGACGCCGACCACTTATCCTTTTCCTCGTTCTCCTCTTCTCGTTCCCCTGCTATACTCTGGCGGGAAACGATCCATCCCAGCCCGGGCTGATCTCAATTACCCTCCCAGGAGGCGCCATCATTCATGCGGAGACGGCCAACACTCCCCAGAAACGAGCAGAGGGATTGATGTACCGAGAGTATTTAGCCCCAGACCGCGGCATGCTCTTTACGTTCTCACAAGCAGAGGCCTGGGTGTTCTGGATGAAAAACACCAAAATCCCGCTCGATCTCATCTGGCTCAATGAGAAAAAGCAGATTATTCATATGGAACAGAACGTCCCAATCTGCACGAGAACGGACGACAGCTGCCCCCAATACCGGCCCAATGAAGGCGCACTTTATGTTTTGGAGCTCGCAGCTGGCAGAGCGGAGAGTTTGAAACTACAGCGGGGATCGAAGCTTCAGTTCAAAATCCCGTAGCAGACGAAACGAGTCTATCTAGTTCATCTGGTCTGTCTAGTCTGTCTGGTTGGCTTCATACAACCAAACAAACCAGATAGACCAAATAGACCATCTCAACAAGACAGACGCCTAAGATCGTTCCTGCCAGGCCCGCATCCGCCGTGCCGTAATCACTCCATCCACACGCTCAACGGCTTTGATTACCTGATCGATGTGGTGGGTATCGGACACTTCTACGACAAAATCCAGCACAGCCTTCTGATCCTCCCTCGTCGCGATCTCGGCACGGCTGATGTTGGCATGGCATTCCGCAATCGCAGAAGACACCTTCGCCAAGACCCCGGTCTTATCGACGGCGACAATGGACATTTTGACCGAGTGCGTACTGGGTGTGGCAGCATCCCATTCCACCTCTACCAGCCGTTCCCTGTCATAGTCCAGCGCCTCGAGATTCGGACAATCGACGGCATGGATCGTCAGGCCGCGGCCACGAGTAATATACCCAAGGATGCGGTCGCCTGGCACAGGGTGGCAACAGCGTGACAACTGCATCAGTAAATCCCGAGACCCCTTGACCTGTACGCCTGTGCCGTCGCTCTTCCCACCGACCGCCTTACGTGCAGCAGGAGGTTCCGGGGCCGGGGCCGGCGTCCCAGGTGACGGAGCGGTGAGTTTGCCGATCACCTGCGACGTCGCCACACGACCGAACCCGACTGCCGCAGCCAATTCGTCGATACTGTCGAACCCGGACTGACGAGAGGCTTCTAACAGCTCAGCCGATTTGAGCATCCTGGCTGGCGCCATCCCCTGACGGCGGAACTCTGACTCCAGTAAACGGCGGCCGATCTCGATACTGCGCTTCTGCTCTTCGAGTTTGATCCAGTGTTTGATCTTAGTCTTTGCACGCGAGGTGCGGACGAACTTCAACCAGTCCTTGTGTGGCGATTGTGTGGGAGATGTCAGAATTTCCACCGTATCCCCACTGGCCAGTTGATGCTTGAGCGGCACAATCTTCCCGTCCACCTTGGCCCCGACACAATGGTCTCCGACCTGGGTATGAATCGCGAATGCAAAATCGACGGGAGTCGATCCTCTCGGCAACTCTTTCACAATCCCTTTGGGCGTGAACACATAGACCACATCGTGAAAGAGGTCGAGTTTCACCGAGTCCATGAACTGACGGTTATCCGTCAAGTCTTCATGCCATTCGACGAATTGGTGGAGCCACCCAAAGGCCTTGCTGTCACGATCTGCCACCTGTCCCTGTTCTTTATACTTCCAATGGGCAGCAATGCCATGTTCGGCGATACGATGCATCTCTTCCGTGCGGATTTGGAATTCAACGTGCTCCCCCTTCGGGCCCACCACCGTCGTATGTAAAGACTGATAGAGATTGGACTTTGGAATCGCGATGTAGTCTTTGAAACGTCCCGGTACGGGCCGCCAGACCGAGTGAATCACCCCGAGCACGGCATAACAGTTCATCTTGCTATCGGTCACGATTCGCAGCGCAGTCAGGTCGTAGACCTCTTCAAACGTAATCGACTGCTTATTCATCTTTTGGTAAATGCCGTAAAGATGTTTGGGCCGACCGTAGACATGTCCGATCAATCCGTTCTCTTGCATGGTCTTATGCACGAGCTGGCTGACTTCATCGATATACTGCTGCCGATCCTCGTCCCGTTTTGCCACACGGACGCGTAATGTCTCGTAGACCTCAGGTTTGAGGTGTTTAAGGCATAGATCCTCGAGCTCATTCTTGATCCACCCGATTCCAAGTCGATTCGCCAACGGCGCATAGATCTCCAGCGTCTCCTGGGCGATCTCCTGCCGCTTAGGCGCGCTGAGGTGCTCTAAGGTCCGCATGTTGTGCAGCCGGTCGGCGAGCTTGATGAGGACGACCCGGATATCGTCCGCCATCGACAGCACCATCTTGCGGAAATTCTCGGCCTGTTTTTCTTCGTAGCTTCGAAACGTGATCTTGCCGATTTTGGTCACCCCATCAACCAGATGCACGACGTCTTTCCCGAACTCTCTTTCGAGTTCACCTGGCGTGGCGACTGTATCTTCCAGGGTATCGTGCAGCAGCGCTGCGACGATCGCGGTGATATCTGTTTTGAGCGAGGTCAGGACTCCGGCGACGGCGATGGGATGTTGAAGGTAGGGTTCTCCGGACCGACGAAGTTGTCCTTCATGCGCTTTCGCAGAAAACTCGTAGGCCTTGCGAACTAAGCCGAGGTCGGCATCGGCATGATAACTTCTGATCCGATCCAGCAGTTGGTCGAGGTCTGTGACAGTTTGGTACACCATGATTCACTCACTTACTCACTCACGCTCGGTCGAACATCGCGAATGCGAAGCTGAATCCGGTCACGGCCGTTCCAATGGTTCAATTCTGGAGTAAAGGCCAGATCGACCGGGACGCGCAACGGAATGCCCCGCTCCAGCAACGACTTCATGCCGAACCCGATACTATCGAACGGCAGTGATGTCCCTTGCCGCACGGTCATTTTCAGATGTTTCTCGCCAACCGTGCGTGAATCCATGACTTCAAGACGGGTCACCGCAAACGTGGGCTCCGGATTACCCGCGCCGAACGGATGCAGTGAACCGATTTCCCTGAGCAACTGCAGATTCACTTCGTCCAGACGCACTTCAGCGTCAACGTTCAACGTCGGAACCTTGGCGCCATCGTGAGTCCAGCCGGCCACCACATCGGAAAATTTTGCGCGAAACTCGTCGATCCTGGACTCGCGAACCGTCACACCCGCGGCACTCGGGTGCCCTCCGAAGGCCTCCAACAACTCCCGACAGGAAGCCAATCCTTGATACAAATCGAAGCCGCCGATCGTTCGTGCCGAGCCTTTTGCCATACCCTGCTCGTTGATTGCCATCACAATGGCCGGACGTTGAAACCGGTCAACCAAACGCGCCGCAACGATACCGACCACTCCGAGGTGCCAATGCCGGGAGGCCAGCACAAGTGCTGGCGGCGCTTCGCGATCCTGCAACGAGGCCAGCGCCTCCGCCATGATATCCACTTCGATGCGTTGCCGTTCACGATTTAGTTGCTCAAGCCGGTCTGCCAATCGTTGCGCCTCGGCCGGGTCGTCGGTCGTCAACAACCGCACACCCAACATGGCATCGTCCAATCGCCCTGCGGCATTGATGCGCGGCGCCAGTTTGTAGGCGATCGTTTCCGCCGTGCAATCCTGTGTCACTCCCGCCACCTGTTTCAGCGCACGAACACCGCAGCGCGCACCACGCGACAACTGGACCAATCCTTCACGCACAAAACTTCGATTCTCATCGTGCAAAGGAACGACGTCGGCAACCGTCGCTAACGCCACGAGATCGAGCAATGACTCCAGCGGTACCCCAGCAACCCCGTAGCGCAGCTGATAGGCCTGTGCCACCTTGTAGGCCAGCGCCGCGGAACAGAGACCGAGAAAAGGGTAACGGGCGCCGACTCGATGGGGATTGAGCACCGCCACGGCCGGCGGCATATCCTCATCAGTCTGGTGATGATCCGTCACCACCACATCCATACCGAGTCTGGCTGCCAATGCGATTTCTTTGTGCGAGGTCGTACCGCAATCGGACGTCACCAACAATGAGATCCCCTCATCATACAGGCGTTGCACAGCGCCGAGGTTGAGACCGTAGCCTTCGCGGAGACGATGTGGAACATAAGCCCGAACCCGTGCGCCTAACCCGCCAAAGAACGACAGGTAGACGCTGGTTGCCGTAATTCCATCGACATCGTAATCACCGTAAAAACAGATCGGCTCCTGAGTCGTCACAGCACGATGTAACCGTTCAACCGCCTGCTCCATATCAGGAATCAAGAACGGATCGTGCGGCGTCTGCATCGACAGCCATGATGTAGCCTCATCCGGTGTAGTCACGCCTCGGGCCAAAAACAACGATGCAGTGGCTGGAGAAATTGAGAGGGCCTGAGCTAACGAAGCCCGCTGAGATAGATTGATATCACGGAAGACCCAGAGCCTGGACTTCATGTGGGCCTCTTGAGGATTTGAAGCTAACTATCTGAGAATTAAAGGGATACTAGTCCTTAAGTCCCGCGGTTGTCAAACCGGACACCGTGGAACAGCACCGGCAACGGACGGAGATCGGACACTGAGTTCCTGAGTGTAAGGAAGAGAAAGGAAGAAGAGGGAGTAGGCCCACCTGACTACTGGCGTTACTCCCCCCCTTTTTGCACGTAGTTCTTGACGAATTCTTCGGCGTTCGTTTCGAGCACGTCGTCGATTTCATCGACCAGTTTATCGATGTCTTCTTTCAACTTCTTGCCGGCCTCGACGACCTTCGGATTGGCCTTGACCTCTTCCTTCCCCTGAGGCTCCCGCCTGGGTTCCTGCTTGCGCTCTTGTTTCTCCATCCGAGCACCTCCCGTAATTCTGGGATACTCTCATGGGTCAGCCACCAGCGTGATCCCGTACGATCACCATACTCCACGATTCTTTTAGCCGTCAAGACAAGCGGATAAACGTGAATTGGCGTAAGTTACGCTCGGGCGTGACAAGCGAGACGTGCGCGAAAGGCGCAACACGAAATTCGAAGTTCAGGGTTCGCAGTTCCGACAACCTCGAACTCTTCCCCCGTCTAGCTCGCCCCGCCTTTCTCGCACGTCCCGCGCCTCTCGCTAATTGACAAGCAGCGAAACGATCAAGAGCGCTACAATGTTGATAACCTTGATCATCGGATTGATTGCCGGACCGGCTGTATCCTTATAGGGATCGCCGACCGTGTCTCCCGTCACTGCCGCCTTGTGGGTATCCGTCCCCTTCTTGCCCTGTTCTTCAATATACTTCTTGGCATTATCCCAGGCGCCGCCGCCGCTCGTCATTGAGATGGCGACGAACAGACCGGTGACGATACTGCCGACGAGCATGCCGCCCAATGCCTGCGGCCCCAGAATCACACCGACCACAATCGGCGAGATGACCGGAATCAATCCGGGCACCATCATCTTCTTGATCGCCGCCTGCGTCACAATATCTACACAGGTTCCATATTCCGGCTTGCCGGTTCCTTCCATGATTCCTTTGATCGTCCGGAATTGCCTGCGCACTTCTTCCACCACGAGACCGGCTGCTTCCCCCACCGCTTTCATACAGAGGGCTCCGAAGATAAAGGGCAGCATCCCTCCCAAGAAGAGTCCGACCAGGACGGAAGGATTGGAAAGGTCGAATGTGCTCGCCCCGCTCCCTTTTGCCACCTCGCGCGCATATTCGGCAAAGAGCACCACCGCCGCAAGACCGGCTGATCCAATCGCGTAACCCTTGGTCACCGCCTTCGTCGTGTTGCCGACTGCATCCAATGGATCGGTGATGTCGCGCACCTCTTTACCGAGGTGAGCCATCTCCGCAATACCGCCTGCGTTGTCTGTGATTGGACCGAATGCATCGATCGCCACCACAATACCGGCCATCGACAACATCGACACCGCCGCCACGGCTACGCCGTATAAGCCGCCCGATGCCGCACCGCCGCAGATCCAATAGCTCCCAAGAATCGCGGCTCCAATCACCACAACCGGCCAAGCGGTCGCTTCCATTCCAACCGCTAGTCCGGCAATGATGTTGGTCGCATGGCCCGTTTCACTGGCCTTGGCAATAGCCTTCACCGGCTTATAACTCTTGGAGGTGTAGTAATCGGTAATAAAGACGAGGGCGAGGGTCACGACCAAGCCGATCAACGCCGCAAGGTAGTAGCTCACCCCGCTCACGCCGCCGACACCATCCATGATCGTGGTCGTCACGGGGAAAAATGCCACCGCAGCGATGCCTCCCGCCACAAACAGGCCCTTGTAGAGCGCCGTCATGATCTCACCGCCCTGGCCCACCTTTACGAAGAAAATACCGATGATTGTCGCGAAGATCGTGACGCCCCCGAGGGCGAGCGGATACAGAATTGGTGCGCTGACCCCCTTGAATAGCGTGAAAGCCAAAACCATCGCCGCCACTGTCGTCACCGCATAGGTTTCGAAAAGGTCGGCAGCCATACCGGCACAATCGCCGACATTGTCTCCCACGTTGTCCGCGATCACAGCCGGGTTGCGAGGGTCATCCTCTGGAATCCCCGCTTCGACTTTCCCGACGAGATCTGCGCCGACGTCGGCTGCTTTTGTATAGATACCGCCGCCCACACGGGCAAATACCGAGATCAAACTCCCGCCGAACCCAAGGCTGAGCAAGGCATGGATGGCCTTCTCCTGGCCCGCAAACTGCGCGGCCAACGTGTAGAAGATAGTGATGGCCAACAAGCCCAAGCCAATCAACAGAAGCCCTGTCACGGCGCCGCCACGAAACGCCACGGTCAGCGCGGCATTCATCCCATTATGGGCAGCCTGGGCCGTCCGCACGTTCGCCCGCACCGCGATCACCATGCCCACATACCCGGCCAGCGACGATGCGCCGGCGCCGATCAAAAATCCTACTGCGGTCAGTAAGCCAAATTTGTCGGAGAACGCCCCTGCTCCCCACAAGAGAGCAAATAACACTGCGGCGACAACGCCGACGGTCCTGTACTGGCGGTTCAGGTAGGCACTCGCACCTTCCTGGATGGCCTTTGCAATATCCTGCATTTTCTGGTTCCCGGCATCAAGCTTGAATACCCACATGGCCAGGTACAGGCCGTAGGCAATGCCGGTCACAGCCGCTACCAGCGCAAACGTAATGATCACTGAGTCGCTCACAGGTCACTCCTTCTTATAGGTAAGGGCCTTTTATGTCACACGGTTCCCCTTGGCTTCAACCCATCAAAAGTACGTGGGGGGGGGAAACCGTAGGGTGGTGCAGATCCTGTCGAAGCTAACTGCCTGAAAAGTTGGGCCATTCTATACGGGTAGGGAGGTGGGATCAAGATGAAAAGAGAGGGGAGAGGAGCCTGTGTCCATTCCTTGCTTCCTGAACGCGCAGCCTTTCCGACAGAAGGAAACTTAGGTTGAGGCTCAGGTTGAGTACTGACCAAGCTGACTCGCGTCTTTTCGACCCTAACCCTTAGACATAAGTCTTGGCCTTTCGATGAGACACGCGCCATGGAAGATCAATCAGGTTCCCATCTCTGGATAGGAATGAGCGAATCTGGAGCGATCATTTGAGCTTTGTATTAAAGATTCCCTGTACCTTATCTTTATTGATGTCTTCAGGGAAAAAATAAGAGGCTTTCCGTGGCGACCCTCCGACAGGGGGCAGGGGTCGGCCCTCAACGTCAGCCAGCTGCTGCTCGGCTTCCTGCAGCCACTGCACCAATTGCCTCCCAGCCTCCCGCTCGATGACCAGATCGGCTTGGAGCTGGGCGATGGGTTTTATCTGAGACCGGAGGATGGCAAGCTCTTCCACCTGTTTCTGACAACGGTCATGTTCAGTCTTCAGCAATGACTCCAGAATCTCCACCCTCTTTTCGAGTGTTGCCGTAGGGTTCTGCAGCGAGGGCGACTTGGGCCTCGGCGGTTTGCTGTCTTCACGAAACAGACCAATCCGTGCCACGATCGTCTTCAACGAGAATGGCGCGGGCCTGGCAGAAGACCGCCCACCAGCAGCATGTCGTTTCGCTTCGTGGGGACTCTTCGCGCAGTTCCCATTCGATTCAGAACCAAACAGCACGTCTAACGAATAATTCAGAAACTCTGGAAGCTGACTGGTGGCATCAAGCGGCAACCCTCCAGGTCCGCGCCTGATCGCTATGTCACCAGGCCGAAGCACCCCGCTCTGCATCATCATCTTGAAGGCCATCAAACTCATTGTCTCCACTCGCTCCTGTCTGTTGAGAGAGAGATCCCAACCAAATGTCAGGCTTCCGGGTCTCTCTGTACTCCGCTCACCCGATTGGCACACCCAAACTATCGTGGTTCGGAGACCCGGACAATAACGTAAAGGTAGGGAAGTTAGTACTTCAGAGGGAGGAAGAAGGGATGGGGCAGGAGCGGCCACGTACCCTTTTCGCTCACAGAACAGAGAGCGGGAGGGAGGCCTAATAATCTCATGTGTTCACACAACGCGCGGCCTGAGAAGGCCCTCATTGGATGCGCGTGTGAAAGGCAGCTTTGGCCTCTCCCTTAACCAAAGGTAAGAAGGGCCGGAAGGCACTCACCTGGCCCTTTAGTTTGGCTTGATCACAACCGATAACGAGAATCGAAAGCCTCTTCAAACCTGACGGATGGCGTGACGTAGAGGAAGTGTTCAGTTATGTCCTCGGCACAAGAACTTGTCCAATCCTGCTCAAACCTCTTCACCCTCCCAGAAATCTACCTCCGTGTGCGTGATGTCGTCGACAATCCAAAATCGACCATGGATGATCTGGCCAATGCTCTGAAATTCGATCCGGCCATCTCCGCACGTCTCTTGAAAATCGTGAACAGCCCGCTCTATGGATTCCCCAAGCAAATCGATAGCATCAGCCGAGCGGTCAACCTTCTTGGCATGCAATCCGTCAGCGACTTAGTCGCCGCCACTACCATCGGACAGACATTCACCGGGATGACAGTGAACCTCATGGACCTCCCGGCCTTCTGGCGGAAGAGCGTGCTCTGCGCCCTGCTGGCCGTGAAAATTGCCAAAGCCGGCGGCATCAAGGAGAGCGAGCGGTTCTTTATCGAAGGCCTGCTGCGTGATATCGGCCACTTGGTGCTCTATCAAACCATTCCGCAACGGGCGCAGTCCGCCCTGGTCGAAGCTGGATATCTCGGATCACCGCTCGCCGAAGTAGAGCAATCGAGCATTGGATGCGACTTCACCGAAGTCGGTGCGGAGCTGGTTAATTTCTGGAACATGCCGAACCAGATCGAGCAGGCTATTCGCCACCAACTGAATCCGAACGAAGCCGACGAATTCAAGCTCCATGCATCGATCGTCCACCTTGCCGGCGCCGTTGTCGACCACGCCGAATTGGAACAGGCCCAGGCCAGCCAACTGCCTGCATGTGATCAGTTAGCCCTCTCCTACGCCAAATTCAATGTCGATGAATGCCCCGCTCTGCTCAAAGAAGCCCAAGAGCAACTTCAAAACACCCTCACATTTATCTACCCATTAGCGATGGCGGCGTAGTCCACAGCAAGTTAAAAACGGCGCACCATCGAAGAGTACTTCGTCCACACTCCCGAGTGGAAATCAGTGCAACCCATCAGCCTCTGCAGAGTCATGGACCGGGAGGTATCGCGTAAAAATGGAGGTGAGCGCGGCGGCGAGAAAAGACTCCCGGTACATTTTCCTTGTCATCACGCTTCCATCCTTTCATCTGGACACAATTTGTGACCAGATGAAATATTACCGCAGAGGGATAGGCCACTCATGGCAGGAAATCAACCTGGCTTGAGTTGGAAATGGAAGAATTGCCAAACGGTTATGGTATCAACTTTCAGACAGTCTGGTTTGCGGTTCAAAAAGAGACTTGCTATAGTGCGCGGCGGAGGAAATGGTTATGGGTGTGGCGCCGGATTACATTTTGGTGGAGGGACAGCAATTCAGCAAGGCGAAGCTGTCGCTGGACAACCACGTCTACAAAAACTGTGCGATCGATGACTGCGACATCTATTTCAGCGGTGGACAATACGAGTTGCTCGACACCCACATTACCAATTCCCGCCTTATCCTCAACCACCCGGCCAAGGGCATGTACAATGCCGTTCAGATTTTCAAGATGAAGTCTCCCGGCTCCAGCATCATCTGCGAATAGCGAGATAGCGCTATTCGCGCGAGACTTGCGAGAAAAGCGGGACGGGCGGAAGTGTCCGCTACACGAGTCGCGCACGTCTTTCTAGTCTCGCTCGCGCTTCACGAACAACGTCACTTATTGACCGCGACATTTTCCGCATACTTGACGATCTCGACCGGCTGGAAGACCGGATCTTGGGAGCCCTTGGAGGACTCGGCTTCGACACGCTGTAGGAATGGGGCATTGCCTGTAATGGGCGCGTAGTTGAGGGTCACCTCAACATCGAACGTCTTGGTGTCTTTCGGCGTAGGGAACGTAAAGGTCTCGATGCGCATTTCTTCCGGTTTCAAAACCGTATCTTCAAGAACCTTGACTGCTTCAAAGTCGAAGCTCGTCTTCTGGCCCTTGGCATCCTGATAGACTCGGCCATAGACCCGCCTGTCGGTAAAGACGGTCTTCAAATTCTTCCCTTTGATGTCCAGATCCAACACCACGCTTGCCCAGGCCGGATGGGTGGCCGGAAGATTGTGCGGAACAAGACTTTGCACCTTCACCATAACCGTGGTGTTTTCGCCCTCAATTTTCGTTTTGACATCCAGCTTGGCCGCTTCCTGGCGGAGCTTGCCAATACGACCTGGGAAGGTATGGTTCGCCACCTTGCGTTTCTTCTCCCCATTCGCCGATTCCCCCACCTGCTCCGGCATATGGCAGGTCTGGCACTCTTTGCCTGACTTCACCGCCTTGCTCTGATCCCAGTTGCCCAGCAGGTCGTTCGCCTTGCCTAAGACGACAGCCGAAGAGACCGACTGGTGGCAATTGAGGCAAAGATCGGACTTTTGAAACAGACCCAGCTCCATCGATTGGTGCGCCCGGTTCTGAACAGAGTCCTTATAGGGGCCATAGACTGTCTTGCTCTCGAGCTCGTATTTGGGCTCCGGCGGTTGTTTGGCTCGATCAACCTGCTTGATCAAATGGCATTGCGCGCAGGCTACCCCATCCAGCGACGGGTCACCAGCCTTGGCCTGATTGATAAAGAGTTGGACTTGATTGGAGAATTCTCGCACGTGCGGCGCATGGCAGCGAAAACACATGGCTTTGTCTTTCCCTGCCGGAGAAGCTAAGAACGCGTCGAGCGAGGCACGAAAGGCCGGGGAATGGATCGAGCGCGAGAGCGGAGAGGTCTCCCACTCCTCAAACACACGCTCATGGCAGCGTTTGCACTTGCTGGAAGTCGGAAAAGCCTGCTCGATAGTACTCTGCGACAGCGCGGCTTCTTGAGCCAACGCGCCGTGGTCGAGCCATGGCGAGAGGAAGAATGTAACCGCCACAATCGCCATGCAGATTCCGATCTTCAAGATGATCGAGTTTCGCACCATCTTCCTTCCCTCCTGCTTCAATAGCACCAAGCAGGATGCTCAAAAAGTCCGTCCAGCAAGGCCGCAGGCGAATCGAACCCGGAGGTGTACCCTCAGGGGTACGTTGAGGATTTCGATGAGTCGAGAACGCCGCTGGCGGGCTTTTTCAGCATCCTGCTAAAGTGATTTGACCCGGTACGTCAAGAGCCGCGGCTGCGTATACTCATCGAAAATCATATTCGCATTCTCCCGCTCTTTGTCGGTTGCCAAGGTAGCGAGATACTTATCCTTCAGCGCCGGTTCGGGCATCGGAATCAACGCATAGTTCAACACCGCTTCGATTGATGCAGCAGTCGATCCTGGCGGGATCGCAAGGGAGAACAGAACTTTCCGCGTATGGCCTCCCTTGATGAAGGGATCGGGAATCGGGCCTCGGAGAATTTTGTCGTAGGGCAATCCGAACTGCTTGGTTTCTTCCTTTAGTATCCTGCCCTGCGCATCCTTGGCGGTCAGGATCAGGTAGAACTGTTTGAGCACCGGGTCACCGCCGGGAAAGCTGTGAGGGAGGCTGCCGATCCTCACCAACGCCGTCCCCTCCACCGCAGAAGCAGACTTGGCAGTCTCAAGATCCACACGGGGCATCCATTCAGCCTGTACGTTGCGATTCTTAATGAGGGCGCCGGGAACCACCACACCGCGAAACCAGTGCCGGCCAATTGCGCGGGTCATGGCGCCGCGCTTCGAAATAGAACTACCGGTCGAGGGTTCCATGTGGCAGTCTTGGCAAATAGTCCCCTGCAAGATCTCACCGGCCAGATCTTTCTGCATCACATCTTTCACTTTATCGAAATGGCAGGAGGCGCAATAGTTCGAGCCACGGAACAGTTCAGACTGCGTGGCAGGATGAACGAGGTTTTCCTCCGGATTCGCATAGGGCCCATAGATCATCTTGCCCGGCTCGATCTTGAAGGAAGGCGGAGAGTCGGCGGTCAGCTTAGTCTCCTTGATCAAATGGCAAGAGGCACAGCCAATGCCTTCCACTTGCGGCTTGCCGGACAATACCTGGGCTACAATCTTGTCGACATATTGCGGAAACACGGTGGTCGACGGTGCATGACAGGAGAGACAGCGGCGGCGCTCATCGGCCGTCGGATTGGTCTGCAGCCAGACGCCTAATACCGTGCGGAAGACCGGTGACTCCAGCGACGTACCATGCATGAGCGCCGCATCGACCCGACCAAAAGTTTTGAGATCCGGCGTCTGTTCCCGCACGCCTTTCCACTCTTCATAGTGCCGATCGTGGCATTGCTTGCAGTCTTCCGATCGAACGAAGATCTTTTCGATCTCTGCCACCCAGTCGGCCTGAGCCTCTGCCTTCTGCGCAATGGCAAAACCATGATACAGACTGATGTTCCCTACAAAGAGTAGGAAAAAGAGACCTGCGGCAAAGTACTGCGCATATCTGCTGCGTCGTAGCATCTTCAATCTCGTTTACAGCCGACGAAATGGAAATTTACCCCCCACCCGACCGGATCGCCTGGATCAGCCGTCTCATAGGTGCCGACGGTAAAGTTACAGGCTTTCATCCCCCGCTTGATCGCTCTCCCGAAATCAATCATGTTTCCGATCTCGGTTTTGTCGATTTCCTTGATGATGGATCGGACCTTGATGCCGGCATTATCGGCACGCGAACTCCCGATCACTTCAAACACCGCGACGCCCTGCGCCCGTTCAAGCTTCAACTCTTTTTTGATACTCTCGTCTACGTCTCCGACAATCACACCGAATTCTTCACCCAATCGCGCTGCTTCATCCACGGTCATCGGCTCGCGATCTGCCGCGCTGACCAACGCCGGTGTAAGACCCGGTAAGGCTCCCAGACAGAGGCATACACACAAGAAAAAAACCCTTCCACTCCGAAGGGCCTTTGTGTGAGTACTGACCGAACCAATTCGAACATCCTCCAACGTTCACGCCTCTCATCGTACTGACATCTCAATACCAAACTCAGTAGTCTGCGAGAAACTACGTATCCGTGGCATGGCAGAAAAATACTCCCCCAGGATGCTCAAAAAGTTCTTCCAGCTAGGCCGCAGGCGAATCGAAACCGGAGGCGTACCCTCTGGGGCACGTTGAGGATTTCGATAAGTCGAGAACGAAGCTGGAAGACTTTTTCAGCATCCTGTTAGAGTTTTGCAACTGGGTCGATGACCAGCTGAAACCAGGGCGCGACGGCTTTCTGCCCGTTCCGCTCTTTGTTCTCACCGTTCCATACGGCAAACGACACGGTTTGCACCCGACCGGGAATCAACTTGGCTTCGTTCTCTTGTTCTTCACTCACCAAAGGTCTGTGCATCACGACATGCCACACTCCATCCTTCCACGCGGCTTTCCCTTGAACCCGGCCCTGCTTCTCTTTGGTCGTCAGGGTACTGAAGCCCCCGCCGATGAGATCCTCGACAGAAGAAACCCGGCGCGGAATAACTTCAAACGTCCGCACACCGTCGCGAGCTTTCTCGGAGGTCTTGGCGGCCCGGCGATCGATATCGCTCTGCCAATCGGCCTTCCAATGCCATATATTGATATAGTGATCGAGCTGGCCCATGCAGAAGAACGAGGGGGCATCGCCGAGCGGCAATCCGATCGCTACGCCGTCACGAAAAGTCCCCGGCGTCAAACGGTCGTTCTTCGTGTTGTCCTGCCATTCAAGTAGAAAGGCGATCTCGGTACCGTTATGGAGCGACCGCACGGTCAAGGCTCGCGCGCTCGGCTCAGGCCAAACCGGCCTGGTAATGATCTGCCCGCTCAACGGAAGCATCATCGGCGAGACCTTGGCCCAGGCGGCATCCTCTGGCCCTGTAGGCAGTTCCCCTTCGATAAGACGTGCGCGAATAATCATCCCCTCGGAACTGACGAGGGGCACGCCGAATCCGACCAAGACGCCGGCCATAACAAGAATAGAGAGAAATAGAAGAAACAACGGGCGGGAAGAAATCTTCGTCATCTTACGCACTATGCAAGATCCTCGGGTGACCGGCGCGAGCAGATCGTGATGGGCTCAGACTACCATACAGGCCGAGCGAGGCCAACCCGACTACAGGCGAATTGCTACCAGAGTTTCACGCGGCGAATCTTGTTTTCGCCCCGTTCGCAGATATAGAGATAGCCCTGGGAGTCGAGTGAGAGTCCGACTGGAGAATTGACGACTGCCTCCACTCCGAGGAGTCCATCTCCATGTTTCACTGTCCCAGCCGATTCTTTCGCTACGAAACGCGCGGCGCCGCATCCGCCCATATTCTTGTCTTCATAACCGCTGTCTCCATTACCTGCCACCGTCGTGATCAGGCCGGTCGTCACGTCCACCTTGCGCACGCGGTGATTCATCGTGTCGGAGATGTAGAAATTGTCCTCCCGATCGACCACCACCGCTTCCGGCGCATGGAGCATAGCTCTGATCGCCGGCTTGTCGTCGCCGTCGTAACCGTACCGGCAGACGCCAGCCACAGTCGAGATAATCCCGCTGTGGCGATCGATGCTACGCACGCGGTTGCTGCCCTTGTCGACAAAAATAATATCGCCTTTCCCGTTTACCGTAAGTCCAACGACATCGTAGAGGCGGGCATCGAGCGCGGGCTTTCCATCGTCGAGATACATGGACATATCCAGTCCGTCAGAACAAACCGGCATAAGCCATCCATGATCGTCGCTGAAATCGATGCCGATGGCATCGCCGGAAAGTACCACTAGATTTCGCGCCACGAGCGGCTGTTCACGCGCCTCGTCCTCGGCAGTCCAAGTCCCTGCGACGGTCGTCACCATGCCGGTCTTGGGATCGTAGCGGCGAATTCGGTGCGCCTGGGTGTCGGCGATGTACATCACGTCGTCGGGATCAAAGGCGATGGCAGCAGGCCACGTGAGATTGGTCTCGAGGGCCGGACCATCTCCGTTGAACCCATGCTGCCCTGTGCCAATGATTGTGGTAATGATGCCTGTCTCACGGTCCACTTTCCGGATACGATTGCTGCCTGAATCGCAGATATAGAGGTCGTTGCAGGAGTCGAACGCGACGTCGAGCGGCAAATAGAGCCCTGCTTCCCCACAGAGGCCTTCGTCGCCGCTATAGCAAGTTTCGCCTATGCCGGCGAAGTTATGGAGCGTGCCTTCCCTGAGATTGACCCGCCGGATACGATCAGACCCGGACTCGGCAAAGTAGAACCAGGTCTCGCCCTTGTCGAGCGCGGCATGATGAGGCAGTGGAATCCCGGACTTGACCGCCCGTTTTCCGTCGCCGGTACTCCGAGCCTTGCCGTTGCCTGCGAAGGTCTCGATATAGCCGGTCGCGAGCTGAAGTTCAACTTCCATATGCCTGTCGCCCTATCCCGGCTGGTTAGCCGCGTGAAACTGAATGAACCGGCGAGGTCGTCCGTTCCACGGGAACCGATGCTTGCACAGTGGGTTGCGGAATCGCTTGTTGCGGAGCGGATGCGGTCTGCTGCTGGGCTGCTTGGGCTTCTGGCTCGATCGTGTCTGCTTCCTGTGTAGACCTTTTGAAGCCCTTGATTGCCTTGCCGATTCCTTCCCCCAGCTGCGGCAATTTTCCTGCGCCGAAGACGATCAACACGATGAAGAGGATCAGAATCATCTCTGTAAAACCAAGACTCCCAAACATGGTGTGTCCCTCCGTATGAATGGGGCAATGAAACTCCCCGCAGCAGCCTACTCTGCCGAAGCAGCCACTTCGGCTACAAAGGCTAGAAACTGCGGGGTATTCGGCGAAAGAGAATCAGGACGTGCTGCTCTCTTTCGCCCGCTTGGAAAATCGTTCCTTCAACCGCTTGCGCGCCTGCTCGGCCTGCTCGAACATCTTCGCCTTGTCGTAGACGCTGATCAAGTTATAGTAGGCCAACGGCTCCTCGGGGTTCTGCTCAACAGCCTCTTCCATGACTTTGATGGCAAGATCCGTCTTCTTGTGATTCATCGCCAGCTCCATCAGCTTGAAACTGCCCTCCAGATGCTTCGGATCCAATTCGAGCGTGCGCATATAGCATTGGATGGCCATGTCGATTGTATTGTAGTCCGAGACCTGGGGATTATCGAGTTCGACATAAACTCCGGCAAGATTGTACCAGGTTATGGGGTCGTCCGGTGTTATTTCCACGAGGCGTTCGTAATACGACTTAGCTTCCATAAACTTCTTTTTGTCGGCATAGACCCGCCCGAGGTTGAAGAGCGCCAGGACGTCGTGGGGAAATACATCGAGCGCATGCTTGAACTCGGTTTCCGCTTCGTCCGTCATAGTCTTCGTCGCGTAAATCGTGCCAAGATTCGAGTAGTACATGGCGAGCGACCGATTCATTTCTGTGCGGAGCCCCTCCGCCATCTCAATCGACTTCTTCACCTCGACAAGCGCGTCGTCCATCCGCCCTTTGCTGAAATACAGCTCGCCTAACCGGCAACGGGCCTGAAAATCGTCCGGCTCGACCGCCAGGAGTTTTTCAATCTCGGCGATTTCTTCGTCGGGGTTCAGCGGCTGATCGCCGGGGTCAACGATCGTCTGACTTTGTTCAGTAGCAGAAGCGGTTGGTTCATTCATACGATTCCCTAATAGTGAAAAGTCTATTAAATGTGTCCACCTGCCAATGAATCGGGCGTACTGACCATGGGAGTATTCGTTGCCGACGCTGGTTCCGTCGTATCCCGCCGCTGCCGATCCATGGTCAAGAGCATAGCACCGAGCACCACCATAAGTGTCAGATTCGAGTACAGGAGCGCATACCCCGCAATAAACATCAGACCAAGACCATACCCGGCAAGACGCCCCATGTTGAGTAACTTAATAACCGTATACGACCAGCACAACAAGCCTGTCAGGTAGAATGCAAATGGGAGGAAAAACGTGTAACCCATGCCGAACTGAAAAATCCACCCGATGCCGTCTGCCGCCTTACGAATGCTACTGGCCATCCCAGCGTCATACCGATGGAGCAGGTAATCTAAGAACAACATCACCGTAAACACGGACACGGAGGTCACCCAAAACCAGATGGCACGGCGGCGTTGCCGTTGATTGCGCGTCCGAAATGAAACGCCCTGCCCATAGGCCCACATCACCAGGATGCTGGACAAGACCAATAGCCCTTCCCCCCCACGATGGGCCTCGTAGACCAAGGGCGGAGCCGCCACGGTTCCGATAAAGCTATAGATGGTGGACACGATCTGATAATACAACCAGCCACCGATCCCGAGCAGATAGGTGATGCCCATGGCGCGATGCGACCATTCTGTGTGGGTGGAGAGGTACTCCACCATCAGACAGATCAACGCGACTAGCGCCACGAGGTTATAAATAGCGGACCCCAGGAAGGCTGGCGGGACCAACAAGAATCCCACCGTAAGGAGCAAGAGGAGCGCGACACAGGGGATGACGATCATGTTCGATCCCGTAAACCCACGACCGGCCATCCGGTTAATGCCCGCCACGCTCAGGGCAAGAAACAGCAGAATCGCCACAACATTGAGCAGCCACTGCCCGATCTGCGTCAATGCCGTGAAGGTCGGGATGATCCACTCATGCTCCTGGGCCAGCTTGCTAAGATGCATCCCCAAGCGCGACACGAGCCGATACAGGATTAATTCCGAGAAGGAGACGAGCAGGACGAGTTTGATCGTGTATCGAAACAGCAGTGATTGATCACTGAGCTTCCCTGTAATCCGGTCGATGGTGGGATTCGTCGTGGCAATCACGCTATACACCCTTGCTGGACAGGCTCATCACGATCCAGTCGGCTGGGGCACACGCACTTCCTGAGCCTTGGCCCGTGCGATATACAGCAGTCCATCGGCCATCGAGTAGTTAAACGGTAACTCGCACACGACTTCGCTGACCTTTTCGTAGACGTGCTGATACAGACGTTCCGCTTCGTCCGGCGTCATGCCTTCCGTCACTTCATAGAAAAAACCCAGGCTCAAATCCTCTGCCGATGGACGCATGATCCGCCTGATTCCATAGCTGCCTGGATCGCTCATGATCGGCGCTTCTTTTTCCAAATCGAAGAGGCAAGGCTGACAAGAGAATCCGTACAATCCATGGAGCCGCTCGTTCTCCACGATAAAATTCATCGTCTCCCGGGCTTCTTCTTCCTTCTCGGTCGGGAACCCGACAATGATATAGCAATGCACCGCAATCCCCAGGTCGATGCAATCGTCGGCAATACGGCGCACCCATTCCTGCTTGATCCCTTTCTTCATGAAGTCCATCACGCGCTGGTTGAAGGACTCCAATCCGAACACAATCTTCAGGCACCCGGCATCCCGCATCGACGCCAGGAGTTCACGGCTCAGATGTTTCTCGAAGCGCATCTCACAAGTCCATTTGATGTCTAGCTTCTTCTCGATGATCTGCTGGCACAATCGTTTCGCCGGTGAGAGGGCCACGCACTCGTCGGTAAAGAAGAAGCGCTGCGCCCCGTACCGCTGCTTGAGCCATGCCAATTCCTCGACAGTCCGGCTCGGTTCTTTCTGTCTAAAGTTCTGGTGATCCAGCGTGAGGGCGCAGAACGCGCAATCTTTGTAGTAGCAGCCTCGTGAAAACTGCACGGGCAATACCGGCTCCGGCGACAAATAGAGCCCGAGCGGGAAGCCGTCGTAGTTGGGAGCCGGCAACTGGTTAATATTTTCAGAGTAAAACGGCTGGTTGACCGTAATCTTCCCGTTCTGGCGATAGATCAGGTTGGGAACTTTGCTGAAATCTTTTTTCCCATCCAATTGATGGACGAGTTCGAGCAACGCAGTCTCGCCCTCGAATACGATGATATCGTCGGCAAGATCGAAGAGACTCGGGCAGCGACGCAGGTTGTCGACCAAACGGGTGAAGATGCTGCCACCGATCGTCAAATGGATGTCAGGAGCGGCTTCCTTGATCAAACGACAGAGTGTCAGGCCGGGGATAATCTGTGAGGTCGCCGTAATCGACACGCCGATCAAGTCCGGTTGGTCCCCGACAATCGACTGAACGAACTGCTCACGAAAGAGCCGAATGTAGGGGTTCTGAGATTCATCCCTGATGATCTTCATCAGGTCTTTGGATGAATAGATGGAGTAATTACCGAATTGATTGTCGACAACTGTCAGTCTGGTCGGGAAATAGAGTGTGGAGAGCAACTCTAACCATTTGTCGATGAGAAAGAGACTTTCTTTATAGGATTCCAGATCGTAAAATCCCTCCCCGCGGAGGGTCTCCTTGGCCGGTTCAATCCGGTCAATGAGATAGGGGAAGCGATCCAGCGACTCTACTACCCTCGCTAAATGCTCATCACTTCCTGGCCCGGTTTCTCCGGTTCGTTGCCGCTCAAGCGATTGTTGTTTATCGACCAACTCCTGATAGAGCGATACTCCATAGGAATGCGTCACCACTCTGTCGAGGAGTTCGATCCCAAGATCGCGCTGAGAGACGTTCGTGACGCCGCCCTGGACCAGAAATCCCGTCAACGAAGGAAGGCTCAGATAGGGCTGTGACGGATGCCACGTTGGAGGAAAGAGCAGCGAAACCTTCATGCTAATTCACCACCAACTTGGAGGAAAATAAGATGATTTCTCAATAAATTTAGACTCTTTTTATACACTCCGGATTCGGCTAAATGCAACACTCGGAGACTATTCGTAATCAGAGGGCGTAAGGTTACCCCCCTTACACGGCCACCAACATGCTCAACTACCTAGAATAAAAATTCGGCGCGCTATTAGGGCAGAAAGATAGGAAGGCTTTATCTTAATGAAAGAAGGCAACGTGGCAGGTGGTCTACGCTTAATATTGCTACTCACCCCTCGGCACGAAGCCGGTGGCACGACTGTCAACGGCGGGGGACACACCAAGGGCGGAGTCCCTG
>JBAXBK010000026.1:0-47489 GCA_037142015.1 Nitrospira sp. | reverse complement strand
CGAAGCGAGGACGGTAGTGGCTTAACTCGGTGTCCACGGAATTGGGGGAAGGTCAGATGATGGATGAGATGGAAGAGGGTAAGAGGAAGTTTTTGGAGGTGGTGAAGGGGACTGATGCTGCTGTGCAGGTGGTGATTCCTGTGACGCCGTCTAATAGCATGTTTCTGATTTCTCTCACGAAGGGGCCGAATCGAAAATTCATGACGGTCTCGGAAGACGACATCATCGATCTGCCTAACGAAGCCAGTATCCTGGCTAAGATGACAAAAATTGTCAAAGATGCCATTGCCGCTCTCTGAGACAGCGTGACGATCGGGAGTGGCGGGAAATGTGCGAAGTGCGAACAAAGACAAAATGACTAAGATTGTTCCGGCAAGTCTCGCCATTCTCGCGCTTCGCGCCCGTGTATTATGAAAAACCTGCTTCCCGGCATCTGGCAATGGTCCTGGTTCTCTGAGGAGAAGCAGCTCGATTTCAACGGGCTCTTCTTGACGGTCGGGGAACACAAGATTCTGATCGACCCTCCGCCGATGACAGGCGATGCGAATTCCGTGATTCTTCGCAATGGTCCCGTCGATTACATCATCGTGACGAATCGCGACCATGCGCGTGAAGCGGCGAGGTACCAAGGCGAGTTTCGTTGCCAGTTGCACGTGCCGGAAGCGGATGCAGCGCAGATGGATCTCAAACCGACCAAAACGTTCAAAGATGGGGAATTGCTTACGGGTGGGATCTGGGTGATTCAGTTGAAAGACCAGAAGTCTGCCGGTGAGTCGGCTTTATTCATTCAGCAGGGGAAAGGGGTGCTGATTGTCGGCGATGCCTTGATCGGGAAGCCTGCCGGATCCGTCAGTATGCTGCCTGTTGAGAAGTATGCCGATGTGGGAAAGGCCCGAGAGGGATTGTGCCGTCTCCTCAAGTACAATTTCGATAGTCTGTTGGTCGGCGACGGCGTCTCGATCCTCACTGGCGCCAAGCAGGCCGTCGAACGACTGCTCCAGCCTTCATCATGACGTTACGAAACGGACTTTCCGAAGAACTCAATCGCCAGGGCAATGTGCATTTCTCACGCGGGCTCTACACCGACGCCTACACCTGCTATGCCAAGGCGTTGGAATGCGACCGGTTGACCGGTGATCAACGGGCGCTGGCGTCCACGCTGGGAAATCTCGGAAACATTAGTGCGGTCAGCGGGCGACGGGAGTCGGCTCAGACCTACTATCAAGAGGTGTTGGAACTCCAAAAGATTTTTGGGGATGAAAAGGGAATCGGGACGACGTTGGGTAATTTAGGGAATCTCAGAGCCGATGCGGGCGAATGGGATCGCGCCAGGGCCTATTATCTTGAAGCGTTGGACCTCATGTGCAAGACCCACGACGAGGCAGGCAAGGCGGTGCTGTTTTCGGATCTTGGTTTGGTCGCGCGGGAGACGAAAGAGTTCGAGCAGGCGATTGGCTACTATGAACAGTCGCTGGCCTTGATGCGGCGATTGGGGAATGAGGGCGGCGTCGCCGACGCCTGGCGCATGATCGGCCGGACGTTTTTACTCCAGCAGCGTTACGGTGATGCCATTGCCTGTTGCCAAACCAGCCAATCCATTGCCGAACGAGCGCGCGATGAGCTGAGGACAGGCGGTGCTCGTTACGTATTGGTTCAATGTTATGAGGAGACCGGCAAGCTGCATGAGGCCGCGGAACTCCTTGAATTGGTGGTCGATATGGATCGCAAATATCAGCTGCCGAAACTTGAAGAGAATATTCAACGATTGGCGGCCCTGCGTGCCAGACTCTCGGGTCAGGATGGGGCTGCCTTGCAGCGAAAGACACATGTATGAGTGACGAAGCCTCGCCAGCCTGGACATCTCTCAGGGCCTTACTGGCCTCTGCATTCCCTCAACTGCAGGAATCGGATACCGGTGGTGCGTTGATGATGGATCTTGGCTCCGATGGCTGGCTGTTGGAACTGACACCGGACGGTTTGCTGCTCTGTCAGTATGGGATGGCCCTGGACGACGTGATGGCGCTGCTGTCCGATGGGACGCCGGAGGATCTTGGTACCGACGAGATCGCGAAGCAGGCCAAGTACTACATCCAACCGGCGGTCTTAAAGTACCGTACGATTCTGCTGAAATCAGGTTTTTCTGAACAGGCCGAGATGAACGATGACTATGTGGCTGCTCGCTTTGAACGGAACGTAGACCTGACAAACCCGACAGCCGTTCAGGACTTGATGCGCTGGTGTGTGAAGACGATCGGCGTCTCCTAACCCGCATTATTCATGAACGCTTTTGCTGCAATCGCCGATCCGCTGCTACGACGAGCCTTTGGCCGGCGGGCTCGCCCCTCGGACCCTCCACGTACTGCAAGAGTACGCATCGGGTCCTTACGGCTCCGCGCGCCGGTCTCGCGACGCGGCTCCGCGATTTCGCGACGAATCGTCATGAATAATGTGGGCAAATGAGCAAGCAGATCGTCACGTTCGACGAATTTCGCAGTGCGATTACGGCATACCGGTTGCCGCGGGTTCTGATTGCCGCCATTGAACTGGACCTTTTCACGGCCATCGGGACGGGTCCACGGACCATTCCTGATCTGGCTCGTGAGATGAAGATGAGTGAGCGAGGGCTGGCTATTCTCTGCCGGAATCTCGCGATGGCCGGTCTGTTGAAGAAACAGGGCGAGACCTATCGGAACAGCCGGTTGGGCGCCACAGCGTTGAACGCACAACATCCTGCCTATCGGGGAGACTATCTCCGGCTGATCACGAGCCATTGGACCGATTGGGGACGATTGCTGGAATCGGTGAAGACAGGATTGCCGTTGGATCACGACGAGCCGGAGGAGTCGGATTATCGTCGCCGGTTTACCTGGGCGATGCATCACCGGACCTTGGAGACGGCTCCGAAGATTGCGGCCCAGATCGACCTGCATGGTGCGCGAACCCTACTCGATCTTGGGGGCGGTCCCGGCACCTATGCGATGGCTTTTCTTGCAAAGAATCCTGGGCTTCATGCCACGGTGTGCGACCGTCCCGCTGCCCTCGACGTGGCGAAGGAGATTGCATCGACTCATAAGGCTGGTGCGAGACTCTCCTGTCTGCCGCTGGATTTGCTGACAGAAGCTATTCCCGGTTCCTACGATGTCATCTGGTATTCAAACGTGCTCCACATCTATGCGCCGAAAGACAATCAGGCGCTGTTTCGGCGCGCGCTGGCTGCATTGAATCCCGGAGGCCGCCTGCTGATTCAAGATGCCTTTCTCCATGACCGAAAAGGTCTGTTCCCCGAAGAGGCGAGTCTCTTTGCCGTTTCGATGTTGTTGTTCACCGAGAGGGGCAATACCTATTCGGCAGCCGAGACGAAGGCCTGGTTGACGGAAGCCGGGTTTGAACGGATCAAGGTCTTGAAGATGAAGAAGGGGACGGAGGACTGGGAGGACGGGATACTGGAAGCGTGGTCCCCTGGAACGAATGCAAAAACGCGCGCCCACCGAACAGGATCAATAAAAAGTTCACGATCCCGCTCATCGCACTGAAGAGAAACAAGGCGTCCGTTTCACCTTTTCCTCCCAGGATGCTCGTGACCGTGGCAAGGTCTAAGGCCAACCCTATTGTTCCATAGATGACGCAGGCCATCGCGGTCCAGCTCCATCCCATCCACACGAGGCCCGCAAGAGTTAAAGGAAATGCGAGGAGATAGAACATCCATCCGATTCGACCTGCTTCCGTCGAAGTCGGTATGAGCTGAACGGTATTGGCTCCGATGAGGCAGAGCCCCGCGAGCAGGCCGATCAGTACCCAGGTGTGTCGCATGGATGGGATGATACCGTTGTTCTGCTGCGCACAGCAACAGGTTTAGCAGGATACTGAAAAAGTCCGCCAGCGCCACAGGCCGTGGCGCGCGAAACGCGAGACAGGCGAGAAAGGCGCGACACGAAGTTCAACGTTCCGGGTTCGACGTTCCGAAAACCTCGAACTTTGGACTTCGAACCCTCGGTCGTCTCGCCTTTCCCGCTCGTCACGCGCGCCTAGATACTCCCGTAGCCTGCCAGGTTGGGTGTTGATGCGTTGAGTGGGCGATTGTGAGGATTGATAACGGTGGCAGATCCATCCGACAAAACGTCTCAGGCTTGTCTTTTGGTCTATGACGGCCAATGTCGCCTCTGTGTCACCGCCAAGAAGGGTCTTGAGCGACTGGAAACTCATACGGATGCCACCCCGGTACGGATGGTTCCGTATCAGAGCGAAGAGGCCAAGCAGGCTTTGGGGAAGAGCTATCTGCCAGGTCGTCCCAAGGTCGCCTTCCTGGTTCGCTCCAACGGAGAGATTGCACGTGGGCTCGATGCCTTTCTAGCCCTCCTGCCTGGCATCAAGGGTGGGAGGGCCCTCTCAGCTCTTTTGAGTTTTCCACTAGTTAAGCCATTCGGCTATCTGTTGTATTGGTTTGTGTCCCGGTATCGCTATTCCATCTTCGGCCAAGTTCCGCTTGTGGGAGCCTCCGAGAACCCAGCTAAACCAGGTCAAAAAACACCACCAAAATAACCTCGATATGGGCACGATCCAAAGTTCGAAGTTCTGGGTTTGAAGTTCCTAAAGCCTCGAACTTCGAACCTCGAACTCTCCCTCCCTCCCCCCCCTCTTTCGATGGGCTTTCTCCCCACAGTGGGGAATTTACGCTGTAGGGCGTCAATGAGAGACTCCAGCACAAGCGAAGGAGAACTCGCATATGACGATTATCCAGCGGCGGATCGATGGGTGGAGAAAAAAGGCTTGCTACGGCGCATTGATCGCTTGTGCGATGGTCGGTTCCGGCTTTCCGTCGATAGCCTGGACCGCAGATCTGTCGTCTTTCGCGCCGGCGAAACCCAAGATGGTCGTGGCAGCTGGTGTCGGGTACGAGAATGCTGAGACGGCAACGATTACTGTAAAAACCTACGATGCCGAGACCGGCTTGATTCTTTCCGATGAAACGTATGACTTGAATGTAAGAGAGGAAGCAGCGTCTGCAGGAGATTTACCGCGTGAGCGGATTTTTGCGGGCGGGGTCGGTCCGGGTGCTGACGGACTCTCAGCCTTTAAGCTTCGAGTCTATGATTCGGCCACAGGCCAGTTTCTCTGGGAAGGCATTCTGAACCTCGGCGTCGGTAATCAAGAATCCGGTTCCAGCCACCGAGCGGTGGCCCATCTTGCTCTGCCACAGGCAACCGTAACCCAGGTCCGCAGCCGGGGCGCCATCGGTGGTCAACCTCAGTTTTTTCTTCGTGCTGTTGATTCGGCAACCGGACAGCTTGTGTGGACCGATCATTTCGCAGCCGGAGCCGGCCCTCTTGCTCGTGCAGAGCGAATCAGCAGAGCGGTCGTTGGCCAGACAGAGGGGTTGATGGGTCCATCACAGCAGATCGAGTTTCGCATCCGAATGATGGATGATCGGGGCCGGCAGATGCTCTGGGAAGACACAATGGAGCCGAGTGTGGAGGGGACAGACATGGCAGCCGGGTACGATGATGCAGCCGAGAACCTGCCGGTTTGGCGTGGTGAGGGGCGAGAGGAGATGAAACGGGAAGCGATCTAATAGGCCTTCCAGCGATCCGTGAAACGTTAGACGTTAAACGAGGGAACTTGTCCGAGGCCTTGAGACTTCTTGAAACATTTTACCGTTCATGTTTTTGAGAGCGACTTTTTCAGCTTCCTGTTAGCTTTTCTTTCCGTGCTGCTGTAATTGATCCACCCACCTTGACTGGAACTGCTCGTACGACAGCGAGAGCTGCGATTGCATGGCGGCAGAGAGCCCCTGCTTTGCTTTGAGATGTGCAAGAAGATCTTGCACCCGATGCATGCCGAAGCGATCGATCAGATAGTGTGCGGCCGAGTTGGCCTCCAGGTAGGCCACGGTTGCGGCATCGCCGGACAATCCTCCCCATGCCCCCTCTAAGGCAGGCAGAGGGATCAGTGTGAACTCCTGCTTTTTAATCTGATCGAGATCCGACCAGCGATCTCCGGACAATTCCATGGCTAAGCCTTCATTGAGCCAGGTTGGAACGGCGCTGCCGGCTTGGCCGAGTTGGTCGTGCAGGAGGGCGTGGACGAACTCGTGCCGCAGGACGCGTGTGAGCCAGACACGGTCTGTCAAGGCGCCTTGCGCAGGAACCTGGATGCGCCCGAGCACGGGATCGAAGAGGCCATCGGCCCACATCGGGCTGCCGGTCGCGCTTTGGAATGTGGATTTGGCATGCAGAACAACGACGATGGTCTTCGATGGAAAGTGCTCGAATTTTTGGCCGATTTCCCGGTAGGCCTCTTCAAGAATCTCCAACACAGCAGTCCAGGTGGTCTGATCGGCTTCTCCGTCGAATTTCACGGTAAAGTGCGCGCTGTCTCGGCTGGTCAGTCGGGCTTCGCTCTTCTCGGTTCCGCGGACTTTGGCTGTGACGGTTCGCAGATAGGATTGCATCGCTGGGTCTTTGCCCGTACGTGCGGTGGCGTGATCGAGATGCTGCGCCGCTTCGCCGAGCTGATCCCGTCCCTGAAAGAGATCTGCCAGCGCCAGATGGGGGAAGGGTTCGTTCGGAGCCAGGGTGACCAGCTGTTCCAGAAACTCCTGGGTCATAGCCGGGTCGCGCAGCTCCCAGTAGGCATGGGCGAGATTGAGTAGAATGACGGGATTTTTCGCATCGAGTGACGCGGCTTTTTTGAAAGCCTCGATCGAGACAACAGTTCCGCCATGCTTTTCCTGTTGAATGCCTAAATTGTTCCAGAGGATGGACAGATAGGGGCGCGTGATGTTGTCATCTGCGATGGATGCCGGCAGGTCAGCTAATTTCGTTTCTGCGGTCTTGATATTCCCTTTTTCGATCTCGTCGCGGATCGTTTCCAATAGTTCGTGATGTGTTGTTTTGGGGACCACGCTGGGATCGATCAGACGAGTCTGCTTAAGCTCCAGCTCCTGTGGACCCTCACGACGCGGTTCTGGCGGCGCGTCCTGTGAGCCATTCACGACGGTACTGAGCTGATCCGTCGGCGGCGTGGGGAAATAGGTCGGTTTGAGCCAGGATTGATAGACGATGAACAGCCCAATGAGGCAGGCGACGGGAAGCAAAATGTGAAAAATATTGTAACGGTACATTGGGGCCCTATTCGGATGAAATCCACTGTATCACCCTGGGCAGGAGTGACAAAGGATTGTCGGCAAATCGAAATGCGAGCAGGCGGGACGAGCGAGACGAGGTGAAAATCCACTCTGTCCATGTCGCGCCTTTCTCGCCTGTCTCGCGCTTCGCGCGCCAGCGCCTATGGCGCTGGTTGGTCGTTGAGGAGGGGCGGAGGCTATGATACCATCCGCCCGTGATACGGCGCTCTTCCGAGCCCAACCTCTCTGAACAGTTTCAGCAATGGCTGGATCGTGTTGCGCGTCCGATCGAATTCGCGACACGCGATGCGTTCGCACATCTGCCCACCGTTAAGAACCTGAATCGCTTTGTCTCCTCACAGGTGATGCAGGCCCTGTCCGATCGCGTCTATCCACGGGCGGTTGAAGCGGCATTACTCCAGTTACGTGAGTTGTTTCTTGTAGACCAGCAGCGTCTTCCGGCCAAGGATCAACAGCGTCGGCTACAGGAAGCCATGGTCATTCTTGGAGTCTTGCGCAAGGCCGTTCACGATCCGGTCCGGGCCTGGCAGGAGCCGGAGCCTATTGTCGTGCGTGAGTCTGTCATCAATGAAGTCCCATCGCGCGCATGGTGGGAACAGCCTATCCGTTTCGCGAAGGGAGTCGGCCCGAAGCGTACAGCCTTGCTCCAACGGTTCGGGATCGAGACGGTGGAGGATGCCCTGTGGACTGTGCCTTGGCGCTATGAAGACCGCTCGATCATGACCCCGATCGGACAGCTAGTGCCTGGGGTGCAGGCCTCCATCTGCGGCACGATTGTCCGCAGCGAGGCGAAGCGCGCCCGCCGTCGCCGCCTCACCATCCTCGACATTGTGGTGGAGGACTCAACAGGGCGTCTCCAGGCGGTGTTTTTTAATCAGCCGTTTCTCGAGTCCCTCTTTACCGTTGGGACGAGCATCATGCTGACCGGGAAGATAGTGGCAGGCGCGCAAGGGTGGGTGGCGATGAAGATGGAGGTCGCGCAATATGAAGTGGTAGGCGTGGAAGCCGAAGCGCCGCTGCACGTGGGGCGTATTGTTCCTGTGTACCACGAAACCAAGGGGTGGACATCCCGGCAGATGCGCGCGCTGATGAAAGGCTTGCTGGATGTGCATGCCGCCGAAGCGAAAGAGGTATTGCCGGTTCCGCTACGTGCCCGCTGTCGATTGCTGCCGATTCAACAAGCCATTCAGGACGTGCATTTTCCTCAGTCTGGGACGGATGGAGGACAGCTTGATCGAGGTCTCACGCCTGCGCATCGGCGCTTGGCGTTTGAAGAGCTGTTTGTGCTCCAACTCGCATTGGCCTCGCGGCAACGAGTCATGAAGGAAGAGGTCAAGGAGGTGTCGTTCAATCCGAGGACGCCGCTCCTCGGCAAGCTGGATCGATCGTTGCCCTTTCAGTTGACTACAGCGCAAGAGCGTGTGAATCGCGAGATTCTATCGGACATGACGTCGTCCAAACCGATGAACCGCCTGGTCCAGGGCGATGTCGGGTCCGGCAAAACTATTGTGGCGGTGCAAGCGATGGTGCTGGCCTGTGGATCTGGCTATCAGGCGGCACTGATGGCGCCGACGGAAATTCTTGCCGAGCAACACTATCGGACGATGAAGGGGCTTTTGGAGCCGCTCGGACTTTCCGTGGCGCTTGTGAGAGGTGGTGGACGTGCGGCAGCGCGTAAAACAATTCGCGAGCAGGTAGCCTCCGGGGCTGCACAGGTCGTGATCGGAACCCATGCGGTTATCCAGCAAGGCGTCACCTTCGCGAAACTTGGACTCGTAGTGGTCGATGAGCAGCATCGATTCGGCGTCCTTCAACGGAAGATGCTCATCGAGAAGGGGTATAAGCCTGATGTGCTGGTGCTGACCGCAACGCCGATTCCACGCACGCTGGCAATGACCGTTTACGGGGACTTGGATGTTTCGGTGATCGATCAGATGCCGCCAGGGCGAAAGCCGGTGCGGACATTTCTCCTGACCGACGGCCAACGCGGAAGGGCATATCAGATTTTGCGCGATGAACTGCGAAGCGGCAGGCAGGCCTATGTCGTGTATCCGCTCGTCGAGGAATCGGAAAAGACCGATCTGCAGGCGGCTATGCAAGGTGCAGAGCAGTTGCAAGCGGACGAGTTGGCCGAGTTTCGCGTCGGGCTGTTGCACGGTCGGATGAAGTCGGAAGAGAAAGAACAGGTCATGGCAGCGTATAAGAAGGGGGAGCTTCAGGTCCTGGTCGCGACAACGGTGGTGGAGGTTGGAGTCGATGTGCCCAATGCTACGGTC
This sequence comes from Nitrospira sp., assembly GCA_037142015.1. Classification (GTDB taxonomy): domain Bacteria; phylum Nitrospirota; class Nitrospiria; order Nitrospirales; family Nitrospiraceae; genus Palsa-1315. Next base: position 38,069 of record JBAXBK010000026.1, on the reverse strand, counting down.
ATGATGATCGAGCATGCCGAGCGGTTCGGTCTGGCGCAGTTGCACCAACTGCGCGGGCGCGTTGGGAGAAGCGGCCACCAGTCCTATTGTCTGCTGATGGCCTCATGGCTATCGGGGGGTAAAGGGGTATCGAGGGGTATGGGGGTAAGGGGGCAAGGGGGTAAAGATACCCCGCTATCCCGCTATCCCGCTACCCTGTCGGCGGCGAAGGAACGGCTTGAGGCCTTAGTGAAATCGAACGATGGGTTTGTGATCGCTGAAGAGGATTTGCGTATCAGAGGGCCTGGCGAGTTTTTTGGGCTCCGGCAGTGGGGCATGCCGGAGTTTCGTGTCGCGAACTTGGTGCGGGATGCCGATATACTCCAGCAGGCGAGGCAGGAGGCCGTTGCACTATTGAAACAGGATCCCGGGTTGAAGGCAGCGGTGCATCAAGGATTGCGGGACGCGATGTTGCGAAAGTGGGAAAAGAAGTTGGAGCTGGGATCAGTGAGTTAAGGCGGGGGATGCGTGGACCAGGCGTCTCTCTGCTTCTCAGAGCGACCCTTCCGGAGTCGACCGGGTGGAAGCCTTCGGAAATTCTCTCGCAGACTCGGTCAGTTTCCGCGTTCCTTCCCGGTCAACTCTCGGTGGGGCCCCGCTCTTTCAGCAATGGAGACGCCTGGTCCACGTATCCCCCGCCGGATGGAGTGAGGGGAGAGAGGGAAGTGCTAGCAGGCTGCGGGAAAACTCGGTTTATACATGAAACGACATGAGATATTGCATATGGCTCTGATGCTAAAGTAATCGCAGGATGCTCGAAAAGGCCATCCAGCAAGGCCGCAGCGAGCGAAGAGGCGAGGCGTACGCTTCGGTACGTTGAGCTTCTGAGCGATGCGAGAACGCTGCTGGGGGACTTTTTCAGCATCCTGCCAGGAGAACATGGGATTTCTGCAAAGATTGAAACATGACTTGATGGCGGGGTTGGCGACGTTGCGCCATGGTACGGCGCAGGCGGCGATCCGTGCGCTGGAAGAAACGGAGCTGCTCCGGATCCGGCTCGAAATCCGCAAGCTCGATCAGCAATTGGATGAGTTGTACCGGGATGTTGGCGAGCGGGGGGTTCATCTTCGCGAAGGAGGTGAAGCCGTTGAGCGTGTGCTGTTCGACACTGAAGTCGGTCGACTGGTCAAAGAGATCCAGGAGATCAAAAGTGCACGTGACAAGCTTGAATCGGAGATCGCGGAGATTCGGAGCGACGCATGAAGGACTCGCCACCCACGATGCGGCTTGCCGGCGTGGATATCGGCACACTCACCTGCCGGTTGCTGATTGCCGATCTGCCTCCCGGTGGGAAACTGAGAGAAGTACGATCTGAACGGCGAATCCTCCGGTTAGGTGAAGCGGTCGATCGAACCAAGCAGCTGTCCATTGCGTCGATGGATCGTGTGGTGCAGTGCCTCATGGAGTGGCGAGAGCTGATCGATGCTTCTCATGTCGACGCTACAGCTGCCGTTGCGACGAGCGCCGTACGTGATGCAGGGAACCGTAATGAGTTTCTCGATCGCGTGAAACGAGAAGCAGGCTTCGAGGTCGAACTGATCTCAGGAGAAGAAGAAGCCAGGCGGACCATGCTGGGCATCCGCTCCGGTTTGCCCATTGGCGTGAGCGACGTGCTGGCCCTAGACATCGGCGGCGGCAGCACCGAGTTCATCCTGGATTGTCCGGGACAGCCACCAATCGTCAGATCAATCGATATCGGAGTCGTGCGTCTTTGCGAGCGCCTTCTTCACCACGATCCTCCGACCGACGAGGAACTGCGCCAGGCGCGCGAGTGGGTTGCCAAAGAAACGAAAGCGGCAGTCGCCGAAATGGGCAACTATCAGACAGCCACCTTCGTCGGCACAGCAGGAACCATCACCAGCCTAGCCGCCATGGCTCAGAAACTCTCCGCCTACGAACCGGCCCGAATCCACAACCACATACTGCAGCTCGGCACCATTCAAGAACTCGAACAAACGCTACTGAGCCGCAAGAAAACTGACCGATCCGGTCTGCCAGGCCTAGAAAAAGGCCGCGAAGAGGTCATAGCCGCCGGCGCGATTATTATCCGGACCGTAATGGAGGCGCTGGGAATGCCAAGCGTCCTTGTCAGTGATCTAGGGTTGCGCGAAGGGGTGCTGATCGATATGGCGATGCGAATCACAGAGCGGTAAAGTCCTGTTTCTCATTCTGGGCTGCTCAGGGGGGCGGCTGTAGAATCTGATGTCCGGACAATTGCGGACTCAGATTCCTAGAACGGGATCCGGATTCCCATTTGGAATTCATTCGGAACCATGCTTTGGCCCTGGAACCAGCCGGCATTCAGGTTTTGTTGAGGCTGTAAATTCTGCGCGAACGTACGGTCGAGTTCGGAGTTGTATCCGGCGCCAAAGCCTGCGCCGATATACGGAAGAAACGTCATGCTCCCAGCAGAGTAGCGTCCACCGATTGCTGGCACATCGCGAAAGACTGAGCCGGTAGAGGGTGTGACGGGCGGTGTAGTAACACCATTGCCGGTGTTCTCCTGTAAAGAGAAGACGCCAGCACTCTTGCCCGCGAGAGTGCCGGCAGCGAAAGTTCTGTCGGTATGAATCAATGCCAACCCAACAGTAAGAAAAATAATCCCCAGAAGGTTGAAGCCGGTTTTCATGGGTCGTGCCTCATTAAGTGAGAATTACATCCTACACACCAAAGAATCATGCCGGACTAGCCATATTGTTCAGCAAGAAACCTGCCGCAAGATTTATTAACCATGCTTTCGTGGAGTTCAAGATCTCTACCCCGGTTTGTCTAAATAATCCCCTTGTGTCCTATCTGCGACGATCGGAACTAAAATATCACGATGACTGTTGTGGAAAGCCAATCGGCGCTCCTGCCAAGAGGACAGTCAGAGTCTGGCCGTACAATCGTACATCTCGTCTTCCGATCGAACGATTACTTTCAGTGCTCTCCCCGTTACTCTCTAAGCAGGGCGACCAGACTGCTCTTCACTGCGCGCTTCAATAATCCTTCCAAGCTAGCTCGTTTTTCCTCTCATGGAAGGACACCCCTGTTGGTCTACGTGCGGCCGTCGAACGAGGCCCTTCTCAGGGCGCGCGTTCCGGGAGCACAGGACCAACGTGGGTGTCCTTCCAATCCTTTTCATCGTGCGCGTTCTGCGAGCAAGGAGGGCACCCGGCCGCTCCCTCCTCATCCTTCCGAGGCCGCGCGTTGCGCGAGCACAAAGGGCGGTCTGGTCAGACCTGCTTTCCCCGTGCTTTCGGAGCACCGCCTGATTTTTCCAATGACCCCATCTCTTTCATCCGTACGCTTCATGCTTCAGGTGTACCGCATTCTCACCCTCCCATTCCTGAATCACCGTTCCTACAACACTGTTCGACGTGCAACCGGGGCGTCGTCCACGTATAATGAGCAGCATCATCCAAGCACGATGGACTTGCAGGAGGTGACGCATGGGGGAAAAAGCGACCGTTCTCAAACTGCTTGAGCAGTTGCCGGAGGAGACCACTCTGGAAGAAATCCAGTATCACCTGTACGTGCTTCAGAAAATCAGGGCGGGTCAAAATGCCGTCGATAACGGACATGTGATCCCACACGAGGATGTCATGCGTGAGTTGGCGGGATGGCTCGCATAGTCTGGTCGTCTGTTGCGCGCGACGATCTCAAGTCGCTGGTGTCCTTTATTAAAGCGGATTCCCCTGGCTATGCTCAGACCTTTGGATTGCACATTCAACAGCGGGTCGAGCAATTACACCGTGTCCCCGAATCTGGCCGGAAGGTTCCGGAAGATTCCGGAAGATTCCGGAAGATAAAAGCGGTACGTACCGGGAACTCATTGTGGGGAACTACCGGGTTGTCTATCGAGTGGACGAGGATACCGTCACCATCGTGACGCTCATCCACGGCGCGCGCATTCTTCGCCTGTAGTCGCTCCATCCCTTCCTCTGTTCCTGGAGCACAGGGACTGGGCATGTCACCCTGTTCTCCCAATTCAGCGTTCCCTTTTGCTCGCCGTTGACTATAATGGGGCGTCTGGAATGGTGTTTTGATGAGCATGATTCACAAACAGCTTGTGACTGATGAAGAGGGGCGCCCAGTCGGGGTCTTAATTCCCTATGAGGAATGGCTGCGCATCGAACAACAATTGAGGGGCACAGCTGCAGCCAATGGCATAGCGCAGCTTCGGCGCCATGAGGGCATGATCCGCTTGTCAGAAGACCCAGTAGTCTACCAACGTCGCTTGCGCGATGAGTGGGCGTGACGGTGGCCGGGCATCGAGCGACCACTATCTAAATGATCCCTCCAAGCTCGCTTGTTAATTCTTCAGGGATGGGGGCTGATTGATCTCCCATTGCGCGCAGCTTTCTCACCCGCCCACCCACCCACTGGCACACCGAGACGTGCCAGTAGCCCGGGCGAGGGCCCTCTGGCTTTTCACCTTCTCCATAGGGGGCAGGCAAACCGTCCTTCACTGCGCGCATCGAACGAGTACGTTTTTATTGCGCGCTCTGCGAGCACAAAGGATGGTTGCCTGCCCCCGTACTCCCCTTGTGCGTTTGTGTTTCTGATACGAGAAGGATATAGTTCCTATCTATCACATTATTATGAGGACAGGTATTAATCGGTTCTTCTGCCAAATGAGGGGAGGGTTCATGCGAACGATCCTTACACTCGCCGCGTTGCTCTGGCTTGATGCAGACCACACGATGGCTGCGGAACCAGTTAACGAGACTGCCAAGAAGTTTGCCACCGGGTACGATTTCCTGAAACAACAAAAGTACCAGGAGGCGCGCACGGCCTATGAAGGAGGCCTACAACAAAGCCCTGCCAATGCCATGGCGCATTTCTATCTCGGCGATGCCTGCCGGGGCATGAAAGCCTGGGCCTGTGCGGAAGAGCATTACGAGACCTCCTTGGAGCTGGATGCGAAATCTTCGGTGGCCGATTTGGCCAAACAACGGGGGCGCAAGGCCAAAATCTGGCGCTTGCTGGACGAGGAGAAGCAGGCCATCAACGCGCCGAATGTCTCACCCGATATGCTCGCTCAGGTCGAGGACACCTTGGACATTGCGAACAAGCTGGGTCTCGATGACGAACAACAGGCCCGCTATCGGCAGTTGCGAGAGAAAATTGAGCAGAGGCACAAACAGAGTAACGGGATGCCGGTGGCGACTCATCTTCCAGACCGGTCGATGGTACTGGTGCCGGCGGGGGAGTTCACGATGGGGAGTTTGGGGGGAGATCCAGATGAGCAACCGGTGCGTCAAGTTTATGTCGGTGCCTTTTTCATGGATAAGCACCAAGTCGCGGTGTCGGAATATGCGAGGTTCTTGGAATCCACACACCATGACAGCCCGCCGGAATGGACTCTCATGAACAAACCGACGAGCCGGAATCGCCCCGTCGCCAATGTGGATTGGGCGGATGCGGCAGCGTATTGCAAATGGGCCGGCAAGCACCTGCCGACCGAGGCGGAGTGGGAAAAGTCGGCGCGGGGGACAGATGGCCGGGTCTATCCCTGGGGGAATGAGCCTCCGACGAGGTTTCACGCGAACTCGGGGAAAGAGGTATTTAGCAATCACGGGACATTAACGCCGGTGGGGACATTTGAAGCAGGCAAGAGTCCCTATGGCATCTATGATATGGCCGGTAATGTCTGGGAATGGGTCAATGATTGGTATGACCAGGACTATTACAAGAGCGGTCCGTTGCAGAACCCGCCAGGACCGCGAAAGGGCGATTCCAAAGTGGTTCGTGGCGGCTCCTGGGGGAGCGGTGCGGGTGCCCTGCGTTCCGCGGATCGGGAGACCCATTTACCGTCGTTCCGTGGCTTCGGCACCGGGTTCCGTTGTGCAAAGAATCCGTAGTTCCTGGACTCTTGATACTCGGCTCTACCCCCTCTGCCCCTCAACCCTCACCCCCTGTACCCCTTTATTCCTCTATTCCTGTGCCCCTACTTCTGCGAATACCACCGATAGCCTTTGTTCTCCGAGAAGCTGGTTTTTGGGTTCCCGCCTGGTTTTTCGAGTAACAAGACTTTGAAATCGAGGAGACCGAACCAAGCTGGATCTGCTACGTCGTGATAGTGGCAGCCGTGGAGTTTCGAGAGCATGTCGCCCAGGGCATGCTGCAACTCTTTCTCCTGGTAGGCTCGCACGATGAACGGCTTATTCATGGCCTGGCAGAACCGCTGAATGGTATAGGCCGCGCCGGTGCAGAGCACTTTGCTGTCCGGTTTGATGGTGAGGAACTGGGGTAGCGTGAGATAGCGCTCTTGAAAACCTAGCCAGCGGATAGCGTGGCGCAAGTGGCTGTACTGGACTTCGTATTCTGTGTGGCCCGGCAGCTTAACCGGCGCCGGCCAGCCTTCTTCGATTCCGAACTCAGTGAGAAAGGCTCTCCCGCCCGGTTTCAGCACTCGCCATAGTTCTGCCACGAATCGAAAGGGGCCAAGGTTGAATATCACATCCTCAGGCAGATCCCGGCCCACCGGCAGTCGCACACGTCTGATCCAATCCAACGCTTCCTGATGCTGCGGTGTGTTGCCGGTTCCCTCTTGGAGTTCTTTCCTGGTCAACTTCACCGGCGTCATGTCGGCCATATTTTCGTTGTCGATGACGAGGTCGACAGAGTGGTCTTTGAAGGGGAGCCATTCGCCGTTAGCGCGGGTGCCGATACCACTCCAGCCTCCGGCCTTGGCGCGGGTAACTTGTAGCCTGAGAAAGGGCTCGGTGATGTCGAGGGAGATGTATCGGATGGTCTGCTTTTCAAACGGTAGGAGGTCCTTGCCCAGCTCACGGGCGAGGTATCCGAGTCCGCCGCCCACTTCGACGATGACACGAGGTTTGGGGGTGAACCAGCCTAGTTTCCGCAATTGCTTCATCAGGAGCCGGCCATAGGTCAGGCCGTTGAGTGTGTCGTTTGGTTCCCGGAAGAGATGTGAGACGGTGGTTTCGATCAGGTCGAAGTGGCCATCGTCTTCGCCGCTCCCGGTTAGTTCGTGGTGATGAAAGTCTTCCAGATGCTCTTCCCCTTCGAACCCTTCCTGCCCTGACCAGCCTTCACGAATCTGTTGGAGGAGCAGATCCCACTTAGCCTTATGCCGGTGGCCACCCGGGGGCTCTGTGCCGTAGTAACAGAGGGAGAAAGTGGGCAGGGCCCAATGTTCCAAGTGCCACTGTCCCGGCTGTCCGTCCGGTCCGCAGACTTGTTGCCCGTACTTCTCTACCAGCGCTCCAACTGTTGTGTGGCCGTTCATTACCTGTAACATTTCCAGGCCTGTTCGATTCAGTCGAATAATCGGCAGGTTGTCATCGAGGGGGGCGAACCACCATTCGTCTTCGTTGTGCTGGTAAGCGACGAGGTCGGGGATGTGCCAGGCCAGGAGGCTGAGCGTATCTCCGGTGAGGTTGAGTGGTTCGTGAGCGGCGACAGCTGGTTTCATGATTGGAATGGCATATTTAAGCGTCGCAGCCTACACGGCGGACTGGGATTCTCGCAAGACCCGCAAGAAACTTTGGTCTGTCTCGTTTCCGCCCGGTCTTTCAGGTCTGTCTGGTGTCTGACGAAATAGACGAAATAGACCGAAGAGACCAGACAGACGAGTGACAGTCTCTAGAGCTGGGAGGGTGCGAATGTGTCTGTGACGGTAATGATTCCGTGCATGATGGGATGGAGGCGGCAGAGGTAGGGGTAGCGACCGGGAGCCAACCCTGGAAGTGTAAAGCTGCCGTTTGGCTGGACGATTCCGGAATCGAATGCGCAGGCATTCCCATCTTCTAAGCATCCCACGTGGGTGATTGTGTGTTCGGTGGCTGTGGGGTTGTCCCATCTGATGGGGGCTCCGCTGGGTACGATAGCTGACTTTGGGACGAAATAGGGTGACCCACTATCGATGATGATGGCGGTGTACGGCGGCGTGGCGGTGGTTGGCCAGGCAGTGAAGAGTCCCAGCGATAAGACGGCGATGATGATCCGTAGTCTCATGGTCATTCTCGTATACTCCTTTAATTTTACCATGTCGATTAATGAAGAATGTACTGTCAATTTTGGAAGATTCTTGATTCTTCCCCTTGACGCCGTGGTCTGTTTGTAGGATTCTCCCATCCCGCGGGAGTCAAGGTGGTAGACCCGCAATCCGGAATGCTCAAAAATGCCGCCAGCAAGGCCGCAATGGTCTATCACTTACTAAGGAGTGGCTGGGATGGTCCCAACTGCGCGCAATATTCCACCCTCCCAACCCTCAGCGCGCCAAGACGCGCTTTATCCCGAGCGAGGGCCTTCTGATTTCTTATGCCTCACTTGGAGGGGGTGGCCGAGGCTGCCCTCGACTGCGCGCATCGGACGAGCACTGTTTCATCGTGCGCGTTCTGCGAGCAAGGAGGGCACCTGGCCACTCCCTCCTCACCCTTCGGAGGCCGCGCGTTGCGCGAGCAAAGGGATCGTCCCAGCTACCCCGCTCTCTTTTTTAGCACCCTGTTGAGGTGTGAGTTGCAAGATCCTTAAGGTTATGCTAATTGGAGGCGGCATCAACATCCAACGGATGAGAGAGGAGAAAATCGATGGCAAAGAACAAGAAGAAGCCGGCGAAGAAGACCCCTGTGAAGGCTAAGGCGAAAGCCAAAGCCAAACCCGCAGCGAAGAAGGCTGTCAAGAGACCAGCGACAAGAAAAGCTGCCAAGAAGGTCGCTAAGAAACCGGCTGCAAAGAAAGCTGCCAAGAAAACCACTCAAAAGGCTGCCAAACTGCATCCTGCTGCAGCACCCAAGGTGGCTCAGAAGAAACAGGTGGCGATGACAGCTCCAGCCACCGACAAAAAGTCCGTGAAGCCGTTCATGGATGAGGGGCCCCAGAAATCCTTGTCATCGCAGCCGATGCTGAAAGAGCCTGATCTTGACGAAGAGTTGGGCGAGGATGATGTGGATATTGCTGTTGAGGCAGATGAAGATGTGGAAGAAGAGCTTACCCTGGATGGGGAAGATGAAGACACCGACTTTCCTGAAAAACGAGAAGGCCTGCTAGACGACACAGACGATTATCACACGCACTGAGACCCGCATGGGATGCCGACTCAGGACGACTCGACCGAGTCGTCTGGCTGATGATGCTGTGGGATTATCCTAAGCATCATGGTGTCGGTTTGCTATCGGTATCGTCCTCCTACTGAATACTCTGCGATGAATTTTCCATGAGTCATTTTTTATTCGTGGCAGGAGCCTTGCGTGAGCGCACCTCGGAGGAAAGCGCCGAGTTGCAACTCGGGCACGGACTCTGGGGACTTTGCACTGGGCTGATCCGGACGAATTTGCAAACATATCTCGATGCCGAGTCCCGTGGGATTCTATATGTGCTGAAGACCGGGCTCTGTGCTGAGTTTCAAATCATGTTACCTGTATTGGACTTCTCCTCGCTGGATGCATTCCTCAGTGACGAGTTGAGAACAGAGGCCCGATTTGGTTTTGTGCGAATCGGAGGGGTGCGCCGGTTGGCCTGTTCGTCCGCTACGAGTCAGGCGCTGTTGCTCAACGTATTGCAGATTGCCGATCAGGCCGAACTCACTCGGCGATTGAAACTAGGCATGCACCGGCTGACGCAAGTAGAGTATGACGCAATCATGCAGGGAGTCACGGCTTCTAATGCAGGCTGAGGTCGAGGTCAAGGTTGAGTGAAAGTCGGACTCTTTTTTTCTCAACCTTAGCCTGAGCCTTAACCTTCCAGAGTGCTGGTGGGCTAGCAGGATGCTCAAAAAGGCCGTCAAGCAAGGCCGCAGCGAGTGAAGGGCCGCAGGCGTACCCTCTGGGGTACGTTGAAGGCCTGAACGATGCGAGAACGAAGCTGGCGGACTTTTTCAGCATCCTGCTAAATTCGTTGGCCTGTCATGAGCAAATACGCCTCATCGATCGTAGCGACTTCTTTCACTGTCACATTGAGCTGAAACCCCAATTCGGTCAGGTTCCACCGCGAGTCATGTATCTGCCCGCGTGGAACCAGTATCGTGCGATAACCTTCTCGTGCGGCGGCGCGAATCTTATCGGGGATACTGCCCACTGGGCCGATCTGTCCTCCCGGATCAACGGTTCCCGTCAGGGCTATACCCCGCTGAATAGGCTCTCCTTTGAACAGGGCGATGAATCCCACGGCCATGGCGGCACCGGCGCTTGGTCCATCGCTGCTTACGGGTCGATACGCCACCCCTTGCACAGAGACGGTTCCGCTATGCTGGATCGAGGGTGTGCGTTCAACCGCATAGGCAAAAGCCTGAGACATGGCGCCAAGATGATCGTCCCCTAGCCGAACGCCGGCGAGGAGCCATTGTAGTTGAACGGGATTCGGTTCCGGTTTCTTGTCCCACCACATCATCAGGATTCCAAACACGCCGAGGCTATTTTGACGAATAGCCGCCAGGACCGGGAGTTCGATCACAGTGTCCGCCGAGACTGAGACGGGGATTCCACAAAGGAGAGTGGCAATCAGTATATAAATAGCAAGGTGGCGTGGCATCGTGGGGCTCCTAGAGAGGCTGGTTGCTCTGGTTCATTTGGTTTGTTTTGTTTGTCTGGTTGGTTTCGATCCGAGGAACGAAATAAACCAAATGAATCAGGCCAACCAAATAAACCAAACAAACGAGATGAACCAAATAGACCACAATCGGGGTTGGTCAGTGCTACGTTCGCTTGCGAAAGTGTAGCAAATCTTGATGGGTAGTACAGCGAATCGGCGGTTCCTGCCTTGCGTTGGGGCCGTGGCATTCCGTATAACAGGCTGCCGAAAAACCAGGTCTGTCTGGTTCATCTGGTCTATCTGGTTTGTTTCGTTGCTTGCCCAAGAGAAACTAAATTACTAAATAGACGAGACAGACCAGACAGACCGAATAGACCAGATGAACAAGACTGGCTGCGGACTTTTTCAGTATCCTGATAAGGGCGTGCATGATAAAGCGAGTTATCAGATGTATGTGGGTAGGTGTGCTGGCATTTTTCTGGTTGCCGCTCGATGTCTCCGCTTCAAACTGTCTGGTGGAGACGCATTTATCAGGGCAGGGAGCGGCCTTGACGCTTCATTTGGGCGCCGGCTGCACGGAGCAAGAGCGAGAGGCGCGAGCGGTGGATGCCGCTCAGCTACTGCAGGCGTTCAAGGAAGGGAAGGGGATCGATCTCTTAGGCGTGGTTGTCCGCGGCGACCTGTCTCTGGATATGTTGTCCGTGGGTCCGTTGCCGCCAGAGCTTGAGGGGATAAAAGCGCTGCAGGGCCTTGAAATACGTGTGATTCCAGGCTCCCTGACGATTGTTGATTCAGTGGTGCGCGGCGCGATCACGCACCGATCGGCACAGGGGCTGTTAGTGGTGAAGGGGCCTGCGACGTTCAGCGGGACCAGGTTTGAACAGCTGGTGGATCTCTCGCGGTCTGTGTACATGCAGCCGGTGACATTATCAGGCGCGGTATTCTTGCAAGAAAGCTATTTTGTGCAGGGCCGGTTTCTGCGCGGCCTGGTTGCTGATAAGACATCGTTCGGTCCGCATACGAGATTCCACCGGTCTCTCTTCCAGGGGCCGGTTACATTCCAGCAGGCGCGGTTCAATGGATTGGCGGAGTTCTTGGAGGTGGTCTTCGAGAAGGATGTCAATCTGTCACGCGCGTATTTTAAATTGGGCACCGGTTTTTCCGGGAGCCGTTTTCAAGGGTTGGCGAATTTCTCTGAAGCCTCGTTCGACGGTCAGGCGTTTTTTACCTTTACCCAGTTCGATGGGGACGCAGACTTTTGCCAGGTTAGGTTTCGATCGACGGCGGATTATTCCAATGCATCGTTCAAGGGCAAAGACGACTTTTCCAAAGCCTCGTTCGAACAGGGTTCACAGTTCACCAACGCTACCAGAACGGCGACCGTACAGGCACCCTCAGAGCCTGACAATGAGATCGTACAGTATGCGGTTATCTTCATTCTTCTGACGTTCGGCGCACTGCTGATTATCTACCGGGTTCGTCGCGGTAAGGCGTAGGCCCTTTCTTTGCTCACCACTACTAATAGATAGAGGCTTGCCCCATCTCCCCCAAGTCTGGTATAAATCGGTTCGTGGAAGACCAGTTCGAAGTAACAGAACAAACCGAACTGCCTTATCAGGTTCGCATTGAGAACTTTGAAGGGCCGCTTGATCTTTTGCTCCATCTCATTAAGAAGAGCGAGATCAATATCTATGACATTCCCATCCACCTGATTGCTCAGCAATACCTCACCTATATTGAGGCAATGGAAGGCCTCAATCTGACGGTCGCGGGCGAATTTCTCGTGATGGCGGCCACCTTGCTTCAGATCAAGTCCAAGATGCTGCTTCCCGCCGATGAGACGGTTGTCGATGACGAGGATGGGCCAGATCCCCGTGAAGAACTGGTTCGGCGGCTGCTCGAGTACAAGCAGTTCAAAGACGCCGCCCGTCAGTTGGATGAACATGAGCAGTTGTGGCGGGAGATTTACAGTCGTGAGCAGAGCCAGGCGGTCGAATTGGAATCGGATGAGACCTTGCTGGACAATGTCAGCCTGTTCGAATTAGTGGATGTCTTGCAGGGAATTCTCGATCGCAATCCTGGCAAGAGGCTCATGGAGATTTTGCCGGACAACGTGACGGTTCGGGAGCGGATGAACGCGATTTTAGAAAAGTTGGAGGGGCAGGAGTCGGTGAGTTTCGTCGACCTGTTCGAGCCGTCCTGTCATCGTCTTGTCGTCATTGTCACATTTTTGGCCTTGCTGGAACTGATGCGGCTGAGAACGGCTCGGGTCTTCCAGGCAGAACACTTTGGGCCGATCCTCGTATCGCGCCGGTTCTCACTCGTACCAGACCCGGCAGAGTTGGATGATGCGGAATGGAGGGGAGTATGAATTCAACCATAGAACAAGAAACAGATAGCATGGCTCCGGCCGAAACAGCGTCGGTGATTGAGAGCGATGGGGCCCTGGACGACGTGGCAGAGGAAGCCGTCGTCGAGGCGGCGGGCAGCCAGACAGAGGCCATCGACGCGCGGGAACTCAAAGCCATTCTCGAAGCAGTCTTATTCGTGTCGCCCGAACCGGTGCCGGTCGCTCGACTGGTGTCCATCGTGGGGACGGTCTCAAAAGCCGAAGTGGTTCAGGCGCTGGGAATTCTCGCGCACGACTTAGATCAGGATGGGCGCGGCATTCAGCTTGTGCAAGTTGCAGGCGGATATCGGCTGGTCACGAAGCAGGAGTATGGGCCCTGGCTAAAACGGATCGATAAAGCCAAAGCGGCGCAAAAGCTTTCTCGCTCCGCGCTCGAATCCCTCGCCATTATCGCCTACAAACAACCGCTTGTGCGGGCTGAGATCGAAGAGATCCGTGGCGTCGAAACCTCCGGTGTTCTGCGCACGTTGTGCGAGCGCAAGCTGGTGCGGATCGTCGGGCGAAAAGACGTGCCGGGCCGGCCGATCATGTATGGAACGACCAAGTTCTTCCTCGAGCATTTCGGGTTACAAGACTTGAGCCAGCTCCCTCCGTTGCGTGAATTCAAAGAACTCGGCGAGTCCGAGCAAGCACTCCTGCCTATCGAAAATGAATCGTTGGAGGTGGTCGAGACCTCCGAGACTCTCTATTCAGAAGACATCCGCATTACGAGCGACCTTGCAGAAGGTGAGGCCGTGGATGCCTTCGATGCAGAGACCAATGGGGCGCTGCTCGAAGAACCGGTCGAACAGGCCTAGCAGGCTGCGAAGGAGCAGAGGAGGGGATGGAAGCTGACGATCTTCTGTGCTCGCGCAACGCGCGGCTTAAGAAAGCCCTCGTTGGACGCGCGCAGTGGAAGATCAATCAGCTCCCATCCCTGAGAAGCGAACGAGCGAGCTTGAAGGGGGGAATGAGAGGGCAGGCTAGAGGGTCTCCTGTGCTCGTGCAACGCGCGGTCTTGGAAGACCCTCGTTGGACACGCGCAGTGGGAGACCCTCTAGCCCGCCCTCAAGGGAGCGACGGAAGAGCATTGGTCGCTCAATGTGCGCAGCTGGGATCGTCCCAGTCACCTCTTTTCTAAAGTGATAGTTCGTTGCGGCCAAGTTTTCTGGTGACCAAGGGCTAGTTACTTGCCCTGATTCTTCTTCCCTCCCATTCCAAAACAGTGGTCTGAGTCGCCTTTTGAATTGCGCTTATACAGCGAGCGCCTTCTCACTTCATGCCACTTCAAGCGTAACGTCTTGAGCCACAGGTGCCGCTTCCCTGTGTAATTACCGGTCGACACCTATCAAAGGTTTTTACAGGATCGTCACGCACGGCGGCGGCGGCGCAGTCGTGCATGACATCGCGTCAATACCTCGAAAGTATTGGGCTTTCTGGTGACGCGTCGTTTGCCGCACCACTCAAGGCCGCCAATTCATTCGTGGTGATGCGGTGGACTACTGTAAAACATACTTACGTATGCGTGAGGCGGGCTGAATGCGTCTCGCAATAAATCAAATACTTACACACTGGCGCACAAATTGCTGAACTTTTGGACTATTCCAGGATGGAAAGATCACTGTGCCGTTCAGTTCCCCTCTGTCAAATGTCAAGGAGGTACGCATGAAAAATTCCCGGTGGCTCCAGCATGTCATGTTCATCTGCCTTACAGTATTAGGTTTCACTATCGGGCTCACACAAGCAGCCTGGGCGCTTTCATCGGAGTTTCCGAATTCCCTTCGGGGGCAAGTAGTCTCACTTGCCACGGATACGGCGGGTGTTATAAATGACTCAGGAGTCCAGACTGCCGTGAGCGGTCCCCTAACGCTTTCGAACAGTGCCGTGCAGGGAGGGTCAAGCGCATTCAGCACCGAGACGGTGAATTACGGAGTGATTATGGCCAGTGCAGGTAGCTCCTACAGTGGTAATAGTACTGGCGCCGAAAGTGGCAACACGTCTGGACAATGGTTCGATACCTTTTCCATCGTCTCATCCACGTTAACCGCTGGGACGCCGGTCACTTTGAGCGGCATGCTCACACTGGATATCGTAGAGACTGCCGTCGGCCAACTTGGTTTTAATAATGCTGGGAGCGGGACTCTTGCCGAACTTCAGGTGAACAATGGTATCTCCAATCCTATCTTTAACATCTCACAGAACATTCTGACTAGCACCTTGAATGGCACCTTCAATCTTTTTACTCCAGTGACGATTAACACTTTTGTCGGGGGCACGCTCTTTGTGAATGGCATCCTCAACTTAAATGCTTTGTGCCAAAATGGACCGTGCTCCACCACCTTGGATGCGTCCCATACGTCAATTTTCACGTTAGCCTCGGCCACCGCTGGAGCCGATTACACTACAGCCAGCGGGACCTCCTACTTGCCTCAAGCATCAGCCGTTCCCGAACCAGCGACTCTGTTGCTACTCGGCTCTGGCCTCATTGGCCTCGCAGCTTGGCGATGGAAGCGGGCGGCGTAACCTAACCTCACATCGCGTGAAAACAGACGGCGGTTCCAGCAATGGGGCCGCCGTTTTCATGTGCGTATGGCAATGTGTGACAGGTTTCGATGGGCGGCCTGCCGTCGCTTCTTGGAGGAAAAGAGACGGGGTCATTGCTTGACTTTGCATCGCGCCATCACCTGCTGTACTGACCTACAGTACAAAGGCACAATGACCCCGCCCTTGAAGGGAGGCCGTTGTTCGTGGATCACAGTCGTGGAGATACGTGAAGCGGTGATGGGGCTTGTGTGGATGTCGCCCGCGCTAGGCCGCAACGTGGCGCTTGATTTTTCGGAGTTCCTGTTCGAGTCGAGTCAGGCGGGATTGGATCGACTCCTGCTGTGTGACCTTGGTCGTCAGCATCGTGTTCAAGAGTCGTTGGTAGGGGATCCCGGTGTTGCGCGGTAGTGTCTTCAGTGCCTTGATACTATCCGAGTCGAGATTGACTGTGATGGTCACCCGATTTTTCTTTGAGAGCGCCGTGCGGATCTTGTTCGTGGCAACTCGGTCAACTCTCAGGTGACTGAGATTTGGGTGTTTCATGGTAGAACCTCCGAAACTTTCTCCATTCGGCGGAGCCGATGAGGCGGATCTTATTGCCGCGCTTAGTAAACCGGGTTGTGAGGACGCGGCCCGTGGAAATGCGGCCTACCCAGTACAACCGCTTTTCCTGCGCCGAATGTTTGCTGTCGACCACTTGAATGCCATGCGGATCCAAAAACGATTCGACGGCCTCCGTGAAACTCACTCTGTGCTTCCGGATATTCTGGATTTCTTTTTCGAGATCCCATTCGAATTCCACTGGGCGGAGCATACCACAGTGGCCGCTACCGCACCAGACGAGTGGAGGAGGAAAAGATAGAGATCATTGCTTAACGTTGCATCGCGCCATCGCCTGAGTCGCTTCTTGAGTCGCACGCGTTCAACGAGGGCCTTCTGATTCCTCGACTTCCCCAGAAGGAGTTGGCAAATTGTTCTTCACCGCGCGCGTCGAACGAGCACCATCCATCCATTTAATTGCTCCTTCCAAGCTCGCTTGTTTCTCTCTCTTGGAAGGGCACTCATGTTGGTCTACGTGTGGCCGTCGAACGAGGCCCTTCTCAGGGCGCGCGTTCCGGGAGCACAGGACCAACGTGGGTGCCCTTCCAATCCTTTCCTATCGTGCGCGCTCCGCGAGTAGGAGGGCGGCTACGCTGCCCTCTACCACGCGCACTTGGATGATGCCATATTTCGAAGTGATCCATCCGATCTCGCTCATTTTCTTTTCAAGGGGATGGGGGCTGATTGATCTTCCACTGCGCGCGTCCAACGAGGGGAGTCCGCGACCGCGCGTTGCGCGAGCACAGAAGATCATCAGGCCCCATCCCCGTCCCCCGTTGACTCTCTTTCCGCCGCTTTGTTAGACTTCTCTTCCAATTCCAAGCCCTTGAAAGACCCCTTACTTTTCTAACTTGGCGGCTTACGTAACAGGATGTACCACCACATGATTAAAGCTTGGCTGCTGGACGAGATGTTTCGGTGTGATCGAATGCATCTGACCGTCGATGGGACCCTGGGAGAATGGGGGGCCGGCGATTCGGTGGCAGAGGAGGATGAACTCCCGCTAGCGCCTCAAAATGTACGAGCGAAGTCGAGTAATGGACGCGTCACGATCACGTGGAATCCGGTTCCGGATGCCATGTATTACAATCTCTACTTCCAGACCACCAAGGGCGTGATGATCAAGCCCTCCGATCTCACGCGTCCGATTGCTTCTGCTGACGACTTTAAAGCCGTCATTGGAGTGAAAAAAGATAAAGCCACCTGTGTGGAAGGCGTGCAGAGTCCCTTTGTCCATGACGATCTAGCCAACGGGACTTGCTACCATTACGTCATCACCGTGGTGACGCAGAAGGGGGAGAGTCTCGAGTCCCAAGAGGTCATGGCGATTCCCTCGCCCTATCTGTTGGCCATGATCATTGGCGGAGAAGGTGTGGACGACGGGGAGTTCAGCTCGCCCACGGGGATCACGCTTGACAAGGACGGCAATATCTACATTGCCGATACCGATAACCATTCGATTCAGAAACTCGACAAGTCCGGAAAGTTTCTCGCACGATGGGGCGGCGATCCCTCTGCGCAGGAAGGGAGCTTCTACTATCCGCGCGGATTGGCCATCGGGCCGAACGACGTGCTGTACATTGCAGACAGCGGCAATAACCGCATTCAGAAATTCGATCTCAACGGTAATGTCATGCAGGCCTGGGGCAAGTTTGGATTTGCGTGGCGCGGGGCGGATCTGGGCAAGTTCGATGTGCCCTGGGGGTTGGCGACGGACGCAGAGGGAAATCTGTACGTGTCCGACACGAGCAATGCGCGTATCCAGAAGTTCACCTCGGACGGGCAGTCGCTCCTCAAGTGGGGCCGTGACGGGAGCTTCGACGGTGCCTTCTTTTTTCCCCGCGGTGTGGCGGTCGATTTTGTCGGCAATATCTTCGTCGCCGATGAAAGCAACAATCGCATTCAGAAGTTCGATGCCCGCGGGAGCTTTCTTACCAAGTGGGGTCGCGACGGAGCAGGACCAGGCCAATTCAAGTCCCCCTGGGGGATTGCCTGCGATGCGCTCGGCAACGTCTATGTGGTCGATACCGGCAACCACCGTATTCAAAAGTTCGACGGCAACGGGACATTCCTCTGTTCCTGGGGCAACCGTGGCAAGTCGGAAGGGCAGCTCAATTTTCCCTATGGGATTGCAGTCGACAAAGAAGGCGCAGTGTATGTGGTGGACAGCGGCAATGGCCGCATTCTCAAGTATGTGCCGACGGAGGAAGAACTCAATCGCGGGAAGGATGAGGCGTCACCGAATCAGGCGCCGAGTGAGACTCCGGCGCCCCGCAGCGTGGCGGTCAAAGCCGGTGATACGGAAGCCTTCCTGAGCTGGATGGAGGTTCCTGGCGCCCAGTCCTATAACCTCTATTTCAATACCATTCCGAAGCTTACGACCCAGACGGCGACGAAAATTGAAGGGGTGACAAATCCCTATGCTCACGCCGGTCTCTCGAACGACACCCCCTATTACTATGCCCTGTCAGCGGTGTTCGAGTCCGGCGCTGAAAGCGAGCTGTCAAATGAAGTGATGGTGACGCCGGTGCTCATCGATATTACCGCGCCACAAAATCCCTATGCTGTGATCAATCATGGCGCCTTCATGACGAACACGCCGGAAGTTATCGCCACGATTTCAGCGAACGATGTCGATACCGGAGTGGCGGCCTACTTTGTTTCCGAGGCGCCGATGACTCCCACGGCGGGGACGCCGGGATGGGTC
Source organism: Nitrospira sp. (assembly GCA_037142015.1). Lineage (GTDB taxonomy): Bacteria > Nitrospirota > Nitrospiria > Nitrospirales > Nitrospiraceae > Palsa-1315. The sequence continues at coordinate 19,311 of JBAXBK010000026.1, read as the reverse complement.
GATGTAATACCGACTACCAAGTTCGGCGCGACGATTCCGTATATTGTGTCGCCAGGAGACGGGCAGAAGTCGATCTACGTCTGGTTTAAGGATGTGGGAGGCAATGTCTCTACCCCTGCGAGCGCCACGATTTTGGTCAACACGTCGGGGTATCTCTGCGTATCCGAATGGGGCCGGACAGGCCGTGGCGCATCGTTGCTGCATGGCGGCGAGTTTATGGCTCCGATCTACGGGCTCTGTGTTGATCAGCAGGGATCGCTGTTCGTGGTCGACAACGGCAACAACCGGGTTCAGAAGTTCGACAATGCCGGTAACTTCATCATCCTCTGGGGCAACTTTGGTTCGGCCAATTCGAACTTCCATAACCCCACCGGCGTTGCCTGTGACGGCAAGGGCGACGTTTGGGTAGTCGACACGAACAATCATCGTGTCCAGAAATTCGACGGGAAACTCGGCGGTTATCTCATGAAGTTCGGGTCGCGTGGAAACGGCGAAGGGCAGTTTAATTCACCTTGGGGCATCGCGGTCGATCGGGTGCGCGGGTATGTCTATGTGGTCGACAGCGCCAATTTCCGTGTGCAGAAATTCGATATGAACGGGGAGTTCATCATGTCCTGGGGTAGCTTCGGAAACGGAGACGGCCAGTTCTACTTTCCGCGCGGCGTGGCGGTGGACCAGACTGATGGATTTGTGTATGTCGTCGACATGGGGAACCACCGGATTCAGAAGTTCGATACCAGTACTAACGTGCTTCCGCAGCTGTTGGCCAAGTGGGGGGGCAGTTCCGAACCGGGCCATGCCAGCAGTCCGCTTGCACAGGAGGCAGGTCAGTTGCGGTCTCCCTGGGGTGTGACGGTCGATGGAGCCGGCGATGTCTACGTCTCAGACACCGGCAATCATCGCATCGAGAAGTTCGACAGAGAAGGTAATTTCATCACCCAATGGGGTGGGTTTGGGAACGGCAAAGGGCAGTTCAACTTCCCCTATGGGATTGCCGTCGATGTCAAAGGAAGCGTCTTTGTCGTCGATAGCGGGAATACCAGAGTTGAGCAGTTCATGCCGGCCGACGAGGGGAGTGAACGGCTCCAGGAAGTTGCGGAGACTTTGGAAGAGCTGACACCGGAGTCGGACAGTCACAAGTCATAAAGTCGTCAAGTCTATAAGGTCAAAAAACTTTCAGGTGGTATCGACCTCGACTTTATGACTTTCAGACATTAAGTCATGATGACGGAGCAATTATGCTAGATAAAGAACCGCGCCTAGGGCTGACCTACGACGATGTCGTGTTGGTTCCGGCAAAATCTCAGATCTTGCCGAGTGAAGTCGACATGCGTACGAGGCTGACTCGCCATATCAAGATCAACATTCCCATCATCAGCTCGGCCATGGATACCGTCACCGAGTCTCGGTTGGCCATCGCCATCGCCCGCGAAGGTGGCATGGGGATTATTCATCGCGTGTTGTCGCCGGTGGATCAGGCGACAGAAGTAGACCGGGTGAAGAAATCAGAAAGCGGCATGATTCTCGACCCGATCACGATTTCGCCAGATCAAACGATTCGCGATGCCCACGCATTGATGGCGAAATACCGGATCTCCGGGATTCCTGTGACAAAAGACAAGAAACTGGTCGGTATTCTCACGAATCGCGATCTGCGGTTTGAAACCCGGATGGATTTGAAGGTCTCGCAAATCATGAAGCGCGACAAGCTGATCACGGCGCCCGAAGGGACCAGCTTGGAAAAGGCCCGCGAGGTGTTGCACGAGCACCGGATCGAGAAGCTGCCGGTCGTCAATAAAGATTTCGAGCTGAAGGGCCTCATTACCATCAAGGATATCGAAAAGCGCATCATGTATCCCAATGCCTGCAAGGATGGACATGGCCGGCTCTGTGTCGGTGCGGCGGTTGGGGTGGGGCCCGAGACGGAAGATCGTGTAGCGCAGCTCAAGAAGGCTGGGGTAGACCTTATCGTGGTCGATACAGCTCACGGGCATTCTCAAGCGGTGCTGGATACGGTCAAGATGATCAAGAAACGTTATCCGGATCTTGAGCTGATAGCTGGGAATATCGGCACTGCCGAGGCGGCAAAGGATCTCCTCAAGGCCGGTGTCGATGCCGTAAAGGTCGGTGTGGGGCCCGGCTCAATTTGTACGACCCGCATTGTGTCGGGGGCCGGGATGCCGCAACTGACGGCGATCGCCGATTGCGCAAAAGTTCTCGCAGGCAGTGGGATTCCGATTATTGCAGACGGCGGAATCAAATATTCAGGCGATATCACGAAGGCCTTGGCGGCAGGAGCCTCCTCGGTCATGTTGGGCGGACTCTTGGCAGGGACGGAAGAATCGCCTGGGGAAACCGAACTGTATCAAGCCAGAACCTATAAGGTGTACCGTGGCATGGGCTCGATCGGCGCGATGGAGCGAGGCGGCGGAGATCGGTATGGGCAAGGCGGGCGTCCGGCGCAGAAATTGGTCCCTGAAGGCATCGAAGGTCGCGTCCCCTATAAGGGAAAGCTTTCAGCCGTCATCTACCAATTGATTGGCGGTGTGAAGTCCGGCATGGGTTATTGCGGATGCAAGACGATCTCTGACTTACAACAGAAGGCCACGTTTATCAGGCAGACGGTCGCCGGTCTTCGCGAAAGCCACGTGCACGATGTGATCATTACGAAGGAAGCGCCGAATTACCGTATGGATTGGGAATAGCGCGTGAAACGTGAAAGGTGAAACGTAGTTTCGGACGCTCTTCTTTCTTTTCCTCGTTTAACTTCTAACGTTTCACGTCTCCATGGAACTCTGGCACAATAGAATCCTGGTTCTCGATTTCGGGTCGCAATATACCCAGCTGATTGCACGCCGTATTCGCGAAGCCCACGTCTACTCGCAAATTTTGCCCTGCACTGTTCCCTTGGCGACTATCCTTGCCTACCGTCCGCAAGGCATCGTGCTGTCTGGCGGCCCCTCCAGTGTGTATGAGAAGAGGGCGCCGTCTGTTCCCAAGGAACTCTTCGATCTAGGTATTCCCATTCTCGGTATTTGCTACGGGATGCAGCTTGTGACCCATCTCTCGGGCGGAGAGGTGGCTAAATCCAAGCATCGGGAGTATGGCCGGGCCGATCTTACGATCGACGACAAGAGCAATCTCTTCAAGGGTATCGGCGAAGGCGGATCGACTGTCGTCTGGATGTCACACGGAGACCGTATCGAGCGGATGCCGCCGGGCTTCCGGTCGATCGCGCATACAGCGAATTCACCGATCGCTGCGATGAAGCGTGATGATCACAAGCGTCGAATCTATTGTCTTCAGTTTCATCCGGAAGTCGTGCATACGCCGGAGGGAACCCAGATCCTTCTGAATTTCGTCTATGATATTTGTGGCTGTAAGCCGACCTGGACGATGCAGTCCTATGTGGAGACAGCGGTACAGCAGATTCGTGAGCAAGTCGGCAAGGAGCGAGTGATCTGTGCCTTGAGTGGTGGGGTGGACTCATCTGTGGCAGCGGCCCTCACCCATCGCGCCATTGGTGACCAGCTGACCTGTATCTTTGTCGATAATGGGCTGCTTCGGGCGGGAGAGAAAGAACAGGTCAAACAGACCTTCTCGCAACAGCTTCATCTGAACTTGCGCCTCCTCGATGCGTCCGATTCGTTTCTTGCCAAACTCAAAGGGGTAATAGATCCGGAGCGTAAACGGAAAATTATCGGGAAACAGTTTATAGAACAGTTCGAGGCCGAAGCGAAGAAGAAATCTGGCGGCGCGAAGTTTCTGGTTCAGGGCACGCTCTACCCGGATGTGATTGAGAGTGTGAGCTTTAAGGGCCCATCCGCTACGATCAAAACGCATCACAATGTGGGCGGGTTGCCGGCGCGGATGAAGCTGAAATTGATCGAACCCTTGCGGGAATTGTTCAAAGATGAAGTGCGGGTGCTGGGTAATGAATTAGGTCTGCCGGATGAAATTGTCTGGCGGCAGCCCTTCCCAGGGCCTGGCCTGGCTATCCGGGTGCTGGGCGCGGTCACCAGGGAACGACTGGCCATCCTGCGGGCGGCCGAGTCCATACTCGATCAGGAGATTCGTGCCGCCGGTTTGTATCGGGAGATTTGGCAATCACTTGCCGTGCTGTTACCGATCAGGACCGTGGGCGTCATGGGCGATCAGCGGACCTATGAACATGTTATTGCACTGCGTGCCGTCACGAGTTTGGACGGTATGACGGCCGATTGGGCCAAGATTCCAAATGATGTGTTGGGCAAGCTGTCGAACCGGATCATCAATGAAGTGAAGGGCGTCAATCGGGTAGTCTACGACATCAGTTCGAAACCACCGGCCACAATTGAATGGGAGTAAGATGGTCAATGGTCATGGGTCATTGGTCAATAGGACTCTCTCAAAGTATTTGGCTCTTCACCGTTTGACCAATGACTAGTGACCAATGACCCTTTGGTGCTATGGAAGTTAGACTACAGAAAGTCATTGCCGGGACCGGGCTAGCTTCGCGGCGAAAGGCCGAGGAGTGGATTGCGGCTGGGCGCGTGACGGTCAACGGCAAGGTGGTGACGGAGCTTGGCACCAAGGTCGATCCGGATCGCGTCCATATCAAGGTAGACGGCAAGCATATCAGTTCCGCCCAGCCGTACGTGTATCTGTTGCTGAATAAGCCGAAGAACGTGATGTCGACATTGAACGATCCTGGAGGCAGGCCGACGGTGAAGGATTTTCTCCGTGGGATATCGGTACGGGTGTTTCCCGTCGGTCGGTTAGACTTCGATAGCGAAGGGTTGATGCTCCTGACCAATCACGGCGACTTGGCTCAGACCCTGCTCCATCCCCGCTACCATGTGCCGAAGACCTATCTCATCAAGGTGAAGCAGGTGGTGACGGACGACCATATCCGGCAGTTAGAACAGGGCGTGCAACTGGAGGACGGCATGACGAGTCCGGCTATCGTAAAGAAGGTGAAGAAGGCCAAGCTGAACTCCTGGCTGGAGATTACGATCCGCGAAGGACGCCAGCACCAAGTAAAACGTATGATGGAGGCGGTGGGGCATCCGGTATTGAAGCTGACGAGAATTAAGATGGGGCCGCTTTCGTTGGGCGATCTGGATCCGGGTGAGTTCAGGTATCTGACCGACCGTGAAGCGAATGCGTTGCGCGAGCTTGCGGAGCTGAAGCTTGTCGCAGCAGAGGATAGGGAGCAGCAGGTTTCCAGGCCGAAGAAGCGGGTCAGCCGGGCTGGATGGGCTCGATCCAAGAAAGTGAAGGTGGTATGAAGGTCAGAACTCATCGATGCGGGGAACTCACAAAAGCGGCCATCGGGCAGACCGTTGTCTTAAACGGCTGGGTTCAGAAGCGGCGCGACCATGGGATGGTCATGTTCATCGATCTGCGGGATCGCACAGGGATCACACAGGTGGTGTTTAACGCCGAACGGAACGCTGCGGTACATCAAGTTTCCCATGCCTTGCGGAGCGAGTGTGTCGTGTCGGTGACAGGCCAAGTGATGGCCCGTCCAGACGAGTCGAAGAATCCCAATCTGTCGACGGGCGAGATCGAAGTTTTCGTCGATGCCGTCGAGATTCTGAACGAGTCGAAGACGCCGCCTTTCGTGATCGAAGACGATGCCGAAGTGACGGAGTCGATCCGGCTGAAGTATCGCTACCTGGATCTTCGACGCCCGAAGATGCAGCGGCTGTTAACGATCCGGCACGACATCATGCAGGCCGTCCGTAGTTTTCTGAACGCGGAACGTTTCCTCGAAGTGGAAACGCCGATTTTGACCAAGAGCACGCCGGAAGGCGCACGCGATTATTTGGTGCCGAGCCGTGTGAATCCTGGACAATTCTACGCGTTGCCTCAGTCGCCGCAGCTCTTCAAGCAGGTGCTCATGGTCAGTGGAGTCGATCGCTACTATCAGATCGCGCGCTGCTTCCGCGATGAGGATCTGCGCAACGATCGGCAGCCGGAATTTACACAGATCGATATCGAAATGTCGTTCGCCGATCGGTTGGACGTCATGAGCTTGATGGAGCAGATGATCGTTACGGTATTTCGTGAAGCGGGTGGCGTTCAATTGCCGACTCCCTTTCCGCGCATGACCTATGCCGAGGCTGTGGGCCGCTATGGATCAGACAAACCGGATCTGCGCTTCGACATGCCGCTGCACGATGTCACAGCCTTTGCGTCAGCCAGCGAGTTCAAGGTGTTCAAGGAGGCGGCGACCAAGGGCGGAATCGTAAAGGCGCTGATCGTGAAGGGTGGAGCGGCCACCCCTCGAAGCAGGATCGATGGGCTCGGTGAGATGGCCAAGAGTTTTGGTGCGAAGGGGCTCGCCTGGCTTAAGATCACGGCGGAGGGGCAGCTTGAGTCTGTCATCGCCAAGTTCCTGGATGCCAAGGCTTTTGCGGCGGCCCTTCCCGACGCCAAGCCAGGCGATTTAGTCCTTTTCGGTGCTGACAAAGCAGCCGTTGTCCACGATGTGTTGGGCCGCATCAGGCTCTTGCTGGGTGAAGAGCTGAAGCTCATCGATACCACAGCCTGGAGGCCTCTGTGGGTCGTCGAGTTTCCCTTGCTGGATTATTCGCCCGAAGAGAAGCGATACATCTTCATGCACAATCCCTTTGCTGCGCCGATGGACGAGGATGCGGCATTCCTGGATTCAGAGCCGCTCAAAGTGCGAGCGAAGGCCTATGATATGGTGCTGAACGGAAGCGAGATCGGTGGAGGGAGTATCCGGAACCATCGGAGCGATATCCAGTTTCGCATTCTCGACCTGCTCGGCATCGATAAGGAACAAGCTCAGGCCAAGTTCGGGTTCTTGCTCGACGCGCTGGATTATGGCGCCCCGCCTCATGGGGGTATCGCTTTCGGGCTCGACCGTCTCATCATGTTGCTGGGCGGCGCCGACTCGATCCGCGACGTGATCGCGTTCCCCAAAACACAACGGGCGCAATGTCCTCTGACCGATGCACCATCGGCGGTTGGAGCCGATCAGCTAAAGGAATTGCGTATTAAGCTCGATCTCGTCGAGTAGCAGGATGTTGAAAAAGTCCGCCAGCTTTGTTCTTGCATCGCTCAGAGGCTCAACGTACGGAATGAGATTCTTGGAGATCGGAAGCATTAGAGGGGTTTATCCGTTCGCCAAGAATCATTGCAAGGGCGAACGGCCCACACAAAGTGCGGTTTGTACCTCCTCGCCTCTTCGCTCGCTGCGGCCTCGCGTGGGAAAAGGCGCGTCTCGGCGCGCCCGGGTTGGGCGGGTGAGAAGCCTGGCCTTTTTGAACATCCTGCGATAGGGAGACTCCGTTCCATGGCAGGCAATTCGTTCGGGCATATCTTCACTATTACGTCATTCGGCGAGAGCCACGGTCCTGCAATTGGCTGCGTCGTGGATGGCTGTCCTCCCGGTCTGGCCCTTTCTGTCGATGACATCCAATTCGATCTCGATCGGCGTAAGCCCGGCACCTCCCGTCACGTCACGCAGCGGCAGGAATCCGATACAGTCGAAATCCTCTCCGGTGTCTTTGAAGGCAAGACGACCGGTACGCCCATCGCGCTCCTTATTCGAAACGAAGACGCCCGCAGCAAGGACTACGGCAATCTGATCGATACCTTTCGTCCCGGTCACGCGGACTACACCTATTGGCAGAAGTATGGGATTCGCGATCATCGAGGCGGCGGGCGCGCGTCTGCGCGTGAAACAGCGGTGCGAGTGGCGGCAGCTGCGATTGCAAAGAAATGGCTCAACGAAAAATACGGCGTCTTGATTCGTGGCTACCTCAGCCAGCTCGGGCCGCATGAAGTGCCGTTCAAGTCCTGGGACGGCGTGGGTGGCAATCCATTTTTCGTGGCTGATCCCGCCGCAGTGCCGAAGCTGGAATCGTTTATGGACGAGCTGCGCAAGGCCGGCGACTCTGTTGGCGCCAGGATCACGACGGTCGCCGAGCATGTGCCCGTCGGCTGGGGCGCTCCGGTCTATGCCAAGCTGGACTCCGATTTGGCCGCGGCTATGATGAGCATCAATGCGGTAAAAGCCGTCGAGATCGGATCGGGTTTTGGTTCTGTGACGCAGCGGGGGTCAGAGCATGGCGATGAGCTGACCCCGGACGGATTTGTGACCAATCATGCCGGGGGCATTCTCGGTGGGATTTCAACCGGGCAGGATATCGTCGTCACGATCGGGATTAAGCCGACGTCGAGCATCCGTGTGGCTCGCCGGTCTATCGATAAGCAGGGGAATCAAGTTACCGTCGAAACGAATGGCCGTCACGACCCCTGTGTCGGCATCAGAGCGACACCGATTGCCGAAGCCATGATGGCCCTCGTGCTCATGGACCATGCCTTGCTCCACCGCGCACAGAACGCCGATGTCAAGACCAAGACGCCGAAGATTGCCGCGTCTGCGAAGAAATCCGCCAAGTCCGCCGGTGTCACGAAGACCAATTCCGATCCCCACGAAGCGTAATGGCCAGAAAGGCCATGCCCCCCATCGTCAACATCCATCGAGCGACGGTCTATCGGGGCGACACCTGTGTCTTCACCGACTTTTCGTTGTCGCTCCAAGAGGGTGAACATGTCGCCATTCTCGGTCCCAATGGCGCTGGGAAATCTACATTTTTGAAGTTGCTGGCCGGCGAGGTCCATCCTGTCCCGAACGATGAGACTTATATCCGGCTCTTCGGCGAAGAACGGTGGAACGTCTGGGATGTTCGCAAGCGATTGGGCATGGTTTCGCACGACCTGCAACATCAGTACATGGAAAAGGTGACCGGCCTGAAAGTCGCGCTGTCAGGCTACCATGCGAGCATTGGGACGTACGGTCACCAAGACTTTACCTATGCCCAGATTGCTCACGCCCATGTCGTAATGGAGGAGCTTGGTGTCGGCTTCTTGACCGACAGGAAGTTTTCCGAGATGTCGACCGGCGAACAGCGGCGTTGCCTCCTGGGCCGTGCGCTGGTGCATGACCCGACTGCGTTGGTATTGGATGAACCGACCAGCGGACTCGATCTCACGGCGACGTTTCATTACCTGGATCTGGTTCGGGCGCATATGCGCAAAGGGAAAACCCTGTTGCTGGTGACGCACCACATCCACGAGATCCCGCCGGAAGTAGAGCGTGTCGTGCTCTTGAAGCAAGGGACAATTCTACAGGATGGGGACAAACGCGCTGTCCTCACAGAAGCCAACCTTAGCCAGTTGTTCGATTGCCCTGTATCATTGGCTCAAGCCAATGGGTGGTACCAAGCGCTGCCTGGCTGACGTACAACCTCACAGGTTGCAATACATAGCGGATTGGGGCCGCGCTATTTTTTTCGAAATCCGAAGAACATGCCGACCGCTGCTGCTCCGGTCGATGGGAGATAACCGGAGAGGAAGTGTTTGAGTCCTTGAGCACCCTGTTGTGTCGCCGCGATAGCATGGCTGATCTGTGTTTCTACCGACGTCCAGTCGAGATCGATCCAGCCGGTTTCTTCCAAGACGGCGATGCCTGCCAGCAGCCCGCCGGTGATCAGTGCGGCCATTCTCAGAAATCGTCTGGATGCCCAGCCGATGAAAAATCCTGCCAGATAGCTGCCGCCGATGCCTGCTACAGCAGGCGATGAGAAGTTAGCTGCCCATGAGGTGAGACCTCCGACCGTTGCGATGCCGGCGGCGATGACGGATTTGGCATTCCAGGGCGCTTCGGCGATAAAGGCCGCAAAGATTCCCTGTGAGGATGATTCTTGAGACGGCTCTTGATACTCATCCATAGAGGCGCGCTATTGTTTTCGGTAATGACATCGAAGGGATGGAACCATATCCTCCTGTGCAGTGCAAGTCGTTTGCCAGCATTGTACATGACGGTTTGTGGTGATATGGCGGAGTGCGCGAGACTCGCGTGATGGACGACGGTTCGAGGTCCGAAGTTCGAGGTTTTCGGAACTTCGAACCCTGAGCTTTGAACTTTGTATCGTGCTTGTCTCGCGTGAGTCTGGCGTCGGCGGTTGCTGCTGAGCATCTATGAATTATGTGGCGTAAGGAAAGGCCGGGGCCGTCTTCCTGATTCTTGCCGGATTTCCTGCAAATAAACGATTCGGGATGGAAGAAATATTCGGAAAGATCCCCTACGAAAGAGGGGGACAAAATAGGTGTTTTTCTACATCCTGGTTCTTGAGAAGCCCGGAGGCGCCAGAGCATACTGACTCACGTATCGCTTGTAGATTGCTGTATACGAGTCAGGCCGGCAGTTGATTGCTACGATCACTGATCGCTCGTTACGGAGCATTTTCATGTCCAGATTTCTCCGATTAGCATTCCGCCTCTCGGGCCGGGAACAGGTCATCTTTTACGCGATGATCGTTCTCACCATCGTCGCGTTGGTCTCTACGGCAATCTCTCATCAACGCACGACTGAAACTATGGTGGAAATCGCAAATTCGAATCGGGTCTGGGGCGACTATCTGGACTTGTTGTCCAAACTGGAGGTGCGTGCGGGAAATGCCAATGCGCCGGGGAACGATGTGTTTGACAGCCGGGACGTGTTCCTGGAACGGACTCGCTTCCGTAATCTGCAGGCCCAGTTCGATCTTGATCTGGATAGGCTGCAACAAGCTATTGCGGTAGTGATGCCTAATAGAGACATGGTTGCAGACGAGGAGAGCCTCAAGGCCGTAGAAGAGATCGAGGGGCGCATGGCTCGATCGACCGAGATGATCTTTGAGCGACTCGAGTCGGGCGATCTAGAGGGCGGAGCAAGGACCATGGCGGAGATGGATAAACACTATGCGGATCTGCGGGCGCAGTTACAGCAGATTGAGCTGAAATGGACCGATGTGAAGCGAGGGTATGCCGACCAGCAAATGGTGATCATTGGCTCCTTGAAGAATGTAAATGCCCTTGTCATGGCGGTGAATCTCCTGTTCATCCTCGGCCTGATCATCTCCGGCTACCGGATTTTCCACCGTTTGCGGGAATCGGAACGTGAGCTCACCGAAGCCCGGAATGAAGCCGTTCGTGTCAGCCAGGTGAAAGCGCGGTTCATTGCCAATATCAGCCATGAAATTCGCACACCCATGAACGGCATCATGGGTATGACCAGGCTCTTGTCCGACGCGGGGCTCACGCGGGAAGCTGCGCATTATGTCGAGACGATTAAGACATGCGGTAACACCCTGCTCGCATTGATCAACGATGTACTCCTGTTTTCGAAAATGGAATCCGAACGGGTAAGTCTTGATGCCCGGCCGTTTGATGTGCGGAGAGCGGTCAAAGATGTTCTGGAGCTGTTGTCCGTGGCGGCTAAGGAAAAGGGACTGGCGCTGTCTTCTTGTTTGGACGAGAGCCTGCCGCGTTGTCTGATGGGCGACGACATGCGGGTTCGCCAAGTATTGACCAATCTCGTGAGCAACGCGATCAAGTTTACGGATCGGGGCAGTGTCATTGTGGACGGAGCGGCGACATTGATTGAAGGGAATCGGTATGACGTGCGTTTGGCCGTCACGGACTCGGGAATCGGTATTGCTCCGGAGGTGCAGGGTAAGTTGTTTCAGGCGTTCTACCAGGTTAGGGACGAACGTGCCGCAGCTTCGATGGGAGGAACCGGTCTTGGGTTGGCAATCTGCAAGGCGATTTGTACAGCCATGGGAGGCAGCATCCAGGTACAGAGCGAGATTGGGAGGGGGGCAACGTTTCGCGTACATTTTCAGGCAGAGGGAGTCGATGGTGTATCGGTTGTTTCGCCGGAACGTGTGGCCCAGATTCAGGAAGATCTCGGAGAGCGACTTCCACTACGGATTCTGTTGGTAGAAGATAACCCGACAAACCAATTTGTCACGGTGGAGTTTCTGGCCATGTTCGGCTATGGGACAGATGTGGCTGCTAACGGCCAGAAAGCGCTGGAGATGATCGAGCGGCGTCAGTACGACCTGATCTTCATGGACTGTCGTATGCCGGTCATGGATGGATTTGAAGCGACCAAGTGCATTCGCCGAGCGCCAGTCGGCGCGCACCGGCCAGCGATTATTGCGCTGACTGCGAGCGCATTCGAAGACGACTACGCGAAATGTCTGGCAGTCGGGATGGACGATGTGCTGGCTAAGCCGGTCGATATCAATAGGCTTCAACAAGCGCTGGTCAAGTGGGGAGGCGACAGAGGGAAGGGGGGGCCTGCTCGCGACCGGGCCGACCGCCGGTCGGCGGAGGCAGTGAACGATGGTCCGATTGAAGTTGTGGTGCTACTTGAGGAGTTTGCCGGCATGGAGCGCAGCCTTGCCTCAGGGATTGAATTGTTCCTGCGCGATAGCCCTGGTATGCTCCGCCGCATTCATGATGCGCTGGAAGCCTGTGATACTGACGGGCTCTGCCACGCAGCGCATACATTGAAGGGCACCGCAGCTATGTTCCGGGCTCCATCCATTGTCAGCCTCTGTCGGACCATTGAACAGTGCGGACTAGAGGGCTTGCTGAGTCAGGCAGCAGATCTGTCTTGCGCGCTTGCGTTAGAGCTGGAACGAGCGCGCGAAGTTCTGGCACTCCTCAAGGTGCAATGCCAAACCATCTCAAGCGAACATCAAGTCGGGCGATAGCGTCTCACCTAAACTAAGGTAACCAAGCTCCAGTTTCCTCGGGTAAAGCTTTTCCCTGTGTGATCTGTAATGTTCCGCGTATTCAAAACGCCTTTGCCCACATGACTCATGAGAGTTCGCCGAAAAATCGGTGAAGTTTCTCTGCAAGCCGGCACGTAAAGCCCAGGGCCAGGCACTGACAAGAAGGGTGTCCGTTCCCAACGATTCGGTAAGGATCTGAGGGCGAGCTTGCCAACCGAAGGTTTGGCGTAAGAGTGGGTCGGCGATCCTAGGGAGGTACTGTGGAATAGGGTGAGCTAAAGGCGGCTGTTCGCGAAGGTATCACAGGCCTTAGGGTCGCCCGTCTCCAAACCTTTTCGAAGCCACGTCATGCGTTGTTCAGAGGAGCCGTGTGTCCAGCTTTCCGGCTGAACAGAGCCGCGAGACATTTTTTGGAGCCGGTCGTCTCCGATGGCTGAAGCAGCGCGAAGCCCTTCTTCAAAATCGCCCGGCTCGATCAGGTTCCGCTCACGCTTGGCGTGGTGGCCCCAGACGCCGGCGAAACAATCGGCCTGCAGTTCCATTCGTACCGACAGGGCATTCCCTTCTCGTTCAGAAGCCTGGCGCTGGAGGCGCGTGACCTTCTCCGCAATGCCCATCAGATTTTGCACGTGATGGCCCACCTCATGGGCGATGACATAGGCCTGGGCGAAGTCGCCTGGCGCACCCAGGCGGTGCGACATCTCGTTGAAAAAAGACAGGTCCAAATACACTTTGTGATCCCTGGGGCAGTAGAAGGGGCCGACAGCGGACGAGGTGGTCCCGCAAGCAGACTGAACTGCTCCTGTGAAGAGTACGAGTCGAGGATCTTCATACTGCGGCCCAAGGAGTTGTCTCCAGGTGGTTTCTGTATCGGCGAGGACGACCGAGGCGAATTTGCCGAGTTGGTCGCTGGGGGTTCCGATCGGTGCGGGTTCGGCAGATTCTGAGGGTGTGGATGAGTCGGTAATTTCCTGCACGCCGTTGAGCATGTTGAGGAGGGTCACGGGATTGATGCCGGTGAAATAGCTGACGGCCAGCACTAGCACGATGCCGACTAGGCCAAGCCCTCCCACGCCTCCGACCCTGGCCGGTCCCATCCCGCGACGGTCTTCGACATTGCCGCTTTCTCGTTGCCCTTCCCAGCGCATGAGGATCTCCTGATAGGACGCGGTATCTCAAGTGGGCGGACCAGGCTGGTTCTTTCTCCATGGTCTGAATGAGTTTGTGTGCTTCTGCGCAGTGATCTGGAAGACCGATCACGTGATGCATCATAACCGAAGCAGGGAAGAGGGGGAAGGGCCAGGTTGAAGGGCTAGATTGAAGCCGGAGGTGCCCAGCTAATATGGGCACCTCCGGAGGTAGACGACTATTTCGTCTCTGAGGTGGTCATCTCCAGTTGGCCGGCAATACGTTTGAGATCTTTCGGGTACAGCACGATCTCGATCCGCCGATTTGAAGCCCTGCCCTGTTCCGTCTCGTTCGAGGCGAGGGGGTGGGTATCGGCATAGCCGACTGCGGAGAGGTGCTGGCGGTCCACGCCGCCCTGATCGATCAGGTAGCGCACCACGGTCGTGGCTCGCGCCGTTGAGAGTTCCCAGTTTGTCTTGAAGCGATCTTGCAACTTCGGGCTGATGTTCAAGTTATCGGTGTGGCCTTCGATCCGAATTTGTTTGTCTGAGATCTTGTTGAGCACGTCACTGACCGGTTTCAAGACTTTCACGCCGGCCGGTTTTACTTGGGCCTGTCCGGAATCGAACAAGACGCGGTCCACCATGTTGATCGTCAGGCGGTCCCGTACTTGCTGTATGGTGATATTGCCCTTGGAGATCTCGTCTTGCAGCGACTTGGACAGCTCTTCCTGTGTGCGAGTCAGGCGGTTGATCTCTTCTTCTTTTGCCAGTTTTGCCAGCCGTTCCTGCTCCAACGTTGCGGCAAGTTGTGATTGCTCCTGCTGAAGTTGCTCGCGTTCCTTCGCGATACGAGAGGCGTTGTCCGCCAGTTCAGCAGCCTGTTTCTGGAGCCTGGCGATTTCTTCCTGCGATGAGGCATTCCCGCTCGTGAGCTTTTGTTCAAGATCAGTGATTTGACCGCGCACATTGCCCAGCTCGCTGTTCAGTTGTCCTTTCTCCTTCTCGATGCCGTCCAGGCGAGATTGCAACTCGCTCGATCGCGCGGCGAGCGCTTCACGCTCTTTGGTCAATGAGACCGCCTGCTGTTCGGCTACTTTGCGCTGAGTGGCTTCCTGGTCCAAGTTTTGTTTGAGCCCTGCTAACTGTTGTTGCAGCTGAGCGGATGTTTTCTTCGCGGCATCAAGCTCAGCAAGCGTTTTCGTGTGGGTTTCCGTGCTCACGCATCCCACCACTGCCACGGCACACAATATAGCCAATGCGGGGGCCCGGAGTGGCTTGATTCGGTCAATCGAAATTTGCTTCATAGTCGCCTCCTATTCAATGATGGTGAACGGAACATTGGATAGAGGAGCAAGCGCAATGCCCAATGAACAGGAAACGTGCATGAAAATAGTTGCTTATTTCTCATTGAATTGAAAGGCTATTGATGCTCGGCGCTCATAGTTAGCAGGAGAACTTGAGCATGCCGCTACAGGCACTGTAGGGTCTATCCTACAGTGCCGAAGTGAAGAGTCGATGAAACTGTATCTATAAGTAGGAGGTGTCATCTGAAGGGGTATGCCTGCATCTATACATTCAGCAAGGCTGGTCTGGGTATGGGACCGGCGCAGGGCGGAGTTGTCCGGCGTTGTTCTGTTACAGGAGGTTGGATATAGTAGCCGCCCGCTTGGCGAGCGGCGCGATTTGGTCACGAATGGTCATGAGCCAGATGGGCTGGGTGAGCCTGTTCCGATGGAATTGGGCGATATGGCTTCTTGGTGACGTCGATGTTTCGTACGATTGCTTTCAATAAACCCTATGGGGTCTTGCCCTGTTTTACCGATCCGGATGGGCGGAAGACCTTGGCGGACTATATCGATCTGCCTGGCGTCTATGCAGCCGGTCGGCTCGATTTGGATAGTGAAGGGCTCCTGCTTCTGACGTCGGATGGACGGTTGGCCTCTCACATCACGGATCCGCAGCATAAGCTGGCGAAAATCTATCTCGTGCAGATCGAACGCATCCCGAACGAGGAGGCGTTGGAGCAGCTGAGAACGGGCGTCGTCCTGAGTGGTAAGAAGACCAGACCTGCTGGAGTACGCCTATTGGCGAACCATCCGCAGTTGCCTGACCGCTCCGTGCCCATCCGTTTTCGCAAAACCGTACCGACTGCCTGGGTGGAGATCACGTTGCGCGAGGGGATGAACCGACAGGTCCGGCGCATGACCGCCTCTGTGGGGCATCCGGCCTTGCGGCTTGTGAGGGTGGCGGTCGGGCTGGTTGTACTGGGGGGTCTCCAGCCAGGTGAATGGCGGGAGTTGACAAGTGGCGAGATTGAACAGATCTATTCTGCTGTTCACCGATAAGTTCGTAAGCATCTTCGTGCCTTGTCCCTAAACCGCATGATTTATAATCTCTGAAGTCGAAATTGCCGATGTTTCCTCGCGCGGCTCCTCCACAAAGGACTGTTATGGTGATGAAGTATGAGGTTTGATGATTCAAAGCGAATCTCGCTGTGTGACCGCGCACGTAAGAACTTGAGGGTTCAGATAAGTAGCATAGTGGAAAAACGCCAGGCAGGATGCTCAAAAAGTCTGTCCAGCAAGGCCGCAGCGAGTAACCCAATATGATCGTTCCAAGCTTGCTCGTGTATATTGTCCCTGGGATGGTCCGGATGAGTCCCCCACTGCGCGCGTCCAACGAGGGTCTTCTGAGACCGCGCGTTGCGCGAGCACAGGGGACTCACTGGACCATCCCTCCCCTGCTGGCGGGCTTTTTCAGCATCCTGTTAGGACTCGGCCTGTTGATTGGCCTTGTTGGCTGTCAGACCGGAGGTGGGCGGACCCTGTACGGGACATCCTGTTCGGAGATTGAACGGCAGATCGACCTTTCAGAGAGGATTGATACTCTCAACCGATTGGCCGATGCTTTTGAGCGGCGGTGCTATGAGACCGTGATTGTGCATGGCGAGAAGGCCAGGTCAGAGTTCCGGCACAAGACGTTCTCCCTTCTAAAGGAGACCACCAATGTCTTCATTCCGGAGGGTTCTTTCATCGATTACGTTTTGGAAAGTTATGAGCGCGGCTACCTTAGCCTCTTACTGGCGGCGAGCTATGCGAATGTGCAGA
The DNA here is from genome assembly GCA_037142015.1 of Nitrospira sp. Lineage (GTDB taxonomy): Bacteria > Nitrospirota > Nitrospiria > Nitrospirales > Nitrospiraceae > Palsa-1315. The sequence goes on along the minus strand of JBAXBK010000026.1, from coordinate 2,490 downwards.
AACTGGAGGAGGCAAAGGTCGAACTCAGGCAGCTGGATCATGAGCTATTTACGCCGCTCTACAATTACGGCGAAGACCCGGTCAATCTGTTGTTATCCGCTGTGTTATGGGAGCGAGTGGGGGAAGTAAACGAGGCGCGCGTCGATTGGCTTCGACTGAGAGACCTGGACGTAATGTGGAAGGGCAAGCAGGATGCAGTTCGTATATTTGCAGCACGACAGGTGGCTTGGATTGATGAGGGACAGGGGGGCAGCGAGCCGTGGCGAGTCTATGGCATCGGCCGATTTCCAGGACTGACGTGGGATCTGCAGTTCTTTGGATCCGCGAGCGGATATTTTTCCGTGAAGGCAAACGAAGAATTTCTTTCCGCCTGCCGGTCCGACACCGGCGTGAGGTTGTCTACCAAAAGTTGGTTCGAGAAGGTGGCGATTCGCCATAGCCATGGGTATCACCCGCTCTTGAACGTGCAGGCATGGATCCGATTGCCGATCGGTCTGACCTACAGTCTGGTTCCGTTGGCTGCAGGAGCCGGAGTCATGGTCGGAGGTTGCATGCTCGATGCGGCAGGCAAAGGTAATGGAGCGCTCTGTCAGTTGTCCATTGTTGGAGGAGCGGCCATGATGCGCACCGCGCCGGCGGTGATGGAAGGTGCGCTACAGCCTGACCTGCGGCATTGGGAGCATGTGCCTGCAGCGTTTGTCGTAACCAGAGCCTCAAAGCCCGAGCTGGAATCCTGCTTGCCAAAGATTGGAACCGCCGTTCAGCGGCTGTGGTAGAGCTGGCCCAGCCCACCTTATTCATGAACATTTTTGCTGTAAGCGCCAATGATCGGGCGAGAGGCACGGACTAGGCTGACTCGACATCCGTAATAATGGTGTGCAGCCCAGACGCTCCCGCCGGCTGCGGCCTCACAATCTCCGCGATCTGTAGCTGCCCCTTCGTGTCCGTTGCTCGCACGACGGTTTGGAACTTGCCGCGTTGAGAAGGCCTCCAGGTGTAGTTCCAGATGACCCAGGAGTAGGGCGACATCGGCTTTTCAATTTCGCACTCGTTCCACGTGCGGCCAGCGTCAAGGCTTAGTTCCACTTTGCTGATGCTGTTCGGCCCGCCGAAGGCGATGCCGCGGAACTGTTGTTCTTGCCCGCGAAGTGTTTGGTAATGGCCGGGACTGTCGATACGTGAAAAGATTTTGATGGTGCCGTCGTCGGTCCAGCCTTTGCGCTGCCAGTAGCCTTGATAGTCTCCGGGATAGACTTCGATCTCGACGATCCATTTCACATTCTTGATCCCGTAAAGTCCAGGCACGAGGAGTCTGATCGGGAATCCGTGTTCCTTCGGCAATTTTTCGCCGTTCATCAGGTAGGCGAGCATCACGTCGTCTTGCATGGCCCGCTTGAACGGAATGCTGTCGTCGTACCCGTCGATTCCTCTGAACACCACATCGCGCGCGGTCTCTTCATCGGCACCGCATTCTAGAAGAAGCTTCTTGAGTGAAATGCCGCGCCACGTCGCGTTCCCCATGCTGTCTCCGCCAGGCAACGTGTCGATGCACATGAGAGTGGAGACCTGATCGTAGGAATCGCGATTCAGAATGTCTCGCCAGCCGAGCGACATTGGAGCGTTCACGGCTCCTTTGACATGGAGTTTCCACTGTTCGATATTGAGATCCCGCGACATTGAAACGGCGCCATCGGCGTAATTGACTACATAGAATTTTGAATTGGGCGTGAAGTAGGTCGTGTCGCGTGCAGGAATGGCAAACATGCGCCCGAATGTCGACCCCACTGCATCGCAGCCACCGGTTATTCCGGCGAGGGTGCCGAGGCCGAGGGCCTTCAGAATGGTTCTTCGCCGCATGGACAGGGGTGATTCGTACGGTGACATTGTTTTTAATTATACACGCAAATGATGCTTGACTCCCATCGGGAGCTTTGTTATCTTCTCGCCTGTTCGATGGTGCTCGTGCTTCCTGCCTGTTGACCGCGTGCAAGTGTGCGGTGAGGGCATGCGGTTTTTAGGGAATACCCGGCCATAGATTGGTAAATGGGTCCCTTGACACGCTTTCCGTGCACAGAGTATAGTGCTCGGCTCGCGTGACGAGTTTTTTGTTCTTTGACAACTGAATAGAGAATGTTGAGCAATGGTGTAAGTGTATTGAAGTGGTGGCCCTTGGTCCAAATTCTAAGAACACCTTTATGAGAGTTTGATCCTGGCTCAGAATGAACGCTGGCGGCGCGCCTAATACATGCAAGTCGAGCGAGAAGACGTAGCAATACGTTTGTAAAGCGGCGAACGGGTGAGGAATACATGGGTAACCTACCCTTGAGTGGGGAATAACTAGCCGAAAGGTTAGCTAATACCGCGTACGCTCCTTGGACTTCGGTTCAGGGAGGAAAGCGCTACCGTGGGTAGCGCGCTCTTGGATGGGCTCATGTCCTATCAGCTTGTTGGTGAGGTAACGGCTCACCAAGGCTTCGACGGGTAGCTGGT
>JBAXBK010000025.1:0-48849 GCA_037142015.1 Nitrospira sp. | reverse complement strand
GATCGAAGGAAAGTGACCCAGCCTGGGAAATACACGCAGTTCCCCACGCCCTGCCTTGCGGTTTTCTCAGGCCACTCCTATAATACGCCTCCCTGCAAGACCACCATGCCCTTCTCGAGCTGCTTGTCATGTTCAAAGAGGTTTTGGGGCCGGCATCGTAGCGCGGTCGCTCGCCTCGGCCGCGCCTGTGTCAGACGACGCCAGGATCTCTGCATGGGTGCGATGTGAGGACCACAGCATGTCAGGCACCACACTGCGCACACAACTCAACCCAGGACATCATTTCATGACTCCGTTTGCTTGGCTCCTACGAGGATCTACGTGTTTTACAATGGCCATCACCATGGCCGTATTCCTTTGGGGATGTGCCAACGTGCCGCGCCAATATGTGCGAATGGCAGAGCCTGGCGCGACGCTCACCGCGCTGACCGCCCATCCGGAAATGTACCGCGGGAAGGTGGTACTGTTGGGGGGAACGATCATTGAAGAAGAAGAGAATGAGCAGGACCTCTGGTTGCATGTCCTAAACCGGCCGCTGGACCAAGATTATATACCCCATCGTCCCGTGGACAGGGATGGTCCCGAAGCTGGCTCCTACTGGGTAGTGGTGGCAAAGCAACAATTCCCCCAGCAGCATCGACAGTGGGGGCGAGTGACGGTGGTCGGACGAGTCACGGACGCGCAGCGATACGAGGAGCCTGTGCTGTCGCTCCTCTACGTGCGAGGCTGGGGAGTGAGCTCGGCGCATCACGGATTCTGGGAGAACATTGATCCTCAGTATAGACTCTCGGTTCCGGGAGGCCTCAAAAAGAATTAGGTCGGAGTCTGCCTTAGCCCACATTATTCATGAAGATCGCTGTTGACCAGGCTGCCCATCCCATCCTCTTAAGCTTGTTTGTTCTTTCTTAGGGACAGGGGCTGGTTGATGCGGTCTGTCTCGTCTATTTGGTCGGTCGAACCGGAAACTTATCCAGAAGAACCTGAAAAACCAGCCAACCAGACAGACGAGCCCGTGCGCGAGTACAGAAGATTGTCAGGCCCATCCCCTTTTATCTGCTGACGGTGTAGACGTGCCTCGTTGTCTCCATTTTTCGTATCGGGGTGCTCATGCGTGCGATTCAGCGTTTCGGCAAACAGCTTCAGCGACTGCGAGTCCGACGCGATCTCACGCAAGAGCAACTCGCCGTGACGGCCGGTCTGTCGCGCACGTTTTTGACGAGGCTGGAACTGGGACAGCACGACCCTTCGTTGAGCACGTTGGTGCGATTGGCGAAGGCGCTGCGGATATCAGTGACGGAATTGTTAGGAGAGAGCGTCAGTGCGAGCCAGTGGTGGCAAGTGGGGGAGGATCGTTTTGCGACGCGAGAGGAGGCTGAGGACCAGGCCCGCGCTATGAGCGAGATGTTTATCCTCCGTTTTCAGAACAAGCCGGGAGGCCCCGCGCGCCGTCTTCTCCCTGTTCGCGAGACGAAATAATTCCCTCCGAGAGTGAGATCTCAACCGGAAACATTCGATACTTCTTATCATGTCTGGAGCAACTTGTGCCGCTCGCCTTGCCTGAAGTAGGCTGAATCCGATGGAAATCCTCTTGATCGTTCTCACAGTCATCGTTGTCGGTGCGGCCGTGGTCTATTTCATGAACTCATCGATGGGCATGCAGCTCGTTCGCAAAAAGACGGTTACAACCATACTCAACGATGTTAACACCATGCAGAGCTCAGCGCCTGAGACCCCACTTCATGATATTTACTATGCTCTCGCGGAAGAAAGAACCAACAAGAGCAAGTGGCTCATTGAGTTCGAATATTTACACATGTTGCGGGATGCCGGATGTTTCGATCCGAGAACTGCGCCTCAACCTGAGCAGTTTGCCAAGTTAATGGCGAGTGTGGAGGAGAAGATTCGGCTCCAGGCCAGTGGTGTGGCCAAATGAATTGATGAGGGAGGTCGAGAATAAATAAAAGGGCTTTCTGTCCGCCAGTCTCGGTTACTGTCTCTTATTGATGAGGCGCGTGAGTATATAGCCAAAACACATGACTACTCCCAGGAATGCTATGACTCCTGCCATGCCCCACCCAAGCACACATGAATATTCCTCGTGACAGTAATCAAACATGAACTGCCAAAATCTGGTCATTTCGGTCTTGGCCATGTTCTGTGCAAACATCGTATCCGCTCCCTGGGTTTTCTGCGGGCATAGTATAGCACCTCCGCCTGTGGACTTGACAGGGCTCTAGGACTAGTGAATAATGTGAGGATATAAAGTAACGAGAGCTTCGTCGGACGGTATATTGCAAGGTTCAGCGACACAAGCCCTGTCAGCGATGCGTGATTCAGAGCTTCGGGCTCTAGTTTATTTCATATAGAGCATCGCAAGTTGACTGGTGATGTCAACGGGGGGGGGCTGACAATCGGTGGGTTTCGAAATTTTGCATCGAAAAGATCATCTGATCCTGTTTGTCTGTTGTTGTGGAAGTAAGACGGTTAAAGAAACGCTCCGGAAACTCCGCGCGCATTGCGTGACGAGCTTACCCGTTGCGGATTAAGGCGGGCGGCTATTTGTGATGCGCAGTGTTGTTTGTCAAACCCGAACTGTGAATGTGTGCCTGCCGCTACAATGGCTAGTGTTGTCTGATTCAGCAGCTCCTAACTCACTACGCCATCCACAAAAATCTGCATGTGTGCAACCACAACGAAGAAGGTACAACCTCGATTCAGTTGGACAGTGGCAACGAGGCCGGCCACAAGTCCGCCCAAGCCGGGATGTGGTCCTCCTTGCCGCTCCAGGTTTCACGTTGTCAGGGAGAATTCAGTAACATCATTCATTAACTTAATGGAGGTTTAGTTTAGCCATGAATTATAGAAACATCACACTTGCAGTTGTCGGGCTCGCCTTGTCCTTGTCGTTCCTTGCCGTCCCCGCGATGGCCGAGGAAAAGGATGGCGTCATGATGAAGGAAGGCAAGATGTACCGGTTGCAGGACGGCAAGGAGATCGGCCGGATGGATCGTGAGACGACCATGACGAACGGCTCGAGGGTCATGATGAACGGCAAGATGGTGATGAAGGACGGGAAAGAGATGCAGCTACAAGAAGGCCAAATGGTCATGCTGGACGGGAAGATGAAGGACGCGGGCAAGTAGTTTCTCAGCGTCGCGTAGTCTAACGACTCCTGACGTCCTGGCGGTTAGCGGAGCTCAGCGTGGCTCCGCTCCGCCAGTTCACCGGGCTTTCTGAGAAGTGTCCCTCCTGTTCGCATCAGTAATACCGCCAAGCATTCCATAACGATAGTTCAGGGTTTGATCCTCCGCTGACTCTCAGTATCCCTCTTTCCATTTCATTTCTCCTCAGGGCTTGTAAGGGCAGTCACATTTTTCCGATAAGGGCAACATCTTTGGTGTAAGACCTGGCGAGCTGAGCGTGATCGCTCAGACGGCATGCTCCTGGGCACGCTCGAGACCGGGCCGCCAACCTCCAACGTCGCATGGGGAGAGGGCGGGCAGACCCTGTTCATCACCGGTGGCTCATCGGTCTATCGGCTCCGCTTGACTACATCAGGGGATCGGTACTAGCCTGCCGTAAGACTTTCTGTAGCAAGACGACTCTAGTTGTATAACGTTTCTACCGAAGGAGTCGTATGGCCTCTCATCATCAGACCGCTTCCGATCCGCAACCCTCAATCCTGGCAGAACAGCAGCGTCTTGACGAGGATGCCAAACGTCAGCATCATTGGAAGCGTTGGGGGCCCTATCTGAGTGAGCGGGCTTGGGGAACGGTGCGCGAGGACTACAGTCCTCACGGCACGGCCTGGGAAGCGTTTCCTCATGATCATGCGAGATCCCGTGCCTATCGCTGGAATGAGGACGGTCTTGGTGGTATCTGCGATCGTCATCAATTGATCTGCTTTGCTATTGCCTTGTGGAACGGGCGCGATCCGATATTGAAGGAACGAGTCTTTGGGCTCACCGGCAACGAAGGTAATCACGGCGAAGATGCGAAGGAGTGTTACTTCTATCTCGACTCGACGCCGACGCATTCCTACATGAAGTATCTCTATAAGTACCCGCAAGCATCGTTCCCCTATACCCAGTTGGTCGAGGAGAATCGTCGTCGAGGGCGTCAAGATACCGAGTTTGAATTGATCGACAGCGGTGTCTTCGACGAGAATCGCTATTTCGACGTCTTTGTGGAGTATGCCAAGGCTACGCCGGAAGATCTCTGCATCCGTATCCAGGTAATAAATCGTGGCCCCGAGCAGGCCGAACTCACGCTGCTGCCGACGATCTGGTATCGCAATACCTGGTCCTGGGGATCGGATATCCGGCGCCCCCGTCTCAAGCAAGGAGAACCGACGGACCAGATGAGCGTCATCGAGACGCAACATGATTACTACGGGCTACGCCGCCTTCTCTGCGAAGGCCAGCCCACGCTGCTCTTTACTGAAAATGAAACTAACACTCGCCGCCTCTATGGCGACGAAGAAGGCGCCTGGCACGTGAAGGACAGCTTTCACGATTATGTTGTGCAAGGTGAGAAGGAAGCGGTCAATCCGGATCATTTGGGCACCAAAGCCGCCGCCCAGTATGTGCTGACGCTTGCGCCAGGCGCGACGAAGACGATCAAGCTGCGATTCACCAATGACGAGCAGAGCCCGGATTTCGAAACACAGGACTTCGACAACGTTTTTACCACACGCCTCAAGGAGGCGAATGAGTTCTATGACAGCCTTGCACCGAGCAATCTGTCGGAGGATGCTCGCTGCGTCCAACGGCAAGCTTTCGCGGGAATGCTCTGGAGCAAACAGTTCTATCACTACGAAGTGAATCGCTGGCTGAAAGGCGATCCGAGCATGCCGGAACCACCGCGTGAACGGTTGCATGGCCGCAACGCCGATTGGACCCATCTGTACAACGCCGATGTCATTTCGATGCCGGATAAATGGGAGTATCCCTGGTATGCCGCCTGGGATCTCGCGTTTCACTGTATCCCGCTCGCGCTCGTCGACCCCACGTTTGCCAAGGAACAGCTCGTTCTGATGCTGCGTGAATGGTACATGCATCCGAATGGACAGATCCCGGCCTACGAATGGGCCTTCAGCGATGTGAATCCGCCGGTTCATGCCTGGGCTGCCTGGCGCATCTATAAGATCGACAAGAAGCGAAAAGGCGTCGGCGATCGCGTGTTCTTAGAGCGGGTTTTCCATAAACTACTCTTGAATTTTACCTGGTGGATCAATCGCAAGGATGCCGAGGGGAAGAACATTTTCCAAGGCGGCTTCCTCGGCCTCGACAACATCGGGGTGTTTGACCGCAGCGCGCCGTTGCCGACCGGCGGCCACATTGAACAATCGGATGCCACCAGTTGGATGGGGATGTACTGCCTCAACATGCTGACCATCTCGCTGGAACTCGCCAGAGACAATCGAGCCTACGAAGACGTAGCCAGTAAATTCTTCGAACACTTCGTCTACATCTGCCGAGCCATGAACAACATCGGCGGCGAGAAGATCGAGTTGTGGGACCGCAAGGACGGCTTCTTTTACGACGTGCTGCACCTGCCGAACGGGGAAACCACACATATGAAGGTCCGCTCGATGGTGGGGCTTATTCCTCTGTTTGCCGTGGAAACGCTCGATTCCGAACTCATCGACAGCCTGCCGCGTTTCAAACATCGCATGCAATGGTTTATCGAGAATCGGCCTGACTTTGCGCAGCATCTGGAAACACAGTCCTCCGACGGAGGCGTGCGGCGGTTTCTCTCGCTCGTGAGTCGCGATCGGCTGAAGTCTGTGTTGCGGTATATGCTGGACGAAGAGGAGTTCCTGTCTCCCTATGGCATCCGAGCCCTCTCGCGCTATCACAAGGATCATCCCTATATCGTCTCGGTCATGGGCCGGGAGCATCGGGTGGACTACGAGCCGGCGGAAGCCAGTACAGGCCTGTTCGGGGGGAATTCGAATTGGCGCGGACCGATCTGGTTCCCGGTCAACTATCTCCTGATTGAGTCGCTGCAAAAGTTTCACTACTTTCTCGGCGACCAATATCGGGTGGAGTGCCCGACCGGATCGGGCCATCAATCCACTCTCTGGCAAGTGGCGGCCGAGATATCACGCCGTTTGACGCACATCTTCCTCCAGAATGCCGAAGGGAAACGTCCGGTGTTCGGTGGTACGAACCGTTTGCAGGACGATCCGCATTGGCGCAACCATATATTGTTCTACGAGTATTTCCACGGGGACAACGGCGCAGGCATCGGCGCGAGTCACCAGACGGGGTGGACAGGATTGGTGGCGAAGCTGATTCAACAATCTGGGGAGTGAAGACGTGAGGGGTAAAAGGTAAGGGGTGAGGCGTGAAGATCGGGGCCGAAGATTGTCGGAATCTCGACCGGGCTTTGAGTCTCGAATGGCTTGAGGCCAACGGTAGAGGGGGATTTGCTTCCGGCACAGTTGCGGGGGCGAATACCCGTCGCTACCATGCACTCCTCTTAACCGCCAGGAAGCCGCCGAGCGAACGGTTTGTGCTGGTCAACCACCTCGAAGAGTGGCTCGATATCGACGGCCAGGCGATTCCACTCTCAACAAATCTGTATCCGGGCGTCGTCCATCCAGCTGGGTACGAGCACTGTATAGAATTCTCAACAGGCCCCTGGCCGACCTGGACTTTTGACTGCAATGGATTAATGGTTCAGCGGGAGATCCTGTCGATCCACGGCCGCGATATTGTGATGGTGCGATGGAAGCTGCTCGGTAGGAAGCCATCGAGAGCCGTGCTGCGGGTGAGGCTGAAGCTCACCGGGCGGGATTATCATAGCACGCATCATGAGAATGGAAGCCTCTCGACGGAGGCCCAGGTCGGGAACGGAATGGTTCTGTGGCATCCTTACTCCGATTTGCCTCAAGTACGAACCTTCCATTCAGGGGGCTATCGCCATGAACCGATTTGGTATCGGCACATCCAACTCCCTGTTGAACTACAACGCGGACTCGATGCTGAAGAAGATTGGTGGTCGCCCGGAGAGTTCACGTTCGAGCTTGAGTCCGGATCTACCACAATCTTGGCTCTCACCAGCGAGACCGTCGACCGGCTCGACGTCGTGGCCCTTGCGAAGGGCGAGAAGTCTCGCCGAGACAGAGCTCGACAAGTTACCCGAGCCGCTGATTCTTTGGCTGGCGAACTCTGGTGTGCTGCGGAACGGTTCCTCGCCGAGCGAGGGACAGGGCAAACAGTCATCGCTGGCTATCCCTGGTTTACCGATTGGGGCCGCGACACATTTATCTCGCTGCCGGGCCTCTGTCTGGTAACCGGTCGAACGGATGTGGCCTGGCAGGTCATCGCCTCCTTCGCCGCGCACGTGTCCGAAGGCATGCTGCCGAACCGCTTCCCCGATATAGGCGAGCAGCCTGAATACAACACGATCGACGCCTCGCTTTGGTTTATCCATGCAATCGATCGTTATCTCGTAGCGTCACAAGATGAGACCCGCGTGCGAGAAACCGCTTGGCCTGCCGTGAAACAGATTCTCGACGGTTATCGCCGAGGCACCAGGTATGGGATCAGGATGGACGAGGATGGTTTGATTACGGGAGGAGTTCCCGGCGCGCAATTGACCTGGATGGATGCGAAGGTCGGCGACTGGGTCGTTACGCCGCGCCATGGAAAGCCGGTCGAGATCCAGGCTTTGTGGGTTCGGGCGCTGGAAGTCGGCGAAACTCTCGCGCGGGAATTTGGCGAAAGGGCTTATGCCGATCGGTGCTGGAATGATCGCAGGAACGCGGTCGCATCATTCCGCGAACGATTCTGGTACGAACAAGGCGGCTATCTTTACGATGTGATCGACGGACCAGAAGGGGACGATGCGTCGCTCCGCCCCAATCAACTCTATGCCCTCTCGTTGGTTGACGAGCTGGTTCCACGCGACCGGGCGCAGCAGATTCTTCGCCTCGTCGAAGAGCAGCTTCTGACGCCGGTCGGACTTCGCACGCTATCCCCGCATGATCCCCGCTACCGCGCTCGATACGAAGGGGGTGTGGTGGAACGAGACGGTGCCTACCATCAAGGCACCGTGTGGCCCTTTCTGCTAGGACCATTGGTCACAGCCTGGGTCAAGATTCATGGGAAGAAAGCTGCAGTGCTCAAACAGGCGCGTTTGTTCCTGGATGGGATTGGCGAGCACTTGAAAGAAGCCTGCCTCGGCCAAGTCTCAGAAGTTTTCGATGCTGACGCACCCCACCAGCCGCGTGGTTGTTACGCCCAGGCCTGGTCTGTTGCAGAACCCCTAAGGGCCTTGATAGAAGAGCTCGGCGTCCAGGCCGATACTCAGAGAGTCACAGTAAAACAAGTGGTTGTACGGCAGCGTAAGGAAACGGCTTCTCGGTCGACTCAGGGGAAGGGGGGGGGCAAGAGCCTGCTTCGAGGGCGAGGGAAAAACACCTCGCTGAATCCTTGATGTCTGATTGATTAGGAGCGAGAAGAACCGAACGGTTCAGTGCCTATGATCACCATGTTACTGGCTCGTATCAAGCCACCTTGCAAAGACGTTACCTACTTGACGTCGCAAGCCTCGGATCGACCGCTGCCCTGGTCGACGAGGCTCAATCTCCAACTCCATTATTGGATCTGCAAGCCTGCGCGCGGTACCAAGACCAATTGCGTGCCGTACGGCAAGTCCTGCACCGCTCACCCGATCAGGATTAGGCGCACGAGACGTCGGTACCTTCTCCTGCAACCAAAGCTCGCCTGACAAAAGCATTCCGCGCCAAGAGTGAATAGCCGCCATACTCCTCTATCTTCAGGGAATGTGTATAAGAGTCTACTTCCGTTGCTTTGATGTGGAACTTGTGAGGTTAGGCAGGGAAGAAGGAGAAGCGACCTTCATGAGGTACATTCCGATGATGTGCGGGCACCCCATCGCGAAGGGCAATCATTGGAGCGCGTCAGGAGGCGTCTTGAGCAGCTTGGCGAACCGAGTCTTGTCGATGGATTTCTCGTAGGCTTCTTCAGGCGAGATCCACTTCCAGCTTAGGAGCTCCTGAATCGCATCGTCCAACGTCTGCATCCCGACGGCTTTTCCCGTCTGCATGGCTGATGGGATTTGGACCGTCTTGGCATCGCGAATGAGATTGCCGACAGCGGACGTACAGATCAAGATCTCCAGCGCCGCGCAACGTCCTTTCCGGTCGATCCGCTTAAACAGGTTCTGCGCGACCACGACCCTTAGCGCCGTCGAAAGCGTATTTCTAATTTGCGGCTGTTCCCCATGGGGGAAGACTTCCACGATCCGATCGACCGTCTTGGCCGCGTTCTCGGTATGTAGCGTTCCAAAGACCAAGTGTCCTGTAGCTGCGGCCTCGATCGCCAGGGAGATCGTCTCGAGATCCCGCATTTCTCCAACGAGAATAATGTCAGGATCTTCACGCAACGCACCGCGCAACGCCGATGCGAAGGTCATCGTATGCAGTCCCACTTCTCGATGGTTCACGATGCAGCCTTGACTCTGGTGCACGAACTCGATCGGGTCTTCGACTGTCAGAATGTGGTCTTTTCGGTGCTTATTAGCATGGTCGACCATAGCCGCCAAAGTCGTGGACTTGCCGCTCCCGGTCGGACCTGTGACCAGGACCAGACCTTTTTTCAACATGGCCGCCCGCGTCAGGATCGGCGGCAGTCCTAGCTCTTCAGCCGTCAGAATCTTACTGGGAATCTTCCTGAACACCGCACCGAGACCGTATTTGTGGTTGAAACAGTTACAACGAAACCTGGCCAGCCCTGGAATTTCATAGCCGAAATCGACATCGCCTGTGGACTCAAATTGGTCTTTCTTCGACCCTGGCATGATTTCGTCCAGCAATGGGTGGAGAGTATCCTGGGTGAGAACAGCCTGCCCGACAATCCGCTCTAACTCGCCATCGACCCGCAGGACGGGCTGTTGACCTGATATCAGGTGCAGGTCGGACGCACCCTGTTCCGCCATCATTCGAAAGAACTCGTCGATCTTGGCCATGCTCTCTCTCGATTCCATTGAGGATTCAGGCAATATCTGTATGTCGGAGTATACGTATTTGTGGGGAGATTACAAGAAAAACGACGATGCGAGAAACAAGCACATCGCACCATCAGGAGAGATGACTGTCTCCTTGTCCCGCACCTCCTCCTCCAAGGAGGAGTAGAGTTATTGCAGGCATCGTAGTATAGTGCACTCAACCGTATGTCGAGAGACCTCATATGACAGCTCTCCCACGAATCATCCTCTCTCTCGCAGCATTGGCGTTTCTCAGCGGATGCGTCGGTACCAGCACTGAGCACTTCACGGACAGGATCTATCCACCACGAAGTACTGCCACTTCTATCGAGTGGCTTGCGGCAGAGCCAGCACGACCCCACGTGGAAGTGGCACGCATCACCGTACAAAGCTCAAACTATGGTATGGAAACCCTCCGGCAGACGATGCTGGACCGCGCCCGCGCATTGGGAGCCGATGCGATCATACCGGATGTGCCGATGGTCGTGAGGTATCAGCCGGGAAGCCCCTACTATGAGCCAGGCTTGCTGGGACCAGCCGGGGCAGCCTTTGGCCTGTATGGATATGGATGGTACACGCCCTTTAGCTCTAATCCGTATATTCTGACCCAAGGCGCTACGGATCAGTTGCGTATCGAGCATGCCCTCTCAGGCGTCGCCATCCGGTTTGAAGAAACTCCGCAGTAGCATCTGGTTCGCCTCCCGTATATCAATACAAAGAACGATAACGGAGTAGGCCGTTCGGGCAGGCGGATTTTATCGGAGGCCAAGTGCTGGATGGCTTTGTTACTGAAGCTGCAGGCCGATCGCGAACGATGCCGCATAGCCGTCAGCCACAGTCGTCGGAGCCAGCATGAGGCGATCGCCACCACGGCGAAAGATCCAATCGTGCTGGTTACGCGCAGTGCGCGGTCCGTTTGCGACATACGGGGTGGCAGTGTGGACGCGATCCGTCAGCCCATCGTCGAAGTATAATTGCGACGCGAACTCAAAGTTCCGCTTGGCCATAAGCGTGGTGCGAATCTTAAAATGGATATGCACTGTCCGGCCAGGATACCAGCCTGGGTACACAGTAACGAACCGGGCCTCCCCACGCGCGTCAGTGATCTGGTAGCCACGTAAAAACTTCTGGCCGATGGTGTTGAACTCCGGATCCTGCACGTCCGAATAGACGCCCTGCGCATCGCAATGCCAAATATCGACCTGTATGCCCGCCAGCGGCTGACAGTCTCCAGCGTTGAGGCGTGAGAGCTGTAGTGTCAGAGTCAGAGGCGTACCGGGCTTGACTCGTCCGTCGGTCGGGTCTGAGCGAATGTCGGAACGGTTCAAGCGTTCGTCGACGAAATATGGCCCTTCCATTTGCTCAGGTCGGAACACACATGAAGGTCCAAGCGTGCCTGCCTCAGACAGTCTAGGATTCAGACTGCCGGCCATCAGCCAGACCGTACCGGTAGCGCCCAGATATCGCAAAATTTCACGGCGGGAAAGGAGGCGCCCCGAAGGCCCGTTCTCATGCGTCATTGGTGCTCTCCATCTTTTGAGCATGGCAGCGCTCATTCGAAGTCGTCGACCCCAAGTGTAACAACTGTGATCCGTAATTTCATCGTTGGATAAGAGATCCGCTCCGGCGTACGTAAGGCAGGTAGTTTTCACAGGCTATGTTTTGGGGAGGAAGGTGTCAAGGTTCAGAGATGGACTACCATGCGCCTAATGCCGGCCCATCGCCGCACGGTCAGAACGCCTTCATCAGCGGGCGAAATAGCAATCCGGTGGTGGAGACGCGGAGTTCGATCGCGACGCGATCGTGTGTGGGAAAGAAAGCCGCCGACCCATATTCCGCATCGACCACCGACTCCAGCCAGGCGTAACGACGCCGAAGCGCGAACAGGTCCACTAATTGATCGGTCGCCAGCGAGTAGACTGTGTGTGGCCTCCTGCGTTCATCTTCGATCAGGTGATAGCGTCCGGCAATACGATCCAGCTCATACGCCGTGTGCAAGCCGAATAGATTTGTCCAAGGTTTCCATTTCAGAATGTGCGCATCGACGTAGACTTCATCGCCCGCCAACCAGTAGCTGTCCGTCCGCCCGTCCGGCAGGTGAATCGTGACGCGAAACTGTGACGGCCCCATCGGCTCCGCATGAATGGTTGCGGCGAGATCCTCGCGCGTCAAAGCGCGGTAGCTTTGCAACGAGAGCTGAAGTGTCAGAAACAAGGCGCCTGATGCCAGGCAGGCCAAGGCCAAGGTGGTGTGCAGCGACAGGCGAACGAACCGCCGTTGACGTGCCGATGCTACGCCAGCCAGCATGAATAAGAACCCGAGTAGACCAAATCCTATGGAAGTGGCCATCAGCCAATCGATCATGCAAGCACCTCGCTGTTCGTTGGGATAACGCGCACCCGTAAGAGGCAACTACGCCAAGGCTAAGTCTAGCAGACAGCGGAAATGCCCAGTATGGAATCGAAATGGCTGTCTGGGGATTGGTGAAAGGTAAAACGTCAGGCGTGAAAGATTTCAGGGGAAGAGGACTCGTCCGACCTACGGATCATCGTCGCTTTTCTTGAGAACGGGGCGAGAGCGAATTCGAAAGGCCATTTCTGTATTTTGATAGCCACTTGCAGCCGTGCGCCGTGGGCAGGGTTCTCGATTCTTGCTGTGGATATTCGATCGCAAGATCGGACCCTGTATTGGGCTGGGAGCTACGATATTATGACGTCCGTGTGTTATACGGTGGCTGCTTCAACTTCTTTCGTGGCTTTGGCAGCGAGGCTGGCTCTCCGATTATTGGCAATCGTCTTATCGATGACTGCTCCGCAGTTGATACATTTCCAGGCATAAAAAACCAGGAAGAAGTCAGAGAACCGTTCCATCATCATCAATCCTTTGCACTTCGGGCAATCCATAATAATTTCCTCCCTCGTTATGTAAGTGAACTGGCACGAGAGGGAATAGCAATTTGCGATCCAGTACGACATCATCGCATTATCAACAACTTAGCACTGTGGGAACTACTTATACGTACAACTCTGTACACTCTCTTGTATCTTTTTTCAATTTTGTACGGCACCTCGGGGACGTAAGGGGTGAGGCGTGAGGGGTTAGGCGTTAGAGGTGAAGAGTAAGGGGTAAGGGGTGAAAAGGCAGAGAAACGTGAGGTGTGAGCAGGAAGCGCGGTATGAGTGAAGGGTAAGGGCGTTAGGTGGCGAGAAGGAGACCGATGCGAAGTAGGGTTATCGGACAGGCTCCAGGCTGAACAACAAAAAAGATTTCCGCTCCCTTTGTTTGAACTCTAGCTGTCAACGTTCAAGGGATGGGACATTCAATAGGTTGAACGCTGCGTACTGTGAATCGGGGAGCGACGCTACTTCCGATCATTACGGCAGTTTGAAACGATGTGTGAATATTCGGCGTACCAGGGCCTCTTTTACAAGAGACCCTGGCGGCCTGAAGACGGCAGGATATAGCGCTATTGCACTTCGACGGTGATGGTCTGGCTGGCCGCGACGAGTGCGTGGTCCTTCGTGGCGCCAGTCACGGTGATCTGGTGCGTTCCCCGGCTCAAGCCCTTGAAGGTCCCTTGAAAACCCTTCTGATATTCGTTGTCCACGAACACGTGGGCATGAGCGGCTTGAGAACCCTTGGTCAACTCATACTTCAGCTCAAAGCTGTCGCTGACCTTGTCCCCAGCCTTGGGGGACGTAATCATAATCTTCGACCCGTCCTCTATTGGTTTATCCGCTGCGAAGACTGGTGCTCCGCCGAGACAGCCCACTAACGCGATCCCTAATCCCATGAATCCGATACGTCCAATCATATGCATCACGGCCTCCTTGTTTGAAACAGTTAAATGAACAATGCACCCTAGCACACCCTACGAGAGATCTTCCTGTCTGGATTCAAATCGTTTTCCCAGGTTCGACTAAAGAGGGTGTAGGTTCACAGCCTCTTCGTGGTCCGGATCTCTCTCATCGGTGGGCCCCCCGCCTCGATGCAAATAAGAATCACGTTACACATGGGTACGCGTCATGCGTGGTTATCGAAACGAGCTGGGTACAGCCGACAAGTGAGGAGCAGTGAGCAAACGGAGTGCCAGTTGAACTTTGTCTATGTTTTCAAGGGAAAGACCGAAGGGCTCTCATGCGTGTTGTTCGAAGGATTGTAATTTGCGTCGGCAGGCCCCTACGAAGGCGGAATCCTACACAGTGAGGGAATTGCTCCAATAGCGTGAACTGAGTCGCCCCCTTCTCATTACATCTGGACAGGCACCTTCCCCTCAGCTTTTAATAGGGGAGTTGTCGAGGTTGCCTTTTACTACGCGTATCGAGCGACCCTCATCCATTAAATGATCCTTCCTAGCTCGCTCGTTTCACTCTCCCTGAAATGACACCCCTGTTGGTTTACGTGCGGCCGTCGAACGAGGCGACAGATGATCCCTCCAAGCTCGCTCAATATTTCTCAGGGATGGGGACTGATTGATCTTCTACTGCGCGCGTCCATCCATCCGTGCTCTCTTATCCATTCAATGCTCAGCCAAGCAAGGGTGTGAGGAGCTTTTGACTGCGGCCGTCGAGCGAGGCCCTTCTGAGGGCGCGCGTTGCGCGAGCACAGAAGATCATCAGGCTCCATCCCTCCCTGCTCCGGGAGCACAGGACCAATGTGGGTATCCTTCCAATCCCATTTATCGTGAGGCCTTGGCGAGCAAGAAGGATGGTCTGGCTACTCCCAGTCCCGCTCCTATTTGCGAAGAGTTGAAGATGGTGTGTAAAACCCGGCGCGCCAGGGCCTCTTTTGCAAGAGACCCTGGCGGCCTGCTTCGATCTCCGTCACGGATCTGGCCGGTGTTGTGTTACTGATTCTGTCTGCTCCGATTCAAGAGGGAGTTTCCGCTTCGCTCTCGGTCTTGGTTCGAGAGCGATTTGCGGTCGCGCTCTTTGTCGTTCTCCTTATCATCATCCTTGTCGTTGTCCCGTGGCGGCTTGATGTTGCCACAGCGCTCAGGGGCGCCGGCCACCGGAATCCGGAGGCTCGTCAACCCAGTGGCTTTGGCGACAAGCCCACAGGGCGCGACTTGGATACTCACATACAGTCTAAACCGGCCATTGCGCCCGGCTTCACCAGTCGCAATGGGCGCGTTGGTATCGGCGTCGAGAATCTCGACGGTGGTCCCGTTGGGCGCCCGGCCTGCCACCTTGAGTTTCCCTGTCTCAGCATTCCATCGTGCACGGCTGATATAGACCCCACGCGCCGGTGGCATCACCGCCGTCTTGATCATGACCGTTGCGGGGGGACTGTCGAGCGTCCCGTCATTGACGACCAGCTGAGCGACATATTCGCCGGCCTTGTCTGCGAGGAACGAGGGTCTGGCCGACATGGGATCGTTGAGCATGGCGGCGCTGCCAGCCGGTTTGGCCGTTAACGCCCAGTTCCAGGTCAAGGCGTTCCCGTCAGCATCGCGCGAGGCGGTGCCGTCCAGGACGACAGTCGTCCCGATCGCGATAATCTGATCCGGCCCTGCATTGGCCACCGGCGCTGTATTGCCGGCTCCTGCTGTGACGATCACGGTGTCCGGCGCGCTACTCGCCATACCGTCATGCACGATCAGTTGGGCGATGTATTGGCCTGCCACGTCGGCGACAAAGTTCTGCATGGCCGTGGTGGCATTGACGAGTGTCGCTGCACTCCCCGCCGGTTTGGTTGTCAACGCCCATTGGTAGGTTAAGGCATTCCGATCGACATCCTGCGAGACGTTGCCATTCAAGATGACCGATGCGCCGACCGCCACAGTCTGGTCCGGCCCGGCATTGGCCACCGGCGCCGTATTGCCCATCGCGGCAGCAATGGTCACGGTATCCGGCGTGCTGTTCACTGTGCCGTCGTTGACGATAAGTTGGACCACATATTGGCCCGCCTTGTCAGCCATAAAGGATGGCGCGGCTGCGGTCGGGTTGGATAATGCTGCGGCACTTCCGGATGGGATCGAGACGAATGACCAGTCATAGGTCAATGTGTTCTTATCCGTATCGGTCGAACCGCTGCCGTTTAGCGTAACTGCCGCACCCATCTGCACCGACTGATCTGGCCCGGCATTGGCGACCGGCGCGGTATTGCCGCCTGTCGTCGAAATGGTCACGGTATCCTGAGTGCTCGTTACCTTGCCGTCATTGGCGAGCAGCTTGACCACGTACTGGCCGGCCATGTCCGCCACAAAGGTCGGCATAACGACGGTTGGGTTGGACAGTTTTGCAGTACTGCCGGTCGGCACGGCGACAAACGCCCACTGGTAGGTGAGGGGATTGCCGTCCACGTCATTTGACCCGCTACCATTCAATGTGACAGTGGTACCCAATTGGACTGTCTGGTCAGGTCCTGCATTGGCGACCGGCGCGGTATTACCCGGTGTGGTGGTAATCGTCACGGTTGCAGGGGTGCTGCTGATCACGCCGTCGTTCGCGATGAGTTGGACGACGTACTGACCGGTTTTGTCCGCCAGGAAAGTTGGTTTGACCGTCGTGGGGCCAGTCAACGTCGCGCCACTGCCGGTAGGGATTGAGACGAAGGACCAGAGGTAGGTCAAGGGATTCCCGTCCGCATCGCTGGAGCCGCTGCCGTTGAGGGTAACTGTCGCTCCGGTCGTCACTGTCTGATTCGGGCCGGCATTGGCGACGGGCGCGACATTCTTGGCAGGGCAGATGGCCGTCAGATTGTTCCCCTTGTAGAACTGGCCATTCTGGTTCAGATCCCCCGTGGATGGACTGTTCGATGTGTGACAGAGGGCACAACTCGCATCGTGGTAGGGCGTGGTGCCGTTGAAGGCCTGACAGGCCACGTCGGTGTTGGTCCCGAAACTGGGAAGGGCGTGACTCGACTCCACCGATACAGTTAGCGGCAGCCCCATCACCGCCAGCAGGAAACACAGTGCTTTCATAGTGCGTATCATGATTTTCTCCTTTGTGAGTTCATGTTTTTCCCCATCGGTGGCCCCATGCCTCGATACGAAGGTGCACATCTCACACGTACACGAGTACGCGCCATGCGTGATCGTCGAGACGAGCTGGATAGAGCCGACAGGTGAGGACGAGTGAGCAAGCGGAGTGCCAGTTGAACTTTGTCTATCTTTTCAAGAGATAGACCTAAGGGCTCTCATGTGTCTTAGTCCGAAGGATGTAAATTGCGTTGGCAGGCCCCTACGAAGGCAGAATCATTCACTGTGGGAAATATGTCCCAATAGTAAAACTGTGCTACTCCTTTCAAATTTCATCTGAGGGCCTGCGCTCCAGGCGCAACCGGCTTGGCAGGCCTATCGTTTTTATCCGGTTTTCTCGGCCCCTATTCAAGAGCTATAGCGCATTTCCTATCGCATCTTCCCATCCTGACCAAAGTCCGTGTCGGCTTGCATCTCACGTCCTGGGTCCACTGCCGTGGCTATGTCAAACAGATCGATCCCGTTTCCTCTGCGCTTAGGAGCCTCCCCAAGCTTTACCCCTCGCAGGCGGATCGTTTTTGACTGCGCCAACGGTTTGATGCGCACCATGGATCACCTGTGTAAACGAAGTCCATCTCGCAAGCTGTCTTCGCTATTGACAGATGCTCCTTCACTCCGTAGGCTCTCGACACATTCTCGCTGAGGTACCCTCGTTCGATCCATTCGACCGCTCCGGTGCCGCGTTCAATAGTGATTCCTATGCCCACTTTCCGACATCGATGGCCGGTGGCTGCGCTGCTCATTGTGGCGTGTTTGAGTTCCGGCTGTCCACGGGTGTTGTACCTGGACTATCAGCCCTCTAACTCGTTAAAAGGGAACGGGACGGTACAGGTCGCACCGTTCCTCTACGCCGGCCATCCGACCGGCCTGATGAAGCGGAAAGAACTGGAGTCGAGTTCCCGGAATGTCGAGGCTCTGTATTTGTCACAGGACATCGGGGAGTTTTTCACGAATGCGGTCAGGCAGGAACTGGCCTTTTCAGGCTACCATGTGCAGCCGGGCGAGACGCGGGTCGTGTCGGGTACGGTCGAGCATTTTTTTCTCGATTACGTCGGAAAGGTCGAGCAACGTTTCGAAGTTTTGGCGACCTTCAAGGTCAATCGAACAGACGCCGCGGTCTTCACCTCGGTGTGCCGCTCCAACCTTCAGCAGTCTGTCGACTGGATGAATAGCGGTCTGCTCATCAAGCGTGGTATCAAGGACTGCATCGAACAGTTTTTGAGCAACGCAAGGGCTGCCGGCGCTCTCTGAACGGCTGGGTAGGGTATCGCCGGGATTTGGCTTGGGCGGCTCACGCCGTGCAGGCTGGGCATTCAACTGTGGGAGGCATATGACATGCATCGGTTCTCTGAAACATGGCAGACTTGGTGTGGCCGGACGATCTTGCTCCTGGCCTTGTGCGTCGCCGTCGGGTGCAGTCCGGTGCCAAGAAAATATCTGCGCGAGGCGGTGCCGAACGTCACGCTGTCGAAGTTGACCACGACACCCCAGGCTTATCGAGACCGGCTTGTCATAATGGGCGGCGTTATCCTGGAGGAGGAAGAACGAGGCGATGCCCTCTGGTTGCATGTGAAGAATCGCCCGCTCGACCAGGATTACCGGCCTCAACTCCCTCCCAGCCCAGACCACCCGGAGGGGGGCTGGTATTGGGTTGTCGTGGGGGACCATCAGAGTTTTCCAAATGCACACCACCATTGGGGCGACATGCTTGTCGTCGGACGGATGACCGGTTTAGCGCCCGGGGAAGAACCCATTCTCAAGATGGTCTATGTCCGAGGGCGGGGCATGCAGGCCGCTCATGACGCAGTGTGGGAAGATTTCGTGGATGCCAATTATATCCCCTCTCTTCCGGCAAGTATTGATCGGAGGTGAGGGAGCTGAGGGGCAGCCTTAGCCTGTAATATTCGTGAAGACTTCTAATGCAACTAATGCAGGGGAGTCAGAATCCGATGTAGTGTTCTCTCTTCGCGCCAAGATCGCACGGAGAGACGCTTGTAATCCTTTGCGCACGACAATCGCAGAAAACTCACCATACTCAACGGCCACTTCTTACCGATCTGCCAATCTGTTTCTTCATGCAAAGCTGATTCTGCCAAGATGTCGCATCCTGCCACGATATACCTCCCCCGGGCTGGAGCCTTTGGGCAACCGATGCGTCCGACGCGAGCTTCATAGGGAGCGCGTTGCGCTACGACCGGTCGCAGTTTTCCACCACGGCCACATTTCACCATAGGGAAGGTGTGGCGCGAGAACAAGGAGGGGCCCATGATACGGCGGATTCTGATGGGCGTCACCGCGCTTTTGGCAGGGGTGCTCATCACCTGGTTCGTGGCCAATGCGGGAGTCGGCATGAAGGCGCCAGCCAGTACGAACGAGACTTGGCTGAACAGCGCGCCTTTGCATCTGTCCGACCTGAAGGGAAAAGTTGTCATGGTCGAGTTCTGGACCTTCGGCTGCTACAACTGCCGAAATGTCGAACCCTATGTGAAGCAGTGGCATCAGAAGTATTCGGATAAGGGTCTCGTGGTCATCGGCGTACATTCGCCGGAGTTTTCCTACGAACGGGACTTTGCGAAGGTGAAGCAATATATCCAGGAGCACGACATCCGCTTTCCCATCCCCATCGACAACGATTTCTCGACGTGGAATCGCTATGGCAACCGGTACTGGCCTGCGATGTATCTCATCGACAAGCAGGGTATGATTTGCCATGTACGGATCGGTGAGGGCCGGTATCAGGAAACGGAAGGACTGATCCAATCGCTGCTGGCTGAGACGTTCTAACCTGCATAACTGCGGCTTTCGACACCGAATGGTGATTTGGCAGGTTGCCTGATTTCATCTCAGATGTTATCGGTTGTGAATCGTTGCTGAAGTATTTCCCCCATATCCATAACACCGGCAGCGCCGTTCGATCTCTGGTTCCAGCTTGCAGGCCAGTGGGCATCTTCCAATCGCTTCCTTCTCTGCTCTGTTCTATGGGGATACCGGTCAATGTGCCATCCGGAATCTTGACGTGGGGACGGCGCGCGCACTACACTTGCAAAATACTGGTAATTTAACAGGAGCTCCTATGGATAGACTGCGTGTGCTCAAAAGCGGGAAGAAGTCATCGGCATTACAGGATGCAGCTGCGTTGACCACTCAGTTGGCGACCGGCCTGGAAAAAATTGGGCTTGCGATGAAAAGTCGGACGTGGCGGCGAGAAGGTCGAGCAGGTCTTGGCCCGTTACAGAGGCAGGTTCTCACGCTTCTTCGGTCCAAACCCGGGCAGCGTGCACAGGTCTCAACGGTGGCGAATGAGTTGGCCATCAGGCTTCCAACGGCGTCAGAAGTCATCGCGACACTCGAACGGAAGCAGTTGGTTCGACGGCGCCGCGACATGAGCGATGGCCGAATTGTGATGGCGCAGTTGACGGCCAAAGGAAATCGATCTTGCACACCCTCTTCCCGGATGCCTGATCGGCTGGCGACTGCAACGGAGGCACTCTCTGAGCCAGAGCAAGTCATCCTCCTCACGTCCCTGGTAAAGATCATTCGTAGTCTCCAAGAGCAGGGTGAGATCTCTGTCGCGAGAATGTGCGTATCCTGTAATAGCTTTCACCCCAATCAACATGCCAATGCCGACCGGCCACATCACTGTGACTCTCTGAACATTCCACTCGGCGATCGTTCGCTACGTCTTGATTGCCATGTATTTGAACCGGCTTCGACCGTACAGGTCAATGAGGCCTGGGCCAACTTTACTGGTTCTCGTACTGCGTAGGATCCATAGTTTCAGAGCGCAGAGGTGGGATTAGTATGGGCGGGCTTGTAGGGAGGAGGGGAATCATGAGTGAAAAGACGACAGCTATTCTCTTCAAGAAAGATTCAAACCGTCCGTCTGAGGATGAATGGCTCGGGCCGGAATCCCATATGCCGAATCTGAGCCGGGAACTTCGACGTCGTGAACCGAGGAAGTTGGGCCTCTCGTTTGGTTGGATAGTCGGTGCGGTGTTTATGGCCGGTGTGGCAGCCGGATGTCTTGCCGTGCGCCTCCTTGACCGACGGTCTTGAGTCTCTTAGTCTTTTTATCCTCAACGGGTTATTTCCGATACAAGAGATGATCGGCTTCGACCTGCGCGAGTAAATCATCCAGTGCGGCTTGGACTGCTTCTGCAATCGGGGTCTGATCCGAAGCCGTGACCCATCGAACGCTCGATCCTGCCGTTTCTTTTTCCACCAGATACGATTTGATCGCCGGCTTCTCTGAAGAGCCCAAGACTGATTCAAGGCGTACACGATAGTGGTATTTATCGTGAGATCGCATTGCCAGCCAGGCTTTGACGGTCAGGGTGAGATCGGCGGGTTTATCGCTTACCGAGGCAAATGACTGCCGCGATTGGATGTAGTCAATCGCGGCGGTTCGGAGATCCTGTGCCGGCCACTCGAGCAAGACGATACCCGGCATATGATCGGCTCCTTTCACGGCGAGAAAGGGCACAATGACTTGAAGTGAGCGCGCGATGGCGGTCGGCGAAACAACTGTAGGTACAGGGGCGACGTGAATTCGGTGGACGCAACCCCAACTGAGCAGCAGGAGTCCACTGAGAAGTATTCGAGGGAATTGGCGTAGGAGGCGGCCGCCGTTCACGGATTCGTCGTTGTTGTGGGAGGATTCAGCATGTCCAAATCCTTCAAGGCGCGCAGGGCTTGTTCTCGGTATGGCCGGTCTGTGGGATTCGTATAGGTGTCGATCACGCGTCGGTAGGTGGTACGGGCTTGGAGGTATTGGCGCTTGATGGTGAAGTATTGGCCCAGTGCGAGCCAGTTTGTGGCTGCGGCTTCGTTGGCGGTGTTCATCAAGGCGAACTCTCGTTCGACCGATGTGGTGCCTTGTTGGCCGGCCCGTTTTCTGATGGTGTCTCCCATCTGGCTCGCCATCGCTTCAATCTGCTCATTGTCCCTGATCGCAGATTCCACTCGGTTGGTTTTCAGACTGTCATAAAATGCGTCGGCATGATTCTTAATCAGGTTCGCCCGTTCTTGATAGGTATCGTGGGCACAACCGGCTCCTATCAGGCTGCAGGCAACGAGCAGCAGGGATCTGTACAATGGGAATCGGGGTCTTGACATAAGTCGTGCTCCTTGAATTCTTAACTGATGAGGCTCCGATGCGCTCGGTATAGTTTATCCTACCGAATTCGGAGCGAAAACGCGACCAGGCATCATGAAGTCCGTCGTCTCCTCTAGTGACACATGAGTCTGAAGTATGGTAAGAGTCCCACTCATTTTTGCATCTCTGTTTCGTCCCCATCGTCTAGCCTGGCCTAGGACATTGCCCTTTCAAGGCAGTAACACGGGTTCAAATCCCGTTGGGGACACCAATCCTTTTGCACGCCCAGTCAGTAACCGGCTGATTGAGGCCGTTCCTTTGAATTCATACTGAGAGCCACTTTCATTCGTCATGGGGATGAAGGGGAGGCGGTCTCCGTTGAAAAGCTTGCGAAGAATCTGACGAGTCGGGCCGACCTGCCGGGTTAGTAACGTCTTCCAGGATGCCTCAAAATGCGCCTGCAGTTCCTTTTCAAGCTGATCGTAATCGGCGTCTGAATGTTGTTGGCTGTCAACCCCCGCCAACTCCTCCGAGAGGGCGGTTCTCCGGTCATTAGCGGCCTTCACAGCCTCAACCAATGCCGGAATATCTCCCCCCGACGAGATCGCAGCCACAAGCCGGCCGATCTCAATATCGACTGTTGCTATTTGCTTGTGTAAAGCCTGCCGGCGTTCGCTCCAATCCCGTTCAGATGCCCGGAACTTATCCAGGGCCTTTCGAACGACCGTCTTGGTGACATCGGGGTGCAACACATCACGTTCGAGAACAGCCAGAACTTCTTCATTGGCCCGATCCATCGGCGTCAAAAGATTATTGGCACACGCCGTCCGCCCTCGAAGATGGTGCGTCATGCAGCCGTAGAATAGGGCCCGTGTGCCCTTCCGGGAGCTACTTTTCACATAAACACTTCCGCCACATTGCCCGCACTTTACCATCCCAGTTAGTAGATATTTGGAATCGAGCGTACTGGCTGGCCTTCCCCACAACTCGCCCTTCGTCCCGCGTAGGTATATCGCGCGGGTGGCGTTCAAACGATCATGGGCGGCCTTCCATTCGCTTTCTGAGATAATTCGAAGCTGCGGCATGGGAATCTGAATCCAGTCCTTCTCAGGGCGTTTGCGTTGCTGCTGAATGCCCCAAGGATTGCGCTTCTTTGTCTTGTTCCAGATCACTTCCCCGAGATACAGCCGTCTGAACAGGAGGCTCCTGACAGAAGAAGGACTCCAGGAGATTTTAAGGCCAACGGTATTTCGAGGGGCAGGGCGTCCTTCATCGTTCAAGAAACGAGCGATCGAAACCATACCCTTCCCTTCAGCGCAGAGCCTAAAGACCTGCCGAACAACGGCGGCTTGCTCCTCATTGATCCGGCGTTCGACGTGATCGCGCTTTGGCCGGCCGTAAGCATCCAGCACAGAGGAATGGATCTCCACGTTGTCATACCCATACACGCGCCCGCCGGTCACATGTCCCATGAGAGCTTTCCGATGAAGGGCGTCGAAGGTTCGTTGCTGAGCTCGGGACCGTTCGCCTTCGTCCATCAGGCCGGTGATCGCCAGCCGCATCTTGTCCATCAGGTTGTCGAGTACGACCTCTCGGTCATCCAGATAGGCGAAGATTCTCACCCCGGCGAGCATGAGCTGTTTGAGGACATGAGCCGTTTCGATGGACTCACGGCCGAGCCTCGACTCATCCATCACGATGAGGTATTGAAAAGGGGAACGGCGTTTGAGGGTTTCTATGAGACGCTGAAATCCTGGCCGACGGGCAAACTCAGCTCCGCTGATGCCATCGTCTTCATAGACGTGCTCATCGGCGACCGTCCATCCTCGACCTGCAGCATATGCCCGAGCACGAGCCTTCTGCCGTTCCACTGAACGGGCTTCTTCACTCATCCCGGTTTGTGCGGTCGACTTTCTGACGTAGATTGCAGCGCGCATGGAGCCCTCATTACTGGGTGAGAGCATCACTTAACCTCGTTCTCTGCGTTCGTCAACGAGATTTTTTGATTCATTCCCTGGGGGGATTGAACCGTAGCGCGCCGATGTGCTTGAAAATCTTGAAAGAGTGCCTCGGCCAAGAGATCCGTGACTTCTTCAAATAGTTGAGGCGTCCACGGCCTATTCAAGGTTGTCTCGGGACACACTGGCGCCGGTGTCTTGTGACAGGTGGTCTTCATGCCTCGATCTCGTCAGCGTACCCTGGGTTCCCAGCGGTGGCGGGCCATCGCTGCAGAGCAGCGGCCAGGCCTTTCCGGGTACCGTCCCGTAGGGCCCCTCCCGTTTCAGGCCTGCCCCCCGCGAGAGCGCCATCCCGCCTTCTTCTTCGACGCCCCACCCCTTGGCTGTGAAGGGTGGGGCTAGACATCGTGTTGAAGAAGGAGGCGGACATGGCCATTCACGGTTCACAGGGCATTCTGAATGGGCAACGGCAGCCGAAGCCGAGGCATGAATACGCGGTGCCGCGATACCGAGTCACGCTCGTCCGCGAGAACCGGGCCGTGCCGCCTTCGTCGCCGCTAACCACCTCGGTCGCCGCTGCGGTCGTTCTGAGACCGCTCTTTGCGGGACTGGACCGCGAACAATTCCTGGTCTGCGGGTTGGATGCGAAGCATGTCATCATCGGCGTCAACGTCGTCTCGATCGGCTCCCTGACATTGGCTATCGTGCATCCACGCGAGGTCTTCAAACCGCTGATCCTGATGAGCGCCGCCGCCTGGATCTGCGGCCACAATCACCCCTCCGGCGATCCCACCCCCAGCCTGGAGGATCGCGTGCTCACCAGCCGACTCCGGCAGGGCGCCGACCTGCTCGGCATCACCTTGCTCGACCATCTCATTCTCACTGAGGAGCACTGCTACAGCTTCGCCGATCAGGGCTGGCCTGGCGCGTAAGGGCTTACGCCCGCATGAGCCGAGGCACTCAGATCACGGCGCCCTTTCACATGTCGATCACTTGAGGCACCGACCACGACACACGGCGAACTGCACGTAGAGATGCGGATGATTGGCCCGCAGTTCCACATATTCTTCGAGGATGGTCTTGAGGACGTCCTCGGGCGACAAGGTATTCTCTTCACCCACCTCCGTCAGTACGCCAAACTCCGCTTCAGTCAGCATCAGATTCACAGGCATGCCTGGTTGCGCACTCATCTCATGACCTCCATCGAACAGCAGTAATGGACTGCACGATACACCTCACGGACAAGGCGATGTCTCGTCCTCGTCCCTCACGCCTTAATTACTCGCCGATGAGCGCGCGCTCGGACCATGTGAACCAGTCCGCGACGGGCAGGCCCAGAGAAACACGAACACGGTTCCCCCAATCCGACACCGGCCACGCCACCGCGGCCCGCACATGTAGCGCTCTAAGACGCTGGTTCGACCCACGAAGCCGTGAATCCGTCTCGGGGATTCCACGCCCGCATCTTCTGCCGGAGTCGGCGGACGTCCTGCGCACTCCCTAGCAACGTCATCTGCTCGGGTCGCCATCGTTCCACTCCCTCCACGATCCGATTGATGAGCCAGCGCTCTCCGGCTTCTGGATGGGCACACAGGAGGCCGAGCATCGGAGCCAGGCTCCGTTCCGCCCACCGTTTCACGTCCTCAATCTTTTTGACGGATTTGGCGATCTCTAACCGAGCCCGCTGCATCCCCTCTGTCAGGACTTTCCACCAGTCCAGCAAGGGCGCGTAATAGCGATCCTTGGCATCATCGGCCCTGGTACAGTCTCGGAAATCCAAGGCACTGCGAAAGACTCCGACGATGTACTTCTGGAATTGATCCTGATTGAGCCCGGACAAGGCCATGCCGACGGCATCGGCCCGTTCCGATTTCCATTCCATTTCCCACCGAATCCAGGTGCCCTCAACCGGCTTCTCTTTGGCCCGTTGTTCTGCCGCTTTATCGTAGATCCGGAGATAGGTGTCTGACTGGCGGGACCCCATACAGAGGGTCTTCCCGGTGTCCAAGCCCGAGCCTAGGTCCAAACCTGAAATCAAGCGGGACTGACGGAAATGTGAGACACAATTCCCCGCCTTCACCGCCGCATAGATGCGATCGACATCGATCACGCCGTTCCGATCATCGAGGGCCACGTCAATGCGGCCAAAATGTCCGTGCTTCTCAAACACCCACGTTGCCACGTCGTGAAATTTCTGATAGGTCCAGTCACTGATCAACTCTTGGGAGAGATCCACATGTACTTCACGAGGGGCCCAGGTGGCCGCCGTCCCGATCCGACCTAACCCGCCGGCATGCCCGCGTGACAACCAGCCTTGCCGGTAGCCCAGGAAGCCTTTTTTATCCTTGATCCAGTCTCCCCCCACCCGTGCGATCACCTCATCGGCGGTGGAGTCAGAGACGGTAAAGCGAAACCAGCCGAGTGAACATGTCCATGCACTCATGAGACCCTCCGTTTAGAACCTTGGAAATTCCGCCCCCGTTTTACCGTCCGGGGGCTTTTCGGTGCGCGCCGCCGGCCTTGGCCGGCAGTCGCGCCCGCACGCCCACTGTTGCCATTGAGACGACGCATGCGGCTTCGTCCATTGCGCTCCATCGCCCGTCGAACTTTTGCGAGATCGAACCGCACCATATGGCGGAAGAAGACCATTGGGATTTCCCCATTGCGATAAGCCCGCCGAACCGTTTTGAGACTCACCTGAAGGAGTACGGCGAGTTCCTGTGCTGTGAGCCACGTTTTCTTCATGCGATTCCTTTTGAGAGCAACATGCAGCATGGCCGAGACCATACCGGGGTGAGTCTTTCGTGGGAAGAGACCCTACGGGAGACAGGCGAGGTCAGGAGGGGACACCGGGGGACAGATTTTCCTGCAGCATCTCACAGCGCGGATCACATCGAGCAAGATCGACTCCATCCGACAGACATCATGAATGCGAAGTGTCTTTAATCAGGAACACCTGGCCAGATGCAAGGATTCGCGCGTGAGGAGATATGAGGTTTCGAAAAGAGAGGAAAAAGAACGGGCACGATCGAGAGTCAATTCATACGAAGAAGTTGAAATGGAGCGCACATTTCAGAAATTTTCTCGCACTAGAGCCACAAAACCTTTTTGCACAGAGCCGTAGGACTACATATGATCAGTGAAACCCTGACAGCTAGAAGGAATTGAGTGCCGAAGATACGTAAGAAGGGCGAGCAGTGATCTATCAGGCTGGCGAAAATGCACAGGGAAAGCAATGGTGCAAAAAGACGTGATCTCCATGCCAGTCCCAGCAGGATTGCACGCAAGGGCTCGAGATGCATGGTTCTATTTCCGTGGCAGATCCCTCCCCTCCACGTTGAGGTGCTTTCTCGCGGGGAAAGGATTATTCTGCGACACACAATGACTAGAGGTCAACCAATCGAACACACTGACGTCTTGAATGCCATTAAGTGAAGCGGTCACTCATGCCAAGCTGTCAGACTCTCAGCACTTTCGGGCACCGGCAGCAACAGTTCGAGGAATCCGAATGGGTCGAGGAGAGCAACACCTTCCACTTTGAGTGGACCTCGTCAGAGGACTGTGATGTCTATTCAACGAAACGCCCAGGATCTCTTTGAATATATAGCTGAAGTTTATTCCATTGACCTTCCGGTTATACGGGACGTCTTGGGTTACGGGGATGGACGCTGGTGGCAAGCCGAACTCGTGTCATCTCGTTTCTGTAAAACTAAGTGCTTTGACGATGAGAGTGACACTCCGGTCGGCCCAGAAGATACAGGTGGGGCTTGGCTTTCTGTACTAAAAAGTGCCTGTGATCCTCCTCCTCCTCTCCCAGAGTCTTTGCTTGACTGGGTCCAGCTTTCTCCTAATCCGTCTAAACGCCCCAGCCCTAGACCAAAGATCTCAAAACGACATCGATTTGACGATGATCCGGCTCGCCTATCACTATATGACGAGTATCGCAAAGCATGGATCAACTGGGAAAAGCAAAGAGAGAAACAACGACCAGGAATCCCTGATCCGTTAAAGGACTGGCTAGACCTCTCCCTGGGAGAGTCTAATTTACCAACCCCGATTCAGGAACAAGAACGGGAAGAGCGTTTTGAAGATGACCAGAACCGGCAGGTGCTTTTAGACGCCTACCTAACTACGCAATGGCCTCTGTGGGCCGACAGAACCTTACCTGCCTATAGAGCGAACGAGCTGTATGACCAGCTCTTTAGCCTACACCAGAGGCTTTCCGTCGAGGGTGATCGATGGGAAATCCTTTGGGGACATCTGTTCCTGAACTGGCAACATAGCCCAGGTCAGGCCATATACCACCCACTTCTTCTCACACCTATATTTCTCGAATTTAATCCGGAGAAGAGGAACATCACGCTTACTCCCAGTCAGCCGACCAAGTTCGATTTCGAGTGTTTACGCGATCTGGAGTACAACTACAAAGACACGCTACTCAGCTTAGCTCGTCGGATTAATGAGAGCGAGGAGCCGAGCAATCCCTGGAGCCACAATACCGTTCGTGGGCTGTCAGCGACCGTCTCCGGCTACCTCAGTAGCACAGCTGAATCCGAGACCAACTTATACAGCGACAAACCAGTATCAAAACCGTTGCCTTCTCCCAAACCGACGATTTCAAATGCTCCGATCATCTTCGTGCGAGAAAGAGTACGCCATTTCTGGATTGAAGATGCTCGGAAAGTAGCCGCTGCTATCGCAGGAGGCGCACAAATCCCTCCGTTCATTCATGCTGCGGTTTCAGATCCAGGGAAAGATAACGCGCTCTCGCTCGCCTTGGGACTTCCCCTTGACGGCAATCATGATGTTGAGGAGGAAGATAGTGAGCTGTATTTCCCCTTATTACACAACGACCAGCAAAAAGAGATTTGGGAAAGATTAAGACATCAGTTTGGCGTGTTGGTCCAAGGCCCTCCTGGAACGGGCAAGAGCCACACAATTGCGAACATCATCTGTGACCAATTGGCACGCGGCAAGAAAATTCTTGTCACGAGCCAAACAGAAAATGCATTGCGCGTGCTCAGGGGGCATATTCCCACTGCGATCCGAAGCCTATGCGTATCCCAATTGGGAAATGATACGGAATCCAAGAAACAGCTCCACGAGGCTGTTATGGAAATCGGCCAGCATCTGGCGGAAAAAGGAAGTCAGGCACGACAACAGCGGATTCAAAACCTACAAAAGGGCCTCAGAGTAATCCGTGAAGAACAAGCCTGCCTTCAGAATCAAATCCGAGACTGGGCCAAACTTGATTCAGAAGTGATCCAGCTCGGAGAGGAGAAGCTTACTGCCCACCAGGCAGCCAAAGCATGTTCGCTCGGACAAGAAAGGCACGGTTGGCTTCCTGACAAGCTTTCTCCTGAAACCATCCCACCCCTGAATGACCATGAGCTTCGTGAACTTTGTCAGACACTCAGGGATCTTAGTCCAGAGGATCGAAAGTCCTGCCAGTTACCACTTCCGGTCCTAGAGTCATTGCCGCCGCCTCAGAAGATAAGGGAAATACTCTCCGAACTCCGGACATCAAAGGCTCTCGTCGATGAAACTGAGCCGTTAAGAAGAGATTGGAGCGAGCAACTTGCTTCAGCTTCTCACTCTGAGCTGAGCGAGGCAGTTGCAGTCGTAGAAGCCGCCCTAACCTCTCTTCAGCAAATCTCCGAAGATTGGCAAAGCCGAATACTTGATTTGATGGCCTCCGAAGATTCTCAGCAGAGCTTTTGGTCCAACTTTATTAGTGCCTGTAGCGAGTTGCGGGAGAAGGCCTTTCGGTGCTTTGAACGCATACAAGGTTACCAGATTGAGGGACTTTCCTTGCTGGATGCCGAGACAGACTGGGCCGATGCGCTGGAGGAACTCGCAAGGGTTGTTAGTAGAGGTGGAAACCCAGGGAAGTTGTTCACACAGCTCAGTCTATCCAAACAAGCCAAGACACTCTTTCAGACAGTTGTTGTAGACGCAAAGCCCCTTTCAACAAAAGAACGAATTGACGTGGTGGCTTTCCGCCTTGAGTATGTTAGCCATATTCGAAAATTGGAGACCAGATGGCTACAGACAGCAAGAATAGTGGAAGGCCCAAGGCGGGACCAACAAGCCCCCATGGCTCTAGCTGACATTGACGCAAGACTGCGAAAGGTCCGAGACGCCGTGGAATGGGCCTGCTCCCAGATGGGAACTCTCAAGGAACGTCTGACCGCTCTAGGTTGTCCAAAGAGCAGACAGGTATTTCACCGAGAAGCAACCCTGCTAGAGCACCTGAAATGCCTTCAGGGCCAGATCGCTGCTAAGAGGGCGCATGATCTGGTCTTGGAGTTAAACCATTTTTCTACTTGTGCAGATGAACTCTCTAGGAATGCGAGTTGTGGGTCAACACTACTCCGGCTTGCTGAAGCAGTTAGACATCACTCAAGCGAGGAATATGAATCGCACTACGCCGAGCTACTCCGGCTTTACGATGTTCGTGTGAAGGTCCAACGACTAGAAGAGCTGCTAAACCGCCTCCAGAGCAGGGCTCCCAAGTGGGCGTCTGAGATTGAACGCAAAGCACAACTAGCCGGACCAGACGCCATTTCCCCAGATTGGCAAGAAGCCTGGAGATGGCAACGCCTGACACAGTGGCTTAGCCACTTACATAGTCGAGAAAGCGTGGAGGATCTCCAGGCAAAGGCCGAAAAGCTTCGAAACAAAGAACACGAGCATATTACGGAACTTGTTATTGAGCGAACCTGGCAAAGACAGCTTGAAAAGGTCCGCGATGAACACTACATGGCACTAGCAGCGTGGGCCGCTGCCATGAAAAACTATGGAAAAGGGACCGGAAAGTTTGCCGGACGATTCTTGGCTGCTGCGGCGCGGGCAATGATTGATGCGGTCAAAGCTGTTCCTGTATGGATCATGCCCCTCTATCGAGTGGTGCAATCTTTTCATGCTGAGCCAGAGCTCTTTGATCTCGTTATCATAGATGAAGCCAGCCAGTGCGACATTCGTGCCCTGCCCGTTCTTTTTCGCGCCAGACAAGTCCTCATCGTCGGGGATCCAGAGCAGATTAGCCCCACGAATGTTGGCGTGGAGAGAGAGAAGGTGTTTGAGCTGATCCGCATCAGGCTTGCTCAACTCCCACACCCAGAGCGGTTCATCATCGACAACAGTTTGTTTGAAATCACACAGACAATTCCAGGGATGACGCGAACAATGTTGACCGAGCATTTTCGCTGCGTTCCTGAAATTATCGAGTTTAACAACAACTTATGTCCGACATACGCAGGCAGGCTCGAACCTCTGCGTCAAACGAGCCCCCATGAGCGCCTGGAACCCCCAATCATTACGTCCTTTGTTCCGAGTGGTTTCAAAAATGACTCTGACGTGAACCAACCCGAAGCAGAGGCGCTTGTCGAAGCATTAGTTCTGAGCTGCCAATGTGAAAAGTACACAGGAAAAACCATGGGAGTCATCTCCCTTCTCGGTGAGAATCAGGCTAAATACATCTCAGATCTGATCGCGAGGAAGCTAGATGAACGCGAGTGCTCTCAACGACGCATAATATGTGGGGATGCGTATGCGTTCCAGGGAGACGAACGAGACGTAATGTTCCTTTCCCTTGTCGTAGCCCCTAACGCAAGTTTCGCCCCGTTGGTAAGGAATGACGCTCGACAGCGGTTTAACGTCGCCACCAGTAGGGCAAAAGACCAGGTGTTCTTATTTCATTCTATTCGCATCGAGGACGTGAAGAACGAGAACTGCGTTCGTTACAAGCTGCTCAAGTGGTATCAGAATCCTCCATTGGCTGAAATAGAAGCAGGCATCGAGATACTCAGACAGAAGGCCGACAGTCCTTTTGAAATCGAGGTCGGCACAGCAATTATCAAGAGAGGTTTCAAGGTAATCCCTCAGTTCAGGCCTTTCCCAAGGGATTTACAGTACAGAATCGACCTTCTGGTGCAAGGAACCAGAGGGAGACTGGCCGTGGAGTGTGATGGTGATCAGTGGCATGGTCCTGAAAGATGGGAATACGACCAAAGACGAGAGACTCAGCTCAGACGAGCTGGATTGAATTTCTGGCGCATTAACGGGAGTACCTTCTACCGTGACAAAGATAAGGCCCTAGATTCACTTTGGCCCGCAATTGAGAGACATTGCACTGGGCAATAGCATTAAACGTAGCTATTGCGGATTAATCAATGGGGGTGCTCGATGCGATGACAGTACAAATGGCTTTGGATAGATGCTGATCCCGATGCAAGAATCTTTGCACGCGAAGAATCGACGCTCAACAACTACGGGAATGAAGGATGGGAACTCGTGACAGTGGTTCCGGTTAGCGACAACAAAGTCGCTGCGGTGATGAAGAAGCCAACATAGATGTTCGGTTAAGCCACAACCGCCCTCGAACTCTGCGGCAGGGGGCAGTATTCCACTAGCATCTTCCTAGACACCTCCCCACGCCCCGCCTTGCGGTTTGAACCGTACACTTCTAGACTGAGCCTCCCCTGCGAGGCTCCTATGCCCTTCTTGATTTGCCCCTTTCTGCCGTTTGCCTATGCACTGCTCGCAGTCGAAGGATCACCGCAGACGTATAGTTAGATTACCTTGGGAGAAGCTATGCGTACTTCAATAGCAGCGATAGCACTTGTTCTTTCGCTTTTCGTGGCGAGCTGCGGAACACTTGATAGTAAAACTATTCTCTTGAATGTCGGAGACTCAAAAGCGAGGGTTCTTGAAGTCATGGGGCCGCCGAAAGATCGTCAAATCCACGGGCAGCAAGAGGCGTGGCAATACTGCGTTTCTGGCGCTGGGTTTGGTTGGAACGATCATAAGATCATTTGGCTTAACGCTGGGCGAGTAACCGGAATTAATTCTTACAGGTCTGGCGTAACTGGTTGTAGCGGAGGTATAGAGCCAATTCGTTGGGGAAGCGCCCCAGCTTTCGATCAGCCCGCACAAGCTCCCGCCACTGGTCAAACCATTCGTCCCGATGTGATGGCCTCCGGCCCTCTGACCGGAGCCATGCTCGACAAGTACAACATTATCGCAGTGTTGCCATTTGCCGATGCTCCTCATGCCCCAAGCTCTGGTTCAACGGTGAATGATATTGTGTCCACCCAGCTTCTGGATCTTGAATTTGCTGTCGTTGAAAGGACCAGACTCCAGCAACTATTCGAGGAGCAAAGGCTTCAATTGCGAAGTGCGGATGAACAGGCAACCGCCATCCGAATTGGTAGACTTGCTGGAGCAAAGGTAGTCGTGACTGGAACTGTCCAGCAGTGGGAGACTCAAAAAGACAAAGGGACAGAGAAGTCCTTCGTCTCTCTCTCCTTCAGGCTCGTGGATGTGGAAACTGGGGCGATCTTATTTAGTGGGCAGGGACAGTTCAGGGAGCCAATTTCCGCAGCCCCCCAGATGATGGCAGGAATTATTACCGATGCAATTTTTGATAGGATGGCGATCCAAACAGGAATACGAATGTCTGGACGGATTGGATTTCAAGAGGACTACATTGACCGATTTGGCAATAAGACCGTCAGGGTTAAAGCAATAAAACCAGGGTTTCCAGCCGAGAAAGCTGGTCTACAAGCTGGCGATGTTATTCTCTCGTGCAATGGGTCTAGCAGCACAACATGGACGAGAAAAAGAGATTCTATGAGAGCGTGTTCAGTTGAAGCTGGACAGGATTTGGTGCTTGAAGTGGCAAGGGGAGAACAACGCCAGACAATACGTGCAACGGCAGTGAGTAGGGAGTAGTCCGGCTCAGTCCATCTGTCACGATATTAGGCACGCAGCCGGTGCCGCCGTGGGAGTGGCGGAAGCGGAGGTAGCTGGCTACTAACGAGAAGAGACCACTTTCTCTACGATTCAACCACTTCACGACCTTTGCCCGCCCTTGCACCATAGTTCGCATCCCTCCTACAATGCGCCATTACCTACGATCCTGGGCGCGAAATACACAAATGGCTAACGAAGATAGTGAAGGAATAGAGGGCGGGTCAGATCCCTCTAAACTCCGTAGATTCGCCTTGGGAGTAGCCATGGCTTTGGCCGTCCTTGTTCTTGCTGGCGGTACGATTAAAGAGGAATTCCAAGGATCGATTATAGGAGTGATAAAGTTCCAGCGCCCTAGCGTCCTCGTCGCGCTCCTGGTCTCGTTGTCATTCTATGCTAGCGCCAGATACGCATACTATGTCCTGATTTCTCCAGTGACCAGCGGGCGCATCCGACGATACTTGAAGCGTGATTGGAGCATGCTCTGTGCCAAGATGACGGAATCTCAGTACAGCGAAGCAATTAGATTACCGGCGAAGAAAATTTTTCACGAGCACGTTAGGTTGGAGAGGTTGTGTCTCCCTGGCCTAACGCCGTGGAGGTTTATTGTTTTTACTGACCACAACAGAGCGCCAGATGACGATCTCATAAAGCACTTAATGGCTAATAGAGCTAATGCGTTCTTCTCTGGCATTACTCCCGCTGAGATCTCTCTTGGAAGTAGTGATTCAGATTTTGTGCTGGCAAAGGTGGGGCCACTGAAACCGCAAACCACGTGGAAGATACGACTGGAGCAATTTGATATCTACTTGCCTTTGATCGCAAACGGTTTCGTCATACTCCTTTTCGGAATCTGGACGCTCACCGACATCCTAAAGTGAGACACACTTCTCTTGAGGGCAATTCCTATTAATAGGTAAACCAAAGAGCCGCATCTACCACCGGCCAGACTGTCCCAACTACAGCCAGGTTGCACCCCATAACAGAGTAGCGTTTAATAGCGCGGCAGAGGCGGAAGCGGCAGGGTATCGAGTCGCGGGGAATTGTCCATGGTCTGGCACCCAGTTATGGCGGCCTAATGGAAACCAAAGAGCAGCCGGGACTGGGGCAGGAGCCCAAATCAGAGGCTGAAGAGTCCAGGGATCTATTCATTGGTGTGGCCCTTCGCGGCGCTGTCACACTTCAGAAAGCTTTAGGGCTCAATGAGGACACATACCAGGGGGTCGCGGGACATTCCCTCCACGATTCGCGCGCCTATTATCTATACGGTGTATTAGACGAGGTACTTAAAGCTGCCACGGCAATGCTGAGATGGCAGCAACTGCTCAAGAATCCTGAAAAGGAAGGGCTAAAAGAAATCCAGGGTAAAGAAAATGGAAATCACCTTATTCGGATTGTTGATGAAGCAGTCCAAGACGAACAAGACCTTTGGTCTCGGAAGCTAGCGGAATTGCTTTGCAACCTAATCCTATTTGAGTCTACAAACAGCCAGGAATACTTCCGCCTCTTCTTAACCTGCGAACATCTTGATGCATATTTAGGGCTTCAGCGGGACTTTCACGATTTTTTTAATTGTCAGAACTTCAATGCTAGGGAATCGATACAATCATTGGTGTCCACAACGAAACAATGCACGAAGTCTATTCCTTTAAAGAAGGCGTGGTTTCTTAATGACGCAATTAATTGGGAAAAGCCTATAAAGCCGGGAGGCCTATTTTGCTCAATCAGACAGCGTTACAAATTGGCATTAAAGAAAGCAGACCCAGACCAGATACTGGCACTGGGTATTAGCTATGAGCACGGCTATTCAGTCCCCAGCAGGTCAATTCACGCCAACATAGGCGGT
Source organism: Nitrospira sp. (assembly GCA_037142015.1). Classification (GTDB taxonomy): domain Bacteria; phylum Nitrospirota; class Nitrospiria; order Nitrospirales; family Nitrospiraceae; genus Palsa-1315. The sequence continues at coordinate 13,195 of JBAXBK010000025.1, read as the reverse complement.
CCGCCCATGAAGATCGACCGAAAGGCAATCGAAATCTCTTTCAGCCATGTAGTGCTCTTCTGCGCTCTAGTGATGTTGCAGGCGTATAAAGTAGCTGGCGTAACAGTAACTGGTGATGCGGAGTTTGTTGATAAGATATTTAAGTCAGGGACTGACGCTCGAAAGATCTTGAATTCTGTCTACGGTAAGGAATTAGAAGTTGGAGATATTGTGTTTGCCTATGGCAAGGATCTCTGCATTGTAGTTGACAAAAGAAGGAGTGAGTACGGGTACAACTCCTACAAGGTAAAATATCTAAGCCCGCCCCTTATTCCTGAGGTCCCTGAAGATTGGTTTCCAGCTCGATACGTCCACCTTGTTTGGCCTAAAAAGCTCGTCCGGGAACAGATGGTTGATATGTTAGAGAGACATCATTTTCCCGCCGATGCCGTTGAGAAGGTTCGGAGCATGCCTGATAAGGACTTGCTGGATCAATTGGTCTCAACCGCTTTAGCTGCGTACAAGGACGGGGTGTTTGATCAAATGTTTGCTATCCAAACCGACCGATGAAAATCTTGCCGCCGCGCCCTGTGCTTGGTTTATTCATTGTAGATCACGCTCCTCTCTGAGGCCGACCCCGAAGGCGACCAGACTTGAATGGTTATCCTCCTTCGCTTCCTCTTCGTGTTCTCGTTCCCTACACTGCTGATGCTGTTCCTGAAGCCCTGTGCTCAACCGTGATGCTCTAGGCTGGGTATTGAGTGGGGAATTGTCGGTGAGGATCAGCCGGTGCCGCCATGGGAGTTGGCGAAAACACATAGACTGAAATCATCAACGGTTTCGTAGGCCATTGCCTCGCTTGACACATTCCCACAGACGGCCTAGCTTGGCTGAAAATAGGCTATTATGCTGGCTGGCATGCTCCAAAGTTAGAGCGCAGGAAGGATGCTGCCATTAACTCTCTGCCGACTATTAAAGTCAGATATAACGAAACCATCCAACCTTTGTTGTGAAAATGCTCCCCAGCCGATCCATCGTTTCCGAGGAAGTGCAGTTGCTGCGCGGCGGAGCAATCGCGACCAACTTGCTCGGAGCGTTTGGTCAGTCCCTGAAGGAGACACGGCTCACCGCTTTGCTAGGGTATTTGTTAGCCGTGCGGCCCGAACCGCTCGTGACCCTGTTTGGATTTTCCGGTCGTGTTCTTTCGGTGTGTCTTGAGACGCGCCATGACGAGGGTCGTTCAGACATTTTGGTCGAAACTTCACGCGGTCTGGGTGTCATCGAGGCCAAAGTGGATACAACGGATGCCTCCGCACAATCACATCGCTACCCAGCGCGTTGGCGCGTTCTGCTGACATTGCTTCCTGGGGAAGAGCGAAGCAATATACTGCGCCAACTGCACTGGCAGCAACTAGCCGACTGGCTGGATGCAACGGCACAGTCAGGGTCACCAGCCTATCGCTTCTTGGTCGCCCAATTCATCGCCCACCTGGAGGAGCATCACATGATTAAAACTTCCGAATCGCTTGAAATCTATGCTCGCGAAATCAATGAGCCGGTCACGCTTTCGCTCTTTATTCAAGGTCACATCTACGGCTGCAGATACGAGAAGAAAAACAAGGTGGCTCGCGCTCAATATTTTGCCCCTCATTTTGGTGCTTCAATCGCGCGCCACCAGCCCGGCATTTTCACCGGCATCAGTTATGTGGCACGCGTGGAGCACGTTTTTTTATCGACAACTTGGAAAGAGTTCAGGGACGGCGTTTGCGAATATCACGGCAAACAATGGTGGAACAGTCACAGTAAGCTCGTGCAAGACCTACATCGAGAGTGGAATTGGACTAAAGGCGAACAACGCAGCTTTTTGCTGCTCGGTGAGCCGCGCCTTGCTTTCAATCCACCGGTTCGCAAAGAACGGCTCCAAAAGGGCAAGGGTTGGCTCAGTCGGCGGTTTTTCTCTTTCGACGATCTTTATGCCGCATGGGGACCCGGGTGAAGCCCAACCAACTCAACCTCAGGTTTCTTGTTGCAATTGAGAGAATTACGTTCCGTCTCCGTTTCCAAGTGCTAAGACTGACCTGCAGTAGGGAACGATGGTCAATCAGGAACTCGTCAAGCAGGGCTGGTGCTGGTGGTATCGGAAGTATGCGCCGAACAATGCGGAACTGGAGCGGCTAGAGAATGAAGCACGAGAAGCGCGGAAAGGCTTGTGCTGATCCCCAGCCGGTGCCACCGTGGGAGTGGCGGAAGAAGTAGGCAGAAGCAACGGGCAGTAGCTTGCAGGGAAATTGTATGTAACCATGAATTTGAGACCTGCTATGCCGGATTTAAATCCATGAGGTAGTAGATGAATGTGGCCAAGTTTGCAGTTCTCAACTGTTCTGCAGAATTAGAGATGCCTCGGTCATTGGTGACAAGGGGCCATTGCCTTTGAACCCCAAAGTTTACTAACTCTAAGTCAACCTGACCTGGAGACTTTGACTTGCCGAGCGTCAATGGATTTTGGCGGGCAAAGAAATCTCTGAGTGTTTTGATAGCATTGCCATCCGGGATAAAATTGGCATCTACAGAAAACCAGCTGTTCGTTGGAAGCTTTTGTGCATGCTTCTCAACTGAAAGTAAGACCTTGAGCTTGACTTGCTCTGACACATGCTCCCCTTGAGCATAGCCCAATTGATGCTCGACTTCCCGATAAGCCATTCTATCTTCGACGGCCGCATATAGGCACTCACGCACCTCATCGAATGCCGACTGGGTTGTGGTAACTTTCTTATTGTTCGCGATTAGTTTATCGGTAAGCTGTCTGGTGTGAATGGTAAAACGGGAAGTTACAGTAACCGTTGCTGACCCAACTTGAAGATCCACGAAAAAGCAGTGATAAACAATGCAGTTTGCATCGTAAATAATATACGAGAAATCTTTCAGACGCTGCATGGTCTCTATTCAGCAGGAATGTCAGCGAGATCAAGATCTTCAAGGCGGGGATATACATGAACACTAGCGCAAGCCTCTTGAAGCAACTCAAACCTGTCTTGCAAGGATTGGAGATTCAAGCGCCTGATGGTAGATTTGGTCTGTTGATACTGCTTAGAAAGCCCATAGCACTGATTATAGTAGCTTCTTATCTGAGAGATAAGTTTATCCTGCACATCAACAGGGCTGTTTTTCAGCTTATTGATGGCTGACCGACAATAATCCAGGCTGCCTGAAAGCAAAAGCTGATTGTAGGATCCAGGCCACTTAAGGAACTCGTCAAATAGTTCACGCATTTGAATTCGGAGGGTCTCTAGCCTCTCTTCAGGCGTCCATGATTTGCTCGCATCTGATAAGCAGAGACTCCCAAACTTTGTTACCTCAGGCCCCTCCCACTCATCGCGTGTATTCTCGTTGGAGAAAAGAATGCAATTCGTGTCCAGCAAAAATGCGTTAAAATGTGTCGCAACGGTCTGGCGCAAGTTCCCAAAGAAACCCGCATCCACAATCCCTGAAGCTTCTACCTCAAGAGAGGTTTCACCAACCAGTACGTCTCTGATTATATGTGTCGCAGGTAATTCCAGCCATTTGTTAAAGATGTCGAGCTGCTGGCCTTCTAGGTGTCCTGAGATGAAAACCTTCGGTTTGGCGGAGTAAATTCCCCAGACCGTTTTGGGACTTCCAGCCGCAGCTGTAGAGCAGATGATGGTGCCGTCATTTCCGTGGTGGGTGGGTACCGACTCAGTGTCGGAGAGCCTGGGCCACGCGTCAGCAAGAGCTAGATTGCCGACTACGGGAGTTTGGTGAGCCATTCTTGGCATTCCTTCCAGCTAGTGTCGAAAGCTTGGGTGATGGTCTGTATTAGCTTTTCGGTTTCTGCGATGCGCACGTCTTGGTGAAGATGATATTGAAACAGAAAGCTCTTACTCCCAATCTCAACTGGCGTTAGACGGATATCTCTATAGTGCTCTTGTGTACCGAGTAAAAATCGAGCCGAAGCAGAGAGTATCGGCTGACCCAGAGTCTTCTCTAGCACAACGGAATTGTTAATGTAGTGCTCTGCTATGAATCCCCCTGAACCCTTGTCGTGCTCCGGTGTAATCAGAATGAAAAAGTTGATCCCAAGTGACTGGACAGTGAAGCTCTGCATGGATTTAAGGACGGCCCATAGTTCATCAAGCCGTCTCTCTTGAAAGGGAGTATCATGCTGCTCATTGATATATTCGAGTCTGTTTGACTGAATGGTAATTTTGGCTTTGAGTGGATCACTCGCGAGCGCCAAAACTCCGCCCATAATGTCATTCGGGAAGAGCGTAATCAGATCGAACTTAGTAGATGTCTTTATCGGATCAAGTGGTAGTTTCTTGACGTCTACGGGGTCGTAGAGGAGGACAATATTGAGATTCTGAGGACGAAACTCGGCTACTTTCATTTCACCAGTACGTCCGTGGCAAGACCGTTCAAGTTAAGAGAGATAGACCAAGGAATGAGATGTATTTCCTGCTGAACCTGTTCAGTACAAAGCATTATAAGGTGCTACTCCTTCGTCTTGCAACCATCCCTCAGGGCTTCTTATCTGCATTTTGATATTGTACAGAATTGTCCGTAATTGTCATTGATCTTCAGGTTTTTTGTTGATCGTGGGCCTACCCCGATCAACTGATTGCTTGGCCAGACATGGATGTCTGGCTAGTCGTCGGAGTCCTCATTTGGAGTGCCCCACCTGCCGAACAAGCCCCGCCCTCATTTCCTGGTTGCGTGTGGTTGCGGATTTGCGGAAATTCTGCCGTGTTTTTCACTCTTCTGCATCGTCAAGTGGTTGATCTTCTTGACTGGCCTGAGGGTCAGATGAAATTCGAAACCTGGCACTCACCCCATACAATTTTCTCTTTTTAATCAGTCTTCTGTCGGTTCTCACCTTTTTGGGCCCGGTCTCACTTTTTTTGGCATTGGATTAAGGCTGTTGTGACACCGACTATCGTCCGCCGATAAGAACCCTTGCTTTACGTTTTCGACAACTCGACAGTACCCCTTGAAGAACAGCTTGATCTGCCAGAGATCCTTGAACGTCTGTCTCCGTGTGAGGTCATGAATTGGGGTCAGCCTCCTGATTTCTGACTGAGCTTGCGAAACTCCTCGCGCGCGGCACTCACGACCGGCAGCGGCGCCTTGTCGGGGCTGCCAGCATCAAACGGCGGTTGAGGATCGTACTCGATGAGGAGTTGGGCGGTTTGCGCCGCGGCGACCCCGAACTCTTCGGCAACCAGGGTGAGTGCCATGTCGATCCCGGAGGACACGCCGGCGGCAGTGAAGACCTTGCCCTGGCGGACGACCCGCTCTTTCGTCGGGATCGCACCAAATTGCTTCAAGGCGTCGAGTGCGAGCCAATGAGTGGTCGCCTTCAGCCCTTGCAGTACGCCGGCGGCTCCAAGGCCCAAGGCCCCGGTGCACACCGACGTTGTCCACTTGGTGGTCTTGTGCACCTGCGCGATCCATTCCAGGACCTGCTGATCGCCCATCACCGCTTGCGGATACGCAGTGCCGGGCACCAGTAGAATGTCAGGCCTGGGAGTTTCATCAAGGGTGTAGTCCGCCATCAGGCCAAGTCGGCCGAAATCGGTCCGCTTCAAGCCCTTCTCGCGCGCAACGAAGCGCACGTCGATATCGAGCCCCGGAGACTGCAGTACCTCGTAGGGGCCGATCGCATCGAGCGCCGTCACGCCGTCGTACAACAATATCGCGACTTGCATTGTTCTCTCCTTCTGTCATCGATTGTTATCGGATTCGGAGTATAGATTGGCTCCCCGAGTTTTACCCTTTGTGAACCTTGCGATTTGAGCTTCCAAGGGCACCTGTTGCATAAATCATATGGATTGGGAACGTCCCAGACTAACATAGGACCTGGATCAGGTTAAGGGTGGCCGATGAAAAGAAATGTGGCTCACCACTTCGTACTGTAGACAGAACCTTTAAAACAAATTTCAGTTCCGCCAACCTGTGATACCCTTGAACGAATCGAACAAGAAGCGCCAGCAGATAAGGGCGGGTCAGGGATATTTCGGAATACTTCCCGTGGTCTGATGAAAAGGGTAAAGATTGCCGCCACGGTTGTTGAGGGAAAATCGATTCATGCGCTATTGATTGAAGCATAAGAGACTCGTTCGTAGGAGTTGGAGAATAGGGCCTGCTGCCGGAAGGGAAGAATTAAGCCAATGGGAAAGACGGTCGAGTACGAAGGATACACCATTCAGTCCGCCCCGCATCAGCCGGTAGACAATGAGAGATGGCAGCTGCGCATCTTCATCTCCGTGGACGATACCCATGGCGTCAGAACACGCGAATTCTCATCTGAGTTCCTGTATGCGACCGAGCAGGAAACTGATATCCACGGGATTGCCTTTGGCCAACGCCTGATTGATGGGAAGGTGGAAGGTCAGTCCGTCGTGGATATGAAGACCGAAGATCGCCGGGCGACGCCGCGCCTCCGTGTGCAATTCCGTACCACGTTTTCGAGCTCCACGAAGAAGGAAGGGGCCGGCGTCATGCTTGATCTGTCTTCGGGCGGATGTCGCGTCGAGAGTCCTATTCCCGTGGAACCGGGCTTATTGTTGGAGCTGCGCATCTATGCGCCAGACGTCGAATGGCCGCTCATGATTGAAGCGGCAAACGTGCAGTGGGTAAGTGGTCGGACATTCGGGCTGGCCTTCTTTCGGATCACGGAGACTGAGCAACAGCGCTTGGGGCAGATGATCGACCATCTGATGAAGGACGGTGAAGAGAGGGGCGACCACTGAGTCTGAATCGCTGCCTCAGAAGCCGTCAGCCGAAGAGAACTCGAACGGTCAAACTGTGCTAGATCAAACCAATACTGGTGAAAGGTGTCTAGAGGAGGCCTATCGGATCTGAGGTGCAGCTCGGCAGAGCGGGATGAAGGTAAATTGATGTGCTGAATTTGTGCCATTACTACTGTTAGATAACGGGAAACAATAGAACCATTGGACGGTATATAAGGGTGCTCCATAAGCGAAAGGCAATGAAGACTAAGGCTTTATTGGGAGACCAGACCTTTAATCATTACCTTACGCAATAGAGGGATATGGGGTGAGTGATGGGTTTCGAAGACCATTCACGGTCAGCATGCTCTGTTGTTTCTCGTCGGCATGCGTTGTCTGAGGTTGGTATAGCTGGATTTCGTAAACCGCAGGTCATTCTCCCGGTCGCGGTGGGCATCCCGGCTAATTGCTATAGTTCGCTGGCGCTGAAATCGCTTTCGCTGAGGCCTATCGCGCTGATGTCTGATAGGGTTGCGGGCCCCATGGTTAAGTCCTTCCCTCTGGTATCGGAAGGTAGTCAATAAACCGCTGATTGTCTGTGGTGAACGGCACGCCACACCCTGGCATCCTGCTCACTTTTGTCATCAGATGAAATTTGAATTTGAGGCCCGCAGCCCCAATACGGCTTTGCACTTCGCTGCTGCCAACCGTGGTCGCGGCGGCCATGGCGTCAATCAACGCGCCGACCTGGTGTTCAAGGAAGTCCATCGTCGCCTCCACCTGCTCTGCCTTCGCCCGAAGGGTAACAAGGGCGACCCGCTCCGCATCTTTTCGTACGACCGAATCCGCGTCTGAGGTGTTCCGAGCCGCGTCCGCCAATCGGGTTTTGAGCCTGTTGATTTTCCAGTCGCATCGGTCGAGTTCCTTTTTTGCCGCTTCAGCGACGGACCATTCAAGATCAGTATCGTGAACCAAGGCGATGGCCTCTCGCTCCGCCTCCGCCTGTGCGATCTGTTCGCCGAAGGACGCCGTGTCCATCAGAATGTTCTCGCTGCAGTTTCATGGGTCTTCATCATCGCTCTCCTGTGTGTTGTGGCGTCTCGCCCGGTTAACGATTCAATGTATCAGCCATTTTCCCCCACGTTCCCAATGCATCGATGTGCTTCCAGGCGTGCTAGTTTCATAGCGCATCCTCATCCATTTTTGGTATCTCCAACTCGTGTACAGGCTCAGACTCATGTTCAGGTTCGGATATCTTTGCACGTTCGTTGTCAATAATTAGCTCTAGTGCCTGGGTCATTCTGGTTGCGTCTCGGTCTAACTGCACTTCTGCATCGTCCATGGGGTCCTTTCTCGGTATACGCGGCCAATAGCACCTTAGAATGGTGTGCGAGTCGTCGGCTCTGTCCAGCCAGTCTCGCCGACTGGGATTCAATCAGGGCCTCAAGCCTATGGGATCCCTCCATTAGGACCCCGGCCCGTTCTTCGAGTGTAGCAGGCATTCGGAGCCCTTCGCTGAGAGGAGCTGCGGACTGAACTAGCCGCCCGTCATCGACCAATAAAATCACACCACGACAACATAGTAAGAGCACACATAAGCCAGTTTTGTCCAACCAATCCGCAGGTCATTCGTTCAATCCGGAATGTCATTGGCTCATGCAGCCTCTACCATCCCTTGGAAGGGGATTCCCCATAAGGGAATCCCGTCTTGGCAAAGCCGCTCAAATCCCGTTGGGGACACCAGAGAAGCGCTAAACGCCTTTCTGCTCTGGGCAATTTAGCATTTCGAGCCTCCAGGAAAGTGTGGCAGCTACACCAAATAGGGGTTTCATGGCTACACTCTTTCGCCCTTCTTGCTTAGCCCACCGCCTGACCCTCATCCTCCCGTATTTGTCGAAGGCAAGACGGTCAACGGCCAGTTTGGCTTTGTGATTTCAGAAAAAACTAGTGACATAGAAGGGGGGAAATTTACTAGTGTCTAGGGCTTCAGAGTAACAGCCCTGAATCCAGGCTTCAACGTCCACGGTGCAACAAGTACCTTCAGCTTCATAGGGGAGCTTGGTCCCTCCGCTTCCCTGACCACATCCAGAGTGATTTCTGTGCCGATGCTGATCGTAAGCTACATACTGGGATAGGGGTGGGGTTGAGCTCTACGGACTCACTCATTCTGAGCAGGAGGTACAACAACTCTTCGTTCGGTTGACCCTCAAGGAAGTGGGACCTCTCTCAGGCTCACTCGAAGTCCAGACAACCTTCGCGCAGGACCCTGTGGCCATTTCCGTTCACGAATCCGCGTCCTTGATCCTCTTCGGTTCTGGCCTCGTGGCCTTGGCCGTATTGCGTCGGAAGCATATCTCGTAATCTCAGTGCATCGCATCATCATAGACGGCGGTTCCAGCAATGGGGCCGCCGTTTTCATTTGCGTATGTGCAGGCCCCGTCATGATGCTTCACAGTCCCTTGAGCCGATCCCGATGTAGGGAGTAGACTACCGCCATGAACGTCGATGCTGTCTACGCGCCCGATCTCTCCACTCGATACGCCTTGCCCGTCTTTCTTGGACGATTCCCCGCAGGGTTCCCTTCTCCCGCTGACGACTACATCGAAGGCAAGCTTGATCTCAACCGGCACTTGATTAAACATCCCGCTGCCACGTTCTTTGTGCGAGTGTCCGGCGACTCAATGACCGGAGCGGGGATTCATTCAGGGGACTTGCTCATTGTAGATCGCTCGCTTGAGGCCGTTGATGGAAACGTCGTCGTGGCCGCGCTTGATGGAGAACTGACCGTCAAGCGACTCTATAAGCGAGACAAAGCCCTGCGCCTCCTCCCCGCCAACAAGGACTACCAGCCGATTGAGATTCAGGCTCAACAGTCGTTCGAGATTTGGGGAGTCGTCACCAACGTCATTCACGCGTTCTGAGTAGTCGCATGCCTCCCATCTTCGCTCTGGTCGATTGCAATAATTTCTACGCCTCCTGCGAGCGGGTGTTTAACCCAATGTTGGAAGGGAAGCCGATCGTGGTGCTGTCCAATAATGACGGCTGCGTGGTCGCTCGCTCCAATGAAGCAAAAGCACTCGGTATCGGGATGGGTGTGCCGGAGTTTCAGATTCGTCCGTTGCTCCGCACTCATCGGGTGTAGGTATTGTCCAGTAACTACACGCTCTATGGCGATATGTCGCAGCGTGTCATGGAGACGCTTGAGCAGTTCTGCCCCGATCTGGAAATCTATTCGATTGACGAGGCTTTCTTGAGTCTGGTGGGGTTTGCACAGCGGGATCTCACCGAGTACGGGCGACAGATTCGCCGCACGGTGAAGCAATGGACAGGCATTCCAGTGTCCGTTGGCATTGCAGAAACAAAGACCCTTGCCAAGATCGCCAACCGGATCGCGAAGCGGACACCGGATCTTGGGGGAATGTTTGACCTGCTCGACTGTTCAGTTCGAGAGACAGTGTTGGGCAGGGCCACTGTTGAGGATGTGTGGGGGATCGGGCGGAACCATGCCCGTGTCCTGAATCAGCAGGGCATCACCACTGTCCTACAGTTAGGTGGAGTCGAGACCAGTGGATACGAAAGCGCATGGGAATCGTAGGCCTTCGTCTGGTGATGGAGTTACGAGGAGTATCCTGCTTGGACCTTGAACAGTGTCCTGCATCTAAGCAATCCCTCACCTGCTCACGCGCTTTTGGGACGCTCATCCATACTCTGGCAGAAATGGAAGAGGCGGTCTCGATCTATACCTCACGGGTGGCTGAGAAGTTGAGGCGCGAACGACTCGCCGCAACCGTGTTGACGGTATGTCTGACAACCAACGAATTCAAAGAAGGACGGCAGTACAGTAACGCGCTGACGCTGAAGCTACCGATTGTGACGGACAGCACCGCAGGCCTCATCAAGTCTGCACTTCAGGGAATCCGAGCCATCTACCGAGACGGGTATCTCTACAAGAAAGCGGGTGTGCTGCTCACGGGCTTGGTTCCTGCCAGTCAGACACAGGTAGTGGTCTCACGAGAGAATGGAAGACGCATTTTCACGTTCCCCAGCATACACTACACAGGAGGATGAATTGCCACTTGTTCAGGCGAAGTAATCAGGAGTTAGAGCGGAAGAGGATCCTGCCGAAGAGCAAATAACCAGTGACAGAACGTTTGTGGATAAACCCTCATTGACCTGGGCGGGAAGGTGGAGGAATGATCTGGACGACCAAGAAGCCGACGAAGACAGGGTGGTACTGGTATCGCGGTGAATGCGATGGAAACGCCGTGAAAGCTCTACATTTCATCGATGACGACGGAGAGGGGCCGTACCTCGCAACATCAGAAGATGTGACACTGAATGACTTAGACGGCGAATGGGCCGGACCGGTTGAGCCGCCCTTGTCAGGTCAGAGTCGTTAGAGGCTGGTTTGCGGGCCTCGCAACCTGCTGGAATGTCTGCCTGAAATAATTGGTGCTGAAGGAGCGATTCGATCAGTGAGTCTGGCAGTCTAGCTGACCGGCCCCATTCTCTCCGTCCTCGATGGCGACACCACACAACCTCATCCCTGCACAACAAGCCGGTGCCGCCTCATGATCTCCGTATTATCGAAGAGAGGAGTGACATACCATGAGGCCAGAATCCTATTGAGGATCTCGCGGCGGCCTATGGGTGGTGGACCTGAAGAGGGCCCAGTGCTCACAGCCATCTCGACGGCATCCCGTCCCATTTGGTGACCCGGACCATTTTGCGATTCTTTGTGACTGTGCGACTCATCGGTGCCGGCATCTTTCAAGACGTGGGAACTGATTGCCCACACCAAAACGGTGGCACCGCCGACTTGGATAGCTTTCCACTTGTCCATGTTGATAGGCCTCCTCTTGAGGGACTCAAGAGATAGCATTAATTACCTAATTTCAAACATTAGGATAAGGCGCATCTACGGTTTAACCTGATATTTTGTCAGGGGCCTTAGTATCGGCCTGAGTCTCACCTGTGATCCTTGCGCCGTCCCTCGCTTCCCTCTACAATACGCCTCCCTGGTGAGGCCGCCCTATGTCATTCAAGATTCGTCCCCTTTCGTCGACAGCACGCCGACTTCCCGTCGCCCTTGTGCTGTCGATCATCTGTCTCGTCGTGCCGGCATGGGCTGACTTTCAGGCTGGTATGGATGCCCATAACCGTGGAGATTACACCACAGCCTTGCGTGAGTGGCGCCCGCTCGCCGAGCAGGGAGATGCCCTCGCGCAGTACAACCTCGGCGTGCTGTATCGCAAAGGCCGAGGTGTGCCGCAGGACGATGTCCAAGCACGGCAGTGGTATGCCAAAGCTGCAGCACAGGGACTGGCCAAGGCGCAGTTCAACCTGGGGACGTTGTATTTTAACGGAGAGGGAGCCCTGAAAGACTATCAGCAGGCCCTGCGATGGTTCCGTCTGGCCGCAGACCAAGGAGAGGCGCTTGCTCAAACGAAAATGGCCATCATGTACGATGAGGGTCAAGGGGTGCCACATGATATCGTCCAGGCTTATAAGTGGTACAGCCTGGCGGCAACGAACGGAGATAAGCCAGCAAACGAACTCCGTAATACGATCGCCAACCAGATGACCCCTGCCCAGATCGCCGAGGCGCAGAAGCTGGCACAAGAGTGGAAGCCAAAGACCCCGTCAGCTCCTCGCTGAACCTCACGGCTCCGATACACTCCTGCCGATGAATATACGGATTTCCCCACGTCCAGCCTTGTGGTTTAACCATTCCCTTTCTACACTGGCCCTCCCTGCGAGGTCCCCATGCCCTTTTCGATTCGTTTCTTCCGCCGCTTCCCTCTGCACCGCGCCATCATGTACAACGCGTGTCCATTCTTCACGCTGCCGCTGACCTATGTTTTGAGTTTCGGGATACTGTTAACACTTCTGGTGAGTAGTGCACCCGCCTATGCGGAGTGGATGTCGCTTGGTGAAAGCGACGCTGGAACGACTGTCTATGCCGATTCAGCCACCATACGTCGCGAAGGGGACCGGGCAAAGATGTCGGTACTTTTCGATTTCAAGATAATACAAGCCAAGGCGGATGTCTCATATTTGTCGGCAAAGGCGCAAATGGAATATGATTGTGCCCAACAGCGCTTTGAGGGGCTTACGGTCCTGTATTTTTCGGACAATATGGGAAACGGTAAGTTGCTTGATCGCAGCTCAGGAAAAAACAAATGGCTACGAATTTCACCAGGCAGTCTTGACCACGCTCTGTGGAAACTTGCATGCGGCAAGAAGTGATCATGCAGTCGCATGTGCCCTCGATGTAGACAAGGTTACACAATGAGTAACCAAGACTCTAAACGCGAGAGCATGTCTATCGAGGAGGCCACCGCCATTGTGGAAATGCTCGAACGGTTGGGGCGGATGATTGAGATGGGATAACGGGTGGCGAACAGCATGATCACGCACGCATGAAGTGGACAGCGAGTTCTGAAGGGCATGAGCGAGCAAGCTTGGAG
>JBAXBK010000024.1:0-49404 GCA_037142015.1 Nitrospira sp. | reverse complement strand
GGTTCTACACTAAATGCCAATGGCAAGTGTCCCAAACTCATTGACACGTTCCGCAGGCTGAACCCCTGTTCCGTTCCCATTCCTGTACCGGCACTATAAGGCGGGGCGAACAACATGGACAATACCGATGATGTAGGCCTCGTTGCTCTAAAGTTGGGTGAGTGATTCTTCAGAAAGCTTGTAAGTGTTGACTCCCCCATAAGGGTTAGGTAGTATTTCCACTCTGGAATACCGTGTAGCAGCTTTGTGTACTAGCGCTGCCTTAACAGAACATATTGGATTATCTAGAATCGTTCCTTTCACAATGTCGAAGGCTTTCTTCCGCCCATGAGTGACTCGTCGCCCCTTGTAGATCAAAAAGATACTCTCGCCGATCAACGGCTTGGCTCAGGGATTGTCGTGCTCTCAGCCTCCATGCAGCTCCTCCACATGAATCATCAGGCCTCAGAGTTATCGAAGCAAATCAACGCGTCGGAACATGGCGGAGAAAACCAGAAGTCTGCCCATGGAGTCCTGCCGACTGCCCTGACAGAACTCTGTGGAGAAATCATCAAAGCCCTCCACGTTCGAACCGAAGCAAAAGACTGGGAGCAATTCGAGGTCAAGCGGGTGGCAGGTAATCCTGAAAAGCCAATCCTGTTACGGGGGTTCGGCCTACCGGATCGAGGAGGGGTCCAGTTCGCGAGACTTGTGGTCACCCTGGAGGAGCTAGCGCGGAGACAACAGCTCAATACCGATCAAGCCAAGGAAAAGTTTCAATTAACTAATCGCGAAAAATCCGTCATTGAGCACTTGGCAAAGGGGTGGACCAACAAAGAAATCGCAAATGCCCTTCTGATTACCGAACAGACTGTGAAAGAACACATCAAACACATCATGAGAAAAACCAACTCCACAACCAGGACAGGAATCCTCGTTCACATCTTCAATTCCTAATCGGGGATAGGGATTCAGGGGTTCAGGCTGAAGGGGTTAAGGCCGAAGGCCGGTCGGTCTGGTTCAACCAAATAAACGAGACAGACCGAATAGACCAGATAGACCAGCCTCAGACCTTCAACCTGAACCCCTTCGGCCTGAATCCCTAATCTCAGCCTGTACCCCTTCAGCCTGTATCCCTGCTCTTCAGCCTGAACCCCTTCAGCCTATCCACCTATATAGTTGTAGTTACAATCGCCACAGTATCCGTGTCAAAAACACCACTGTGCGTTATCTGCGACACAGATGTCATTCAAGAATTTTCATATTTATGGCTTAATATCAACTACTTGCGAGACGTGATTTTGGTCTATTGATTGCAATACCTAAAATACCATGAAGAGCTTTCGAATGATGTTAGTGGGTATCCTGGTTTCAGTGGCTGGACTCTTTACCGGTCAACCAGTACAAGCGTCTACCATCGACAATGGAAGCTTCATGAGCCTGTGGACTACCTATTCTCAGTGCCAAGCCACCACCGATATCAACCAGCTGAGAGAGGCCGCATCGATCCTGATAAATGCGGCTAATCGTTCACTCACCCAGGAAAGCTTTGTTCTTCCCCTACCAGGCAAACTTGAACAATTCGTGTCGGCTCCTGCAGCCAGGGTTGCAGTGGACGTGAAAGCAATGGCTGCAGCCTGTTCATTACGGGCCGGCTCCGCTGCCGTGGCAGCAGGAAATATTGACGTTGCCAAGAATCTTCTCAAGACGATTCTGAACTACCAGCCCCAATCCGAGTATGCCTACTACGCCCTACAGGCAAAGTCTCTGCTTTCTGAGCTTGAGACAAACACCGTTCAGGTTACACTCAACCTTCCTTAATAGGTAGATAGGCTGAAGGGGTTCAGGCTGAAGGTCTGAGGCTGGTCTGTTTGGTTTAATCAAATACACAAGATAGACGAGACAGACTAGGCAGACCAAATGAACAAGACAGATTTGTGGTTTTTCTCACCATCTTGCTAACAGCCTTCAGCCTGAACCCCTTCAGCCTAAATCCCTTCAGCCTGTGCCCCTTCGGCCTGAATCCCTTCAGCCTGTGCCCCTGACCAGAGACACAAACAGCCGGTCGTAGGCGTCAGCTGAACGAGCCCAAGACACATCCGTACTCATCCCTGACTTAACCAGTTGTTCCCACATCGATCGGTCCTGATACCGCGCCACAACCAGGCGTAATACAGCCAGAAGCGCCTCTGCCGTGTCCTCTTCAACATGAAACCCAGTCGCCAATCCCACCTCCCGATCCTGTGCGGTCAGCGGCAGGACCGTATCGGCCAACCCACCGGTTTTTTTCACCACCGGAACCGTTCCATAACGGAGACTGTAGAGCTGACTCAGGCCACAGGGCTCATACCGTGACGGCATCACAAATACATCTGCGCCGGCTTCGATGCGATGGGCAAGCCCCTCGTCGAAGCCGATACGAAGTCCCATGCGACGCGGATAGCGTGCCTGAAGCATTGTAAACTTGGCTTCGAGTTCCGGCTCGCCAGTTCCCAAGATCACCAACTGCAGATCCATGGTCATCAATTGCGGGATGATGGCCTCGACGAGATCTAGTCCCTTTTGCGACGTCAGCCGTGCAATCACACTCAGAACCGGAACCGATATTTCCGGCAGCTGAAACTCTTGTTGAAGTGTCCGCTTGCACACCTGCTTCCCTGAACGATCGATCACCGAGTAGTTGGCCGGAAGATACGAATCGGTCTCCGGGTTCCATCGGTCGATATCGATGCCGTTCAGAATGCCCATGGGTAAGTCCGCACGATTTCGCAGCACGCCCTCTAGCCCAAAACCAAATTCCGGTGTGAGGATTTCTTGCGCATAGGTGGGGCTGACCGTCGTCACAGAATCGGCAAAGACCATTCCTCCCTTGAGCAGATTCACAGATCCGTAGTACTCAAGACCCGCGGGACTATACAGCGATGGCGGCAACCCTGTTTTCTCAAATTGATCTTCGGGGAAGAGTCCTTGATACCCGACATTGTGCAGCGTCAGTACAGTGCGCACCCCCTGCGCCTCCGGTCGATCTCGATCGATAGTCTTGAGATAGACCGCGCACAACGCTGTCTGCCAATCATGGAGATGGAGGATATGGGTATTCCATCGGCATGCGGCTCTAAGATACGCCATCACTTTGATTGTCGCGCGGCAGAGAAACGAAAACCGGTCAAGATTATCAGGGTAGTCGACACCCTGATCTTGATACAGACCAGGCCGGTCGAACAAAGCCTCGTTCCGGATCGTCCACACCCGCACTTGTCGGCCACTTTCGCCAGCAGGCATCACATCTTCTTCAATCAGCGTGTCGACAAGCCCATGCGGTGTCGGCACATAGATCCGGCAAACGGAACGGAAGGATCGGCCCGAATTACTCAGGGAACGATAGCGTGGGAGCAGGAGGATGACGTCGTGGCCAAGTTTCGCCAACTCAAGAGGTAACGCGCCGGTGACATCGGCAAGCCCACCAGTCTTGGCATAGGGGACCGCTTCGGATGAAACCATGAGCAGATTCAGAGGATGCTGGGTCATTGAGTGGCCGGCGCTTCAAACCTGGAGCGAAACTTGTCTTCGTATTTCCAACTGCGCCCTAACTCATGCAGTTGCACTGCGGTCAGCGCTTCACGATAGACCAGCCGTTCCTCGAAAAACACCACCAACCACCCGCGATCAGGATATGCCAGAAAGAGGGCATCGCCGGCCTCCATGCGGACTTCCCACCCTCGCGGCGGTTCTCCGCTGGCTAATCTCGACCGTGGGACCAGTGACTCGTCTTTCATGCCGAAGAACTGCATAAACTCGGCACGCTGATACGCCGGCGCCCCCCATGCCCCGACAAACGCACGGGGAGTCAACTGGTGAAGCACCAACTCATTTGCACGCACGAGCCGCTCCTGTTCTTCCAACGCCGGCATCCCGCTGCAACTGATAGTTGACCCGAGCACGGCCACGACGAACACATTGGCCCATCCTAACCCGTCTCGCTTGGCGACTGCGCGATTTCGCGACGAACCATCATGAATAATGCGGGCTAAGCGCCTCAGCAAATCAAGACCCTTGATGAGTGTCCTCACAGCAGGCGTCGGCTCCTTGGTTCAACAGGCTTCACCGGTTGGCAACCATCGCACTGACAGAGCCGCCGCAGAAGAGCATAGGAGTATATCCCTGTGTCATGGCCATCGCTCCAGCTGAATTGCAGCGCATACCGCCCGACCGGCTGCACATCTTGCAACATGATCAAGAGGGGCACATCGTCCGGTTGCAAACGCCGTGCACCAGACCACTCGTCCACGCAGGCTGCACAGGGACATTGCTGGCGGAGATACCTCACGGGATAGACAGCCTTGTGCCCATCGTTCCATTCGATACCCAACACACCCTTCTCAATCCAGGACATGTCTCTCGGTTCACACACCGTCTCTGTCATCTTTATGAATTCCTTCTTGCAAGGTAACTAGGGATTCAGGCTGAAGTGTCCGGACCTCCGAAATCCTACCTTCATTCTTCAACCTCTACCCGAAGCCTTCAGCCTGAATCCCTTCAGTCTAAAAACCTCAGCCTATGCCCGGAACCTTCTGCCTCTGCCCATAGCCTTCAGCCTGAATCCCTTCAGCCTATCTACCTCCTTATGACGGATACGACAGAAAATTCACAGGAGGCAGTTGCCTGCCTGCCACAACGGTCACATACCCTTCAATTGCGTTTTCTACCTCGTGCCGAACTTGTCCGGCGGCTTTCAACCGATCAACTACAGCCGGTGAGAGCCGCAATGCCTGATGCAGAAATGCCAGACTTCCTCGCGAGAGCGGCAGACAGCGAAGGGATTGGCGCGCAGCACAGACCGTACAGACCAGGCCTCCCGACAGAGGCGAGAACTGCGGGCCTCCCATCAAGCGACCCTTGCCACAAGCGGCACAGTGATCCGTCTGAGGACGAAACCCGGTAAGGCCCAGCAGTCGAATCTGAAACAGCAGCGCTGTCAATGCCGGATCCTGGCTCATCACTAATGCGCGCAACCCCTGCTCGAGCGTCTCAAAGAGTTGTCGGTCCGGGTCCCCGTCCGGCGTCACTGCACCCACCACATTGACCATCCGCGCTGCAGCGGTCATCAGCGTCAAGTCTTCGCGAAACCGCATGAACGGCTCAACGAGATCGGCTTGGGACACTCGATAGAGCGTATCGCCGGACTTTTCAAACAGGTTCAGGTGACAGATGGTGAGCGGTTCGAGTGATGCGCCGAGCCGGCTCTTCATTCGACGGGCTCCCCGTGCCACCGCGCGAACCTTTCCCATCTCCTTGGTATAGAACGTCACAATACGATCCGCATCGCCCCACTTCCGGCTTTTCAGCGTAATGGCTGCGGTCTTAATTAATGGCATAGGGGATATTCGCGGGACTGGCGGGAAAAGCGAGACGAGCGAGACAGGCTGAAGGCTGAAGGCTGAAGTGTTCGGAACCTCGACCCCAGAGCTTCGAGTTGCGCCCGTCCCGCTTCTCTCGCAAGTCCCGCCCTTCTCGCCCGTTCTGCGTTTCACGTTTCATGCTTCACGCCTCACGTCCCATGTTTCACGTCCCGCCCATCTCGCTCGTCCAGCTCGTCCCGCGTTTCACGGTTTACGTTTTACGGTTCCTGCTAGCGAAGATATTCCATGAACAACGTGGCCAAGGAGAGATAAATGGTAATGCCTGTGATGTCATTGGCCGTCGTCACGAAGGGGCCGGCCGCAACGGCAGGATCTATATTCATACGCTTCAGCAAGATCGGCATAAATGTCGCCATGCTGGTCGAGACCATGAACGCGATAATCAGTGAGAGCCCCACGACCATGCCCAGGAATCCTTGATGCCAAATCCAACCGACGAGCGTCAGAATCACGCCGCAGGCGAGCCCCATCAATAATCCGACCTTGATTTCCCTGAAAAACACGGTGCGCACATCCGTCAGCTCGATCAGCCCTGTCGCCAATCCTCGAATAATGAGGGTCGAGGACTGGAGGCCTACGTTTCCGCCCATGGCGGCGATGACCGGGATAAAACTGACGATGGCCACCACTTCCTGAATCGTGTATCGAAACTCCCACAGAATCGC
Source organism: Nitrospira sp. (assembly GCA_037142015.1). Taxonomy (GTDB): domain Bacteria; phylum Nitrospirota; class Nitrospiria; order Nitrospirales; family Nitrospiraceae; genus Palsa-1315. Next base: position 43,340 of record JBAXBK010000024.1, on the reverse strand, counting down.
GCCCGATAACAGGCTGCCGACGAGATTCGTAAAGAGCCATGGAAGCCGGTGTTTCGCCGACGCCAGGCTGGAGGATTTTGAAACCGAGTCCTCTTCGATTGCGCCGGCCATCTTCAGCATGTCTTCAGTCGCTTCTTCGCGGATGACGTCCACGACGTCGTCAACCGTGATAATGCCGACCAACCGGTTGTCGTTGTCGATAACCGGAATCGCGAGCAAATTATAACTCGCTACCTGACGGGCGACTTCTTCCTGGTCCATGTCGACCGTCACGCTGATCACGTCTCGCGTGGCAATATTTCTCAGCGGTGTCGCGGGAGGGACCGTCAGCAGCTGCCGCAGGGAGAGCACCCCGACCAAACGCTCATTTTTGTCGGTCACATAAATATAGAACACCATTTCCGCATCCGTCGCCAGCTGGAGACGCCGGATAGCATCTTGCGCCGTCGCATCTTCCGGGAGCGCGAAGAACTCCGTGGTCATGATGCCGCCGGCTGTATCCTTCGGATACTTCAACAGGTCGGCAACTTCTGTGGAGTCCTCCGCCCGCATCAGCGAAAGGATCTCTTTGGCCCGTTCTTCCGGCAAAACACCGAGGAGATAGGCCGCGTCGTCGGGGCCGAGGTCTTTGATCAGCCAGGCGATATCTGCATGCAGCAGGTCCGCCAGCACCTGATTGATACTATCGCTGTCGAGCTCGCTCAGCACTTGACCGCGCTTCGACTCGCCTCGCACCAGCTCGAAGACTTCCCGCTTTTCTTTGGGGGACGACAGATGCATGATCACTTGCGCCACGTCGGCCTGATGCATCCGGCCCAGCATCTTCGCAAGATTAGTGATCGCACCCCGGTGCAACAGCCGTTGTACCGACAACAGTACGATATCGAACTTGCTTCGCCCTCGATCGGCCTGGTCACGCAGCGCATCGCGGAGGAGATCTTTATCCCCTGGACGAGGGCGAGGATCCGTTGGATTCGTTTCTGTCATACGTTCTGTCGGTTGCATCGTCATACGCTACGCCTGAAAGTCTGAATGTCTAAAAGTCATCAAGTCTTAGATCGAGACATGATGACGTTATGAACTTGACGACTATCTACTACCTACTATCTACTGTCTAATATCCTAATTCCGTGAGGGCATGCTCATCTTCTCGCCATGCCTCCCGCACCTTCACCCACAGCTGCAGAAATACTTTCATCCCAAAGATCTGTTCCATGTCACGCCGCGCATCGGTCCCGACCTGCTTGAGCCTCTCTCCGTGCTTCCCGATCACAATCGCCTTATGAGACTCTCGCTCGACCAGCACCGTTGCGCTGATGCGGGCTAACTTTCCCTCCTCGACAAATTCGTCAATCTCCACGGCAACCGAGTAGGGTACTTCTTCATAGGTCTGGTGCAAAATCTTCTCGCGGATCATCTCAGCCGCCAAGGTCCGCATAGATTGATCGGTGACGGTCTCTGCATCATAGGCCGCATCCCCGTCCGAAAGATGGGCTACCGTCACGGACAACAATCGGTCGACATTATCGCCGGTTTCAGCCGATACCGGCACCACATCTGTCCAAGCAAATAGCCTGGCGTACGTTTCCATCACCGGCAGCAACTTGAGCTTATTGACCAGATCCACCTTATTCAATACCAAGATGACCGGACGCGGACGCTTCCTGATCGCCCCTTTCACATGATCGAGGACCAAGAGGTCGCCGGGGCCAGGAGAACTCGTCGTGTCCATCAGCACGTACAAGATGTCCGCCTCTTCCAGCACCTCGACCGTGGTGCGGACCATGCGACGATTGAGCAGATGTTGCGGCTTGTGCAGCCCCGGCGTATCAAGCAAGGCAATCTGCGCGCCCGGCGCATGCAAGACCCCCAGAATTCTCGTCCTCGTCGTTTGCGGCTTGTCCGAGACAATCGCGATCTTCTGCTCAAGCAATCGATTGAGCAAGGTCGACTTGCCGACGTTCGGACGTCCAATAATCGCCACTGTGCCAAACTTCATTGTGCTACGGACGTGGCCGCTCCTGTGAGGGTGATGGAACCAATTGATACACGGTTTCACCTTTGCGCACATAGCCGAGCTGTTCTCGCGCCAACCGTTCGATTTTCGCGGGATCGTGTTCCAAGCGATCGACGTCTACCCGAAGCCCGTTGGTCGTCCGTTGCAGCTCTTGCAGATCAAGGTCCAGCTGTTGGGCATGTTCGCGCATGGAGATGTAGCGCAGGAGACCCATGTCGCCAAAGACCAAGACAACCAACAACAGCAGGCACACCGCAGCTCCGATATAGTGCGCGCTGGTTACCAGGCGACGCTGCCAATCGAGCCACTGCCGTCCCCGATTCCGCTTAATGATCATCGTCGGTTACTCATGATCAGGATCGCCCCGGCATCGCCTCACGACCCCGGTAGACTGCGTTCGATCCCAGCTCTTCTTCGATCCGAAGCAACTGATTATATTTGGCCACGCGATCCGTTCGGGACAGCGACCCGGTCTTGATGAGACCGCTGTTCGTGGCGACTGCCACATCCGCAATCGTCGTATCCTCCGTTTCACCGGATCGATGCGAAATGATCGCCGTATAGCCTGACCGTTTCGCCAGCTCAATCGCCTCCAGCGTTTCCGTCAACGTGCCGATCTGGTTGAGCTTGATCAGAATGGAGTTGGCGATCCCTTCCTTGATCCCTTTGGCAAAAATTTCCACATTGGTCACGAAGATATCGTCTCCGACCAATTGAACCCGCTTGCCCAGCTTCTCCGTCATCATCTTCCAGCCCTTCCAATCCAATTCGCTCAACCCATCTTCGATGGAGAGAATCGGATAGCGATCCACGAGCTTCCCATAGTAACTGATCATCTCCTCGGAGGAGCGCTCAGGGTTCTTTTCCGCTTCAAGGAGGTACCGGCCCTTTTCATAGAGTTCGCTGGCCGCACAGTCCAATGCGAGGGCAATATCGCGCCCCGGTTTGTAGCCGGCCGCTTCGATCGCCTGCATGATCAGACTGAGCGCCTCTTCGTTCGATTGGAGGTCCGGCGCAAACCCGCCTTCGTCACCGACCGCCGTGTTCAAGCCTTTTTTCTTCAACAACGACTTAAGCGTGTGAAACACCTCCGTCGCCATCCGGAATGCCTCGCTGAAACTTGTCGCCCCCACCGGCATGATCATGAATTCTTGCAGGTCCAAGCGATTGTCGGCATGGGCTCCGCCGTTGATGATGTTCATGAGCGGCACCGGCAGCACCCGTGCATTCGTGCCGCCAAGGTACCGGTAGAGTGGCTGGCCTGTTTCCGCCGCCGCCGCCTTCGCCACGGCCAGCGACACACCAAGAATAGCGTTGGCGCCGAGCTTGCCCTTCGTTTTCGTGCCATCCAGATCGATCATCGTCTGATCGATGCCGACTTGGTCGAACGCTTCCCTCCCTAACAGCTCCGGCGCGATCAGCTTGCTGATGTTGGCCACGGCCTTCGAAACGCCTTTCCCCATCCAGCGCTTCTTGTCGCCATCTCGTAGTTCAATCGCTTCTTTCTCGCCGGTCGAGGCCCCGGACGGCACCGCCGCCCTCCCACAAGCCCCACTGTCCAGCGTGACCTCCGCCTCGATCGTCGGATTCCCCCGTGAATCCAAAATCTGCCGTCCTTTGATCTCTCGAATCGCGCTCATGCTCCCCCCATCAGGCTGCTGAAAAGATCCTCTACTTCGCCGCAAAGTCAAACACAGGCGTTTGGAGAACTCTCGACGGCGACTGCTGTTCCCACACCGTCTTCTGTAACCGCTCAACGGTTTCAGGACTATACAGCCGTTCCCCACATTGGTCACAAACCTTAGCAGGCACATGTTCGACGACAACTAATTTGTCATCCACTTGAATCGTATAGGTCACCGTCTGCTCATTCATCGGTGATCCACACAGATCGCACTTCATGCTATGGCCTCCTCACCTTGAACTCGATCCAAAGGGCAGGGGCTGGTTCATAGACCGTAACAATCTTCACTGTGGGCCTGCTTGGGTCACTGCATTGAACATGAATGGGACGACCCACCCTCGTCATTCCGAAGATCAAACAGCTGGAACCATACTTGTCTTCTGGGTAAACCTCAATAACTTCGCCGCCAGCAATGGTCTCTCGCAACTCCTGCACTGAAATGTGGCGAATGATCGCCTGATCGACAGCATGTTGGGAGAATTCAAAGTCTCCCCGCGCAACTCTCCTTCGAATCTCATCGATCAACTATTCCCCCGCGAACCCAACATCTGCCGTCCCTTGATCTCTCGAATCCCGCTCATTTGTTACTCCATCCTCTTCATGAACTGCTTCCACTATCTCTTCCGGTAAATCTCCCGTCGATGACCAATCATATAAACGATGATCATCTGCTCGTTGTGAATCAATTCGTAGACCACGCGATAGTCGCCAACACGTAACTTGAACAACCCTTCAAATTCTCCTGTGAGGGTTTTAAGATGGACACTCTCAAGATTCTCCGCCAGCCAATTGACCCGCTCGACAATCCTCCGAGCCACCGACTTATCAAGCTTTGCCAATTCCCTCGTGGCCGCATCCAGAAGGCGAACACGATACATATTCTCAGCCAAGTCCCAACCGCTTCGCAATCACGGATAACGACTCACCGCGTTGACCTGAGGCTACGGCTTTTCGTTGGCGAAGCAACCGAACCTTGACTGACTTTTTCAGCACAAGATCCTGGTCAGGATCGCCTAATAGCTCTAGCAGTTTCTGCTCGACCGTCGATTCGATAATTTCCTTCAGTTCATGTTTGGTCATTCCGGCCACGGTCGCTGCCATATCATTCCTCCTCGGTCGTCAGAGGCCTCCACGAATCGACAATCTGCGGTCCCTTGATCTCTTCGAGTCGCTCTCATACCCACCACCTTGGGCGCGGGTGGCGCCGACCTGGAAGCCCGTCCGCCTTTATTTTCCTTCTACTACTATTACAGGGGATGGCCCGATCGGTCTCTAACTGCGCGCGTCCAACGAGGCCCTTCCGAGGGCGCGCGTTGCGCGAGCAAAGGAGACTAACGGGCCACCCCTCCCCTCCTACACCGGGCGGGGTGCGAGGACGGACGGGCTGGTCGGCGACAGGACCCGCGCTCATCCTAACCGCTTCTTTAGCAGCTCATTCACCTTTCCAGGATTCGCCTTTCCACTGCTCGCCTTCATCACCTGCCCGACCAGGAATCCAAGCACTTGCTGCTTGCCCTCTTTGAACTGCGCCACTTGCGTTGGATTCTTCGCGAGCACATCGCCGATAATTTTGTCGAGCGCCCCTTCGTCGGAGACTTGCACGAGCCCCTTCTCTTGAACAATCTGCTCCGGTGTCTTCCCGCTACTGTAGACCTCGGGGAATATCTCGCGCGCGACTTTCAAACTGATCGTCCCTTGATCAACCAACTGAAGAAGACTGACAAGCCGTTCGGGCGAAACAGGTGAGGCGCTGGCATCAGTCCCTGAATTATTCAGCTCTCTGGTGAGTTCGCCCATGACCCAATTGCTCACCGTCTTAGGCTGATTGAACAGCTTCAGACAGGATTCGAAGTAATCGGCCACCGCCTTCGACGCCGTCAACACCCCGGCATCGTACTCGGACAGCCCAAACTCGCTGACAAATCGCTTCAGCCGGGCAGCCGGCAATTCGATTGCCTGTTTACGACAGCCTTCGATCCACTCCTTTTCGAGTTTGAGGGGCACCAGATCGGGATCGGGGAAGTAGCGATAGTCGTGCGCCTCCTCTTTGGAGCGCATCACCGCCGTCTCGCCGCGGTCGAGATTCCAGAGGCGGGTCTCCTGATTGATCTTGCCGCCCTCGCTCAACACCTTCGTCTGGCGCTTGATCTCGTATTCGATGGCATCCTTGACGAACTTGAACGAATTGATGTTCTTGAGCTCGACCTTTGTGCCAAACTCCTTCTGCCCCAACGGCCGGAGCGAGAGATTCGGCTCGCAGCGAAAACTCCCTTCATCCATATTGCCGTCGCAGACTTCGAGATACATGAGCACATCGCGGAGGCCCTTCAAATAGGCGACGACTTCATCGGCCGACCGCAAGTCCGGCTCCGTCACGATTTCCAGCAACGGAGTTCCCGCCCGATTCAAATCGACTCGGCTCCCGTTGGCGCCGGCGACGTGGACGCTCTTCCCTGCATCTTCTTCCAGATGGGCGCGACGGATACGGACGCGCCTCTTGCCTTCGCTCGCCACAATCTCGATCCAGCCATGCTCGCAGATCGGCGCTTCGTACTGCGAAATCTGATAGCCCTTGGGCAGATCCGGGTAGAAATAGTTCTTACGCGCAAAGAGATTATTCGCCGCAATCGTGCAATTCAGCGCCAGCCCCGCACGCACCGCCATTTCCACCGCCGCCTGGTTGATCACCGGCAACGTGCCGGGGAGCCCCAAACACAAGGGACAGGTCTGGCTATTGGCCGTGAGCCCGAACACCGTCCCGCAGCCACAAAACAGCTTGGACTTCGTCCGCAGCTGCGCATGCACCTCCACGCCGATGACGACTTCGTAGATCATCGTTTAGCCGCGGCCTTCCTCATGCAACCGGTCGCGCTCGCGTCGCATCGCCTCGCGGCCGGCGTCGAACGCTTCGCGCAGAATCGCCTTCTTCGAATCCACAAATTCCTTCCCTTCCCCCACGACCTCCTCAAACGTTTCGCCTGCGCTGCCTGCCAGATCCCGCAGATTGCCTTCTGCGCGACGGGCATAGCCACGTAACTGCTCGCGCGACTCACGCCCGGTCTGTGGAGTCAGCAATAACGCCGCCACCGTGCCTAGCGCCACGCCGCTCAAAAATGCGAGCAAGACCCCCGCTGATGAAGAACCTCGATCATCCGCCATTTTGATGCCCTCCTTCTTCTCGAAACCGTTCCTTCATAACTTGGGTTGCAGCTTTAAATCCTGCAACCACACTTGCCACATTGGTCAACATCGATCCGCTTGAGCCTCGAACGACATTGTGAACCTGTTGCACCGACTCCCCCACTTCCCCGACCGCATGCAATAGAACGGTTGCATGCTCAACTCCTCCGCGGGCCTGTTCGGCCAGATCGTTCACCTTGTGACTCATCGTCCGGAGTTCGTCAATCAGCGGTGGCAAATCGTGGTTCATTTTGGCGAGAAGCTGTTCAGACTCCGCCACGGTCTTACGAATTTGAACCAGCATGGGCACGAGAAAACCCACCAGCACCGCAAACGCCACAGCCACAAGGATGGCTGCGATTTCAACAAATGTCATAGAACCTCCGTAAGACGTGAACCGTTAAACGTGAAACGCGACCCACTGAAGATGCGGATCAGCTCCTGTATTCTTTCCAGCCTTTTACGTCTCACGTTTAACGATTCACGATTCACGATTCACCGTATTACCGGCTTTTTCGTTCGCCATTGCGTACTCTGTTCGTAAGCGTAGGCCGCTCGCAAGAGCGTCTCTTCTTCGAAAGGGCGACCGATCAACTGCAAGCCGATGGGAAGCCCTGCCTGACTGAATCCGCAGGGCAACGAAATCGCCGGCACACCGGCGAGATTCGCTGAAATGGTGAAAATGTCCGATAAATACATCTGGAGCGGGTCGTCGCTCTTCGCTCCAAACTTGAATGCGGGCGTGGGTGTCACGGGCGTCACGATGAGATCGACGTCCTGAAACGCCGCCTCGAAATCCTGGCGAATCAATGTCCGTACTGTCTGGGCCTTGCCATAATAGGCATCATAATACCCGGCGCTGAGGACATAGGTTCCCAGCATGATCCGCCGTTTCACTTCCGGCCCAAAGCCTTCCTGCCGCGTCTTCATATACAACTCGAGCAGGTCTTTGGTCTCTTTGGCGCGAAGCCCGAACTTTACCCCGTCATATCGCGCCAGATTCGAGCTGGCTTCGGCCGTGGCAATCACATAGTAGACGGCTACTGCCGCATCTGTCCGCGGCAACTGAATTTCTTTGATCTCCCCACCGAGGGCTTTCAGTTCCTGAATCGCAGCCCGCACCGCCTGCTCTACTTCAGGGTCCAACCCTTCCGCAAAAAACTCGACCGGCACGCCGACCTTCAGCTTCTTGAGATCTTTTCTCTTGAGCGCCTTCATATAGTCCGGAACCGGGGCATCGGTCGAGGTCGAATCCAACGGATCGTGACCGGCAATGGCTCCGAGGAGGAAGGCGGCATCCCTCACATCTTTTGTAATCGGCCCGATTTGATCGAGCGAAGAGGCAAAGGCGATCAACCCGTATCGTGAGACCCGTCCGTAGGTCGGCTTGAGACCCACTACCCCACAGAACGCCGCAGGCTGGCGGATCGACCCGCCCGTATCGGACCCCAACGCCGCAGCACATTCGTCGGCTGCGACAGCCGCTGCGGATCCTCCGCTGGATCCACCAGGCACACACTGCAAATTCCAGGGATTACGGCTGGGGCCAATGGCGGAATTCTCGGTTGATGAGCCCATTGCAAATTCATCGAGGTTTGTTTTCCCGAGCAGCAGATATCCCTGCGTGCGCAGTTTGGCTATCACGGTCGCATCGTATGGCGGAACGAAGTTCCCGAGCATACGGGATGCGCAGGTGGTGAGCACCCCCTCGGTACAAATATTGTCTTTGATCGCCAACGGCATACCCATCATCGGCAAAGTCTTACGCCACCCCTTCAAGGAATTATCGAGCGCGCCGGCTTGCGCAACCGCCGCATCTTTGACTTGCGTGACGTAGGCCTTTACTTTGGGCTCCACCTGGCCGATCCGCAAGCCATAGGCCCGCACGATCTCCACTGCCGTGACCTCGCCGGCAGTGAATTTCTCATGGAGCTCGTAGAGTGAAAGCTTGTGAAGCGACATCAGCGTTTCGTCTTTCCGGCAACAATCCTGTTCTTCTCGTTAACTTGAACGATCTTGGGGACATGCCGCTTGATTTCCTCGTCTGAGTAATACTCATAACAGAAGATGATAATCTGATCGCGGACTGCGCCTTTCCTTGCCGTCGGCCCATTGAGGATGATCTCACCCGCACCGCGTTTGCCCGCCATGGCATAGGTCATAAACCGTTCGCCATTATTCAGATTGGAGCAGACGATCGCCTCATAGGGCAAAATTCCCGCTGCATCCATCAGATCCTCGTCGATCGTCAGACTGCCTTCGTAGTCGAGGCAGGACTCCGTCACCGTGGCCCGATGGATTTTAGACCGCAACATTTGCCTGAACATGTTTTCTCCTTGTGCTGGGTGATCAGTGATGGGTGACGTGTGTTCAGGCTTGAGACGCCTTCATGTATTCCAACTCATCACGCATCACTCATCACCGTTCACGATCTTCGATAATTTTCGGCACGACAAAAAACCCGTCGGCCGACTCCGGTGCATTCGCCACCGCGCGCTCGACGGACAGGGACGTCCGCGCAATGTCGGGACGAAACACATTGACTTGTCCAAGCACCGTCGCCGTCGGTTCGACGCCTGTGGTGTCATACTGCTTCAGTGTCTCTACGTGCGTGAGAATCTGGCCCAATTGTTTCGCGAACGCCGCCTTCTCGATATCCGTCAACTCCAGCCGCGCCAGCTTCGCAACTTTTTCAACTTCTTGTTTCGTAATTTCCACGCTCTCTTCCCCTTCTCTCTCTGTGAGGATGTTCAAAATGGTCTTCCAGCAAGGCCGCAGGGAGTCCGGCGACTGAGGCGTACCCTCAGGGGTACGTCGCAGGGAGACGGACGACTGAGAACGCCGCTGGAAGCCATTTTCAACATCCTACTCATTCTACTGTCACGCTTTTGGCCAGGTTCCGTGGCTGATCCACATCCGCGCCGCGCAGCACGGCAATATGATACGCCAAGAGCTGGAGCGGAATCGTAAATAAAATCGGCGAGAGCAGTGGATGGGTGTCGGGAATCGTGAACACCGCATCGGCGATCCTCCCCAACTCTCGCTCACCTTCCGCTACGAACGCGATGACCGGCGCGTGCCGGGCTTTCACTTCCATCAGATTACTCACGGTTTTTTCGTACAACCGATCCTTCGGCGCCAAGACGACCACCGGCATATCCTTATCGATGAGCGCGATCGGACCGTGCTTCATCTCTCCCGCGGCATAGCCTTCGGCATGGATATAGGAGACCTCTTTCAGCTTCAATGCTCCTTCGAGCGCGATCGGGAAGTTGATGCCGCGGCCGAGGAACAAAAAGTTCCGCTTCTTGTGATACCTCTTGGCAATCGCGACAATCTCCGCCTCTCGACTGAGCACCCGCTCGACCAATACCGGAAGCCTGACCAGACGATCGAGCCAAGCTTTGCCGTCCGCAACAGACAGGGTTCCACGCACGCGACCCAAATGCAGCGCCAACAGGTAGAGCGCCGTCAGCTGCGCGGTGAAGGCCTTAGTCGAAGCAACGCCAATTTCAGGCCCACAATGCGTGTAGAGCACGCCGTCCGATTCGCGAGCCAGGGTGCTTCCCACCACATTCACGATTGAGACGACACGCGCTCCTTTCTCCTTGGCTTCACGCGCGGCGGCCAACGTGTCAGCCGTCTCGCCGGACTGCGAGATGGTGATAAAAAGATCATCCTTCCCGACCAGCGGATCGCGGTAGCGAAATTCGCTGCCGATATCGACCTGCACCGGCGTACGAACCATCTCCTCCAACAGATACTTCCCCACCAGCCCGGAATGCCACGAAGTGCCACAGGCCACGATCCAGATCCGCCCAACCGAGGTAAACTCTTTGGGCGTCAATCCGATATCCGGCAGATCCGCCTCGCCGGTATCGTAGGAGTAGCGCCCGCGCATCGTGTCGAGAATCGTCTGCGGCTGTTCGTGAATCTCCTTCAGCATAAAATGCGGGTATCCGCTCTTTTCCGCTGCAGATTCGTCCCAGGTAATCTTCGTCAACTTCCGTTTAACAGGCCGGCTTTCGATATCGGTGAAATGGATGTCGGCCGCGGTCAGGACTGCGACATCGCCTTCTTCGAGATAGGTGACGTCACGGGTATAGGCGAGCATGGCCATGACATCGGACGCGACAAAGGATGCTTTGGCGGTTTTCCCCACGACCAACGGACACCCGGAGCGCGCCGCGACCATCGTCCCCGGTTCCCGCTCTGAAATGACGGCAAGCGCATAGCTCCCTCGAATGTCCTTCGTAGCAGCTCGTACCGCCTCAGTCAGCTTCATACCCTGCTGAAGATATTTATCGATCAGATGCGCCACGACTTCCGTATCCGTTTCCGAATGAAACTTGTACCCCTCTGCCTCCAATTGCTGTTTCAGCGGCTGATAGTTTTCAATGATGCCGTTGTGCACCAGCACACAGCCTTTCGAGCGGTGAGGATGGGCGTTTTGCTCCGAAGGCTTCCCGTGCGTCGCCCACCGCGTGTGGCCGATTCCCACAGTGCCCTTGAGTTCTTTCTCCTTGAGCGATTTCTGAAGATTGGCCAGTTTGCCGACCGTACGCCGAATTTCAATTTTGTCGCCTTGCAACACCGCGACCCCTGCTGAGTCGTAGCCTCGATACTCCAGCTTGGCAAGCCCGCCGATCAGAATCGGGACCGTCTCTTGATCACCCACGTATCCGACGATTCCACACATAACTTACCCCCTACTGCGTTTCTTCAGTTGCCTACCATTTGAAGCCGACGGTCGTTTCTTCGTAAGGACCGAGCGCTTCGTTTCACGTTTCACGTTTAACGCGTCACGGTTCACGCCGGTTTGCAGCGCCCGCCGGCGCGCCGCCCACCCTGCACGATTCACTTGAGGCACACGCCCAATCACCAAGGCACCCGCCGGCACATCCTCCGTAACCGTGGTGCCGGCTGCGATGATGGCCCCTGCCCCGATTGTCACCGGCGCAATCAACTGCGTGTCGCTGCCAAGAAAAACCCCGTCTCCGATCACCGTCTGAAATTTCTGCAGACCATCGTAGTTACATGTGATGGTGCCGGCGCCAATGTTGACTCCTTTTCCAATCTTTGCGTCTCCCAGGTAGCTCAGATGGTTCGCCTTCGATCCTTCGCCCAGATCGGTTTTTTTCATCTCGACGAAATTTCCGACCTTGGCCTTCTTCCGCACCACCACACCGGGACGCAGATGGACGAACGGGCCCAGGTGCGCATCGTCCTCAATGCGAGAATCGGTAAATACGCAGTGATCGAGAACCTCAACGCCATTGCCGACGATGCAATTCGTCAGCCGTGTACAAGCACGCAGCACACAATCTTCCCCAATGGCCGTGGTCCCTTCGAGCATCACGCTGGGATACAACACTGTGTCTCTTCCAATCGTGACCGCCGCATCAATCCAGGTTGAGGCCGGATCGATCATCGTCACACCAGCGTCCAGCCATCGATCGCGAATCTGCTGCCGCACGACCTGCTCAGCTTCAGCAAGCTGCCGGCGCGTGTTCACACCAAGTCCTTCGTCTGGATTGTCAAGGACCACAGCGGCCACACGCCGTCCGGCACGTTCCGCGAGACGGACGATATCCGTCAAGTAATATTCCCCTTGGGCATTGCTGGGATCGAGTTTTTCCAAGGCACTGAAGAGAAACTCTCCGTCGACCACATAGGTGCCCACGTTGATTTCACGGATCGCTTGCTCCTCTGCGTTGGCGTCACGATCTTCGACAATACAAGAGACCCCCCCCTCGGCTGAATTCGTTCGCACGACCCGTCCGTATCCGCTTGCGTCTGCAAGCACTGCGGTCAGAATAGTGACAGTTGCGCCTTCCGCTTCATGAACGCGAAGAAGTTCGCGCACGGTTGTTTCCTGAAGTAACGGCGTATCGCCGTTCAAGATCAAATATCTTGATGGGCTGCCCCGCTTACCCACCGCAAACACCGGACGGCTCTGCAGGACCGCATGGCCTGTGCCCAATTGCTCCCGCTGCTCAACAATGGCAACGGGAGAGCTGCCGCTCTTCCCCGACGTCGCGCGATCGATCACCTGACGAACCAGATCGGCCTGATGCCCCACCACGACAGCCACACGATCTCCGGCGACGCGCAATCCCAGTCCGACCGAATAGAGCACCATCGCCTGACCAGCCACCGGATGCAGCACCTTCGCCTGCTTTGAGCGCATACGCTTCCCAAGCCCGGCAGCCATCACGACCACCGCAAGACCGGCCATCTTCCCCTGCTGATCGGAGCTGACCGGCTTCTTCACCGTTGAAACTTCAGTGGACCGTGGACGCTTCATCCGATCGGCACCCCCGTTTCAGGCTGTTTGACCGAACCCCATTTTGTCGCGGTAGTCACAGCCGATGCCAGCGATGTGGACGGTGAGCAGAGCCCGCCTGAGACGATGAGCTTCATCGCCTCTTCTACGCTCATGTCGACGGACGTGACTTCATGTTCCGGCACCAACAGGAAATAGCCGGACGTCGGATTCGGCGACGTCGGCACATACACATGGATCAGCGGTTCTTGCGCGAGGTCTTGCATCTCCCCTTTAGTCACCCCCGTCACGAACGCTATACAATAGTGGCCATTTTTGGGAAATTGAATCAACACGACGCGGTTGTATGACGCGTGCTCAGAGAGCGCCAAAATATCCATCATGGACTTCAACGTCGAGTAAATTCCCCGGACGAGCGGCACACGATTCAATAATTCTTCCCACCACTTTACGATTTGCCGGCCTATAAAATTGGTGGCAAGCAGCCCGACTGTAAAGACCAAGACGATCAATGCCAGAATTCCCAGGCCCGGCACATAATGACTCGGCACTAACCGGGCCAAAAGATCACCGAGAATCCCATCGACAGCCACGAAAAGGGCCTTCAAAATGAGGATAGTTCCCCAGATGGGGATAATCACGAGCAAGCCCGTCAGAAAGTAGCGTTTTAGCAAGGTTTTCAGCATAACTATGAGCCGAGAAAGGTAGACGGTCATCATACAGAGAGTGACGAGGGCCTCGCAAGCCTTTTCTTGCTATTTTCAACAACTTGGAATACCATCCCGCCCGTTTTCTTTACCGACGAGAGTGCCAAGCGATGGGGACGAAGAAGCAACAGCCTCCCGGCCTGTTTATTACTCTGGAGGGAATCGAAGGCAGCGGGAAAAGTACCCAAATTCGCCACCTCGCGGAGCTGCTCGATCGGGCAGGGTTCCGCGTACTCCAAACCAGAGAACCAGGTGGCACTGCTACCGCCGAAGCCATCCGCCACATCCTCCTCACGCCATCTTCTCACGAACCAGTCACGCCTCAGGCCGAAGCTCTGCTGATCCTCGCTGCGAGATGTCAGCACGTCACGCATCTCATCAGGCCGGCATTACGGCGCGGTACCGTGGTGCTCTGCGACCGGTTTTCTGATTCTACGTTTGCCTATCAAGGGTTCGCCCGCGGCCTCGATCTGCAGTGGCTGCGAGCGGCCAACGAGGTTGCAACCGGCGGGCTCACGCCGGATCTCACTCTTGTACTTGACCTCCCGGTATCAGTGGGCCTGGCCAGACGGCGAGCTGATCGTGGAGAACAGAATCGGCTGGATCGTGAGACAGAACGTTTTCATCGAAAGGTACGCAGAGGATTTTTGGCGCTCGCAGCGGAAGAGCCTGGACGCATGACCATCGTGAATGCGAATCGGCCTGCGCAAGAAGTGCAGGACGAGCTCACTGAGATCGTGGTAGGCTGGATCGCTCGACCGCGCAGCCCTTCACGCCGCCGGAGCTAACCCGCATTATTCATGAACACTTCTGCTACAATCGCCGATCCGCTGCTACGACGAGCCTTCGGTCGGCGGACTCGCGACGCGGCTCAGCGATTTCGCGACGAATTGTCATGAATAATGCGGGCTAACATGCCATTTCACGACTGTATCGGACATCAACAATCCATCGCTTTCTTACAATCCGCCGTCACCCATGAGCGATTGGCTCACGCCTATCTGTTCCACGGCGAGGAGGCAATCGGGAAACGATTGACGGCCATTCGCCTTGCGCAAGCGCTCAACTGTGAACGGCCCCCGGAAACGAACGGTCTCGACAGTTGCGGCGCCTGCCGGTCCTGCCAACAGATCGAGGCCCGCACGCACCCGGACTTTTTCGTCATCGAGCCGGACCAGGAACAGGCCACTCAGCAAATAAAAATTGAGCAAGTCCGCGAGATCGAGCACCAGATCATGTATCGTCCACTCATCGGCGAACGAAAAATCTGTTTGATCGACAACGCTGACCGCATGACGATCGGCGCGGCCAACGCACTGTTGAAAACGCTGGAGGAGCCGCCTGCGCATAGTCTCTTCCTTGTCATCTCAAGTCGTCCCGCAGCCCTCCCGGCGACCATCCGGTCACGCTGTCAGGCCCTTCGCTTTACGACACCGGCTCGCACACAGGTAGAAGCGGCACTCATCCTGAAACGAGAAATCCCGCCATCAGACGCGCGGTTCCTCGCCATCATCAGCGAAGGCCGCCTCGGAGAAGCCCTCACTGCCGATGTGAAAGACACTCGTGCGCGCCAACAGGAACTCGTAGACTTAGTCCGCCCCCAATCCTTGCAATCGATCGGATCCATCCTGTCTTCGGCGGAAACGATTGCGAAGGCCGATCGCGCACAGGACATGCTCGCCTGGCTGGCTCGTTGGATTCGCGACCTCGTCTTGATTCAAGTCGAAGGAGACCGCGACCAGATACTCAACCTTGATGACCTCGCGACGCTCGAAACTTATGCGCAACAGGCCAACACCGATGCACTATTGAACCTGCTCCGTGAGATTGAAATGACCGAGCAACGCGCCACGCGGCACCTCAATCTCCACATGGCGCTGGAAATGATTTTGCTCCGTCTGCGCGAAGCGCTCACACTCGCGCCTGCCGGCACCCCTGTCTAGCCCGCCAACAGAAGAAGACCGTTATTTGGTTTATTTGGTTTGTCTTGTTTGTTTGGTTCAACCAAATGGACGAGACAGACCAGAGAGACCAGAAAGACCGGGCTTGTCCTAGACATGCAGGCTCCTAGCTTTCGCCATTTATTACCTGATATCTTTTGTCACACCAGGAGCCTGTCCGACATTGCCGTTCGTCACGAGGCGAAGGAGGGGCAGGCAGATGCGCGACCGCAGGCCCCGAAAAACCGGAGGCGTATTCGATGGAATACGTTGAGGATTTTTCGGGGCCGAGAACAAAGCATATGCCTGGACATCGTTCGCCGCAGTAGAAAGGTCAATGCCGGACAGGCTCCTAGATGAGTACCCCCGACAGCTTCTACATCACGACACCGATCTATTACGTGAACGATGTGCCGCACATCGGACATGCCTATACGACCGTGGCTGCCGATGTCCTTGCTCGCTACTGGCGCCTGAGCGGGCGAGACGTCTTCTTTCTCACCGGGCTCGATGAACATGGGCAAAAGGTTCAGCAGGCTGCGGCCAAAGCCGGCATCGACCCGCAAGCCCATTGCGACAAGCTGGCGCCGCAGTTCCAGACCCTTTGGAAACGGCTACACATTTCCAACGATGCTTTCATCAGAACGACAGATGCGCCGCATAAGTTTATCGTTCAACGATACCTTGAGGAACTTCATGCTAAGAAACTGATTTACAAGGATGATTACACTGGATGGTATTGCACATTTGATGAGCGGTTTTGGACGGAGAAAGACGTCGAGAGGGGCCTCTGCCCAGACTGCAAACGACCCGTCGAACGTATTAGCGAGCACAACTATTTTTTCAAGATGGGCCAATATCAGGATCGCCTGATCGGCCACATCCGGGAGCATCCGAACTTCATCCGCCCTGAGTCACGCCGCAATGAGGTCTTGGGATTCTTGACCACCCAGAAGCTCGGCGACCTCTCGATCTCACGACCCAAATCTAGACTCTCCTGGGGCGTCGAACTGCCGTTCGATAAAGACTACGTCACCTACGTCTGGTTCGACGCGCTGGTGAATTATGTCTCCGCATTGGAATATCTCAGACCTACACCATCACGAGAGCAGTACTGGCCTGCTTCGGTCCATCTGGTCGGAAAAGACATTCTCACCACCCACGCTGTCTACTGGTCCACGATGCTGATGGCCCTCAATCTTCCCCTGCCGAATACGATCTTTGCCCACGGCTGGTGGACGGTTGATGGAGAAAAGATGTCGAAGAGCCGCGGCAACGTCGTCGATCCCAACAAGATGGTCGATGAATTCGGTGCCGATGCATTCCGTTACTTCTTATTTCGAGAAGTGCCGTTCGGTCAAGACGGCGACTTTTCACAATCTGCAATGGTCACCAACATTAATAGCGATTTAGCGAATGGGATCGGGAATCTCCTCAGCCGCACCCTCACCATGATCGAGCGATTCTCCGACAGCACGATTCCCGCGGTTGGCACGCCGGCTCTTCCCGAGCTTGAAGCCCTGATCGCCGTAACAGCGACAGGCCTCCCTGAACGAATCGATCAGGGCTATCGCGCACTCGCCTTGCGGGAAAATCTCCAAGCCATATGGGAACTCATCGGCCTGTGCGACGAATACATCGACAAGGCTGCACCCTGGCAACTCGCCAAGAATCCTGAGAATCGCCCGCGCCTTAACACTGTTCTGAATACAGCGTCGAGGGCGCTGCGATTGCTCTCGGCCCTCATCTATCCCTACATGCCCCAGACGGCCGGACAGTTGGCCCAGCAACTCGGCCTTTCGTTCGACTTTTCAAAGCCGATACCACAAACAGCCTATAAATGGGAGACCCCGCTCGTTGAGACAAAGATCTGCAAGGGCCCAAGTCTCTTCCCCCGTATCGAATCAAAACCACAAGGAGCCAAAACCGTGAGTGACACACCGATTCCTTCCCAGCCAACCACCGTTGTACTGGCCCCAACTGTCGTACCGCCGACTGCGACGCCCAACGCCTCTAGCCCCGCGCCTCTAGCCTCTGCTGTGGCGCAGATCACCATCGACGAATTCATGAAGATTCAGCTCAAGACCGCGAAGGTCATCAGTGCGGAACGCGTGCCAAAATCGGAAAAGCTCCTCAAACTGCAAGTCAGTCTTGGAGAGGGAACGGAGCAGCGGCAGATCGTCGCCGGCATCGGAAAGAAATATGAGCCAGAGGCCTTGATCGGAAAGACCATCGTCATCGTCGCCAACTTAAAACCAGCGAAGTTGATGGGCATCGAATCGCAAGGCATGGTCCTCGCGGCAGGCGACAGTGAGGTCCGGGGCCTTGTTACGCTCCTGGAAGACGTCGAACCGGGCACGAAAGTGAAATGACCCGCCGCCTGCAGCTGATCCTGGCCATTGCTGCATGCCTCATCCCAGTTCCTTGTTTCGCGGTCCCTACCATTGAGGCGTTCCCACCAGACACTCAGCTCAACGATTCAACACCGACGACCATCTTAGTCCGCGTTGTGGGCCATGGCGCGATGGTGTTGGGAAAAGAGGTCGGCGGCGCTCGCGTGACGATCACGGACGTAGTCACCAAACAAATCCTGGCCACCGGCATTCAACAAGGCGCAGCCGGCGACCAAAATCAAATCATGCGGACACCGCGTCTCATGGAGGAGCCGCACTATAGCTCCCGGCCTGCTGCAGCCTTTACTGCAACCGTCAACTTACTCCACCCCACACTGGTTGAAGTGACTGCCGAAGGGCCGCTCGCCCACCCGGCGTCTTCCCAGCGCGCCTCCACGACGGTGTGGCTCATTCCCGGACAAAACTTGACCAGTGATGGAATTGTCCTTCATCTCTACGGGTACATCGTCCAGATCGAACATCCGAGACAAGGCGAGCCGTTGATCGCCAAAGACGATGTGACCCTGCGCGCCTCAGTCCGAACATTGTCCGGAGCGCTGGTTCGCCCACACGGGGACTGGGACTCCCGGAAGCTTCACATCTATGGTGAGCTCATGATTGGAGAGCGGGTTCTTGAACGACTCCAGTTGTTTTACAATAACGACCGAGCCAGCTTCGAGGCCCCGTTCTTCGTTCCCCCCACACAAGATGCGCCTGACGGCATGACGCTGCGCGTGATTGTCTCCGATCCAGCCAGCGGAAATTTTGGGGTAAGCCAAGCCACGTACCCCGTCCTGAGCGAGCGCCTTCGGAAAAACCCAAGCAGCGAACCCCGCTGACTTCCTGACTACTCAGGTAGATAGGCTGAAGGGGTTTAGACCGAAGGCCGAAGACTGAAGGTCGGATTTGCGAACACTTCAGCCTGAATACCTGAGTAGTTACCTGACTGCAAAGAAGTATCCGGATCGCTTGCCGCTTCGGCGCCCACATGCGACACTATTACGTATGAGCGCTCATGCTTCCTATGAACATCTCCGCAGCCGGCTATACCTCTCGCTGGCGCTGAATGCGGTCATTATCGTCGCTGAGTTTATCGGCGGATGGATACTCGACAGTATCGGACTCATGAGCGATGCGGGCCATAACTTCGTCGACCAAGGCGCGCTGTTTCTTGCCCTCTACGCCCATCTCCTTACGGCCAGGCCTGCCACAGAAGCCAAAACATTCGGGTATCACCGAGCCGGTATCATTGCGGCGTTCTTGAATTCGTTCATCCTGTTGCTCACGGCCCTCGGCATTGCACTCGTGGGGTTCAAGCGACTACTGCAGCCCGTCCCGGTGGACGGCGGCTGGGTCATGGCAATTGCCGCCCTGAGTTTCGTCGCCAATCTGAGTATCGCCCTTCTGTTGCAGCGCGGAGCCAAGGACGATCTCAATATCCGCAGCGCCTTTTGGCACATGCTGGGTGATGCTTGGGTGTCCCTGGGCGTCGTCATCAGCGGCGGAGCCATCTTACTGACCGGATGGACTGTTCTCGATCCATTGGTCAGCTTGCTGGTTGTCGCAGCCATTGCCAAAGGGGCCTGGCCGCTGTTTAAGGAATCGCTGGACGTCTTGTTGGAATCGACCCCACCGAAGATCAGCGCCTCACATGTGGCTGCGACCATCGAAGCGATCCCCGGCGTAAAAAATGTCCACGACCTCCATATCTGGGCGGTCGAACCTCGGCTAATAATGATGACCTGTCATATACTCGTCGATGGAGACGATTCGGCGCTGACCAACAACTTACTTCACACCATCCGCGCCAAGGTGAGCGCAGATTTTGGCATCAAACATATGACGATTCAGATGGGGACCCACTGTTGCCACCATGACGAAATCCACTGCGATCTCACCTCGTTGGCACAGCAACACCAGGACGAGGGACTCGTGCATGGGCACCATTAACCGCGCGGGACGAGCGGGAAAGGCGAGACAGGCGAGACGGGTAAGAGTTCGAAGTCCGAAATTCGAGGTTTCCGGAACTTCGAACTTCCTGTCGCGCTTTTCACGCCAGTCTCGCCCGTCACGCTTAAGTCGACATCGATAGTTGCAGCAGACGTGTTCGCGAATCATCTGGTATGAGACAATGACCACGACTCCAGTTCCATTCTATGTCCTCTGCGGTTCCCTCGGCGCGGGAAAAACCACCCTCTTAATGAGGCTGCTGGAACATTGGAAGAGCCAGGGCAAGCGGGCCGGCGTCTTGATGAACGAAGCCGGAGAAGTCAGCATCGACGGCCCCCGCGCGGGGACCATCGCTGAACAAGTGATGAACCTCGCCGGAGGCTGCGTCTGTTGCGATACGAAGGAGGATTTATCCTGGGGGATCGCACAACTGGTACGGGATTATGAGTCGGATGTGATTATTCTGGAATGCTCCGGCATGGCCGATCCGGCTGAAGTGATCGATGGCGTCACGGATCTTTACACCGCGCGCCTCACGCGCTTAGAAAAAGTCATAGCCTTACTGCACCCAATCCCGACAGATAGGGAGAGTATGGGGGGATTTGTCACCAGGCAGGCAATTCGCTGCGCCGATGAACTCATTCTCAATAAACGAGACCTCTATGTTCCCGGACATTGGGAAGCATTCAAGACCTCGATCATCGAGCAGAATCCCTACGCGCGGGCCTGGGAAGCCAGTCATGCCAGGATAGATCCCTCATCGCTGCTCGAACCAATCACCCGCAGGCCGTCGGCACAGGCGGTGAATGTGGAATTCGGAGTGCCTCGCTCGTCCACAACGAACAAGCGGGCCTCGTATCATCCCATCGCCACAACGGTTCGGCTGCCTGGCCCGTTGAACTTTGAACGATTTCTTCGCTGGATGAAGACCCTGCCCCCTGAACTAGAGCGGGCGAAAGGCTTCTTCCGCTTCGCCAAGGGACCGGAACTCCAAGAGTTTCAATACGCCCCTCCAGGCAACGCGACCATTACGCCGATCACATTGCTTGACGAACCGAACCACGCGATCGTGTTGATCGGACGAGGCTACGACCAGGAGCGCTGTCAGGCAGAGCTATTAGGATGTCTTGAGACCACTAGCCCGCATTATTCATGACGGTTCGTCACGAAATGGCGGGGTGGCGCGCGACAAGCGCGAGGAGCGAGACTCGCGTGACGTGTGCGCCGGGCGACGGTTCGAGGTCTGAAGTTCTTGTTTTCGGAGCTTCACGACTGCCCCTCGATTCACGTCTCACGATTCACGGTTCACGGCTCTTGGGAGCGAAGAGCGGACACGAGAGTAGCGCAAGAGCAGCCACGCGGCTCCTGCGCCGAACAAGCCGCCGATTACCCAACCTCCCAGTACGTCCGTGACGTAATGGGCCCCGATATACACACGCGACAGACCGATCAGTCCGACCAGAGGCCAACTCACCCAGCCTGACCGTGGATAGAGCACCTGGAGAAAGGCTGCCGCCGTCGCGGTATTGATGGCGTGATTCGACGGAAACCCAAAGGTCTTGCCGCAGCCTTCGATCTGATGGATATCCGGAAACACCATGCAGGGTCGTGGCCGAGCAGCAAGATCTTTGATCCGCGCTCCGACGAAATCCAACAGGCCGATGGATGCTGCCAGAACCGGGGCTGCCAACAACGCCTCCCGCCACGATAGCCATAGCCAAAAGCCAGTCAGCAAGATGCCAGGAACCCACAGCAAGCTTGAATTGGAAAGACTAAGCGCCAATCCATCTATCCAGTCCGACTGCCCGGCCAACCCGTTGATGGCGCGAAAGAGAGATTCATCCCAGTTCATGATCGGTTCATGGTCGATGGTCAACGGTCAACGGGGGAAAATAGAACCTCATATGCACTGTTCCCATCTCAAATACCTATTGACCAATGACCATTGACCTGCCTTTATCACTCAGCGAGTGCGGAAATGGATGCGCACGGTCAGCTCCCCGTCGATCGGTTCATCGCCTTTCAACTGGGGCTCGAAGGTCCATTTATTCAATGCAGCCATGCCGGCGATGGTGAGCTCCCGATGCTTGGCCGGCTCCAGGACAACAACCGTCACTTTGGCATCTTTCGAGACCATCATGCGGGCTTTCATCCAGTCATCGAGTTCCTTGCCGTCCAGCGAGGGGGGAATGCCGGGCCAGGGGGTCGATTTGGCGACCGGACCGAGCTGCTGATCTTTGTTCAGGGACAACCCGTGGACATGAACTTCCGGTAACTCCAATACATCTTCGTTGTGATCCATCTCATGTGTGGCCTCATCGCCGACCGCGGCATGAGCAGAAGCTGGCCAAGCCAAAACTATCCCAAGTGATATCGCGAGAAATGGTCTCATAATTTGTGTATCCTACCCTATCGACTGCTGGATGCTCAAACGTGATAAATTCCCCCCCCCGCCCAACCTCACGCGCTAGCCGGCTCCCGTTGAGGATGTCGTCAAGCCGATGACGCAGTTGATGGCTTGTTTCAACGTCCGGCTAAAAGAACCATTGCGCACGGAAGAAGTACGACCTCGGCGTTCCCGCATGCGCAATCCCTAGCCCGATGCTCCCTTCACCGGTGTTATAGAAGTACTGCTGGTCGAGCAGATTGATGATGTCAAAGCCGAGCAGCATCTTTTGATTGTCCCAGGGCAGCGGGATCACATGCGTCAGCGAGGCATTGTATACAGTATAGGAAGGAACGTGAGAGGAATTCGTTTTTGCATCGGCGTCGGCTGACGATCGAAAGCCATATCCGTACAACATCTGGCCGGTCAGGTTTGTTCGCTCCAGAATCCGATACGTCACGACAGCCGAACTCGTCACGAACTGCGAGTGGTCGCAAAAGACCCCGCCCGGTGAATTGATATCGGCGATTTGTTTGTTGTCGAGAAGATATTGCCCCGACTGCAGCCCGTATCCCTTGCATTGCCCCCAGCCCACATTCCCGCGCCCGATCAACTTATCGGTGAATTGCACCTTCAACGCTCCATCGATTCCCCGTTTCCACCCGTTTTGGAACGCAAAAAAGTTCAGCATAGGGGTGCTGCCGAACTGACCTGCGTCCGACATATAGTGATCGAGCTTGTAGTAGCCCGTCAGTTGGAACGTGGCATACCGGCCGAGCGCGTGATAGCTCCCGACTTCGAAATAATGTGATCGCTCCGCCCGAGGCCGAAAGCCGGTCGGGTCGTCCGGAGCGGCCGTGGTGTTCTGTGTATTGAGATTCACAAATGCGATCTGCTCGACATTCGGCGGGGTGAACAGCCTGCCATAATAGGCATGGAACACGTTCGATTGATTGTGTTTGTAGGTGGCGCCAAGACGGGGACTGACTTGCCCTTCGTTATAAAACCCCTGAATGATGTCACCTCTCACACCCAAATTGAATGTCCACTGGTCATGCGGACTCCACTGGTCCTGAATCCAGAACTCCTCCCGCCACTGGATATTCCGATTGGAAGACTGCAAAGAGAGAACCGGCCCCGCCGGAGCCCCGCCGCTGTTGTCGAACGCAAAAATCTGTGCCTGGTTGCTCGCGTTGGTGTAGTCGACCTGGAACCCTGTTTTTAGGAGATGCTGACTGTTGAGTATCCAGGTATGGTCCAACCGTCCACCTCCTGTATAGGCCGTTCGCTTTTGGTTCGCCGTTTGGGCACTGTTGACATTGTCGGCAAAGGCTAACGCATTGTTCGCAGGCGTATGAAAGTCCGCCTCCCCTCTCCGGAAATAGAGCCCCAGGCTGAAGAACTTCACAGCGTCCAGGTCATGCCGCCAGACCAATTGAGAGTATTGATTGTTTTCCTTCTGGTACTGATTGACGGACTGTGAGGCCACCGGATTAAAGGTCGGGTCCTGCGCCTGAAGCAGTGTCAGCACATCCGGATTAGCCGTGAGGTTGGGAATCGTCGGGATCTGGTACTTCGCCACCGAATTGAGATAAATCCAACTGAAGTTATTGCGATTGTCATGCTGGAAATCGCCCCGCAGATACGTATTGTTCTTTTCGCTCTGATTGTGGTTGTTCGTATAGCCCAGCGTCGGCGGTTCCAAGCCGCGATTCGTGGTGATGAAGCTATTCAAGGCATAGTAACGAAACTTTTCTCCGACGGTGCCTCCATATTCAAACGACGGGTTCAGTGTTTGATTAGATCCGCCGAAGAGCTGCATAGAGCCGAAACCCGGTTTCGTACCGCTCTTGCTCGTAATATCCACGAGTAATGTCGTCTTATTCCCGTACTGCGCTTCCATTCCGCCGAGGATGATATCGGCCCTCTCCCAGGCCCGCGGGGGAACGATATCGGCAAACGACCCGCTGACCGTATCGGGAATGGGGATGCCGTCGATACGATACTGCTGATTCGCATGATCCTGCCGAATGTGTGTCTGCTTCAGCGCCCCATAGGCCACGCTAGGGACCGTGGCCAGTACCTCATAGACATCATTGTTGTTCCCCTTAGGCAGGGTTTCGATGTCCTTGCGACTGAGTTGATAGGTCTCGCTTGAGGCTTTGTACTGAATAGCCGGCAAGGGAGAGACGATCTCCAGGGCAATGTCTTGCGTCACCGAGAGAGTGAGTGTCACCGGAGCTGCCCGCTCCGTACCGATCTTCACCACCACAAATTCGCTCTTATAGGTATCCTGAACCGCACTGACGGAATACGTGCCCTCTTGCGGGACCGTCACGGTGAATTCCCCGGCCTGGTTCGTGACCCCTTGCGTCACGACGTTGCCTTCCGGATCGCGCACCTGCACGATGGCTTGATCCACCCGGCGGAGATCCTGATTCTGAACCAGGCCAGTGATCGTGCGGGTTTCATCGTTCGCCGCAGAGACAGCCTCGCCTACGCCGGACACACAGGACATCACCACAGCGAAAGTGCTTATGAGCCCAATCCATAGGCCAAGAGGAATAGTACGCAACCTCGCACCTCTGCAGCTCAATACAACGTGAATGATGCGTGCACCAGCTTTCCGTGGACAGCGTCCACCGGCGAAGCAGCGCACATTGCAAGCGGTTCAGGTGGTTAGGAGCAGGGAGGCGCGCGGGAAGGACCGACGTCCGAGAGATCGACCGAAAGAAGAACTGATTCGATAGGGGGATCCTGATTGCGGACAAGGTCGCAGACACTCAGATGGGAAAGATCGACATCGAGTGAACCAGCCGTGTGATGCTGTAACCACTGGCAGAGATCGTTATCGGAATGCTCGTGCCCATCGTGGTCAGCCGCCGCCAACTCGTGATGGACATCCTGCGCCACTGCAAACGGCGCAATGGCGAGCAAGAGCAGAACCAGTCCGATCGCCACAGCACCCCGAAGAAGGCCGGGCAGGCGTCGTATAGAAGTGAGCAGGGTCATAGAGAGCGAGCTACGTACCATAGGCTTTCAAGGCTTGTCAAACAACTGAACAAGGGAGCCCTTCCGATCATCTCCAGCCCTGGGCGCCTCCTCCGGTAGATATTTTCTATAATATCCGATATATTTTATACGTTCGACTGCGGATCGCCACCGTCACGCTACACTAAAGGCCATTCCTGGATGAAAAGACAAGACCATGCAGAGACCTCTCGATAACCAACATATCATTGAAATCAAACCGCTGCCCTCGCCGCGAACGGTTAAGTCAAAACTGCCGATTACCGACCAAGCCGCCGCGCTGGTTGTTGAAACCAGGGATGCCATTCGCCATATTCTGCACGGCCAAGATCGTGATCGCCTACTGGTGATCGTCGGACCCTGCTCCATCCATGATCCAGAGGCCGCCTATGAATATGCCGACCGATTGAAACCAGTAGCGGATGCGTTGCGCGACCGGTTGCTCATCGTCATGCGCACCTACTTTGAAAAGCCCCGTACCACAGTCGGATGGAAAGGCCTGATCAACGATCCACATCTGGACGGCACCTGCGATATCGCCACCGGAATGGAACTCGCGCGAACGATTCTCCTCAACATCAACAAACGCGGGGTTCCCTGCGCGGCTGAAGCCTTAGACCCGGTGTCCCCCCAATACATTGCCGATCTCTGGAGTTGGGTGGCCATCGGCGCCCGCACCACCGAAAGCCAGCCGCACCGGGAGATGGCCAGCGGGCTGTCTATGCCGGTCGGATTCAAGAACGGCACAGAGGGCAATCTTCAGGTGGCATGGAATGCCATGGTCGCCGCGAAACAGCCTCATCATTTTCTGGGTATCAACGCCGATGGGCTCACTTCCATCATCAAGACCATGGGCAACCCAGATCGCCATATCGTGTTGAGAGGCGGGGGAGGAAAAACCAACTATGAAGCCGAACACGTGGCTCGCGCAGAAGCCATTGTCGCAAGCGAGGGAATTGCCCGTCCCATCATGATCGACTGTTCGCATGACAACTCCAGCAAAGATCATCGGCGCCAAAGCTTGGTCGCGCGCGATGTTCTCCGCCAATTCCGCGGTAGCCGGCAATCCATCATGGGCCTCATGCTCGAAAGTAATCTCAACCCCGGCAAACAGACCTGGAAACAAGGCATCTCCCTGGCCCACGGCGTCTCCATCACCGATGCCTGTCTCGGCTGGGATGAGACAGAAGCCTTACTCACAGAACTGGCCGATATGATCGTGACCAAACCCGCCTAGGATGCGCGACGAGCGGGAAAAGCGGGACGGGCGAGATGAGGAAGTGTTCGAGGTTTGAGGTTTCCGGAACTTCGTTTCGCGCTTCTCCCGCCTGTCTCGCCCGTCTCGCCTGAAACCACATACTTCCTGAACAGCCTGACTCCATGCTACGATGCCGCGGCATGTTGATCGACACCCATACCCATCTGGACGATGACCGCTACAATGACGACCGCGAGGCAATGATTGCTCGCGCCAGGAAAGCCGGTGTCGAAGCCTTCATCACCATCGGTTGCGATCTGGCGACCAGCCGGGCAGCGGTCGCACTGGCGGAACAACACTCGTTCATCTATGCCTCCATCGGCGTCCATCCACATGAAGTAAAACATATCCTCGCCAACTGGTACGACGATTTCCGTCGACTGGCGCAGAACAAGAAGGTAGTCGCATACGGCGAGATCGGCCTCGACTACCACTACAATCATTCGTCGCCGAAGGAACAGCGCGAACGATTCCGCGAACAGATTCAGCTCGCACGCGAGTTGAATCTTCCCGTAATCATCCACACACGGGAGGCCCAGGAAGATACGATTACGATTTTGAAAGAAGAGAAAGCGTCAGAAGTCGGCGGGGTCTTTCACTGCTTCTCGGGAGATGCGTGGCTGGCAAAAGATGCGCTGGACTTAGGGTTTTATCTCTCGTTCTCCGGGATTCTCACGTTTCAAAATGCAACGATGCTCCGGGAGATCGCAAAAATCGCTCCGCTGGACCGGCTCCTAATCGAAACCGACTGCCCGTACTTGACGCCCATCCCTCATCGAGGCACACGGAACGAACCGGCCTACGTGTCATTCGTCGCGCAAAAGCTGGCGGAGCTTCATGCCGATGCGCCGGGCATGTCGATCGACCGCATCGGACGTATCACCACCGAGAACGCGAAGCGCCTGTTCAAAATCGCTTGAGCTGCCTGCTACGCTGCCGTTGGGACTTCGGTAACTTACGAGGGTTTCCCTTCTTGTCAGGGCCACGCTTCGGTCCAACATCCTCTCCGGTATCCAGTTCTTTGTGAAGAGACGAGCTGATCACGCTCGACGGCCCCTGTAGTTTCCCGATAAACTCCTGAGCCTTCATCACGAAGGCCCCCTGCGCCCTCGCAACGTCGATAATTTCACGATCGGAACTCACCACCGCGCAGGCGGACCCGAATTCTGCAGCCAGGCGTTGAATCACCTGGTCGGCTTTTTCTCCCCTGCGAGAGAAGATAATCTCTAGACCGAGCCGATGTTCCCGCTGCTCCGTGCCCCATCCCCGTTCCCACCCATCGAAGACCACCGTGATCGCATGGGATTTTCGTTGGCGATACGCCGCCAGATCGCGCAGGAACGACTCGCGCGCCATCTCGGAATGCAGGCTCGTCCCGGCTCCGATCCGGCCTGTCTGAGCCAAGAGATTGTAGCCGTCGACAATGAGGTGAAGTGCCATAATCAGTGACCCTACTGCTCACGCCGCCTACTGTCAATCGGCTCCATGTGGCGCGCGACAAGTGGATGCGGGATATCTCGTATCCCGCATCCCGCATCCCGCATCCCGCATCCCGCATCCCGCATCCCGCATCCCGAATCCCGCATCTCGAACTTCGAGTCGCGCTTTTCCCGCCAGTCTCGCCCGTCTCGCTCATGTATGGCCGATCCCCTTGACAACGGCGCACACATCTGAGAAAAACTCTATATCCCATCACACGCAGTAAACACCCATGCGATCAGCCCTGTGGCGCATCCTCACCATCGCCTTCCTGGTCGGACTCTTCGATCTCCCTGGGCATGCCCTCAATCTGTTTCACGCCGGCCATGCATTCGCGGCAACGAGCGCCGCCCGGCAGGAATCTCCTGCCAAGCCCAACCGGATGCGCACTTCACGTGTCCACCTATCTCCCTCTGCGATCGGCCTGACGACGATACAGAACCTCCGGACAGCCAGCTCGCCGGGACTAACGAGACTCGTGCTCGATCTCGACGCCAAGGCCCGCCCCAACAAACATCCCCAACTCCAGGCCGAGGGAAT
Organism: Nitrospira sp.; assembly: GCA_037142015.1. Classification (GTDB taxonomy): domain Bacteria; phylum Nitrospirota; class Nitrospiria; order Nitrospirales; family Nitrospiraceae; genus Palsa-1315. Next base: position 14,490 of record JBAXBK010000024.1, on the reverse strand, counting down.
CACCATCCAAATTCCCAACGCCACCTTGAGCCATTCCGCCAAAATGGCGCTGACAGCCGGTCGGGTTGCCAAGCCGTTTATCATCAGCCAATCATCTGAACAATCTGTTGAAGTCTCTCTCCCAGCTGGTTCATTTCAACGCTATAAGTTGCTCACATTGACGAATCCTCACCGGCTTGTCATCGATGTGGTGCCTTCAAACCATCCGATGGCGCCTCCGTCTGTTGAATCGACACCCGGCCTAGGACTTCCATACCCTACTCCTCCGCAACCTGCTCAGCCGCGGACCAAGTCGTTTACAACCATCGTGATCGATCCAGGGCACGGCGGGAGAGATTCTGGCGCACGTGGGCAGCGTGGGACAGAAGAAAAGGACATTACGCTGAAAGTCGCGTTGAAACTGCGCGACCTCTTGAGCCGGCAGCCGGGAGTCCGCGTCCTCATGACCCGTGAGCGAGACCAATTCGTTGAGTTGGAAGACCGGGCGAAGTTTGCCAATGGGGTGGGAGCGGATCTCTTCGTGTCGATCCATGTCAACTCACACCCGCAACGCTCGGTCAAAGGGATTGAAATCTATCATTTCGGAGAAGCAAAGGATCAACGAGCACTCGAAGTGGCGGCCCGAGAAAATGGAACCCCGCTCAACAACACGGGCGTGGGATGGGAATATCTCGTCGCCGATCTCCTGACCGCAAAGAAGATCGAAGAGTCCCTTGAACTTGCCTGGACCGCCAAGGAAGCCATGGTGACCAACCTGAACGGCCACTATGATTTGCTGGACCATGGGGTGAAGACCGCGCCCTTCTACGTTCTCCGTTTCACCAGCATGCCCAGCATCCTGGCTGAAATTGCTTTTATCTCGAACACTGATGAAGAAGAGATGCTCCGAACCACCCGCTTCACCACGCGCGTGGCGGAAGCACTCATGGAAGGCATCAAGTCCTTCCTCGCCTCCGCGAAACTCGCCACGCGATGACCCCCGCACTGTTCTATCTCCCACGCCGATGCCCACGGTCAAGTTAGTCCTGGAATACGATGGGACCTGCTATGCCGGTTGGCAACGCCAACCTGACCAACCTACGATCCAAGAAGCAGTCGAGCGGGCCATCCTGCAAGTGAGCCAAGCCACAGTATCCGTCATCGGCGCAGGCCGCACAGACTCCGGCGTGCATGCGCATGGGCAAGTGGCAAGTTTTCGCACGGACCAGGATTGGCCGGAATCCAACTGGATGAGAGCGCTCAATGCCGTGCTGCCGAAAGACATTGTCGTTCGTTCCTCTACCCTTATGGACGATCACTTTCATGCCCAACACAATGCGCGAGGCAAGCTCTACACCTATCGTCTTCTTTATCGACCGGCCCGCCCCACCATCGATCGCGCATTCGTCTGGCACATCTACAAACCGCTGGATGAAACGGCCATGCAACAGGCAGCCGCGACGCTGATCGGGACACAAGACTTTTCCTCCTTCGAAGGAAGTCTCACGGACAACAAGAATCCCATCTGCCATCTGCAACGACTCGCGATCATCCGCCACGACGACCAGATCTTCATCGAGGCCTACGCCGACCGATTTCTGAAACACATGGTTCGAGCCATAGTCGGAACGCTGGTCGAAGTGGGGCTGGGGAAACGAACCCCCGACAGCCTCACAGAGGTTCTGCGGGCGCGTGATCGGTCTGCAGCGGGCCAGACCGCTCCCCCTCATGGACTCTGTCTCATGCGCGTAGATTACGAATAGGGATGCGCGACGAGCGGGAAAGGCGGGACGGGCGAGACGGACAGAACCATCGTCTGATGTATGAGCTGAAACATGAAGCTCGGGGGTCAAAGCCCGGAATACCTCGAACTTCCATCCGCTTCCCAGTCTCGCTCGTCTCGCGTGAGTGAATCATCTGCGACTACAGCGGGGTCACAGATGAAATGGTTGGTTTATGAGTATTCCGAAAATGTATAGAGACACGACTGATAATATTTGGTATGCTCTGCACATTTTCAACCCCCCACTCTCACCAAAGGAGATGCATATGACAAAGACAGCCGGTATCGTGGCGGTATCCCTCTTTGTGTCTGGGCTGTGCATCGCGCCGTTTGCCATCGCGGAGCCCGCGAAGCAAAGCAAGATGGCTGCATGCAACGCACAAGCGAACGAAAAAGGATTGGGTGAAGGGAAGGGCGATGAGCGAAAGGCCTTCATGAAAGAATGCCTTTCAGCAAAGCCGACGAAGGTAGGTGGGACTCAGCCGAGCAGTCAGCAGAGCAAGATGAAGTCCTGCAACAAAGTAGCTGGTGAGAAGGGCCTCAAAGGCGACGAACGGAAAACGTTTATGAGCACCTGCTTATCGAGCTAACACTCTCGCCCTGCGGCCCGAAAGGGCCGCAGGGCGCATTCTCATATCCAACACTCAAGCCAAACAAGCTGGTTTCTCTTGTTTATTTGGTTTATCTGGTTTGTTTGGTTCATCTGGTTTCTCCGATTAGTCTGATTCAACCAAACAAACCAGATAAACGAGATGAACCAGCCCAGCTAGAACAGTCGGGGGGGCTCTTGATTTTCGAGTTTCTTGCGGAGTTCGATCAACTCCTGCTCAAGCGCCAAGAGCCGGTCACTGACTGGGTCCGGCAGGTTGCTGTGGTCCATGGTGGCGTCGGGTAGCCGTTCGCCTTGAGTTTTAATGACTCGGGCCGGCACGCCGATGACGGTGGAATTGGCAGTGACGTTCTTGAGCACAACTGAATTGGCGCCGATCTTCACATTGTCGCCGATCGTGATCCCGCCGAGAATTTTGGCGCCAGCCCCGACGACCACGTGATTGCCAAGCGTGGGATGGCGTTTACCACGCTCCTTGCCCGTCCCTCCAAGGGTCACCCCCTGGAAGAGCGTCACGTAATCTCCGATCTCTGCCGTTTCGCCGATAACCACACCCATCCCATGATCAATAAAGAACCCAGTGCCGATCTTCGCCGAGGGATGGATTTCGATCCCCGTGAACCAGCGAGCAATCTGAGAAATAGCCCGAGGAACGAATGGCACGTTGTAGGACTTCAACCAGTGGGAAATGCGGTAGGCCAGCAGCGCATGAAAGCCGGCATAGGTCAGCACGACTTCAAGCCAGCTGGTCGCCGCCGGGTCTCGATCGAAGATCGCACGTAGGTCTGATTTAATGGCCTTGAGCATAGGGTCAGAATGTCGTCAGGTCATAACTTCATAGGGGTTCAGGCTGAAGACCGAAGGTCGGAGCTCCAAACACTTCAGCCTTCAGCCTTCAGCCTATCTACCTTGGCAATTACCTTCTCAATCAAACACACCGCTTGCGCGGCGATTCCTTCCTCCCTGCCGATCATGCCGATTCCTTCTCCGCTCTTCACTTTGACGTTGACGAGGTCCGGATCGACCCCGAGTACCTGTGCCATTTGCTTTTGCATGGCTACCAAGTACGAACTGAGCCGGGGAGCCTGCGCGATAATGACGGTGTCGGCGTTCACGAGGCGATACCCCTTCCCCCGCATTTTCCCGACGACATCTTCCAATAGCTTCAGACTTGAGATGTCCTTAAACCGCTGGTCGGAACTGGGATAGTGCCGGCCCAGATCTCCTTCTCCCATCGCTCCGAGCAACGCATCGCAGAGGGCATGGACCAAGGCATCGGAATCGGAATGCCCTAGCAATCCCTTGCTGTGGGGCACTTCGACCCCGCCGAGAATCAGCTTTCGTCCTGGTCCCAACGGATGAACGTCGTAGCCGCAGCCCACTCGCATCCCCATAGATTCTCCCATAAGTCAACGAGACGAGCGAGACTGGCGCGACAGGCGAGACTCGCCTTTCCCACTTTTCCCGCTCTTCCCACCTGTCTCGCTATTCGCGCTCGTCTCGCCAGTCTCGCGTTCTTTCATCCTCGATGCCAAAATCGCCTCGCCGATCACCAGGTCTTCAGGCCTCGTCACTTTGATGTTCTCTCCGCTTCCCTCCACCACCGCTACTGAGTGCCCCAGCCACTCCACTAAGAAGGCATCGTCGGTAGCCCGAATCCCTTCGGCATGCGCTTTGCCATGGGCGGTCTCGATCCAGTCCCGTCGAAAGGCCTGCGGAGTTTGGGCGAGCCACAAGGGAGCGCGATCGACCGTTCGCTCAATCATCCCATCCGTCCGTACCTGCTTGACAGTATCCCGCATTGGAAGCGCGATAATTGCCGCTCCCTCTTTCCTTGCCGCAGACACAACCTCTGTGATCATCCGGATCGTTAGAAAAGGTCGCACGGCATCGTGGATGAGCACGATTTCCGTGTCTGAGGGGACCTCCGCAAGCGCATGCCGTACCGAATCCTGGCGCTCAGCGCCACCCGCCACCACCTTCATGACTTTAGTGAAGCGATATTGCGAGACGATCTCCTTCTTGCAATATTCAATATCTGCAGATGGAACGGCAAGAATGATCCGGTCGATCACGGGAGCGGCTTGCAAGGTTCGTAGCGACTGAACGATGAGCGGCTCACCACCTAACGCCAGAAATTGCTTGGGGACGGAACCGCCCATCCGAAGCCCGCGGCCTGCAGCCGGCACGAGCGCCACCACCAGAGGGGCCTGACGAGAATTCGGTTCGGTGCGAAGCGAGCGTGCCGAAGTCATAGGCGAGGCTGCCTCTTAGCCCACATTATTCATGAAGCTTCGTGGACAGACCGCATAGAAGCGCGTTCCTCGTGAAGCGTATCCCGTCATTCGCGCGAGACTCGCGAGAAAAGCGGGACGGGTGAGACGGGATGCGAGATGCGGGATGCGCGTCACGTGTGAACCCTTGTCCCTGCGAGTCGCGCTTTCCCAGCCAGTCGCGCCCGTCTTGCTCGTCTCGCTTCACACGCTACGGCCGTAGCGTGAGATAGATCGCTTGGCCCTTCCGTTTGAGCAGCAAGAGGACCGCTTGATCCTTGGCAAGGCTGGAAGCAGCTTGTTCATAGGACTTGAGCGAGCTCACCGCCTTGCGATTGACTTCGAGTATAATGTCGCCTTCGCGCACACCCATTTCTTCCGCCGTACTTCCGGACTTGACCCTGACCACCACCACACCGCGCTCGACACCCTTCAATCCGTACCGAGTCGCCAGTTCCTCATTGAGCTCACGAACCTCAATATCCGAGAGGAGCCCGGTCGGCACCGATGACTCTCTGCTCTCCTCTGCGCCTGGCTGTCCCAACGATTTGGGCTGTTCCACTATCGCGACCTCGATCGTCTTAGGCTTCTTGTCCCGGATCAACTTGACCGAAACCTTCTTCCCGATCGGAGTCTGTGCAACGGCATTCCTCAAATGCGTCGGCGAATCCATCGACTTGCCGTCATATTCAATAATGACATCTGCGCGTTCAAATCCTGCTTTCTTCGCGGGGCTATCGTCCATGACATCGCTGACGAGCACACCCTTCGTCTCGGTGATCCCAAACTGTGTGGCCAGCTCAGGAGTCAAGTCTTGAATTGCGACACCGAGCCAGCCACGGACGACTTTCCCTGTTCGCACCAATTGATCCATGATGGCGCGTGACAGATTGCTCGGTACCGCAAACCCGATCCCCATGCTACCGCCGCTCTGGCTGAAAATCGCCGTATTGATCCCGACCAACTCGCCACGGACATTAACCAACGCGCCTCCGGAATTGCCCGGGTTGATCGCCGCATCGGTTTGAATGAAGTCTTCGTACTCGGCAATACCCATACTGGCCCGTCCGACTGCACTCACGATTCCCATCGTCACGGTCTGGGTAAGCCCGAACGGGCTCCCCACGGCCAACACGTACTCCCCGACTTCGAGTTGATCGGAGTCGGCCCAGGGAATGGTTGAGAGCCCCGTCGCTTCGATTTTCACGATCGCGATATCCGTCTTCGCATCGGTGCCGACCAGCTTGCCCTTAAACTCCCGCTTGTCCGACAAAAAAACCCGAATGTCGTCGGCCTTGCTCACGACATGATTGTTGGTAACGATCAAACCATTGGATTCCACAATGACCCCGGACCCCTGGCCGCGCTCTTTTGGCTCACGCTGCGGGCCATCACGTTTAAAAAATTCATCGCCGAAGAACTTGCGAAAAAACGGGTCATCGAGCGGTGAACCATGCGGGTTTTCTCCTGATTTTCCGCTTCGCGTCGCCGAAATGTTGACGACCGCCGGCTTTACCGACTTGGCGATCTCAACGAAGTTTTTCCCGCCCACCCCTGCCCCTGTCATGGGCGGCTGCGGCGCGGTCGCCACAGGACGAACGATGGGGCTGGGAATCGGCTCAGGCCCGGCCGTGCCAGTCTGCAGCCAACCCATGTTGGAAGCCACCACGATCCCGATGATGATCCCTCCAGTGACTAAGGTAACTGGAACCAGCCATGCACGAACGAGTTTCATAGGTGATCCTTGCTCTTCATCCCTCGTGGACCGAACGATTCACGCACAATTGCCACATCCCCCGGCTCATTGTATTTTGCCGGAATAGATTCCCATGATGGTATGGAGGAACTTTATTGCCTCCGCCTTAGGCCGCTGGAAAGAGTTTCGCCCTATGATGGAGCCAAACCCGCCTCCGTCACGAATGGCGCGCGCCTCCTCGAACACATGCTGGTCCTCGCTCTTGGCCCCTCCGGAGAAAATGACGATCCGGCGCCCATCGAACGAGCTCTGCACCACATGCTTGACCCGCTCCGCCAGGGTCGCGATCGGAATCTTGGCCGATTCGTACACCTTCTTTGCCGCGGCCTGTTCAAGATGCGCAGTGGGAAGCTTGACCTTGATGAAATGGGCGCCGAGCTGGGCCGCAATCTGCGCCGCATACGCCACCACATCGATCGCCGTCTCCCCTTCCTTACTGAGTATCGATCCACGCGGGTACGACCATACGACGACTGCCAAGCCACAGTCCTTGGCCTCTTCTGCAATCGCGCGCAATTGTTCATACATGGCGTTGCAATGCGACGACCCCGGATAGATCGTGAAACCCACAGCTGAACAGCCTAATCGCAGCGCATCGTTCACGCTGCCCGTCACGGAAGGCAACGGATCTTTTTCGTCGTGCAGCGTATCGTGGCTATTGAGTTTCAGAATGAGCGGGATCTGCCCGGCAAACTGACTCGCCCCGGCCTCCAGAAATCCCAACGGCGCAGCGTAGGCATTGCAGCCGGCATCGATGGCCAATTGAAAATGATAGAGGGGGCTGTATCCTCCAGGATTAGCGGCAAAACTCCTGGCCGGGCCATGCTCGAATCCTTGGTCCACGGGAAGGATGACCAACTTACCAGTCCCTGCCAATTGTCCATGAAGCAACAGACGGGCGATATTCGTTTTTGTTCCCGCATTGTCGCTGCTGTACCAGCTAAGAATCTCCTGTACCCGATCAGCCATGTCTCTCCTCCCTCGGATTCGTGATTCGTTATTACCTGCTCAGGCATTCAGGCTGAAGGCTTTTAGGCTGAAGGCCGGAGATCCGAACACTTCAGCCTGAACCCCTTCAGCCTATCCACCTGGGTCACTAACGTCTGCCTTGCATGAACGCCTCTGCGTCACGCACATCTTCCGCACTGCCGATGATCAACGGCACCCGTTGATGCAGTTGCTTCGCCTCTACGTCGAGGATACGCATGGCGCCGGTGCTGGCCTTACCGCCCGCTTGTTCGACGACCATCGCCAAGGGATTCGCTTCGTACAATAACCGAAGCTTGCCCTCCGGCTTCTCTATCTCACCGGGATAAAGATAGATGCCTCCCCCGAGGAGAATTCGATGTACGTCGGCCACCAGACAACCGGAATAGCGTACGCTATAGGGACGCCCGGTCGCTGTATCCTTGACTTTCAGACTGTCGATATACTTTTGCATTTCTCCAGGCCACTTATGATAGTTGCCTTCGTTCACGCCATAGACCTTGCCACGAGTAGGAATGCGGATCTGTTCGTGAGACAGAACATACTCGCCGATGCCAGGATCCAACGTAAACCCATGGACTCCTCGTCCAACTGTATAGACCAACATCGTGCTCGATCCGTAGAGGAGATAGCCAGCGGCCACCTGCTCTGTTCCCTTGCGAATAAGGTCATCCGTGGTCGGCATCCGGTCGCTGTGCCCGGACGTCACGACGGAAAAAATCGCGCCGAGCGGCATGTTGCAGTCCGTGTTCGATGAGCCATCGAGGGGATCGAAGAGCAGCATGTACTTGGCCTGCGGCCAATTCTCCGGAAGCAGGACCGGCTTTTCCATCTCTTCCGATGCCAGTGCGCACGCAAGTCCGTTCTGGTGAAATACCTTTAGAAAGGTTTCGTTTGCAATCTCATCCAGCTTCTTGACTGTCTCCCCCTGCACATTGATTTCGCCGGTCGTTCCCAGGATATCGATCAGCCCTGCTCGTCGGAGATCTTGTGAAATCAGTTTCCCGACCAGGCCGATCTGGGACAGAAGCGCGGCAAGTTCTCCAGTGACTCCCTGATGAGCCGCCGGCTTCTGAGTGATAAAGCTGCTTAAAGTAAGAGGAAACTGTCCCATAATGATAGGAATGAGTATAACCGTTTTGAACGAGGCGGGCAATGAAAGGCTGCGGCCCTTGCTGCGGCCCTTATTGCGCCGGTGAAGCAGGCGGCAATCCGCTGACGAGGTCGGCCACAATCGACCCAATGATGACCTTGGCCTTCATGCGAACCGGAATACGCCGATCATCGTTGGTAAACCACACCCGGATGTTGCCTTGGTTCAGAAAGAGACCTTGGAACGGCATGACGACCAACACACGAGCCGTTTCAACCTCCCCCCACGGACCGCTGACCGTCTCGATCTCCTCGACGCGCGCCTCTATAGCGCGGTTCTTTTTATCATGGTGCACATTCATCGTCAGAGATGAGCCGGGCTGGAATGACAACGCACTGCGCGCATAATAGAGGCAGGAGATGACGTCTTGAGTGCCAGGCGGGATCTCCAATGTCTCAGTCGTCCCGCCTTTGACAACTATGACCTTCCCCTCTTTCTGATTAAATGTGTACTCGAAGTCTTCTTTTTTCTTCCCTTCTCGCCGCTTGAAAGTCAAGTGCTCCGGGAGCAGCGTGGCAGGATCCACGATCGACTCGACCCGGTTATCCACGGGAAAGAATTTGGTGATCGCGGGTCTCGACTGCGCCGTGGTGATCAATTTTGCCAACGGCCTGTCTCCGCCCGTACCGGCATCACTGACTGCCATCACCGCTGTGCCGGCGGTCATATACAACCAAGAAATTTCGTAGGTGAGCTGTTCCCCGACTTGGAAAGATCGCGCTGAAGAAAGGTTGCTAGGAGCCTGTCCGACAATGCCGTTCGTGACGAGGCGAAGGAGGTGCGGCCAGCTGCTAGGCCGCAGGCCCGGAAAAACCGGAGGCGTATTCGCTAGAATACGTTGAGGATTATTTCGGGCCGAGAACGACGCAGATGGTCGTGGATCGTTCGCCGCAGTAGAAAGGTCACTGTCGGACAAGCTCCCAGCCTCAGCCCACGGAACCACCCCGCTCATGGTGCCCAGGATCAGGCAAGCCAGCACGAGGGATGCGAGACGAGCGGGAAAGGCGGGACTAGCGGGACGTGTGGGATGGACGACGGTTCGAGGTCCGAAGTTCGAGGTTTCAGCAACTTTGAATTTCAAGTCGCGCCTGTCGCGCACGGCTTGCCTGTCGCGCCTGTCGCGCATGTCTCGCACTTCGCGCGTGCTAGCAGCCAAGGGTTTGTTGGGCGGCTCGGAGCTCGCCTTCGATGACGGCGCGGATGACAGCCAATCGCTCCGGCGAGGTGGCTTCAAAACGTAAGACCAGCGCCGGCTGGGTATTGGAGGCTCGGATCAGGCCCCACCCATCGTCGAAGATGGCACGGACCCCGTCAATCGTGATGACGTCACGCAACACCGACTTCGAAGGACCAAGCGCCTCACGGGTCTTCAGGCACAAGGCCAGCCGATCCTGGACCAGTCTGACTAACGTGAACTTGATGGCATCCGACACGTCGACCCGAATCTCCGGAGTGACGGAGGTCTTCGGCAGGTCCGCCACCAACGCGGAGAGTGGCTGTGTGGTCTTGGCCAGAATCTCCACCAGCCGGCACGACGCATAGATCGCATCGTCATACCCGAAATACCGATCGGCAAAGAACATGTGCCCGGACATTTCACCCGCCAACACCGCCTGCTCGGTTTTCATCTTGGCTTTGATCAAGGAATGGCCGGTTTTCCACATGATCGGCCGCCCCCCCCGTTTCGCAATATCGTCATAGAGGCTCTGCGAGGATTTGACCTCGGAGATGATGGTGCTCCCCGGCATGGCCGCCAGAATATCGCGGGCGTAGACCACCATGAGGCGATCGCCCCACAACACCTGGCCCTGTTCGTCGATCGTCCCAATGCGATCGGCATCGCCATCGTAGCCGATCCCGGCATCCGCCTTGTGCTCCTTGACCGCTTGAATCAAATCGTCGAGATTCTCGAGGACCGTGGGGTCCGGATGATGGTTCGGAAATCTTCCGTCGAGCTCGCAATAGAGCCCGGTGACGCGACAGCCCAGAAGTTCCAAGGCCTGTTGGGCCACCAAGGCCGCCACCCCGTTCCCGCAATCGATCACCACATGAAGACGCTTCGCATTGACGTGAGCAAAGCTCTTCTTGAGATAGGCCAGATAGTCGGGAATGATGGGATGCTCCGAGAGTTGCCCTGCCCCGGACACAAACGAGCCCGCCTCCATCACCACGCGAAGCGCCTGGATCTCCTCGCCATGAATCGCCTCTTTCCCGATACAGATCTTCAATCCGTTGTATTCGGCTGCATTGTGGCTCCCGGTAATCATGATGCCGCCGTCAATCGGCAGCTGAAACAGCGAGAAATACACCAGCGGCGAGGGGCAGATCCCGATATCCACCACGTTCAATCCGCCAGCCAGGAGCCCCCGCACCAAGGCCTGGTGGAGCCCGGGCGAACTCAGCCGGCCATCGCGCCCGACGGAGATCGTCTTCACCCCACGATCTTTGACATAGGTGCAGTAGGCACGGGCCACCTGCTCCGTGATCGCCTCGGTGAGTTCCTGGCCCACGATGCCACGCAGATCATATTCGCGAAATAGTCCCATTCCTAACTCCTGTGATGCGTGATGCGTGATCAGTCATGCGGACAGAGAATATCCCACCCCATCACGGATCACGCATCCCGGATCACTGTTTGACGTTTCGCCCATAATCATCCTGAAACCGGACGATATCGTCTTCCCCGAGATAGGGTCCGTTTTGTACTTCAATGATATGCAGGGTTTCTTGACCGGGGTTTTCCAACCGATGACGGGTTTCGACAGGAATTTCCGTACTATGCCCCACCTTGAGGTCAAACACCTCCTCGCCCCTCGTCACTCGCGCCGTCCCGGTGATCACCACCCAATGTTCGCTCCGTCGGTGATGCAGCTGTAACGAGAGCCGTCCTCCCGGCTTCACCGTCACGCGCTTCACTTTATACCCCGGTCCTTCTTCCAGGATCGTATAGGATCCCCACGGTCGCTGCACGGTCAGGTGCTCCAGATGTTCCGGCGCTTTCTGCCGTTTCAGGATGTCGACCAACTGTTTCACCTCTTGCGCGCGGGACTTCGGACAGACGAGGGTGGCGTCCGGCGTATCGACCACCACCATGTCCGTGAGCCCGATCGTGGCCACCAGACGACGATCCCCGTAGACAATCGACCTGCGGCTATCGATATCGACCACACGACCGACGACGACGTTGCCGGCCTTATCCTTCGGCGCCACTTCATCCAGACTTCCCCAACTTCCGACGTCAAACCACTGGAAGGACACGGGCACGATGGCGGCTTTCTTCGATCGCTCCATGACTCCCGTATCGATCGAGACCGGCGTGAGTGTCCGGTAGGCATCGTCGATGGTCTGCCTGGACGCACCGGCCTGTATCAACTGGCCGATCTGCTCGATCCCACGAAAGAGGGCCGGTTGGTGGCGGCTGATTTCATCGAGAATCGTCGCAGCGCGCCACACGAACATGCCGCTGTTCCAGTAATAATCCCCCGCTTTCAGATATTGCGCAGCCTTGGCGGCATTGGGTTTCTCCACGAATCGGCTGACCGGATGGCCCTTGAGCGCCCCCTGTTTCTTCAGCACCACTTTCCGGTTAGGTCTAATGTACCCATAGCCGGTTTCCGGACGAATCGGCTTGATGCCGAACGTCACCAGATAGTCCTGCAGGGCCAGCGTTGCCGCCAACGAAACCGCCGCATCGAACGCGCGCTGGCCCTTGACGATATGATCGGCCGGCACCACCAGCATGATCGCGTCAGGATCCCGACGGACGAGTTCTAAGGCCACCAAGGCAATCGCTGGAGCGGTATTGCGGCCTTCCGGTTCCAACACGAAGTTCTCGCTGAGCGCGTCTTTCCATTCGCTCAGCTGGACGCGAATGGACTCGGCTTGGGCGGGATTCGTGGAGATCATCACCCTGTTCGGCGACGACGCACAGACGACGCGACGCATGGTCTGCTGAATCAACGTTTCATCCCCCATAATCCGCAGCAGCTGTTTGGGAAATAACTGCCGACTGAGCGGCCAAAACCTGGTGCCGCTGCCGCCCGCCATGATCACGGGATAGAGATGGGATTTCAGATTGTTATTCGTGATACGTGATACGTGAATCGCCATAGATGTAACCTATCTTTCGTATGACGTTGAACAATTGACGGTTAACGTGGCCGACGCTGATGCAGTTCGAGGTTTACGAGCAGCCATACACTGAGTCTCCTGCCCTATTCTATGAGCGTTTCCCAGAACGTAGACCTTCCATTTTCCACTTTCCACTTTCCACTTTCGACCTTTGGGCTTCTAGAATCATCTCAATGATTTCCCGAACCGCTCCCTCCCCACCTTTCTTCTGACAGACATAGTCGACCGCCGCAGCGATCTGGGGCATCCCATCGGCCGGCGTTGAGGAAAACCCCACTGCCTTCAGCGTCTCCAGATCGTTGATATCGTCACCAATATAGGCGACCTGGCTGAGTGTGAGCCCATGGCGCGAGGCCATGTCACGGACGAGCGACAACTTATCCATCACCCCCTGGTGCAGCTCGGGAATCATGAGCTTCTCGGCACGCCGCGCCACCAGCTTCGTCCGTTCCTGCGTGACAATGGCAGTGATGATCCCCGCCCGCTGCAACAGCTTGATCCCCATGCCATCCCGCGTGTTGAACTTCTTCCACTCATCGCCGGACTCGGCATAGTACATACCTGCGTCCGTCAAGACACCGTCCACATCGGTGGCAAACAGCCGGATCCCTTGAAGGATCTTGTGCGAGACCTTCCTGGACCGAGTTGGTTTTTTCGTTGATGTTCGTTGAGCCATTATATGAATGCTATGTGCGACCAGTTGCCATATTACTGATCTTGCCTGAAACTGCACACAAAAAACTGAGATGAGGGGAAACTGATGGGTCAGCGAGCACGATCCGCATCCCCTTAACTTAAAGCGAAATGCTAATCCGTTGAATGGTTCCGGCCTTGAGACTCTACAGAATTTGCTTCGAGCGCGTTCCCTCTTATTCCAGGACGTACAGGTTATCGAAGTTCCGTGGGCCTATATTGCTTTCTACAGCCCGATAGACACAGTAGCACCCGATTCGCCGACGCGGGCTACACCGGCTGCTGAGAGCAGGCGTTCCAATTTTGCCACGATTCGTACCGCTGCCCGCCCATCCCATTTTTCAGGAATCGCGCCTTTCTTCCAGCGCCCCTCCATTATTCGCTTGAGTGCCGGGCCAAGATTAGCCGGATCGGTGCCGACCAGCTCGTTGGTGCCCACGGAAACTGTTTCCGGACGCTCAGTGTTGTCAAGCAGCGTGAGGCAGGGCACGCCCATCACGGTCGTCTCCTCGGTAATGCCTCCGGAGTCGGTGATGACGCCTCTCGCGTGCTTCACGAGATAGTTGAATTCCAGATAGCCCTGCGGATCGACATAGTGCATGGGAGGAATCTGCCCTTGCAGTTCACGCAAATTCTTCGCTGTGCGCGGATGGACCGGAAACACCACCGGCAGGCCACCCGTCCCGTCGGCGATGGCCTGGAGCAAGTGCAGCAACTGCTGCTCGCCATCCACATTTGCCGGACGATGCAGGGTCACAACGAAATATTGCCCGGGCTGTAAGCCCAGCCTCCTCCAAAACGCAGGTGGCCGCAGATGGGGCATCTGTTTCAGCAATGTATCGATCATGGGATTGCCGACGAAGAACAGGCGATCCTCTGTCACTCCGGAACGGCGCAAGTTTTCGTTGGCCGTTTCGCTGGAGGTAAAAAACCAATTGGTGATCGAATCCGTCACGACACGATTGATTTCCTCCGGCATCGTCCAATCGCCGGACCTGATTCCTCCTTCGACATGCGCCACAGGCACTCCCAGCTTGCGCGCGGCAACGGAACAGGCCATCGTCGACGTGACGTCCCCCACGACCAGACAGAGATCGCTTTTCTGGTCCAACAACACCTTTTCAT
>JBAXBK010000023.1:0-49602 GCA_037142015.1 Nitrospira sp. | reverse complement strand
CCTGGGAACAACCGTCACCCTTCTTCGGTAAAGAATGAAACGCGTCGCATTCCAAGGGTAGAATCGATGACGCGTCGACAACGAAGAGAAGATGTGCATCAGTCGCACGGAGGAAAGGCACAGAAAAGATTATGAAGTCACTCAGTGGAAAAGTTGCGATCGTGACCGGAGCCTCCAGCGGGATCGGGCGAGCAATTGCAGAGCGGTTGGCTGAAGACGGGGCTATTGTGGTGGTGAATTATGGAACGAGCGCAGAGAAAGCACATCAAGTAGTTACGGGCATTCAAGCCAAGGGTGGGAAGGCCGTCGCCGTCCAATCCGACATGAGTCAGGTTGCAGAGGCGCAGCGCCTTGTGATCGAGACGGTAAAGCAATTCAGCCGGCTCGATATTCTCGTCAACAATGCCGGGCGATTTATGCCCAGGGCTCTTCTCGATACGACCGAGGCTGACTTCGATCAGATCATTGCCCTGAACGCCAAGGGTCCCTATTTTGCGATGCAGGAAGCGGCCAACGTGCTCAAAGAGGGTGGCCGCATCGTGAACATTTCCACCGATGGAACCCATTTGAGTTTTCCCGGTGCGACGGCCTATCTTGGCAGCAAGGGCGCACTGGAGCAATACACGAGAGGACTGGCGCAGGAGCTTGCTCCGCGAGGCGTTACCGTCAATACGGTCTCACCGGGCTTTACCGAGACTGGCATGATGACGGACCAGTTCCGCCAGATCGGCATTCAGCTGTCGCCATTGAAGCGGCTTGGTCTCCCCAAGGATATTGCCGACGTGGTAGCTTTCGTCGTCAGTGAAGAGGCACGGTGGTTGACGGGCCAGAATATTCATGCCGGCGGCGGCATTGTGATGTAGGAGGCAAGCGATGGGGCGGCAGAATATTTCTACTGGTGGTCCATGGGAGGGTAAGCTTGGGTACTCGCGAGCGGTGCGAGTCGGTTCTTCGATTTCCGTTTCCGGCTCGACGGCCATGACGGCGGCAGGTCTTGTCGGCAAGGGGGATCCCTATGCCCAGACGATTCAGACGTTAAAGACGATTGAAGCAGCACTCCAGCAGGCCGGCGCCTCGCTTGCCGATGTAGTCCGAACGCGCATCTATCTGGTGAACATCGATCAATGGCAGGATGTTGGCCGAGCCCATGGTGAAGTGTTCGGGACTATCAGGCCTGCGACGACGATGGTAGAGGTGAAACGGTTGATCGATCCTGACATGTTGGTCGAAATCGAGGCCGATGCCATTCTGAGCCAGGGACAATAGTTAAGGTAGATACGTGGGTTTTCAGACGAATCGACAGGCGCCGGAAATCAAGCATCTTGCCAAGACAGATCCGGTCATGCGCCGGTTGATCCGTGAGGTCGGTCCCTTCACATTGACTCCCCGATCGAAGCGGTCGCCGTTTGAATCGCTGGCACGGGCGATTGCCTATCAACAACTGCACGAGAAAGCGGCGGAGAGTATTCTGCGCCGGTTCGTAGCCTTGTTTCCGACAAAGCGGTTTCCTCAACCGGACGACCTGCTTGCAATGAACGAGCAGGCGATCCGTGGTGCAGGCTTTTCACAAGCCAAGGTTGCGGCGCTCCGCGATCTGGCTGCGAAGACGCTCGATGGCACTGTACCGACAGGCGCCGTCGCTCGGAAGCTCGACGACGAGGCGATTATCGAGCGTCTCATTGCGGTTCGAGGGGTTGGCCGTTGGACAGTCGAAATGTTGCTGATCTTCCAATTGGGGCGGCCGGACGTTCTGCCGGTCGATGACTTCGGCGTGCGCAACGGATTCCGCATCGCCTATGGTAAGCGTTCGATGCCGAAACCGAGGGAAGTGCTGCGATATGGGGAACGTTGGAAACCCTATCGCACGGCCGCCGCTTGGTATCTCTGGCGGGCAGCCGATCGCGAGAAGGAGTCAGGAAGGCTCTAGCAGGCTGAGGTCGAGGTCAAGGTTGAGTGAAGACGAGATTCTCTTTCTCTCAGCCTTAGCCTGAACCTCAACTTTTTTGTACAGGCAGAGTATTCCGCATCCTGTAGGCTCGACATAGGGGTTGTGCCATGGCCGATGAGAAAAAACGACTCGATTCAAATATTGCCGGCAACTTTTTTGTCGACGCAACCTGCATCAACTGCGATACCTGTCGCCAGTTGGCGCCGATGAGTTTCGAAGAAGTCGGTAAATTTTCTGCAGTCACCAGACAGCCGACCGATGAGGGGCGGTCTCACCAGGCCTATCAGGCTCTCCTCGCCTGCCCGGTCGGCTCGATCGGTGCCGAGCACAGCGATAAGTTACGGATGAAAGAAGCCATGGGGAGCTTTCCGCTCCAACTTGAAGACGAGGTGTCGTACTGCGGTTTCAATTCAGAGAAGTCGTTCGGCGCAAATAGCTTCTTTATCGAACATCCGAACGGCAACTGGCTCGTCGATTCACCGCGTTACCTCAAACATCTCGTCGAGGCCTTCGAACGTAAGGGCGGCATCGCCTACATTTTCCTCACACATAAAGACGATGTGGCCGATGCAGAGAAGTATGCCGCACACTTCGGCGCGAAACGAATAATTCATCGGGCGGACATCGAAGCGGCTCCGGATGCGGAATGGATCATTGAAGGGGCTGACAGTCTACAAGTCATGCCGCAGTTTCGGATCATTCCTGTTCCGGGCCACACGGCAGGCAGCATGGCCTTGCTCTTCAAGAGTCGGTTCCTCTTCACGGGTGATCATCTCTGGTGGGACTCAGTACAGCAGAGGCTCAGTGCGCCAAGCCAGCTGGTGTGGAGGAAGCATGTACTGATGGATTCCATCCAGAAACTCCTCGACTGCCCTTTCGAATGGGTGCTGGCCGGACATGGGGACCGGACTCGTTTGCCGGCCGGCGAGATGCGCATACAGTTGCAGGCGCTGGTCGAACGTCGTAAGGCCACCAGGGCGTAGGGATGTTCACTCATTTCGTCCGGTGGATCGACCGCAACATCCTTTCCCTTGGCCGTGAGATGCGGCTCTCCTATCTGCCGCCGCTCATGGTCTACATGGCCTACGGGATTTCAGGCCTCACCGGAATCGTCGGGACCTTCTTTGTCAAAGACTACTTAGGCCTCTCCGCATCCTTTCTTGCGGCGCTGGGATTTTGGGCCGGCATTCCCTGGGCACTCAAGATGCCGATCGGACATCTCGTCGATCTGTTGTGGCGCTGGAAAGGTTGGCTTGTGGGCTTCGGAGGTGGGCTGCTGGCCGCCAGCCTCGCGATCATGGCAGCATTGATCGGGAATCGGGAAGCGATGACCGCCATCCTGCCGGCTGAAGTCTGGTTTGTGGTCAGCACATTGCTTGGGCCGATCGGCTATGTGGTGCAAGATGCGGTCGCGGACGCGATGACAGTCGATGCCGTACCACGGGTGGATGAACGAGGGCAGCCGTTCGATCAGCCGACATTCAAGCTCATGCACACCACCATGCAGACGCTCGGGCGCGTAGCCATTGTCGGTGGCGGGATTCTGGTAGCGATGATCAACGTGTATGTTTTCACAGGGGTCGAAGGGCTTCCACAGGCAGAGATCGTTCGGCTCTACAAGCAGGTCTATCTGATGGCGCTCGTGATCCCGTTTGTCTCGGTACTCGGCGTTGGTCTGGCCTGGGTTTTGAGGCGGCAACAGAAACACACACTCCTCCGGCAAGGTTTTTCTACGGATCACGCAGAGCAAATGGTGAATGTGCGTGATGACACTGATGAGCCGACTAAGCCCAACTGGTGGATTCTTGGTGGAAGCCTCGCCTTTGTCTTGTTCACACTCACGGTCGGATTCGGCGGCTTCTCGTACAGTGAAGAGATTGTCTTTGTCGGTTCGATGGCCATCGTCTTGTTCTTGATGACACGGCTGGTGCGAGAGCTGGAGCCAGACAAGCGATTCACATTGGTTGGGACAGCGGTCGTCGTCTTTATCTTCCGGGCAATCCCAGGGCCCGGGCCAGGGACGACCTGGTGGATGATCGACCAGCTGAAGTTCGATCAGCAGTTCCTCTCCATCCTCTCGCTGATCGGCAGCACGCTCACCTTGGCAGGCATGTTCGTGTTTCGCCGCTTCATGGCAGAGCGGTCGATTGCCTATGTCGTGGGGTTTCTCACGGTGATCGGAACCATTCTGACGCTCCCGATCGTGAGCATGTTTTATGGCTTGCACGAATGGACGGCCAGAATCACAGGAGGGGTTGTCGATGCCAGATTCATCGCGCTGATCGATACGGCGCTGGAGTCACCACTCGGACAGATATCAATGATTCCAATGCTGGCCTGGATCGCGAACTCAGCGCCAGCGAATTTGAAAGCTACCTTCTTTGCCGTGATGGCATCATTTACGAATCTGGCCTTGTCATTGAGTCAGCTCGGCACCAAATACATGAACGACATCTATGTGGTCAGCCGGGAAGTCCGTGACCAGGCCGCGGGCGTTATCCAAACGCCTGCCGACTATAGCCAGCTCGGCTCGCTTCTCATCGCGCAATTGCTTCTAGGCCTCGCCCTTCCCTTCGCAGCGATACTCTTCGCAAAACTGACGCGCTTCAAGAGTGCGTAGCAGGATGTTGATGCCGCTGGCAATCCCTACAAATGTCATTCATGGGTCCATATCGGGAGAGGAAATGTCTTATCTGGTATCTCATTGTCTTGTGCGGTATCATGAGAATCTGAAACAAGCTGGGTTGGAACGGAAGAACCTGCTTCATCCCGGCAGGTTGTTCAAAATGGCCGTCCAGCAAGGCCGCAGCGAGCGAGGGGGCGAGGCGTACTGTTTCTGTACGTCGAGCTTCGGAGCGATGCGAGAACGCAGGTAGAAGCCTTCTTCAACATCCGACCGAAAGGGGGGCGACCGGAATCGACGGGGATACTAACGTCAGCGGTGCATGTCGAGCTCTCGGGGTCTCGTAAATCCTCCGGGAAAATGTAACTGCCAATCAAGAACTGGCACTCGCAGCTTAATTAACTGCGACGTTCCTCCACCTGAGGCCCGCGGGGGTGGTAGGAGCGCGATACAGCGGGCTGGTCCAAAGCTGGTGCTCAGCGGCTGAGGACGAGACAATACTGGGCTAGTGGCCAGTCTAAGCTAGCCGGTGGGCGTGGGTGGCTGCGAAACTAAAACGATCGGCTACACATGTAGATCCGTTGTGCGGAAGGTCTTCGGACCCGGGTTCAACTCCCGGCGCCTCCACCAAACCTCGCTTGCGCGACCCCGCGCCTTAAATGTGCGCGGGGATATTTCACCACCGCCAGTGAAGTATGATCGCACCTCGTGCGTCCCGCCGGTTATTCATCGCCTTATCGTGATGGATGCCGGCGGATAAAACCCTCAAGCAGATTTTTCTCGCGTCTAATCTATTGCTTGTTTGACCCCGCGCCTTGCTGCGCCCACGATGCCCGGTCCTGCCCTAAGCGTTACACCAGTTCGCTCTTAGCTGTAGAGCATGCTCCCTAGCGTTTCACGCTGCTGGGTGGGTTGCCGGCGAGGAAGGGATAGACCACCCCGGCGATGGCGCCGCCCAGGATCGGGGCGACCCAGAAGAGCCAGAGTTGTTGTAGCGCCCAGCCGTCGGCAAAGACGGCAGTGGCTGCGCTACGAGCAGGGTTGAGGGAGAGATTGGTGACCGGGATGCCGGCCCAATTGATCAAGGCCACGGCGAGACCGATGGCCAGAGGTGCAAAGCCCTGCGGCGCCCGGCTGTCCGTAGATCCTAGAATGATTAGGAGGAAAAAAAAGGCAAAAACTGTTTCCATGCAGAAGCCGGCCAGCATCGAATAGCCACCCGGGGAATGGTCGCCGTAGCCGTTGGAGGCGAAACCACCGGGGACGAAGCCGGCCTTCCCACTAGCGATGAGATAGAGAACCCCAGCGCCGAGGATACCGCCGATCACTTGAGCGGCAATGTAGCCGGGAACCTCGTGCGCAGGGAATCGTTTGCTGAGCATGAGGCCCACGGTGACGGCGGGGTTGATATGGCAGCCTGAGATATGGCCAATGGCGTACACTATCGTGACCACGGCCACACCGAAGGCGAATGCGATCCCGATGACCCCGATGCCGAGTCCAGGAATACCGGCGCTCAGGAGCGCGCTCCCACAACCGGCGAACACCAACCAGAACGTGCCGAGCGCTTCTGCCGCCAGTCGTTGTATCATCAATGCCTCCACAAAAGATGTCTGTCTGGCCCGCACTATGCCCGTGGACGCACAAAAGTGCAAGCAGTCTAGGACTTAGGCTGGCCGGTGGATTATTCCTGTCAATCTCGAATGAGTGAACAGAAGGAACGGCTTGGTTGGATGTCACGAAGGGGAGCAGCCGTGATGCGGAGATGGCCTATGACTTCCGCAATCGTTTCGCTGAAACTCAGCGCTCGCAGTGGGTATGCTTTATGCTCAGCGAGCCAATAAAGAAAAAACAATTTCCTCATTGACACGATTTTCTAATGGGCGTATGTAGAATCAACGGCCCATTCATTCACTCGATCAGGGGGAACTGGACAGGGCGCGCGGCTGTTAACGGGTTCCCCCGCCAACTTTCTCAAGAGAGGAGGGTAGCGATGGATGACCTGACTCCACCTGGCCACTCAGGCCCGCCGACTCGAGGGTGGGCTGCTGATCGGTCGTGCTAGCCGGTTCTCCACTGGCTGTGTCATAACGGCACCAAAGACCAATAGGTTACGAGCCGATTTCCATCATGGAGAACTCGACGCTGGCGCGAGGAACATAAGCGCCTGGGGTGATTCCGTTTTCCCCCGATCGGTAGCTCAATACTTTGTTGTCGTGCGGGCCTCAGTTTTAGCTGGGCCGAGACAACTACATAGAAAAATTGGCGTCCTAAGCGCCACGAACGGGCGACCTCCCACCTAGTGCAGGGTCGCCCGTGCCGTGTCTGCCGGATGCTGAAACAATCCTCCAGCTTCGTTCTCACTTCGCTCTCCCCCCTTCTCAATGTACTCAGTCAGGGCTTGTGTTGGCGGAGGTCGTGACCTCTGCGCCAGAAAAAATATAAAGGGATTCCACTCAGGACAGTCACCGCACCATACAACGATTCTGTAGGTCGTTGGACGAGACTATAGATGACCAATGTGAAGGCTCCGATGACGAGGGCTGCGGGTAAGAAGGGATAGAGTGGCGCGCGGTATTGGTGGGGACTCACACTCCCTGTAGAACGAAGACGAAAGATTGTGGAGAGGGTCAAGGCCATAAATAACGAGAGAACGAGGCCGCTGTAAACAAGGAGCTGCTCGAAGGTTCCGCTTAGAATGAGCAGCGACGCCCAGAGGCTTTGGAAGACGATGGCGCGAGCCGGCACCGCAGTGCGGGGGTGGAGCTGGGCAAGCCAGGGGCTGATCATGCCGTCGCGCGCCATGGCCCAGTAGACGCGGGGCCCTGCCCAGGTCATGGCGCTCACCGCTCCTGCGATGGAGAGACAAAGGATGGCGGCGACCAGCCGCCCGCTCTGTGGCCCCCACAAGGCCGCGGCCGCTTTCTCCGCAACCGGTACGATCGGCTCGCTGGCCAGCTCCGTGATCGAGAGCGCCGATAGATAGACGACGTTCAGTAGCAGATAAATCACGGCGACGAAGGCTGTTCCCCCGATCATGATCTTCGGCAAAGTTCGCCGGGGATTAACGATGTCGTTGGCGATGTAACCTGCGACGTTCCAACCAAGATAGCAGTAGGTCACAATCACGAGCGCGATGGCAGAAGCTCCGAGAGTCGGCTGCTGTACAGTTGGCCCGGAGAAGAGAGCATCTTCATTGCCAACCACTGCTGCGAGCCCGCCGAGAATTAATCCTCCAATGGCGACGACTTTTGTGGTCGTCAATAGCAATTGCATGCGGCCGCCTGCTCCCACGCCTCGACAATGCATGAGGGTTACGATCCACAGCAGAGCGAGCGAGAGACCCTTCGCCACCCATCCCTGTTTGTCTTCGATCGGGATGACACGCAACGCATAGGACGAAAAGCTGATGGCTGAGGCAGCGACTGCTGCGCCAAAGCCGATCGTAAAGGAGGTCCATCCGCTGAGAAAAGCCACCAGCGGTCCATAGGCCTCTCGCAGGTAGACATAATCCCCTCCTGCATGAGGCAAGGCGGCTCCCAACTCTCCGTAGACCATGGCGCCGCCGAGCGCAAAGAGCGCTCCGGCGAACCACAACAGGAGAATCAGCATTGGATCACCGACATCGCGAGCCATCAATCCCGTGGTGGTAAAGATCCCGCCCCCGATGATATTGCTCACGAGAACACAGGAGGCTGTGAACCAGCCGATCTTCCGCGTGGTTGATTTGATGTTTGGCTCGCTGATCGAGGAATCGCTCATGCTGTCCAAGGTTAGCTGGTTATGGAAACCTATCTTGGTGCGCTAGAACTTCGACCGCTCCCACATGTGGCACAACAGGAGAACGCTCCCTCAGGAAGCTCAAAAAGGCTGTCCAGCAAGGCCGCAGCGAGTGAAGGCCCGAGGCGTACCCTCTGGGGTACGTTGAGGGTCTGAACGATGCGAGAACGCTGCTGGCGGACTTTTTCAGCTTCCTGCTAGATTGGGACGGGGGCTTTCTTTTCTTCCATACCTTCCCTACCATACTGAGCGATGCCTGGGAAGCAACCAAAAATCCCTCGTGCTACCGGTGTTGTGCGTCGTCGTCGCCAGCCTAATCATGCGTCGACTGGTTTGACCGCGATCGAACTCCAAGCCGCCGCGCCTCCGAACGATGTTGCTGAATTGCATCGAGCAATTGAGGGTGATGGCGGGAAGGTTCTCGCGATCTATCGGGAGCCCTATGGTGGGCGTTGGGTGATGCTGGCAGCCTTGCCCATCGAACTCGTTGAGCCGACCCCTTTTCAACGCAATCTCTCTGACGCGCACGTTCGTAAATTAGAACTTGTGATCGGCAAGATCGGGCGGTTTCTCGATCCGATCATTGCCGTGCGTGCGCCTGGGGAGAGGGGTAAAGGGGTAGAGGAGGCAAAGGGGTATGTGAAATACTGGACTCCAAATGGCAACCATCGGCTTTCGGCGATGAGGACGGTGGGGGCGAAGAGCATCGTCGCGATCGTGGTGCCGGAAGCGGCTGCAGCCTATCAGATTCTCGCGATGAACACCGAGAAGGCGCACAATCTGCGCGAGAAATCCCTTGAAGTCATCCGCATGTACAAGGAACTGGCGCGGCTCGATGATGCGACGGAAGAGACCTATGCCCTGGAATTCGAGGATCCGGCCTTCATTACGCTCGGCCTCTGCTATGAGGAGCGACCTAGATTCAGCGGTGGGGCCTATCACCCTGTGTTGAAACGGGTAGACGAATTTTTAAAGAAACCGATGAGTGCTGCAATTACACTGCGGCTTGAACGGGCGAAGACCCTGCTGGTGCTGGACGATCAGATCGTTCAGCAGGTTGAAGCGCTGAAAGCGAAAGGCCTGACGAGCCCCTACCTCAAGAGCTTCGTGGTCGCGCGAGTGAATCCGATTCGGTTCCGACCGAAGGATGCCGCTCCCCTGTCGTTTGACGAGGCGCTTGATCGGATGACGACCGCAACGGCTAAATTCAACCCTGAGAAGATCAAGATGGAAGATCTCGCCCGTTCGGGTGGAGCCGTTGATGAGGCTGAGTAATTACTCAATCGCCTGATTTTCCCATCTTGCCCTTCCGCTCAAGGCCCCCTTAGAATACCTGGTATAGAAAAAATCGATGCGTGACGTTGTTCTTCTACCTGGAGGTGGTGTTATGAGCCTTGCCGACAACAAATGTATCCCTTGCCGCGGCGGTGTTCCGCCGGTTCCCGCGGATCGCGCGCAGACTCTGCTGAAAGAGCTGGGGCGCGGATGGTCGCTGAATCAGTCTGGACATCTTGAGCGCTTATATACGTTTAATGACTTTGCTAAAGCCTTGGCCTACGTGAACAAGGTGGGGGCCGTGGCAGAAGCGGAAGGCCACCATCCTGACCTCCATCTGGCCTGGGGCAAGTGCAAGGTTGAAATTTGGACGCACAAGATTAATGGCCTAACGGAGAGCGACTTTTATATGGCTGCGAAAGCCGATCGCGAGTTTGAACCATTTCGTGCGACTGCCGGTTAGCAGCGAGTCGATGGTAATGTCATGAGCCTACGAGGCAGCAGATGAGCGACAAGGCCCAGGTGGCGCTCGTCAACATGCCGTTCAGCCACTCAAAGTATCCCTCGATACAGCTGGGCACACTCTCCGCGCTGCTCAAGTCGAAGAACATTCCTGTCGACTGCCATCATCTGAACGTCCGTTACGCCCACAAGATCGGCGTGCCCCTCTATGAAATGATCTGCGATAAACGGGCGCTATTTGGCGAGTGGATTTTTTCATATCTCCTGTTCCGCGATAATCCGAAGCGTGCTGAGTACCCTCGCCTGTTTAAGCCGGTATTCGAACAACTTGCCAAGGAGAGCGGGCATCCGGCCTCATTCTTCGAAGACATGGCGTCGAGAACAGCGCCTCAGTTTTTGACCTGGGCTCTGACCGACATCGACTGGGGGCAGTACAAGATCGTCGGCTTCACCTCCACGTTCGATCAGAACGTCGCGAGCCTGACGATGGCGAAACTCATCAAAGACCTCTACCCAGACGTGACCATTGTATTCGGCGGGGCGAACTACGACGGTGAGATGGGGCTGGAATACTTCCGGGCCTTTCCTTTCATCGATCATGTGGTGGTGGGGGAAGGGGAAGAGGTATTTCCGGAATTGGTCCGTTACCTCCTCGCAGGAAAAGTAGGCACCGTTCCCAACGGCGCGACCTATCGCACTGAAAGCACGACCGCATTCACCCCAAACCACTCGCTCTTCTCGGATTTCGCGAAGACTGGGCCTCCCGACTATGACGACTACTATCATCTGCTGGCGGAGTTGGGCGATGCGGCGCAGGGGCTCGACCGAATTTTGCTGTACGAAGGTTCACGGGGCTGTTGGTGGGGAGAAAAACATCACTGTACGTTTTGCGGGTTGAACGCGCAAAGCATGAAATTTCGGGCCAAATCGTCCGAGCAGGCAGCCCGGGAAATGGCCTATCTTTCCAGCCGCTACGATACAGCGCGATTTCGACTGGTGGACAACATTATCGATATGAAATATATCGAGAACCTCTTCGGACGGTTTGCGGCGGACCATTGCGACCTCGATGTGTTTATCGAAACCAAAAGCAATCTTCAGAAGAGCCAGATTCGAACGCTGGCCGCCGGGGGCGTGAAGTGCATGCAGCCGGGATTGGAGAGTTTGAGCTTCAATCAATTACAGGCGATGGACAAGGGCGTGACGCCGATGCAGAATATTATCTGCCTCAAGTGGAGTTCCTACTATCATGTCGCGGTGTCCTGGAATATCTTGCTCGGGTTTCCAGGGGAAACGAATGAGGACTACCGCCGCCAAATCGACCTGATTCCGTCATTGTTCCATCTGCACTCACCGGAGGCGACCGGAAAATTCTGGCTGCAACGATTCAGTCCTTACTACACCAAACCTCATGAATACGGCGTCCGCATCACCGGCCCCTGGACGGCGTACGAGTATGTTTACGATGCCAGGTACGTGGATTTGAAGAAGATTGCCTATGATTTCGAATATGAGCTGGATAATTGGAACGTAGATCAGCAGGTCTATCAAGAATTGGTCGATCTCGTGCAGGAGTGGCAGAGACTGGTCGGTTCGAGCGATCGACCGTTTCTCTATTACTCGAAGATGATGGACTATGTCACCGTCTACGATGGCCGAAACCCAAAAGCACCGATTAGGCAGCGCTACGATTGGCCTGCAGCGGGAATCATCGAGGCCTGCAACGAAGCGGCGAAGACTGTAGATCAAATCCGCACGCTGCTGGTAAACCAACCTGACAGGAATAAAATTCTCGACGGAGAAATTGATCAGGCACTCGGTATCTTGACGGCTGCACGGATTCTTTACGAAGAACGCGGCAAATACTTCACCCTCGCTGTTCCAGAAAATCCCTACCTTTAGCTGAACAAAGCACCGGGTTCATCACATCGACAGTTTGTCCGAAACGTTGCGCATCTGGACGCCGTGTGCGAGGGAAGCGCCGCCTCGGATGGCGCAGGCGACGTGGACGGCTTCTGTCATTTCTTCGATGTTCGACCCTTTTTCTAAGGAAGCCTGCGTGTAGGCATCGATACAGTAGGGACATTGGACTGCATGGGCGACGGCAAGGGCGATGAGAGCCTTCTCCCGTTCCGTCAATGCTCCCTCAGCGAAGACAGCGCTGTAGTAGGCCATGAATTTCTCCCAAAGGTCCTTGTTGCCCTTGCCCATTTCGGCGAACTTATCCAAATCGTGGGGATGGTAATAGGTCTCCATTGGCGACTCCTTGGTCAAAAGTTAAGGCTGAGGTTGAGACTGAATTGTCAGAAAGGAGCCCAACCCCTCAACCGCGACCGTGGTCTGCTATGCGTTGCTGGGGGGGTCGAGATCGGCTTGTGTGAGCACCTGCGAAAACCGCGTACCGACGATGCCCGTCACCTTGGCCATGAGGTCGGTCACCTCTTGCCATTCTTGCGGCAGAAGATCCTGTTTCAGTTGGGGATGAATCGCCCATTGGGCATCGACCTGTGTTCCCTTTCGGCTCACGAGCACCCGAAGCAGTTCCACATCCTTAGTGCGTGAATCGACCCCTGCTACTTGGGGCGGGTTTCCGTTTGGTTGCCCCGATGGAGGTGTTGAACGTGCCATACAGCCAATTTCCTTCCCGTTGTAGGAAGGAGATCATACCGCATCGTCATTCTGTCTGTATATCTGCCAGAAGGCCTCTGTGGCCACCTCGGACTGTTCAGTCAATTGACTGATGTGATGCGAGCGTAGCGGGACTGATGTTTTAAGAGGGAGTTGCATCTTCTTGGAGGAGGTCGAGCATGGCTTGGTGGATAGGCCCGTTACTTGCGACCAATTCTTTCCCGTATATCGAGTGAGGAGCGCCTTTGAAGTCTGTCACCTTGCCGCCGGCTTCGCGGAGGATAACGACTCCTGCCGCCATGTCCCAAGGGTTTAGGGTCACTTCCCAAAACCCATCGAACCGGCCGGCCGCGACATAGCAAAGATCCAGAGCTGCCGTTCCAGTTCGGCGCAATCCCTGTACCTTCAACGCGAATCGCACGAAGTGATTCAAGTTATTATCCGGGGTTTCGCGAATGTCGTAAGCAAATCCGGTCACGAGGAGTGCACGATCGAGATGGTCCGTTGTGGACACGGAAATGGGGGCTCCGTTGAGGTAGGCTCCGTGACCGATTTGCGCGGTGAAAAGCTCGTCCCGAGTCGGGTCGTAGACCACTCCGATAACTCCGAGGCCGGCACATTCCACTCCGATGGATATACAGTAGGCGGGGAACCCGTGGGCGAAGTTGGTTGTGCCATCAAGCGGATCAATCACCCATTTGTAACGGGATGGGGATTGTTCGGTCAGTCCACGTTCCTCGGCAAGGACACGATGGGTTGGGAATGCCGCGTGGATGACATCGATGATCCGTTGCTCTGCCTTGTGGTCAGCGTCGGTGACAAGATTAATAATCTCCTTATGTTCAATCCGAAAGCCGGTCCGCACGCATTCCGTTAGAACGGCTCCAGCCTGGCGGGCCGCGTCAGTGGCGACTAAAAGGAGTATGTCGGAAGGGATATCCTTGTCATTTGGTAGCGACATGAGACGGCATCATAGCACGAGGCTGCTTTTCTGCTAATATTGAACCCAAAGACCTCTCGAACGGGAAACAATCCCCAACCATGAGGCCAGGATCTGGCTCGTTGCTTGTTATGCTTATTAGTCGAGCAAATGGTATTCTGGACAAGCACTGACCCGTATTAAAGCGATCATACCATGCAAGCCACTATTTGAACTTTATCTATTGACTTGCTATGCAAGCAATGCTATAAAGCAAGTATGCTTCACCTGGGGGCAATTCTGTGGAAGAACTCACCGATATATTGGTTGGTCTTGAGCAACGGATCAGCGCCTACAAGAACCGGCTACAGGAACTCGAAAAGAAACGGCGTCGCTTGGACGACGAAATCGCCACGATCAAAAAATACTTGGAATTGGCAGAAACGCTCTATCGCGTTGAAGCCGACAAGGCCAAGCTCGCCAGCCTCTCCAGTCAATTTTATTCCGATGAAAAAGGCGCTCGGCAACGGCCGAATACGGATGTCACCGACCAGTCGAGGGAAATCCTCATGGGGCGGAGCAAGTATTCCGGGAAAAGTGTGTCAGAGGCTGCGTACGAAATGCTCCGCGAGGCGAATCGCTCGATGCACGCAAAAGAGCTTGTGCAGCGATTAGTCGAGGGAGGGCTCCAGATCAAGGGGAAAACGCCGCTGACATCTGTGGCCACATCCTTGAAGCGGGACAAGCGGTTTAAGAAAGTGGGCCCGAACACGTTTGAGGCATTGGAAGAGTCCCTGATCCACGCAGTGTAGTTAGTCAGGTAGGTAGACCTTAAAATAGGTGAAGGGGGGTGAGAGTCTTGGCGACGAAGAAAGCAGCAAAGAAGAAGAAGAAGTAGTCCCCGCCTTGATTTGAGCGTCGGGAGCAAGGCCACTTGCTCTCGACGCTAAATCTTAGCTCAGTTAATCCCACGTCAAAATTTATCTCGCCTGGATCGGCAAGAACGCGCGCAGGCTTCCATTCAACAGAACAGTGTTAGGAGGCTTGAAGGGCCGCAAGCGATGTTGGTCGTGCTGCGGCCTTGACGGAACGATACTTAGACGCGGCGACTGTCTTGTCGCCGTCGAGCAACACCCAGCAATCGGGGTGAGAGAGAATCTGCTGAACAAGACGGGTGTGTATTGCATGCCCCGAGCGATCGGCGATCAAGTGCCCGATAAAGGGTACACCGAGCAACGAAAAGTCTCCGATCAAGTCGAGGATTTTGTGTCGCACGAATTCATTGGCAAAGCGAAGGCCTGATTCATTGAGAATGCCGTCCTGAGAGAGGACGATCGTATTGTCCAGGTTGCCACCCTGGCCCAGCCCGCGAGCCCAAAGCGCTTCCACTTCCTGCAAGAATCCGAATGTCCTGGCATCCGCGATCTCACGCTCAAATGCATGGGCTGAATGTTCATAGACGTAGGTCTGGGTTTGGATTAAAGGATGATTGTAATGGATGGAATAGGTAATCTTGGTGGTCGAGGACGGTTCGATGCGAACTCGACGAGCTCCATCCACCACTTCGAGAGGCCGTGTGATTTTCAGATAGGGTTGCCGCCGGTTCTGGGGAGTAATCCCAGCTGACCGAATCAAACGAACGAAGTGCGCCGAGCTGCCGTCCATCACGGGAGCTTCACCGGCATCAACCTCCACGTATACATTATCGATGTCGAGTCCTGCCAATGCGGCCAGGACGTGTTCAATCGTTTTTACCTGAAACCCATTGCCGCTGATCGCGGTACAGAGTTCCGTAGGCACCAAATGCTCGACGGAGGCCGAAAGGGAGGCTCCGTCCTTGTCATTCCGGTTTACGAATACGATCCCTGTATTTGGTGGAGCAGGCCTGAGTGTGAGGGTAACCGGCTGTCCAGAGTGGAGCCCAACTCCTGCACAACTCACTGCATTCGCTAAGGTTTGCTGAACTCTCACAAAGTAACCTCACTATTAGATACAGGGGGTATCAGCAACTCGTGTGCCAGTCTGTTTTATTTCGAGAAGTGACCATATGACGTTGATAATAAAAGATAAATGCTAAACTGCTGACATATGAAGTCGTGTTGCAAAAACATGACACCTGTGACTTTTCAAGGATTATCAAATCGTAATCCGCCGCTATCATGACGAGATAGTGTAACTGAGATGGAATCCGATCACCGCGAATGCAACGAGGGTTGATGGAAATGGTTCTTGACCTGTCGCGGCTGAGGAGGAATACATGAGATGGCCGGTAATTCAAGAGCCACAAATCGCTTGTTGGACTAGGGAGGTTTCGATGTTGATGGCCACAACGACTAGGGCCGGGGATCCAACTCGATGAGTCCTTTCCGAATGGCCAGGATAGCAGCTTGCGTGCGGTCGTAGACTTGCAGCTTGTGGAAAATATTGCGCACATGATTCTTGACGGTCTTTTCGCTCAGGTCCAAGTTATTGGCGATTTCCTTGTTTGTTTTGCCATCAGCGACCAAGCGTAAGACGGTGATCTCTCGTTCCGTCAGATCATGCTCGACCCACCCAGGCTTTTTCCCTTTCTTCTGAGACATCAAGGAAAATTCTGCCAAAATCTTGCTCGCGACGGAAGGGTGGATCAGCGACTCGCCTTTGTAGATCGCACGAATTGCGGCGACGATTTGTGAGGATTCGGAGTCTTTCAAGAGATATCCGGTAGCGCCGGCGCGCACCAAATCGAAAATATATTGTTGCTCGTCATACATGGTCAGGGCCACGATTCCGATGTGAGGGAACTCACGCTTGATTTGTCTGGTCGCTTCGACTCCGCCCATCCGGGGCATGCTCACGTCCATCAGCACGACGTCAGGCACCAAGGTCTTCACCTTCTCGACGGCTTCCATGCCATCCTGGGCCTCGCCCACGATATGAATGTCGTCTTTCGTCTTGAGGATAGCGGCCAGTCCTTCGCGTACGACGCGATGGTCGTCCGCGATGAGCACTTTAATTTTTTCCATGGGCGGGCATCTCCTTGTTGACCAGGGGAATGTCGACGACGATAGTCGTGCCACGCCCTTTCTTAGACTCGATCTTGCCTTCACCACCCACGAGTCGAGCCCGTTCCAGGATTCCGCGAATCCCGAAATGATCCCATTTGTCCGGGTCGCGCAGCACGGTGTCCATGTCGAATCCTATGCCGTTGTCCCCGATGGTGACCTTGAGGCGTGTGGGGTCGATGTCCAGCCCCACAGTGACCCGAGTCGCTTTTGCGTGTCGCTCCACGTTGCTGAGGGCTTCTTGCACAATGCGAAACAGGAAAATCTTGGTACGTGGGAATAAAATCTGTTCATCGCCGGATACGCGGAACTGCGTCTTGATATGATACTGGGTTTCGTACGAGGTTAGATAGTTGGTCAGGGCCGGGAGCAGCTCCATCTTGTCATAATGGAGCGGGCGGAGATTGAAGATGACTTGTCGCGCTTCATGGATGGCCAATTTCAGCTGGGCTTTGCTCTCGCGCAAAGAGGCCAGGCTGGCTTTCGGATCTTTTCGAATCAGTTGCAAACTCAGATCCAGCTTGAAATTCACCCCGGCCAAGTTCTGCACGAGACCGTCGTGCATTTCACAGGCAATGCGTGTCCGTTCCTCCGTCACCGCAACACCTGTTTCCTTGACATAGAGGCGATAGAGCGATTGGTATTTATTTAAGGTTTTCTCGATCTCTGCCGTGGCGCGGATGCGGGCTTCGATGAGCTCCCACATGAATTTTGCGCTGGCTCCGCCGATGATGGTCACGCCCATTCGGTGAAAGTCTTGGAGTAAATCCCAGACCTTGGCATTGCCTGACACGTCGATGATGAGATCCACGCGCTCGAGGTCCAGGAGTCGCCGGTAATCGCGGGTCACGGGGATGCCAAGCCGTTTTGCCAGTGTGATGCCAGGGGCATTGGCCTGGACCTCGGCCACGCATACGATTGTGACCAGCGGATCTGTCGCAAAGATCTCCATCAGTGCCGTGCCTCCACGGCCAGCACCGATGATTGCTACATGCGTGCCGCTCGGCGCTCCGGTTTTGCGTGGTCGTCTGGAAGACATGGCGTGTGTTGTCGGCATCGTGACGCCTACTCGTTGAGAAGTTGTGCTCTGTTGTAGATCGACGAATGGCGGCAGGACCATGATGAGAGAGGAGGGATCCTGCGACCCTCACCGCTCGCGGCGTTGCTGGGCCAACGTTCTTAGCTCGTCCATGAACTGGTCAATGTCTTTGAACTCTCGGTAGACAGACGCAAAGCGAACATAGGCAACCTGATCCAGCTGATCCAGCTCTTTCATCAACTCTTCGCCCACGATCCGGCTCTCGATTTCGGTCTCACCCATTTCCTGAATGCGCTTCTCGATACGATCCGCTACGGTTTCGATAGTGGCGGTACTGATAGGCCGTTTTTCACAGGCTTTCTTGAGACCAGCGAGAATCTTGGTACGGTCGAACGACTCCCGGCGGCCGTCCTTTTTCACCACCATAGGAAGGATTTCATCGACGCGTTCGTAGGTGGTATAGCGACGCTTGCAGCCGAGACATTCGCGGCGGCGGCGAATAACCTCGCCTTCCTTCGCCATGCGCGAGTCTACGACCTTGTCTTCGAGTTCATCGCAGAAGGGACATTTCACAGGCGGCAATCCTGCCCAGTCTGATGGAGGTTAGTAGGGATAAAAGATCGGGAAACGGTTGCAGAGCGCTTTAGCTTGAGCGCGGACTTCCTCGAGCGTCGCAGGTTCATGCCGATGCTGCAGAGCCCGATCGATTAAGCTCACAATCTCTTTCATCTCGGCCTCCCGCATCCCGCGGGTAGACACAGCGGGTGTTCCCAGTCGAATGCCGCTGGCGACGGCCGGCGGCTTTTCGTCGTAGGGCACGGCATTCTTGTTTACGATAATACCGGCCTCGCCCAAGGCCGCGTCCGCTTCTTTGCCTGTAATGCCCTTGTTGGTCAGATTCATTAACATGAGATGAGTATCCGTGCCGCCCGACACAATCTTGTACCCCCGGTCGAGGAGCCCTTGGGCCAGCACCTTCGCGTTGGCAATGACCTGCTGCTGGTAACGCGTAAAGGCCGGTGAGAGGGCCTCCTTGAAGGCAACGGCTTTTGCCGCAATCACGTGCATCAAGGGTCCGCCTTGTATTCCGGGAAAGAGCAATTTGTCGACCGCTTTGGCATGCTCAGCCTTGCACATCACGACGCCACCCCGTGGCCCACGGAGGGTCTTGTGCGTAGTCGTCGTGACAAAATCTGCATAGGGAACAGGATTTGGATGCAGTCCGGCGGCAATCAGTCCGGCGATGTGGGCGATATCGACGAGCAGATAGGCGCCGACCGACTTGGCGATCTGTTGGAATCGTGGAAAATCAAAGGTGCGTGCGTAGGCGCTGGCGCCGACGATGAGCAAGCGTGGCCGGCATTCTTCCGCCGCCTTCTGCACCGCGTCATAGTTAATGGTTTCGGTCTCACGTTCTACGCCGTAAGAAAACACACGGAACAGGATCCCTGAAAAATTGACCTTGCTGCCATGAGTGAGATGACCCCCTTGTGCGAGGTCCATGCCCAGGATCGTGTCACCGGGTTTCAGTATAGACAGGTAGACTGCCATATTCGCTTGCGACCCTGAATGCGGCTGCACATTCACATGCTCCGCGCCGAAAATCTGCTTACACCGCTCGATAGCGAGATCCTCCACCCTGTCCACATGCTGACAGCCACCGTAGTACCTCTTTCCCGGGTACCCTTCGGCGTACTTATTGGTCATGATGGAGCCCTGAGCAGCTAGGACGGCGAGACTGGCGAAGTTCTCCGAGGCGATCAGCAGCAGCTTCTCACGCTGCCGCTCTTCCTCGGCAACAATTGCGGCATAGACATCCGGGTCCGTGGCTTTGAGAGCGTCTAAAGAACCGACCGCATCGTTCATAACAGTTCGTTTCCTCGTTAGGCCTCAGCGGGAGCCGTTTCAGCTTCCTGCTTCTTGACGACGTGGATGACTACTGTCGCGGTCACATCCCGTGGAAGCTTAATCGGCACGGTAAAGGTGCCGAGCTCCTTGATCGGATGGTCCAGCTGGATCTTGCGCCGATCCACCGTAAACCCCTGCTCCGCCAATCGTTCCGCGATGTCTTTGGTCGTGACCGACCCGAACATCTTGTCGTCCTTGCCGACCTGGGCTTGCACCGTGAGCGACACGGCCGAGATGCTCTTGGCATGGGTCTCGATCTCCAGCTTTTCTTTTTTTGCCCGTTCACCGGCTACACGCTTGATATGCTCAAAGGCCTTGATGCTGCGACTGTCTGCCAGCACCGCTTTTTTGCGCGGGAGCAGAAAGTTCCGTGCATACCCATCTTTCACATCAAGGAGGTCACCGAGATGTCCGACCCCGTCCATTGTTTCTTGTAGAATGACTTTCATGCCCCTAACTCCTTCTGTTGGAAAGGAAAAGAGGATACTAGTGGGGCAAGTAAAAAGTCAATTCGCAATGTGCAGATGATGTTCCACTGGTCAGGATCATGAGGTGATCGTAACCAGGACGATACCCTGTGACCAGCTGGACAGGTGCAAGAGCTGACCGTATGATGGCGACCGCTATGATGAGGGCAACAGTCCCAAGAATCTTATGACCGCACGAGACCTTCTCGAAATGTGGGCGCTCCGGTATGAAGCCGAAGAGAAGCGAGCGAGCGACACAGCGCTTGACCAGCCAATTACTCTTGTATCAGGCCGACTTGTGCGTACCATCGGTACGCTTCATCTGTATGAGCTGACGCTTCCAGAAGGCTTGTCCATCAAGCCTGACACTCCCCTCTCGATTATCCCTCATGACGACATGGAGCCAATTGAAGGCATCGTGCTGGGCGGGCAAGGACATGTAGTCCTCGTGCAGGCATTCGATGTGATCGGAGAGTCCTGTGTTGGCGCGACCGTAGTTCCCGATCGGGCAGGGGTACTAGCCACGTCGGCCATGCGATTGCGCGACATGCTCGCACAGCCAGACGCCTATCGACTTGGTCCGGCAGACCGCTTGGCTCCCCTCCTTGAGGCGGTAGCGGAAACGGAAGAATCTACCGGAGCAGGCACCGGATCGTCGATCCTCACGAGCGTCTGGGCTGACGAGCTCTCAGTGCGCAGGCAGCGATTAGCTGTGCTGGCAATCGAACTGATTCGCGCAAATAAACGAATCTTGGTGGTTTGCCCTGATCATCAAGCAGCGGACGCACTCGTCGGAACCATCGCGAAAGCCATGAAAGCGGTGGGCCTTATGTATAAGACATGGGTGAGTCGCTATGAAATGGCATTGGCCCAGCAGGTCGAGGGTATCGGGATTCAGGAGTTGGGGTTCGAAGCGCAGATGCATCAGTTTTATGCCAATTCGCATGCAGATAAGGCCGCGCTTCGTCGCAAGTACGATCGATTTCGAGAGTTGACGCCGGTGTTGGCATACAAGAGACAGAAACAAAAGGATCTTGATGAAGTGCGTCTCTTAGAATGGCGACTACTCACACAGGTTGGCGACTTGCAGGCCAAGATCAACGAGGTAAACGCCACGTTAGCTGAGTATGAGAACCTTCCGCTCTTCCGGCGGCTCAGCTTGCAGGCCTTCGGGAAAAACGTTGAATCACTGCATCAATATCTAGAGTTGTATGAAAGTCAGTGCGCCGAGCTGAGAGGGGAACTGGATGTGGCCAAGGCGCGTATCGATGAACTTGTGCCGGAGGCTGCTGTGCCGAAAGAGATGCGACCGGAGTTTAGCGAGCTGAAAGAGGAGATTGTCAGGCTGGGCGGGACGAAAAAGATCCGCGAATTGCTTTCGGCCGAAGAAGACACGAACCGCCAGGCCTTCATTCAAAATCGGCGGCTCGTAGTTACCACGGCATCGCGAGTGCTGAGCGATCCCCTTTTCAATCGCGTCCGGTTCGATGTCTTGATTGCCGATGAGGCGCCGTGGATTGCAGCGGCCCCATTGCTTGGCGCCGCCGGGATCGTCCACGAGCGGATCGTGGTCAGTGGCAACCGACGTGACATCGCAACGGCCGGACTGTGGGCCTCATGCGAGTGAGAGCTTCGGTGATTAATGCCGCTTGCTTGACGGGGACCTCGCGAATTCAGGATAATCCCTTTCCACCTCGATGTGCCGAAGTGGCGAAACTGGCAGACGCACTAGATTCAGGGTCTAGCGCCCGCAAGGGTGTGCGGGTTCAAATCCCGCCTTCGGCACCAAATCGCTCTAAGTTATTGAGATACTGAGCCGGTGGATGGGGCAGGTTGCGAAACGGTCGTATTTGGGTCGTATTGCAGAACCGACATCGGCTCAGTGTGTTGTCCAGACTCCTCCTTCATCCGAGCCACGAGCGCGCTTCCATCCATCCGGGTCCGCCTCGGAATAAACTTCTCATACACGTCGAACAGGATTTGCGTAGACTTATGGCCGAGCATATCCGCCACCCATTTCGGATTCTCGCCAGCAGCCAGCGCGTTGCTCGCGAAGGTGTGGCGCGTTTGATAAAAGGTCCGTCGGCGTAGCTTGGCCCTGTCCAGCGTCGGATACCAGATTTTCTCTCTCAAGAAGTTCAGGTTCAGGAATCCACCCTCTGGCCCGGTGAACACATAATCTTTCCCCGCCTCCGGCTTCCCCTCCCCTCGCTTCAATCGCATGGCGGCTTGCTGGGCGCGTTGAGCCTTTAACGCGTCAATGACCGGCAGCAGCATATCTACTTCGCGAGTGCTGTTCGGAGTCTTTGGGGTGGATTCATCGCCCCGATACCGCCGGGCAAGAATACGAAACTTATTGATCCGCCAGTCCACGTTTCCCCACTTGAGCGCTGCCAACTCGCCAGGCCGGGCGCCAGACCAGAACGACACCGTAAAGAATGGCCGCCACCAGGCCGGACACTTCGCGAGCATGGCCTCGACTTCATCCGAGGCGAGTGGGTCTACTTCCGTCTTTTCCTCGCGGAGCATCTTAACGCCGACCAAGGGGTACCGAGCAGCCTTCTGGATCATCTTCAGCACGAGCAGGATGAGGTTGATTCGACGAGCCGAGAGCCCTGCATCGTATAACTTTGTTCTGAGATCTAGGGCGCGCTGCCCGGTGATCTGGCTGACTCGCTCTGTGCCGAAGGTCGGCTTCAAATGCGTGGCGATGACGTTTTGATACTGAGCCAACGTGGAAAGCTTCCACTCCGGTCGGTGTTGCTCGATCCACTCTTGGGTAACCTGATCCAGCGTTGGGGCGTGCCGAGGGTTCGGCGTGGTTTCCCCATAGTCACGCTTGTGCAGAATCTCCCGTTCCTTGTGTTCAGCTTCAATTCGGCTGATGCCTCGATAGGTTCTCTTCGTTTCCCCGCCATCAGCCTTGTACCAACGAATTTGATATCCTGTTTTTGTTTTCTTGATGGCCATGTGCCAGTGTCCTTCCATTCAGGCTAGTTAGATCAGCCATGTCGTCATATACCCATCTTACGAATCCTTGCCCCACGTCGCTGTGGTTTCACTTTGTCCGACCCCAACTCCTTGCGCTTATACCTGACATAGGCTTGATGGCGGCTGTCACTTGCATGCAGGGGATCCTTTTCCTTCCACCGACGCGTTCGTACGCGCTGAGAACAAGTCTTGGAGCAGTATTCCTGGCGTTTTCGTTTCACATAAAGGGTCAGACATTCTGTACACCGGCGTAGGTCTGTGGCAAAGGTCTCCATGTACTCTGCGAATGCAAACCAAAACAGGTCAGGCCAGCCCACCTCATAGCGACGATGGATGTGTGCACGTACCACCGTCCCCGCTACTAATCGCTTTACGACCCGCCTTGCAGGCTTGACCACACGTCCCACAAGTTCGATCTTCTTGATCGTTACAGGGAGGAGCCATCTCGGGTGACGATCTTCCTCAGCCGAAGGAAACTGCTTCGGGTACAAGGTCTCAAGCGCCTCCTTGAGCATGCGGTGCATCTTTTCCAAGTCGCCTCTGGTCAACGGTACTTTCAGGCGCCCTTTCTCCCATTTCTTAGACAACGTTGCCTCGGGGACGATCGGGTAATTCTTCCACACTTGAATAGGGGAGAAGGCGGCACACGCACCACAAAAGCGCTGAAGCCCTTCCTCAAGATCCTTCCATTCAGATTCTTCTAATCCCCCTATGTCCTGTTGAGCAAAGGCCAAGACCCACTTCAACTGTGAGGTCCTCTCGGCAAGGCTCGGCCCACGCCATCGTTCTAGAAATCCTGCGTTCAAATGAGTTGCGGACGTTCGCATCGGCCTCCCCATTGTGATTGAGTGTGACGGACATATAGCACAACGTATTTCTAATTATCAAGTGTCTATTAGTGTCACTACAGATGATTTACCTATGAGCGTAGACTGCCGATGTGCGCTTCTGTATCCTGGGAGCATGACGATTCAGAATCGAAAAGGTCAATTTGAAGAGCGGCTCTTGACGGTGCCAGAGGCCGCGGACCGCCTGAGGTTGCAGCCCTGCACAGTCCGCAAATGGATTTTCGAACGTCGGCTCGCGTATGTGCGCGTTGGGCGAAGAGCCGTCAGGATTCGCGAGTCAGATCTAGAGAAGTTGACTCACGAGAACTACACGCCAGCCTTGAAGGGTGCACACGAGAGGGCTTGAAGTCATGCGAATCACAAAGTGGTACGGCAGTTGCTCGAATGCTTAAAGGCGGATTTCTCGTTCTTGAGGACAACGATTCTTCAGCCATTCGTTTTCCGTTCATACGAATGAAGACCGGAAGCCCTTTAACTGAAATCAAGCAAAGAGGAACACATGCCAGTACTGAAAACTAAAAAAGGCTCTGAGTGCCTTGCCGCAGCCCTCGTCTATGGCGACATGGGATGGCGTGTCCATCCCCTCCACGGGATGACTAAGGATGGTCGCTGTACTTGCGGGAACTCTGAATGCAAAAGTCCTGGAAAACATCCGCGACTCAATATGTGGCAGGACTACGCTTCATGCGACCGGGCGACCATTCGTTCGTGGTGGAAACAATGGCCAAACAGCAACGTCGGAATCGTCACTGGAGCCGCATCGGGGATTGTGGTTCTGGATATCGATGGCCCGGATGGCGAAGAAAACGTCAAGAGCCTGAACTTGCCGGTGACCTTCGAGGTCAAGACGCGACGGGGTCGGCATCTGTACTTTCTCCACCCTGGCTACCCGGTGAAGAATCGCATCGGTATGCAACCTGGCCTCGATCTGAAAGGCGAGGGAGGCTATGTCGTAGCCCCACCATCCAAGCATGTTGCAGGAGAGTACGAATGGATAATGTAACCGAGTTCGCAAAATTTCCGGACTCTCTCGCGCATTTGAGCCGGGAGCAACCGGGCACACGGCAGCAAAAAGAGTCTGGGTGTATCCCCGAAGGGCAGAGAAACGATTCGCTTTTTAAACTAGGTGCGGCCATGCGGCATTTTGGTTGCAACCAAGAGACAATTGAATCAGCTCTTCTTTCACACAACTCAGAAATGTGTGATCCCCCGTTGCCGGATTACGAGGTGAAAAGTATCGCGGCAAGTGGTGCCCGCTACACTCCTGCCAGATCATTTTCGATTCGTCCAAAGTCAGACCCTAAGAGTGGGAGTCTGGACGAATCGAATTCAGGCTTCAATCCCGAAGATCTTGGCGAATTGCTACAGAAGCCTCAAGAGGAAATTGATTGGCTCGTCCACGGTTACTTAGCTCCGAGGCGGTTGACGGCCAAAGCAGGTCCGCCAAAGATTGGCAAAACCACCGCTGCGTATGAAGCAATCGTACATGTGGCACGTGGACTACCCTGCCTCGGGCGTAAGGTTCGCCAGGTCAAGGTGCTGGTTCTCGCAGTTGAAGAGCATTCCGACGATGTGATCCGCCGGTTTCAAAAGCAGGGTGTCGAAGGATTAGAAGGTCAAATCAAAGTAGTGACAGGCCCCCTGGAGTTTTCGGTGAACGTACTTCGCGATATCGTTGAATACGTAGCTGCGCACGATATCGGGTTAGTGGTGGTCGATACGTTACCCGCATGGTGGCATTTGGAGAATGAAAATGACGCCTCGGAAGTGCTCAGATCCGGTCGAATGCTACTCAATGCGATCCGCCAGACCAAAGCCGCGTGGCTCTGCCTTGTGCATACGCGGAAATCAGGTGGGGAAGGTGGAGATGAAATTCGCGGTTCCTCCGCCCTTCTCGGTCTGGTCGATATCGCCATTTCAATGAAACGCCGTCCAGGCGATCCGCAAGAGCGAGTGCTGGAATCCGTCTCCCGTTTTTCGCAGACGCCCAAAGAACTCGTAATCCGTTATGGGAAAAACGGATATGAAGCCATGGGTTCACCGGCGCAGGTCTCTGTACAAGAAAAAACTGAACAAGTCCTCGCGGTGTTAGATCAGACCCCCCGCACAATTCACGAGATCGTCGAGTCCACAGGTTTGAGCAAACAGGATGTTTCTCGCGCAATCGATATCCTTGGGATGCAGGTGGTTCGCGAAGGCAGCGGCCACAAGGGTGCCCCATTCACATATCACCTTAGAAAACCGATTCGTCCGAACTCCCATCCTAGGGGGGAGGGTATGGACGAATCGAATCTCGAACTGGAGGAGGAAGTCATCATTGTTGATTGAAGGTCTCAGACCTCTTTGCATTGTGTTTCCTGACAGGGCCGTACACCTGGTACCAGGATACCCGGTGTACTTCTCTGATGAACAAGCATGGAAAGTTCTCGAAAAGGCTAGTGGAAAGGTACGAGTCCTCAGTGATCCAGACCATGGTTCTCCAGGGGAACTGATCGAAGGCGCGGTAGTGATGTGGAAATCAGGCGAAGATTTGTGTGGTCCTGCAATCGTTCATGTCGTTGATTGTACCAGGGGAGGGAGATGGGTGTTGGTGTGGCATGAAGATCATCTGCGATGGATTCATGAATCGAATGTGATTCAACAAATAGTGTGAGAGAGCAACAACTGATAGCGGTGAGTACGAAGAGATATGCGAGTCGATGGGGGTGTGCAGATCGAGAGGGATTCAGCGTTGTGCTGAAGAAGGGAAATCCAATGAGAAGGGGGGTGGTTTTATGGCAACGAAACGAGAGTTGGAAGAGCGCATAGAGGAATTAGAGAATGCCATCGAAGGGGTCAAGGATATCTCCGATAAGGCATTGGATTCCGATAGCGAAGAGGAAGGAGAAGAGGAGTAGTCCACATTCATCATGCTGAGGGAGCGGTCATATAGCGTGGCCGCTCCTTCAGTCATATTTCAACGCGAGAAATCCCGTGAAGAGGAGTACACCATGAACTTGAAGCAACAGATTTTCAACTTATTGGAGCCCGAAGAGCAGGAACGCTTGATCCCTCTAGAGGATCGTGAAAAATTTGAGCAACAGTGTGATCAAGTAGGCAGTCGTATAGTTCTGCCGGTTTTCAAGAGAATACAGAAAGATTTCAGAAGCTATGGACGTTCTGTTGACATCACTCCAGACCATTTTCCCATTTTTCCTCCTGTTGATCCGAGGCTCCGTATCGCCGTACCCGATGGAAGAGCCTTTACCTATTGGGTGGAGATCAAGCGCTCAGGGGACAAGTTTTGGGTTGCGCATCATCACTTGATTGAAGGCGATAAAAAGTCATGCATCAGCGAATTGTGGCCGCAGGGAAAACAGCAATTCGTAGACGACCTGTCTGAGGTCCGTCAGGAGGATATTCAACAAAACTTCATTGAACTCTACCAGGAACACATCACGATGAAGAAGATGTTTCGCCGACATGCCCGATGATGATCGCCCTCTATTGTAGAGTCTCGACCGCCGATCAGTCCGTCGCGATGCAGTTGGCCGATCTCCAGGCCTTCTGCACGCAGCGGGGCTTCACGATCTATCGTGAGTATTGCGATACCGGGATCAGCGGCACCAAGGAACGACGGCCAGCTCTCGATGAACTCATGGCCGATGCCCGCAAACGGAAGTTCGACGCGGTGCTGGTCTGGCGTTTCGATCGCTTTGCACGCTCCACCAAGCATTTAATCACAGCCTTGGAGGAGTTGCGGCATCTCGGGATCGAGTTTATCTCCTATCAGGAAAATATCGATACCAGCTCCCCGCTAGGGAAGGCTATGTTTACGATTGTGGCAGCAGTGGCAGAGTTGGAACGCAACATTATCGTGGAACGGATCAAAGGTGGGTTGCGACGTGCCAAAGCGTTGGGGAAGAAGATTGGGCGTCCAGGGTTACAGATGGACACGGAACGAATCATGAATCTCAAAACACAGGGGTTGAGTATTC
The DNA here is from genome assembly GCA_037142015.1 of Nitrospira sp. Taxonomy (GTDB): domain Bacteria; phylum Nitrospirota; class Nitrospiria; order Nitrospirales; family Nitrospiraceae; genus Palsa-1315. The sequence goes on along the minus strand of JBAXBK010000023.1, from coordinate 21,693 downwards.
GTGCGATTGCGAAACAGGTGGGGGCGAGTCCGAGTTATGTCCACAAGGCATTACAGGTTACACGCTGAGGTGAGGAGCGCGTGAGTGCCTACGAGAGAGAAGAAAAAAGACCCTTCCATGATCTCAGCAGGCAGAGATGCACAACACCCTGTGAAAACGGCAGCAATGAGTGCCCCGTTGTCCCAGCGGTGAGTCGCTTTGCGATATCCACTCATGGGGCACAAACCACATAACCCCAAACAGGAGCAACGCCTGATCTATGGCCAAGATAACCCCTAAACGATATGAGTGTGACTACTGCGAAAAACCCTTCAAAACACCCCAGGCGGTTCGTGGGCATCTCCGGCACTGTACGTACCGCAGGCTGAGACAGCAGACAGCTACACAGTCAGAGGCTGAGCCTGCCACCCCCACCATCACCGACCGAGAGTCTCGCCGCCCTGGCCCCGATAGCCAAGATATGAAACTCCTTTTGCTCGATACTCAGGAGGAGTTCACACGGCTGAAAAGCGATGCGGGGGATCACACCTTCTGGGCCGAATTTATGTTTCGCACAGATCGAACCCATGCCGAAGGGCGCACCACGCATGAGGAGTGGGTCAGGATCTATCAGGATCTTGGAGACATTCAGCGGGATCTTGATCAGATGATAGGACCGTTACGCCTCGATCGGTCTATTTTGTTTAACACCTATCACCGAATGCTCGCGGTGCAGAGTGCCTGGTTGGAATATCGGGCGCGTGACTTTACTCGCGGAGGTGTGGTGACGCCAGAGGGCGAGGACGTGCTTCGTGTGGAACAGGCGCGCTTCGCGGCGCTCATGCTCAACATTAAGCGCATGCTCGTGGCCGCCCGGTGATCAACAGCGTCCATCAGCATCCTGTTCAAGTTCCTATGATTTATCTCCTGGGTGTAGATCATCAAGTTCAATACGATGGTCCTGCCATGATCCCTGAACGGGAGGGGCTATTGGTGCTCCACATTGACCAAGGAGCGAACTTAGCTTGATCCATCCATTCTCGGCGAAGAAGGACCTAAACAAGAAGAGTCATCGACGAAACTGGAAAGAAGCGAGAATGCCGTTAGTGGACTTTTTTAGCATCCTGTTAGGACAGCTTTTCGTTCACAGCGTCCACGAACGCCATCAGCTTTTCGTCTTTCCCAAAGATTGAATACCGCTTGTTTCCACCCATCTGACCTATACTAAACTTTGTATAGCCTATGAACCACAAGTAGGACATGATGCCAGCTAAAGTAAAACCGACAAACGAACTGCTGCTTGCCTCTCCCCTGAAAGCAATATCCGCTAGACAGGTGAAGGCTGTAAGCACTGCTATTACTATTACCCACCAGTACCGTCCATATACAGTGCTCACCACCGTGATTTTACCGAGAGGGTAGTTTTCTTCGCTATTCTTGTCGCTAATCACTAAGCGACGGTCCGTCAGAATACATGAGATCTTTCGCCCAAGTTCATCTTTGCAACAATAATCGGCCAGTTTCGATTCTTGGTCTCCAAACTTCATGATGAATTGGTCCTTTCTCGGCGGAGGATGACCTATACATGAAGGGTCATCGATTTCTACTCTGTTCTAGCGTTACCTGATTGATCTCTTCTACTTGAACAATGCTCATGCTGAATCTTCCATTCGGAACCAATTTTTCGTAACAGACCTGTACACTTCAGATCTCCTTTGACTAAAACGACCTCCGGGGAGTGGATGTCGATGAACTCATCGTAAGTAGCCCACCCCATTCCAGTGAAAGCCATAGCTCGAATATTGCTTATCTTTGTTGTTGTGGTTTCCAACAACCCACCTTTCGCATCTTCGCTAATCACCCCTAATGACATTTCCATCAATTTCCGATTGTTAACAACTCCGTCTAAAATCGAAGAATAGTCCTCTGTGTAGAAGCGGAGCACTTCCTGAGGGTTCTTCGTCTGGAGAAGGTTCGTAAGCGCACGACCTGACTCCATTATTGTTCGGGCAATTGCGGCTTCGTCTGATCCTGCTACTGCCAAGCCTGGTAAGGCGATAAGAGCCCAGATCGATAGACAAGCAATAAAAAGCCTTTTCATCTCACGCTCCCTTTTGCGTAAGCAAAAGTTCCCAACTCCGACGAATCTTCTGATATTCATAGGGACATCTTCGCGCTCGTTCAGGTGTCAACATCCCATTCGCGATAACGTCTTGATGGGCAGAAGGATTACTGCCATATAACAAACACGAAACATTGTAAAATCGTTGTTCATCAACCCCGTGCTCATCCGCATACAAACTTTTTGCATCACGCATATCAAACCCTAAAAAGAAACCTTGCTGCGCATGCAATTGAAGCCACCACAATGGGCCCATTAATAATTGCGTACCATTAGGATCAGCCACAAAAACTATGGCTGCAAACTGATCTGCCGCATCCTCCTCTCGCCCAAGAGCCGGTATATTAAATTCACCAATAACTGCATGCCCTGCTTCATGAAGTAACGTAAACATTAACGCTCCACTAAATAGTAGGCCTTGTTGATTCTGTGGTAATTGTGTTTGTTGGCTAAACATTTGAATCAGATGGTCCGCAAACTCATAACAGATAGTAATCGAATGTTGTTGTGGATTATAAAACGCATTCACCTGACCACATTCGACCGCCATCAATGTTAACTGCCTCGGCCATTTAATCGGAACCAGTGCCTCGGACAAATTCTCAAGCATCCGATTCTGCATCCAGAGCTGGCGCTGCTGCATGTAAAGGTTCGACACAGGCGGATACGCAATCACTATTTGGCTCTGACCTGCTTGTCCGATACCAACACTACCAATAGAGAGCCATGCCGCCAGCCCCATACCGGCAACAACCAGCATTGATGTTTTTGTGAGCCACATGGTGTTTCTCCTTGATTGGAATAAACTTGGCTGAGTTGGGGAAAAGGCTCGGACGACGCTTTCCATTGGGAGGTTGGTGTACTGCGCTGAAGAACAACCATTCGTCCTGAAGGTCTTTCCAAGAATATCAGGGATTCTCCTACCGTCAAGCTCACGAGGTGGGGCAGGAGTACGCTGAAAATGGTGTGACCAATTTGTGACCAAACATGATCGGAAGGGAAAGGAAAGAAAGAACTAACATGGAAATCAAAGAAGGCTCCATCATCATGAAATCACAAGATAAATGGGGGGGAACCATTGCAATGCGAGCGTTATGAGAAATGGCCGTTTGTCATGCTTAGTCACCGGGCTGTACACCAATCATCTGCTTAAAGAACGCGTCTCTTCATGTTTCTGAGTAGTGTCATTCCAACCACTTAGCGGGATCACATCTGACAGGGTTTCGAGACACGGCTTCCCGGCTTTGGGAAACGCAGGGGATGGGAAATCCCTTCAGTACCCCGTCAGCCTTACAAAGGATTCCCTCTCCATTGCGAGAGACTGCCTAAGTGTGCGATTAGAGCGGCAGCCAGTTAATGAGGCCGAGGCACAACCATCTATGCAATACCGAAAGAACCATTATGTCCCCGAATCCTATTTAAACGCCTTCGCTGTCGTGCATCCTGGTGACCGCAATCCCATGCTGTGGGTGTATGACAAAGATGGTAAAGCCCCGCGCAAGCAATCACCAAAGAACACTGCCGCGATCAACAACCTGTATAAAGTCTCCCATTCAGGAGTGCCTCCCCATGCCTTAGAAGAAGCATTTGGTAAGCAAGAAAGCGGGGTGGCACCTATCCTCTCGCGATGGCGAGAGCACCGTGTTGTCCCACGTATCGAAGAAATACACGAAGTCGCATATTTTCTCGCGCTACTACACCTTCGGAACCCAAAAACCGCGAAATGGTTTGAGGCGATGACAGAAGTCATGACCGTCGAACGCGCCAAGGCATTAGCCCGAGACAGTGCCCAGTTTGATAAGTTTTGGGAAACCCTTGTTGCTGAAGGGAGCCCTTCATCCAAACTCCTCACAAAAGAGCAAATTCGGGAGCAACTTTTGAATTTCGATGAGCACTTCATTGTGAAGTTCGATCAAAAATACGTCACCTTTTCTCCCATGGTGCATTCAGATGCCATCTTTACCGAACTCAAAAAGATGTTTTGGTGTCTGTCCACGGCTCCAGCCGGAATGCATTTCATCACTTCGGACTCCCCGGTGGTGGTTCGATTCAAGAAAGGAGATGGAGCCGGCTTTGGAGGAGGATTCGGACACCCTACAGCCGAAGTAACTTTCCCTATTTCCCCCACGGTTTGCCTATGGCTCTCTCGCCATAACAGGTACAAGGCGTTACCCATTACCTCCGAGTCTGTGAAAAATATGAACCGCCGAATGGCAATTAACTCGGAACGCTATGTCTTCGCGCATGAGCTGAGAAATGGAACTGAGAGCCTCGTCAAGAAGCATTCTTTTACTCGCCAACAACCAAGACTCGACAAGGATGAAGTCATTGAAAGTATAAGGGCCCGAAGAAAGCATTCTGAGCATCCGTCAGGGGAATAAATTTTCTACCAGCTTTCACCAATCGCACGCCGTTTTCTTCGTTCAGAACCCTATGATTCAAGCGCCGAAGGTGAAACGGGTTTGTGAAAGAACTATGAACCTGGGAGGGGGACTATCGAGCATCGGTATCAGTCCTCCGACTCCAAAAGCGCCCGATATTTTTCCAATAACGCCGGATCGCGCTCGATAGTCTCTGGGTCGGTATCGAGCTTAAAATCCCCTGCGTTTCCCAAAGCCGGGAAGCCGTGTCTCGAAACCCTGTCAGATGTGATCCCGCTAAGTGGTTGGAATGACACTACTCAGAAACATGAAGAGACGCGTTCTTTAAGCAGATGTTTTACAAACTATGCAACAAAAACTATTATGGCGAGGACCCAACACGATGAACCCCACACACGCAGGCTTGAGGCGCTTGGTTCACAGAGGACTGACGGAGAAGCCGCTAGACCATCTTGCGCAGGCGCTTCCGCTGCCAGCCCAACAGCCCGATCAAGCCAGACCCGAACAGCACGGCTGCGGCTGGCACCGGAACCGGAGCGACGCTTAAGCTGCCGGACTGAAAATCAATCTGTCCAGCGGATGTTCCATTTACGGATAGACTGGCGCCACCGCCATAGAAAGGACTTAAGGTATAGGGGTTGGGCGTGGTAGTAGTAAACGAGTTGACTACATCATGCAGATCATGACTACCACTAAGAAAATCGAATCCACTCCCATTGAAGAACCCAGCATTCAAATACAGTTGTCGTGTGGGGTCGTTAATAGCCTGACCGTAGGCAGAAAAAAAGACCGAGTTACCGATCGGAGGGCCACAACAGGTAGGAGCACCCGTTCCAAGCGACACCCCAGTTCCTGATGGTTGATTCACTGAGGAGTAGGTCACATTATCAAAAGTGAAACTGAAAGACTGGATTGCTGCTGGTAAGGGAGAGTTTAAATCCACCGTGAAATCTGCGCTGTAGAGTGCAGGGGACGGACTACCCAAATAGCCATTGCTTCCTTGTGCCAGCCCCATGAGTTGAAAGTCCACAAGCTCAGCGGAGGCTGGTCCGCCGGTCCATAAGAGCCCCATGATTGCCGCCAACACCATTAGGATTCTCATTTTCCCTCCGAAATTTAGTATGAGATGATCCGAGAAGCTACCGTCAGTCGTTTTCAGAAGCACATGAGAACTGTTCTCCTTGAAGATCAAGGGACAGTGTTGCGATCAGACCTTGGCCCAACTTGAGAACGTTCACAGATTCACAACCAGTTCTTTCGGAATCCTCGCACAACTCCAATTCGTGGGCACTATACGACAACTGGTCCACGCAAAATTACGTGTGGATTAAATTCTAATTAATGTTGTGTTATAAGGAAAAATGCACGGGGAAGCGACGGTAAGGGCGAATCGAGAAGGGCATAGGGGCCTCGCAAGGAGGCGTATTGTAGGAGGGGACTGAGGAAACCGCAAGGCGGCTTAACTGTTGCGGCCTGGGATCATTAATTATTTCATCCCACGCACATCCACCGAGTACAACGCCTGCGTGTAGTGTTCGCAATTTTGTTTCGCCTTCACTGGGTCATCCTGGTACTTCTCCAAACACCCTCGATATAATTTCATAATTGCGGCCCGTTCCTTGGCTATCTCAGCCTCAGATTTGAGGCGATCTGCATAGGCAGTCTGTTGATCTATTGCATAGCAACCACTCATCGCCGTGCATAGCCCCACGATCACTAGAGTTCTCATCTGGGTTTTCCTCCTCATTAACGATCATCAAGGAGCTGTAGGCGTTGTGTCGCAAGGCTAGGCCGCCCGTGGAGGAGGTGTGAAGGAAGGGGAATAGGTTTTCGAGAAAAACTACTTGCGCTGTTTCCGCCACTCCCACGGCGGCACCGGCTGTGGATCAATCCACAAACCTTTCTTTGCTTCGCGTGCTTCCTTCTCTAGCCCTTCCAACACCGTATCCCCTGGTGCATACTTCCGGTCCCACCAGCACCAGCCTTGCTTGGCCAACTCCTGGTTGAGGTTCATCCCATCGGGCAGAATCATGTCTCCAAGGGTGCGTGTGTACTGGTCGAGGCTTGTAGGTTTGGCGTGTGACGTTTTTTCAATAAACCAACTCTGACGCGGTCTGCTGCGGGAACTGTTTAGGAAAGAGATTGTGCTTCACGCTATTACGGACGGCCCGGAACTCTACCTGGCGGTTGAAGTGTCGGGCGATTATGCTGAATTACTGCGGCGGTTTGTGAGTGAGCAATTTTTGGTGGAGGGCAGGCAATCCAACCGTCGTTGATTGCTCTCCTCCGCTTTGAAATCCAAGGGGTTGCACTAGCCTGAATAATTCATGACTCTGGCAAGAAAAAAGGCCATCGAGTCTCCAAACTGTGCTATAGGAGCGGTGTTCAGACGTTTCTACGCACAGCACACAGGAGACCCAATGGCCACAGCGTGTATACCGCAACTGACCTTCACATGCTATCCCAAGACGAAGACGGTCGCCCGATTCGATCAGGCGCATGCTAGCACGGATGGCGGCCTGGTGTTGCTCAAGGCGCTGGATGACCGCCTCCAGCTGACAGACAAACTGGCGGCGTGCCTGCCCGATCGCCGAGATCCCGACAAAGTCCGGCACGCAGTCCGCGACCTGCTGCGCCAGCGCATCTTCGGCCTGGCGTGTGGATATGAGGACGCCAACGACGCGGCTCGGCTGGCCGACGATCCCCTGCACAAGCTGGCCGTGGGGCGCGACCCGGTGACCGGGGACGCCTTGGCCTCGCAGCCCACGCTCTCCCGGTTTGAGAATGCCGCCAGCCCACGAGCCCTGTACCGGATGGGGCGGATGTTGGCGTCGACGGTGATCGCGCAGCATCGCCACCGGCTCAAAGGCCGCGCCCAGCGGATCACGATCGATTTGGATCCCACGGACGACCCGACGCATGGGCAGCAAGAGCTGGCGTTCTTCAATGGGCACTATGACACGTGGTGCTATCTGCCGCAGGTCGCGACGCTGACGTTCAACGACGAAACGGACCAGTATCTGGTGGCGATCGTCCTGCGACCGGGCAACAGTCCGGCGAAGCACGGCGCGTTCGGGCTGCTGCGGACCCTGCTCCGTCAGTTGCGGCGGACGTTTCCCGGCACCCCGGTGCGGGTGCGCGTGGACGGGGGCTTTGCCGGGAACGACTGGCTGGACTTCCTGGAAGCGGAGCGAGTCGAGTATGTGGTGGGGCTCGCGTGCAACCCTCGGCTGGAGCGGCGCGCCGGGCGCCTGCTGGGCGAGGCCTACGGCCTGTCGAAGTACAGTGGCCGCACGGAGCACGTCTACGGAGAGACCCTCTATGCGGCCCAAAGCTGGTCGCATCGTCGACGCGTCATCATCAAGGCGGAGGTCGTCCGTCGGCCCGGACATGAACCCAAATGCAATCCGCGCTTCGTGGTGACGAATTTCCGTGACGCGCCCGCCGCGGTCTCTACCATCTACTGTCAGCGTGGCGACATGGAGAACCGGCTGAAGGAGTTGCATCACGGGCTAGCGCTGGACCGCACCAGTTGTTCGCGGTTCTGGGCGAACCAATTCCGCGTGCTGCTGACAGCCGCGGCGTATGTGGTGCGACAGGCGTTGCGGCAACAGGCCCACGGGACGGACTGTGCCACGGCACAAGTCTCCACACTACGGGAGCGGTTGCTCAAGCTGGCGGTCTGGGTGGAACGCTCGGTGCGCCGCATCGTGCTGCACCTGCCCAGTTCGGCGCCTTGGGGCACGACCTGGCACCGAGTGGCCGTGGCCGTTGGCGCGGTACCAGGTGAACCACACGTCAGTACGTCTGCAGGAAGGTGGCGGAGAGAGATCCGACAGGAGACGTGTGTCCTGAATCTCCCGCGCAGGACGTGCGACGACCACCAGTTCACTCCGAACAGAGAACGTAGTGCCCTATCGCTGCCATCAGCGACCGCGACAGGGGCAAAAGAGTCGTCGGCTTCTCCAGCATGGCGGCCGCTGCCCCGCTGACCATCAGTCATGAATAATGCGGGCTAACGACTCTGACCTGACAAAGGCGGCTCAACCGGTCCGGCCCATTCGCCGGCTAAGTCAGTAAGTGCCAAATTATCTGACGTTGCGAGGTAGAGCCCATCTCCGTCGTCATCAATGAAATGTAAAACTTTCTCGGTCTGCCCATCGCCCCCACCGCGATACCAATACCACCCTGTCTTCGTCGGCTTCTTGGTCGTCCAGATCATTCCGCCACCTCCCCGCCCAGGTCAATGAGGGTTTATCCGCAAACGTTCTGTCACTGGTTATGTGCTCTTCGGCAGGATCGCTCTTCCGCTCTAACTCCTGACTACTTCGCCTGAACAAGAGGCAATTCATCCCAGTGTGTAGTGTAAGCCGGGGAACGCCGATGAAAATGCGTCTTCCATTCTCTCCTGAGACCACTAGAGGCGTAGTGCAGTATTCCCGCTCCCCACCGATCATTGACAGCATCGAGGGCGGACATCAGCCGCTTCGACTTGCCACGGTCTTGATAGTCGAAGAGATCGACCCGTGCAGGAGAGAAGTGTGGCGCGTTAAGTGTTACTGCAACACGCGACTTTGTTTCCACAATCCTGAAGCTTCCGAAAGGATCGACCGGTTCCCTTTCGAATCATCGCCGTTTCAATACTGCAGGTCGGCAACCCAACGACTTGTAGCAGGCTGTGCAAACAGGTGCCCTACTTGATCGACGGCAGGATGGACAGGTCGGCGGTTTCGACCGCTTCGTTGTCCTGGGACGGGACCTCGTTCACGACGGTTTCCCCTGTGGGCCACTGGCTCGTCGGCAGAATGGTCCGCTCCATCGCCTGACGGATACGGATCGGGTGTGACAGCGCCGAGATCGCCTTCCAACGTCCTTGCGGCTCGTTACCGAGGATCACGATCCCGGCGTGTTGCGACGGATCGGCGTCGATGACAGGGTCCAGGTCATACACGCCGAGACGCCGCCGCAGGAACTCAATATCGTCACGCCGCCCGGTGAGGAAGATCCATTCCGGGCCTACACCGCGAACCTGCCGATATTCCCGCAACCTCTCCGGAGTATCGTGCTCCGGCTCAAGGGAGATCGAGAGCAGCGTGATCCTATGGCCCATACGTTCGCCCAGGGCCTTCTGTGCCGCGGCCAGGTGTTCGGTGATGAGCGGACAGGTATTGCCGCAGGTGGTGAACATGAAGTTGATTGCGACGACCTGGCCTTTCACGAGATCCTCGTAAAAGCGCACCACCCGGCCTTCGTGGGTCGTGAGTTCGATGTTGGGAAGATGTTCCGCGCGGATGAGGGCCGTCCGATTCGGCGGTCCGGCTGAGGGCGAGACGTCAGTCGTGTGCTTGAAGATCCGCTCCGAGCACCCGGAGCCGGCCAACAGCAGCAGAAGGGTTACGAGCCACATGACATTCATGGTACGACTTCGAATTGCGCCATCATCCGCATGTCTTCGTGCTCGATGTTGTGGCAGTGAAACACGTAGCGGCCCGTGAATCCGTCGAACTTGATCAGAATTTTCGTCTCCCTCGCCACATCTCCGCCGATCAGGATGGTGTCCTTTCGGCCTCTCTCCAGCGGCGGAGGCGTCTTCCCGTCGCGCGACAGAGTGAAAAAATCGCTTAAGTGGACGTGGAACGGGTGCACCCAACCGCCGCCCGATTCCAAAATCCAGATCTCCGGCTCGCCGAGCTTCGGTCGGGCATTGATGCGATTCTCGTCGAAGAACTCGCCGTTGATCACCCACGCCCCGTTGGATCGTTCAGCCTTGAACCGGCGCTGGATCTTCACCTGTGGCAGCAACTGGGCCGGACCCTCCGTGACCGGCAGCAGTGTCGCGGGAACCTGGCTCGGGTCGAACGCGGGCTTATCGCCTACGACGAACTTGAGGATGGGGGTGCCTGGCGACACGAGGTCGCTAGGCTTGCGGCCATCGGTCTGCTGCAGACGATTCACCAGGAACACTTCTGAATTATTCTGGTAGTGCGTGAAATCGATCACCACATCCACCCGTTCGGCGGGAGCGATGCGGACGCTCTGCACGGTCACCGGGTGGGGGAGGAGGAGGGAGTCGGTGCCGATGGCGACGAACGGGTCTCCGGTGCTGAGAAAGAACTGGTAGACCCGGGCGTTCGAGCCGTTCAGGAACCGGAAGCGATACTTGCGCCGTTGCACCCTGAGATACGGCTGGATCAGGCCATTGACGCAGAACTTGTCGCCGATGAACCCGTCATGGTCGAATGTGTTGTAGACGAGGTAGCCCTCTCGGTTGAACTGGCGATCCTGGAAGACCAGCCCGATGTCGAACGGTCCGACCGGAGCGCCCTTGTAAAAGTTAGCGGGGAGCTGAAGTCCAGTCGCTTCGTCGCCGGTGTCGAGGTAGTTCGTGTTGGGATAGAAGCCGGAGAGTCCGCGGTAGACGTTCGGCCCTGTGATGTCGATGGCGTGATCGTGGTACCAGAGCGTCGAGTGCAGATTCTGCTCAAGGCCATCGGCCGGCACGTTCGGGTAAAAATAATCTCTCGACTGCTTCGTACAGAAGGTATCGAGCGGGTATCCGTCGTCCTGTGACGCCTGAAATCCTCCATGGCGGTGAATGGCGCTGATGGGCTCGCCGATGCCTACCGGGTCGTTCATCGGCAAATCGTTGACGAAGCGGACGAGCTGCGGTGTCCCGTTCTTCGCGACGATCGTGGGCCCGGGGATCATGCCGTCATAGCCCCAGAGGATGTTCTTCGGCAGCTGGGGGGAGAACGAGTGCGACAGGGGTCTTTCGTGGATGAGGAAGAACTCGGTGTTGGCCGGGACCTTGCGCGGGGGACTCACATGGAAGGCGGTCGACCCGTCCACGTTCACGCAGATTCCCGGGTCCGCCAGGGTGTTGAACGGCGTCACCGGCTGCGCAACGGGTGGGATCCCCTGTCCGACCCTGAGTTCCATGAGGAAAGGGTCGGTGTGCGGGCTTGACGGCAGGTCGTCGGCGCGAGCCAGACGGGGACGCAGGCCGTCCGGGAGCATCGCGGCCCCCCCGATGACAATTCCCCAGCGGAGTAGATCTCGTCGTGATATGCCCACGGTTGTCTCCATTACGAACGGGGATGTTGTGTTACGTAGCCATGACGTGGCGCGGCTTTCCCTTGTCTTGACACGCCCATCCAACACGCGAAAAGCTGCTCCCGCGTGAGGGTCATTGTCAACCCCCCCTTTTAGTAGGCTGCATAAGATTCCCGCCAGGATCAATCGCGCGGGGGATGTCGAACGCTACCCCATTGTTATGTGAACGATCTTCGAACGAGTCCGACCATCCTTCGGCAGGTTTGCAGCCTAACTGGCAGGGGATGCCTAGCGGACGTATGTGTTTCGTGGTGAAAAACAAAAGGGGTCGGGCGTCTTCATTGAAGACGTCCGACCCCTGCGAGCACTGCGGATTAGTTCAGCGGTGGAACCACCCCGGCAAAAGTCAGCATATCGGTGATACGAAACTCGCCGGGTGTCGCAGACGGCAGTACCGGTATCCAGTTTGGCTGAGCAGCCAGATAGGACGTGTCATCAGCCTTCAGCAAGCCGATAAACACCTCACCGACGATGCGGCCTCCCACCGGTCCTAAACGGAGACCATTCTCCATGAGCTCCGCCTCCTTCAGAATGTAAAACCAGAGCGGCGTGCTCTTCTCCATGCCAAAAGGCGTGAGCGCATCCAGCTGAACGGCGGTCAATGCCGGTACGCCCATCCTCCGCGCAATTGCCTGGCCGGACGGTATCCCGAAATTGACGTGACGCATCAGATTGCGTGAGGCCAACGACTGCACCCCATCGGCCGGCAGACCAGGAGCAGGCCCACGTGAGCCTGGAAGTAACATCACCACGCTGGAAAGTTTGCCGTCAATCCTCTTGTTGGGCCGGAAGTTGCCATCGCCGAAATTGAAAAACGTTTGCCAGTCGACAAACCGCCTGGGCGCGCGCTTCCCGCCACGCAGGTCGGGCGGGTCCGGATTGTTGGGATCCTGGGTATCGTCGAAGACGAACGCGAAGAACGGCGATCCACCAGTGGGGCCGAAGTTCAGACGATAGCTCGGACGAATTTGCGAATGGCCGAAGCGGTAGGCTGACACTGAAAACTCGATGGGAATCAACGGATTCTTTTTGTCCACCTCGTAGAAGCGGAGCCCCTTATTGAGGATGTCATCGACGCGCTCTTGCCCGATCGTCAGCGGGAGGAATTCGTGCAAGATGATCCACTGATAGTGCCAGCGGACCTGACGTTGGGCCAGCTTGAAGATCCGCTCAGCCGATTGATCGGCAAGCGCGGGATCCTTACGCAAGTGGTCGATCACCGCGTTGTGAAAACGCAGGACTGCCAAGTGGAACTGAGCGAGGATCACGTGTTCGTCGTTCCGGCTGTCTCCGAGGATGGCGTGATTGTAGGAATCACGCGGGAGGTCGAACCGGATCGCTCCTTTGCGAGAGACCTGCGCCGAACCAGGTATGGGTTCCACGCGCAGCTTGATATCGCCGGAACTCAGGTCATACAACAGCGGGGATGCTTCGGGCCCATCACCATACACGCTGTCCAGATCGAACGCCGCGGTGCGAAAGTTCGTCGTCTTTTGGGGGTTGCTCCGTTCGAGCAACGGAGATCTTGGATCGAGCGTCACATCGTGGTCGAGGAACTGACCGAAGAAGGTCACGCCGGCCGTCATGTTGGGATTATCGGGATTATTCGGACTGAACACCAGGGGCTCCGTGATCGACTTGATGGGATCGCTGAGGATATCCAACGCGTCGATGAGGCCCCCTTTTTCACCCAGCTTCTTAGCCTGATCACGCGCGGCATCGGTCGGCGGAGCGAAGGGCGGCAATTCAGAAAACATGCGCGTAAAAGAATTCTCCGGAGAATGAGGCCGGTCCTTCATGCCGGGAAGGTGCAGATTGTTTTCTCCAGCAGCGTGTGCCGCAGTGAAGCCGAGCAGCGCTGTAGAACACAGCACTCCTGCTAGCCCGACCGACAGGAATTTCTTGCGACGATGCGACATGGCGTCCTCCCCATAAATGTTTCAGAAGTTCAGAGATCCGGGAATCAACAATTATTTCCCGGCATGAACGAGATGCACGTTAGGGCTGAGCAAAAACTGAACCATGGAAAGCGCATAATCCATCACGTCCGTATCCAGGTGAAAAGAAAGAAAAGAGCTCTGTGGCGTACGCTCTCAAAAGAGGGCTGTATGCGTAAGCAGACTGTATGTGAAAGAATCCATCGGTTCTAATAAACATACAACGTGGTCTCTCATGCCAGTGAACCTGGTGCCGGCCACGACGGGGAGGTCAGAACCATGCGGGATGTGTTCGTGTCGGTAGTGGTCGGCGCGTTGGTCATCGGCGCACTGGTGCTGATCATGTTTCTCGGATGAAGGGTGCGGGCGAGGCTGCCATGCCCTTCTTGATTCGCCCCTCCCGTCGCTTTCCGGTGTGTTGTCCCGTCACATACCAATGTGGCGACTTTGAAGGCACGGCACTGTCTGGAACTTTTCGCTAAGCGGGTGGAAACTCTCGGGCAATGTTCCCTTGTAAGTTAGGCAGGCCTGTTCCTTGACCGTCAATGTGCCGATCGAAGAACGCATCGTTGTGGCTGCTGCGATCGTGTGCTGGGTCCGGGGCCAGGAGTTCGGCCTGAACACCTCGTCGATTGAGAAGCAGATGCATAGTCGGGTGGAGCACGTAACCACACGACTCGTAGAGGAAGCCGGTGAGCGCATCGAATGAACACCAACCGTCCCCCAGGCGAGACCATGTCTCTCGAAGAAACGACTATCTCCAATATGTGGGAAATTGCCGAGATTGAGGACGTATTGGAACGGAAGGACCTCTGCACGAAGCAGGACCGCTACGACATCGTCACCGAGTTTCGCCGCACGAATCCCCGTACAAAGGCTGAAGTAGGCGTCAACACCATGGCCATGGCGAGACCGATACCGGAAGAGAGTTGTCTGACGAACTGAGGGGAGCGAGCAGGCGTTGCTGCACGAGCGCGATGGGTCAGGAACCCGGCCGGTGCGATCTGTCGCAACGACAGGATCGGTGTGTCACCCTCTAGCCACTGACCTGGCGCCACGGGCCTCCTTCCTTTCTAAAAATACGCGGCCTGGCCTATCCCTGCATGACATTGCACAAAAGGAATGCTACCATCGGAAAAGGTTGGGGGAACGGTCATGGGCGATGGAGTGACCGGAAGGTTGATCATCTCTGAGGTCTAGCTATGAGCGGTAAGATTCAGATTATGGTGCCGAAAGACAGGATTACGGCCTTCTGCCAAAAATGGAAGATTACCGAGCTGGCTCTCTTCGGCTCCGTGCTCCGAGAGGATTTCCGTCCGGACAGCGATGTGGATGTGCTGGTGACGTTCAGCCCCGATTCAGACTGGGGGGTTGACCATCTGCTGGATATGAAGGAGGAGTTAGAGACGTTGTTTGGACGAGTGGTTGATCTGGTTGAAAAACGATTGGTGGAGGAAAGCCGCAACTACATCAGGCGCAAGCACATTCTCTCCCACATGGAAGCTGTGTATGCAGCGTGACGACTCGCTCCTGCTCGATATGCCAGCCCGCACCATTCACGAAGACTTCTACTACAGCCGCCGATACGCCGCTGCGACAAGCCTAACGGCAGGCGGGCTCGCCGCTCGGTCGGTCAACATACTGTGTTAAGTATGCCTTCCTCCCTCTCAGCTCCGCGCGCCTGTCTCGCGTGGCGTCTCGGCGGTTTCGTCACGAAGTCTCGTAAATAGTGCGGGCTAGCAGCTTGCGGCATCATGCGGTGTTCAGCCTCTCGCCTCTTTGTTTCTCTTTGTCGCTCTCTGCCTCCATTTAGCCTGATTTGCTCACCCCGCTAACACCTATCTAACACCTGTCAAACTGGGAAAGGGGGGAGAGGATCGCTACGGATGATTGCGAAGAGACTGCGGCGAGTGGCAACTGGCGGACCTTACTCAGCAGCCCTTGAACTGCTGTGCCAGGCAGTGTGGCGTGAGTCGTTGGGCTTCGGCGATCTGCGCGGGTGTCATACGGCCTGCGACCTCATCTCGAAACTTTGTTAATGCGTCCTTCTGGCTGTCGCTCGTCGAGTGTGTAACCACAAGGTTGTACAACATATATGCATGTTTATTGTCCTGTGGCACGTCTATCCCGCCGTCATACAGACTCGCAAGAATGTGCTGAGACACCTCGTCACCTTGGGCTGCTTTTGTATGGAGCTCTTGCAGTTTTTCTGCTAAAACCCGCTGAATAGGGAAGGTCGTGTGTTCTCTTTCTTCGGCCTCCAGTCTCGAACTAACTGCCGTGCTTCCTGAAGCTGCTGAGGCGTCATCGTCCCTTCGAGCCTTACTAGAATTGATTGCATAACGGAACCTAATGGAACTTGCACTCCCTCTGCTACTGGAAGTTGCACTCCCTCATTGCGTGCGGCAAGACTGGACCACAGGTAAGAGCGTACATAATCCTTCGCGACGCCATCTCCTCCAAAGTAGTATCTACTCCCAAGAGCGGCCTGCGCAAACGGGTTGCCTTGGGCAGCGGCTTTCTCGGACCATTGCATTGCTTGGACGTAATCCTGCTGGATCCCCTCTCCCCCGTTGTTATAGAACAACCCAAGATAATACTGCGCAGTATCGTTGCCCTGGGCAGCGGCTTTTTCGTACCACTGCCGCGCCTTGACGTAGTCCTGGGAGACGCCCTTTCCTTCTACGTACAAATTCCCAATGATGACTTGTGCCTCTACGCCTCCCTGGATAGCGGCTTTTTCGAACCAGTACGCGGCTTGCGCATAGTCCTGCGGCCCGCCTTGCCCCATGTGATACATTACAGCGAGGCGAGCCTGCGCCTCTCCATTCCCCAGAGCAGCGGCTTTCTCGTACCACTGCCGCGCCTTCCCATGATCCTGCGGGACGCCCTGTCCGACCCTATACATTACAGCGAGGTTGCCCTGCGCCACTGCATGCCCCTGAGCAGCCGCTCTCTCGTACCACTGCCGCGCTTGGACATAGTCCTGAGGGACGCCGTTTCCCATGTGGTACAGGTTCCCGAGCATGGCCTGCGCCTCTCTGTCGCCTCGGGCTGCTTGTGTACGCACCATTTGCACATCTGCGGCTGTAAAGATGACATTCGCTGTAGAGATGGTCCTCTGCCCAGGTGCTTGCTTTTCCTGTTGCTGCATGGCTTCAAGCCGTGCTTCGAGGTACTTTAGTCGGTCTTGCTGAGCAGCCACAGTATCCCGCACACCCGCATCAAGCTGGCGAGCGGCAAGTTGTTTACGCACCTCTACAAGATCCACCTGTGCGGTGAGCTTGAGCGTCAGTGTCATGTGCCCCTGCTTGAAGCTGACATCTTCCTTGGTGTCTTTTACTTGCATGACGGCTGCGGCAAACGAGGTGATCTTGTCTTTGGTGAGATCGAGGTTCTTCACTTCGGACACGCTTTCGATATAGACACCCGCTTGCTCTAGTATCTTGCGTTTGGCTTCAAGGTCGCAGCGCTGGCGGGCGTCGTCTTTGCTGTCATGGTCGCCCAGGATGTAGGTGTGCGTGGCGCTGATAGTCTGCATCTCCGCAAAGGCAACGGTGGGGAGAACGAGTGCGGACAGGAGAATTATGAAGGAGATGGTACGCATGATGGCTTAGTATCGCGCGGACCCCGGAAACCGTCTATAACACAATGGGGGGGATAAGGTGTGATTGCTACGGATGATTGCGGGGAGTCTGCCCGCTACCAAATGGAATTTACAGCTTCCTTCCTTTCTGACAATGTCACTCGTTTCCCATCTTTCGTGCAGCCAGTCTTCTCAGACATCGCCGATTCTTCTACCCAAACATACCCTTTTTCCACAGGACAAATTGCTCTAACCCGCATTATTCATGAAGGTCCTGCTGCAAGCGCGGATGCCTGACTCAAGCGAGACGGACGAGACTGGCGCGAAAGCGCGACAGGTGAGACGGACGACGGTTCGAGCTGCGAAGTTCGTGGTTTTGGAACTTCGAACCCGGAACTTCGAGTCGCGACTGTCGCGCACGTCTTGCTTGTCGCGCGCCACTCCGCCATTTCGCGACGAACTTTCATGAATAGTGCGGGCTAAAGACTACTGCTTCCAAAGGATAATCCTTTCCCTGTGAGAAATCATCATAACTTCCAAGGCGGAAAGGCCAGAATGGAATCATTTGTCAAGGTCACTGCAGGCCGGTGGAGGTACAGCACGCGGGGACTCTGGCTAGAAAGGCGACCAGCTCAGGGTCGAAGGGCTAGTCAGGTGACAAGGATAGCTAGGCCGACCGTAGGAAGGTGTCAAGGCTCTCAGGCGTGTGTGGGATGGCGAGAGTGACCATTGGCTGTCACCTCTGTCCATAAAACCCTCTCAGGGCTTAATAGACGTTCAGGCGGGCGGAGATATTGACGAGCATCTAGAACTATGACCTGAACTGCTCCGTTGGAAGTTCCAGTCCTACTCCTTTTGCTGAACTCCTGCCTCCATAGATGGTCACGGTCGTAAAACGGTCGTATAGCAGAGCAAATCCCATCATTCTCGGTCATACTCAATCACATATCTGGAAACGGTCTAAGTCGTTGTAAAAACATTTCAAAATATCTAAACTGACTGATATTATTGAAGTCATGAAAATCGCCTCAAATCAAATCCCGCCTTCGGCACCATACGAGGCTCCCACGCTCTTCATGCTTTGCCCCTTCCGTCGCTGCCACACGCAATTTTCCTGATACAACATTGACTCCTTTACAAGCGTGACCCGCGTTTTACTGTTTTTACAGGGAACGATCGATTCATGGTGTTCTAGTTCCCAGGCCACCGACTTTAGAATATGCTTCGGTTCATTCACGATCCAAATAACACGGGCGACCCCTTACCATGGTAGGAGGTCGCCCGTAGATGGCACTGAGTGCGCCGACGGTCTCTCTCTCAGTCCTGCCGCCCGGTTAGCCGACCCCCTACTTCAAAATCCGGAGCACAGGGCCAGCCCACCGACACCACCGGCACGACTTAGTACGGAATCACATGCAAACAATCCTTGCTCTCGTTGTTCCAGACCACATCGCACAGGTTGGACATGCGGGCCACGATCTGCGCCGCCACACCGCCGGTCCCTCCGAATAACCCGCACCAGCCCAGGGTCACAAAGCCCCAGTGCAACGGCGCCGCAAACAGTTCATCCACAAACCAGAAGGCATGGCCCCACTCGTTGAGGCCCACGTTCGGGAGAATCATCATCGGGCCCACGATGGCGCCCACCAAGGGGAAGGAGACCGCCTTGCTGAACTGCGGCAACCGGGTCATGGCATACAGGTAGCTCGCCACGCCACAGGTGATATAGAGCGGGAACGTGAAGTAGAAGGCAATGATATGGCTGGCGGTGAAGCTGGTGTCGCGGATGATCACCTGATGCCACGAGGCATCCTGCTCCAGGGTATACGAGCCGGCCCAATACACGCCGAACACATAAATGGCGAGCCACATCATCCAGTAGAAATACCGCTTGAGCTCGGTCTTGGGATCCACGTTGGCCACGTTGCGATCCCGCGTGCTCCAAATCCAACCCAGCGTGGCCGCCGAGAAGATGATGTTGGAGATCACGTTAAACCGCCACAGGCCCATCCAGACATTCTCGAACTCCGGCGTCATGGAGTCCAAGCCGTGGGAATACCCGAAGACCCGTTGAAACACGACCTCCGACCCCACCGCCGCCAACATGGCAAACCAGCCAATCTTGAGCGGCTTCGAATCGTACCAGAGCGACATGTCGTACCCGCGGTCGCTCCCTCCCAATGTTGTTGTACTCGCCATGGTCCTGACCTCCTTTCGCACACCCAAGAAACACCCCTCTGAATTGGTAGTGAAAGCCTGTATCCACCTCCTCGTAGGTTTGGAATTACAGCCTCGGGGCTACAGCGCCCGGCTCTGCTGGGCCGTTCCCCTGAAATTAATCGGCAACAAGCTTATTTTCATCCTACTGCTCGTCAGCATATGCGTCAACACGAGTGTCGCCATGTTTCTCCAGACAATTTATGCGCCGCATCAGTCGTCTTCTTGCCCAAACTCCAATGCGGCTGCGCGAGTTCTTTATCGGGCACGAGCGGCAAGCATGCGGGTTGTAAGAAGAATCGTCAGGCGGCTGTGGAGTGCGGTGAGATCATCGAGCAATTCGATCTTGGTATCACGAAGGCGATCTCCAAGAGCACGAGCGCCCTGGCCACCGACAGCCACAGACCAGCGGTTGGCAAGCTGCTCAAGGTCCCTGAGCTGTTGGAGCGCCGCGGCCTCGGGTCTTACCTCAGTGAGAGAGAGCAGTACGAGATCGGGCTTGATCGTCTCGCAGAAGATCACGAGATCTGAATTGGGAAGGTTCGGCCCGAGATAATACACGTGGCATCCTCTGGTCGCCGCGATGTAGGCCACGGCTTGGGCCCCGATCTCATGGGTTTCGCCTTCCGGGCAGGCGATCAGGATTCGCGGGCCGAACTCATTCACCGGAAGCTGATTCATCACTGAAAACAACTTCTGTTGGATGATCTTCGTCACATAGTGTTCGACTGCGATATTCAATCGACCTTCGTGCCACAGCTCGCCGATTTGCCGTTGCAGTGGGAGCAGAATCCGCTGGACGGCTTCATCGAACGGAATGACGGCCACTGCGCCGTTGAGTTTGCGTTCGAATCCTGCCTTATCGAGCGGATCAAGCGATCCCATCAAATCATCTAACAGACGCTCATGAGGTTTCTGATCCTCTGCAGAAACTGGAGTCGCAATACGCATGCGTGCGACAAGCTGATCGTGTCCCTCCGTTGCGAGTGCACCGATCGTGGCCCCTTGTTCCATCTGCGCCTTTACAAAACGGAGAAGTGCCACCTCCTCGTCGCTATATTCACGATAACGATTGGAGCTCCGTGAAGGTTTGACAAGCCCATATCGCCTCTCCCAGACGCGAATCACATCCTTCGAGAGGCCGGTCAGTTTCGCAACTCTGTGAATTCTATGAATATTCATATTTATTGTTGATTGTATCTTAATGTCCAATGTTTGTCAAATATATATTACTATAACACTTGACATATTGGACAACATGGTTTATACATTAGACATACATGATGCAAACATTGAACACGTAATTCATGGAGGTAATCATGGCAAGAGCATTCACAGAGAAAGCGAGCGCTGAGCAGATCGGGAGTCATGCAGTCGCACAGCTTTCCAATTCACAATCAGTTGATCGAAAAGTGCTTCTGCTGCTTAGGCGGAAAGGGGCACAAACAATAGAAGGTCACACCATGCTGACGGGCATCGGATGGGGGCAAGTCTTCTTGTCAGTGGACCGTCTGAGCCGGGCGGAAAAAGTTTCGTTGACCGCCGTTTATCCCTCAGAGTACCGCGTGTCGGTCGGCAGGGCGGGCGGTTCACCAAGATTATCAGCCCCCATTATTGCGAACAGTGAACATAAAACCTAGGAGGCAATCATGGTGGGGAAATTAAGGCAATACTTGAGCCTGTCGGGTGGCGCCCTCCTCCTAGGTGCAGTTCTTATAGTCGGAGCGATCGCCGTGGTATTCGGCGGGGAGCACGCCCTCTCCAGGACCGAGTTCTGCGTAAGCTGCCATTCCCAGACCTACCCATATGAAGAGCTGAAGAAGTCCTCGCACTATGGCGCGCTCGGGGCCGACCCTGGCTGTAAGGACTGTCACGTTCCCCAGGGCCTGGGTAACTTCCACCTGGCTCTATGGACGCACATGTATGACGGAACGCGGGCCGTGCTCGCGGAGATGAAATATGACTACTCGACGATCGAGAAGTTCAATGAGCGCCGGCCGATCATGGCCCACTATGCGCGCATGTCGCTCAAAAACTGGGACAGCGTCACCTGCCGGGAGTGCCACAAGAATACCAAGCCGCCTGGCGCATCGGCGAAGGCCGCGCACATGAAGATGGAAACGGAGGGGGCCACCTGCATCGATTGCCATCAGAACCTGGTGCATAAGAAAGTCCCGGAGAGCGACCTCAATGCCAGTAAAGCGCAGGGCATGATGGTGTTGAAGGAAGAGAAGAAAGAAAAGGACTGACCTAGCCCTCTTAACCGATACGGATCGTTCCTGAAAAATCTCCGGTGAACGTATTAGAAAGGGGTGTCGTTGTTTTCACATTTAACCTAGGAGGTTCCCATGTTATCCA
>JBAXBK010000022.1:0-54938 GCA_037142015.1 Nitrospira sp. | reverse complement strand
GACAAAAATGATTCCTGCCATCGACTAGTGACTGATGACCATTGACCTCCCTTCTCTATGAGCAACAGGACGGACGGTCTGGACCGGTGTGACTATGTTCGGAATGGCTGGCCCAGGCCTCTCCGCTCAACAGTTGAACCGAGACCAGATCGCCCTGATTCACTCGTTCAACTTCGACCGGGATATCGATCAAACAATTGGCCTTCACCATAGAAGTCAGTATCCCGGACCCTTGCGCGCCGGTCGTGCGAACCTTGAAGACCCCTTCTTCTCTTGTGAGCACGCCGCGCAGAAAGTGGCGACGATCCGTCCGTTTGGAAAACTTCTCTTGGAAAACCGCCTGCACGACCGGACGGCCATAGCTCCGGTGCCCGCTCATTTTAAGCATGGCCGGCCGCACCAACTGTTCGAATGTCACCATGGAGGACACGGGATTCCCTGGCAAGCCGAAGGCCAGCTTGCCCTGAATCTTGCCGAAGGCAAGCGGCTGTCCAGGTCTGATCGCCAATTTCCAAAAGTTCATTTCTGCGCCCAGTTCGTGGAAGACTGCCTTGGTGAAATCATAATCGCCCATCGACACGCCGCCGGACAGTACCAGGATATCCGCCGTCAGACCATGTGAAATCTTTTCCTTCAAAGCAGCTGGAGTGTCCTTCGCAATCCCCAGCAATAGGGGGATACCACCCGCCTCCTGGACCGCTGCCGCAATTCCATAGCTGTTGGAATTGATGATTTTTTCATCGCTGAACCGCTCGTCCAAATCCGCCAGTTCATCGCCGGTCGAAAGGATCGCGACACGGGGACGCTGATAGGCAAAGATGAACGACTTGGCAAGAATCGCCAGCATCCCCGCTTCACCAGATCGAATCTGGGTCCTCTTTGCGATGATGCACTCACCCTTCTTCACATCTTCGCCTTGAGGCCGAATGTTGGCACCTAGCGGTTCGGGCCTAAAGACTCGAACGGAATCCGCCGTATGCTCAGTGTCTTCAACCTTCAAAACCGTGTCCGCTCCCTTCGGGAGCGGAGCCCCAGTCATGATGCGAATCGCCTGTCCCGCGCCGACGGATTTCGAAGGCATCTTGCCTGCAGCCACATCTTCGATCACTGTGAGCGTGACCGTTTTCTGAATGGCATGTTCCTGCTTGATATCCTCCCACCGCACCGCAAACCCATCCATCGCACTATTGTTCCAGGGCGGATTATCCCGTTCCGCCACAATGTCCTCGCCGAGGATACGGCCCAGCGCATCGAGGATCGAAATCTTCTCCAAGCCCAGAATTGGCGTGGACTCCAATACGATCCGTTGCGCCTCTTCCAGCTGCGTAAGCCCCTCTATCGCCTGTGTCGCTTTCACCCTCTCTCCTTTATCAATGCGCCTGCGGAGACGCGATCTTCACCAGCGACCCGCGCTTCTTGCAGAACGCTTCGACCTTATTCGCAATCTCGTGATAACACTCAGCCGTGGCCGTGTCGGAATTGAACATTGCAAAGGGCTCCCCGGCATCGGATTGGATCACGACATCGGGATCAAGCGGGATGCGTCCGAGGAAAGGTACGCCCATATCTATCGCGGAAGCTTCCCCGCCTCCCTTACGGAATACCTCGATGTGGTTGTGACAATGGGGACACTCCAATCCGCTCATGTTCTCGATGATCCCGATGATCGGGACTTCGCTGTCCTTGCAGAACGTCACCGACTTGCGAGAATCCAGCAAGGCCACTTCCTGCGGCGTCGTCACGATGACCGCGCCGCTGACATTCCCGAGCAAATCGATAGTCGTCACCGATTCGTTTCCGGTTCCGGGAGGCAAATCGACAAATAAAAAATTAAGATCCTGCCACTCGACTCCGCCCAAGAGTTGATTGATGAACTCATACTTATACGCATCGCGCCAGATGATCGGATCGTCAGAGTTCTGCAACAGAAATGACATCGAGGCGATCTTGAGGTTGTACGCCTGAAACGGAATAATCCCGCCTGAGCTGCTGATCTTGAGTTTCTGCCCTTCGGCCCCCACCATCTTTGGAATGTTCGGGCCATGGATATCCATGTCGCAAATGCCGACATGCCACCCTTTGAGCGCGAGACTCACTGCAAGATTCGTCGTACAGGTGCTCTTTCCAACTCCACCCTTATTACTCATAATGAGCACTTTGTATTCGATCCGCTCCATCCGTTTAGCCACCAGCCAACGACTGTGCCCCTCCTTGTCCTTCTGACAGGTTTCGTTTTCATCGCAAATCGCGCAAGCCCACATGTAGACGCAGGCGTCGCTGCCGCCGGAGCTGGGAGGTTGAATGACGTTCAATTCACGAGCCATGTATCTTCCTTCTGTAAAAACAGTTACGCCCGATCTGCGCGATTTCGTTATCGTCGCCGATCTGTCGGTACACCGACGTAGTCGCTCTCTCCCACGTTAGGGAGTCCCACCGACGGCACCTTACCATTTCCTGCCGCTGCGGTGGCCATTGCCGGCATGCCTGCCCCCTCTTCTGCTGGCTTCTTTTTGTTGAAAAACCCTGCGCTAATGATCCCTACTTCGTAAAAGATATACATGGGCAGGGCCATCAAGCATTGGTTGAAGGGATCGGGCGTCGGTGTAAGAACTGCCGCAAAGATAAACGATCCCAGCAGAGCCCACTTACGATATCGTTTGAGAAACGGCGCATCGACCCACCCAAACTTCGCCATGAGGGTGATCGCGAGCGGGACTTCGAAAATCAGCCCGAAGACCATGAGGAACCACAGGGCAAATCCAACGTACTGCGCGATGGAGATCTGCGGGACGAAGCCGGCGTTGACGCCATAGGAAATCAAAAAATTCAGCGCAAACGGAAGCACGAAGAAAAATGAAAAACTCACGCCTGCGTAAAATGCCACGGCGCTCAACAGCACAAACGGCCCGACAAATCGCCGTTCCTGCGCATGGAGGCCCGGCACGACGAATTGCCAGACTTCGAACAATAGATATGGAGTCACACCGACGAGAGCAAAGAGCCCGGCTACCTTGACGTTTTGCCATAATGCTTCTGCCGGCGCGAGAAAGACCAACGGAACGGTTGCCAGATCGGTCGGCACCCACGACAGGGAGCCAGGCATAAACATGTTTTGGAGCGGGATGCGAAGCCACTTAACCAGCGTGTCGGCAAAGAAAAATGTACCGACAAACACCACGGCGATGATAATCACCGCGCGCGTCAGCCTGACCTGGAGCTCCACGAGGTGCTCCATTACCGGCATTTTCTTATCTTCCAGCGGCTTAAAGATCGAGTCTTGCAGCCACTGGTTCAGCGAATTAAGGCCGTTGGACATACGATCCGTTCATCCGATGGTTAGCTGCGACCGCTCGGATGCCGAGCGGTCACAGCTAGCGGCATGCCTGTTACTTGGGATTGACCGCGACAAACAGGTTGTTCCCCTGTCGACTCAGGAGCAGGACAGCCAACTCGTCTTTTTTCAACTTACTCGAAGCTTTCTGATAGTCGTCAAGAGTCTTCACGACTTCGTGGTTCACTTCCTGAATCACGTCACCGCGCTGCAGACCCGCCGCTTCCGCAGGGCCGCCGCCCTCGACCGACATTACGACGACACCCGTCATCTTTGCCGGGATGTTCAATTGACTCATCGTAGCCGCATCCAACCCCTGCACTCGAAGGGAAGCCAAGACATTATCCGGCAGCTTTACCGTCTCAACTGGCTCCTTGGGAGCTGACGGCTCCTTTTTTGCCAACATTTCATCCGTCGGTCGCTCCGCCACCTTCACGGAGATAGTCTGCTCCTTGCCGTCTCGTAGCACCTTCACCTGCGCATCCTTGCCGACCATTGTGCGTGCGACGAGATTTCGTAGCTGACTCACGTTTTGGACTTCTTTCCCGTTGAATGCAATCACCACATCACCGCGCTTCACACCCGCAGCATGGGAAGGGCCGTTCTCATTCACATCGCTGATGAGTACTCCTTTGCGCTGTTCCGGAAGCTTGAAGGATTTGGCCAAGGCCGGCGTGATCTCTTGAATCGCAACACCCATCCAGCCACGCACGACTTTGCCGGTCTTCTGCAGACTGTCAACAATATCCAACGCAATGCTGCTGGGAATGGCAAAACCAATTCCCTCCGACCCGCCGGTCCTTGAGAAGATGGCCGTATTGATCCCGATGAGTTCTCCATGCAGATTGACCAGCGCCCCGCCGGAATTGCCCGGATTAATTGCGGCGTCGGTCTGGATGAAATCTTCATAGTCTGCAATGCCGACGTTCCCGCGTCCTAAAGCACTGATGATGCCCAGAGTCACGGTGGAACTCAATCCGAACGGGCTGCCGACGGCCAATACAAGGTCGCCAACCTGTAGTTTCTCATACTCAGCCCATTTTAAGGCTGGGAGGTTCTTCGCCTCGATCTTGACCACAGCTAAGTCCGTCTTCGGATCCGTCCCCACCACTTTCGCGCTGAATTCACGTCGATCACTGAGCGTAACCGTGATCTGCGTGGCGCCTTCGACCACGTGGTTGTTGGTCACAATAAATCCGTTCGGATCAAAAATGACACCGGATCCTGCGCTTTGATCTGGGCGGCCATGCCCCGGAGGCATCGGCGGAGGGGTCGGAAGTTCACCTCCTGGCGCTTCTTCACCCGGTGGTCCACCAAAAGGACCTGGAGGCATCGGCGCTCTTCGGCCTCGTCCCCCGCCTTCCCCACCCCCAGTCACCGCAATATTCACCACCGCCGGCGTGACCTGTTTGACGATCTCTGAGAATCCTTGTGTCAGTCCGGCTGAAGCCCCAGCGGCAAAAGCTGTGGGCCCACTAGGCAGGACAGCAAACGCGAAGATACTCATGACCAGACCGATACTTGCGACAAGACCTCGGACATTCCCCCCCTGACTCCGCGTGACCATAACAGCGTTCCTCCACAGGGTTAACCGATGAGACACCCAGATGAATGGCACATTGTACACTATCCCTTCCCAGGCCTTCAAAGACTAATGACTAATAATCCCCATCGGACAGGCTCCTAGGAACCGGTTCTCCGAGCCCGCGCTTCGGGCTCTAATACCCCGAGCCAAGAGTTCTGAAGCTGCAGGAGCAACCGCTTAGCTGCTTGCTCAAAGGACACAACACGTAGCGTGTTCGGCGCACCCTCGTACGTCGGTGGCCAGATACGCCGCTCATCTTGAGGGCGAAGGAAGACAGCCGGATACCATTGATTAATCCCTGGCGCGCTCGGACGATCCAGTGTGGCCCAGCCCCGCCCCTCAGCCTGCATCAAGATCTGATTGTGTTTCAAATCCAACAGGGCAAATTCCAGCAACGACCAGTTATCTCGACGAAACCCAGGTTGCGCATGCGTGGTTAATCCCCCAAAAAGCGTCACGGGATATTCCTGTTCAGTGTGCTGGAGACGACCACGATGGCCAGATAATCGAGGCCCCGTTGCCGGCCCAGTTCTGCGAACTGGGCCCAATCCCCATACGGCTTCGGTCTGATATGGTCGGCTGAGATCACCTCTGTTATCGCCACAGGAATCGCACGATCGAAACCCTGTTGTAGGTTTGCTTCAAGGCGAGCAAGTGCCTCATCCGGCAGATTCGGAGCCGCAGCTGGCTCTGCCGTATCCGACACCACAACAAGCCCTGTCTGTAATGGGCGCTGATTGCTCCGCCTAAGAGCGTCGTCGAAGGTCTTGTGCTCTGAGGAAACATAATCGCCAATCCGTGCAGGTGGAATGGCTGAGGCACAAGACACCAAGAAAACCATACTGAGCAGAAGACTGAATTGATTGGGCAATTGGCGCACTTTCAGTCTCCTGGTGGTTCAGATTTATCCGTCATTTCAGCCACCTTCGTGTACGTTGGCCCCCATCGGCGGATCTGTCAAGTCCGGTGGAGCCCTCCGCTTGCATTCCCGCCTGGGGCTCGTTACCATCATCGATCTGGGCTCTGGTCTGACGCCGTCTGTTCGGTTTACTGCAAAGAGGGTGGTTAGCTATGCCCTGCCAAAGCGCCTCAGGTCCCATCCAATGGTCGATCGTCGTTCCGGCTCATAACGAAGCTGATCGTATTCTTCCTCATCTTCAAAGCATCACTACATTCTTGCGAGACCGAGAACAGCCCTTTGAAATCCTCGTGGTCGACGACGGCAGTACCGATGATACGGCCACCGTTGTTGAGACCCTCGCCTCTTCGACCCCGGAGATTCAATTACTCCGGGCTCCATTGCGCCAAGGCAAAGGCGCCGCCGTACGACGAGGGATGCAAGCTGCCGTCGGGCGGCTGCAACTATTTACTGATGCGGACGGCGCCACTCCGATCCAGGAACTCACCCGGCTCGAACAGGCCGTGATGGACGGCGCCGACGTGGCTATCGGATCGCGCTCACTCGCCGCCCGGTTGCCGGACTATGCGGTCCAGACTCGCTGGTACCGGACCATTTTGAGCTATCTATTCAACACTCTCATCCAGGAAAGAGGCCTCAGCGGAATCGCCGACACTCAATGCGGATTCAAACTTTTCCGTCAAACTGTGGCAGCAGACCTCTTTGGCGTCTCCACCATCAACGGCTATGGCTTCGACGTCGAGCTGCTCTACGTCGCGCAACAACGCAGATATCATATCGCAGAAATTCCGGTGAATTGGTCCCATCAACCGGGCTCAAAATTTCGTGTCATCAGAGATGGGCTTGCCATGCTGCGCGAATTGGCTATGATCCGACAGAACTGGACCAAGGGCTACTACGCTTCTCCGTCCCCGGCGCAGAATCTCCATCCCACGACAGCCGGTCGAGTCGGACTCCCGCTGCAATGAAGTTCCCCGCATGATAGCCGAGCGTACCACACAAGACTGGCGAGAAAAGCTCGACTGGCAGAGACAGGGCTCATACCTTACGCGAGTTTCGCCCCGCTCGCTTGTCGCGCGCCGCTCCGCCATTTCGCTGCAATGGGCCACCCTCTTGGGTCTTCTCCTCACAGTGGGCGTACTGTCGGGATGCGAGAAGCTGACTTCAGCGTTTGACCAAACCCCCTTACCAGACATGGGTCCGCGTCTGGCCAACTCCGTCAAGCTGACCTTCGATCCCTCCTTCACCAATCTCAAAATGCAATACATCGATGGATGCAATAGCCCCCACGAGCTCAAAGTGGGGGAAGAAGTCGAGTCGATCATGATTGACGCGGCCTCTCAAAATTTTACGGCCGTAACCGTCACCGGTGGAGTCCCCGCACAGATCCCGCCAGACAAAGAGATCGTGGTCACACTCCAACGCTCAGGCCTCAAACTTTGGGCTGATAATATCTATGATCGAGTCCCTGCGGACATCACCCTCGAAACGCTCTTAACCTTCAAGGATGCTACGGGGAAAGAACTTGGCCGACAGACCGTTTCCATCGCGCACAACCAACGGCTTATCCTGGAACCGAGCAACCGCCGATGCGAGTACGGCAATATACGCGAGTTTGTGCATGACGCTGGGATCGCCCTCTCGACACAATTCATCCGCGCCGTCCGTACCCAATTGGCAGCGACGGGCAGCTTCGCTCCCGCATCGGTGGAAGGAGCGCCAGCTCAGCCTGTTCTACCGATGACAGCCATGCAGGCCAAAGGCACTTTGTCGGCGCTCTCATTTAAGGCCACTGTGCTGGACGAGAACAGCAATTTGGTCTTTGAGGGAGGCGAGCGCATTCGAGTACGCATCGACCTCGTGAACGGAGGAGAGCAGGACCTACTGGGTGTCACTGCTACCTTGACAGGAACCGCCTCACTACTCGCCCAATTTCCTACAAACTCCCTTGCAATAGGACGACTGCAACCGGGCCAATCCCGCTCAATCGAATTTGCGGCAACCTTGCCGCAGTCCGTCCGACAACAAAAGGCCGAGATTCACGCAGCCGTCTCTGATTCAGGAATCCGTATTCAGCCGCCGGTTCAAACCCTGGCCCTGTCCATCCAGCCTAGTAGCATCAAAACCGACGACGTGGATCACATCCCTGCTGTGACCACCGGGTTTCAACAACCCCACACCTACTTGATCTCAATCGGGATCAGATCCTATCGAGACCAACAGATCCCCTCCCGCAAGTTCGCTTCTTTGGATGCTGCGATAGTCTCAAGCTATTTTCAGTCCCTTGGTGGGGTGCCAGCCTCCAATATTCGTCTACTACAAGATTGGAAGGCGATACGCTCGGATATTGATGAAGCTCTGTTGGATTGGCTACCACCTCATATGAACAGGGATGCAGTCGTTATTGTCTACTTTGCCGGTCTTGCTTCGGTCTCTTCGACGGGAGAGACATTCCTGGTCCCATACGATGGGACTGCCACGACTACCTCACGATCGTACCCGCTCAAAAATTTCGAGGCAGCGTTGGCCCGCTTGAAAGCAAAACAGACGGTGTTTTTGTTCGATGGCGTTGTGTCGCGTATGGGACCAGATAATAAAACCATCCTTCCCCAATGGAATCCCGCAGGAAGCTCAACCCTCCATATCATTGGGCTCAGCGGCATCGGGCAAGGGTTAGAGGACGACCAGCATCGGCATGGCCTGTTCACCTACTATCTGCTGCGGGCGCTGCGCGGTGAAGCCGACACCAATCGAGACGGCGACGTGACACTCGGCGAAACAGCGGCCTATCTCAGCCAGAAAGTGCGCTGGGCTTCCAAAACCTACATGAACCAGGAGCAACGCCCGTTTGCGGTGCCGGCGATCAGCCCAATCGATCCCTCTGCTGCCTTAATATTGACCAAGGTTGCTGCGATCCAAGGCACCGAGGCCCACTAGCGGGATGCTGAAAAAGTCCGCAGGCGGAAACAAACTGTTATTTGGTTTGTTTTGTTTATTTGGTTGAACCAGACTAACCAGATGAACCAAATAAAAAAAGGGTGGAGGATTCGATCCTCCACCCTCTCATTAGCCTTGGGGCTGCGACGAAACTACTCGGCCTTGCAGAAGGTCCGCTCGTAGTTGATGATCGTCCAGGCTTCCTCTTCAGTGATAATCGCTGGTGTCAAGGAGATCATGCCTGTGCCGACACTCCCGTTCTTGATGATCCAGAAGAGCTCACCATCTTTCCGCTTCTTATGGAACTTGCAGTTCGTGAAATCGCGGGGGCTCGGGTTCAGAACCTTCCCGGCCTCGCCCTGGCCATCCCCGTTCTTACCATGGCAATTGAAGCAAGTCCCCTTACCCTCATACAGTGCCTTTCCTTTGGCAATGTTCTCAGGGGTTGCAGCAACCGGATTCTTGTTGGCTTTCGCATCGGACATCTGATCAGCCGGAACGCGGGACTTAAGCGGATCCTTTTCCTCGGCTCCGACCACTGAGGCCGACAGCATCAATAGCGCGGCACTGATTCCCAGAAACTTAGCAAAATGCCCCATCAGACTTCCTCCTTTGTGTTTAACCACCGCACGTGAACTCGGCATCGGGCCGCTGGCTTATTTGATCCATATCAAAGCGACAAAACGCGGGCGAATATAACAATGGCCTTCTACTCATGTCAAGCAATTCAGCACGCTGTCGAAAGGTCTTCCTGCTCCGTAACTCTTTCGCTTCACGATTCCGTTTCCGGTGCATGCTCACTTCCGCCACAACAGATTTCGTTCAGTCTTACTCAGATACATATCAAGGCTCATGCCAGAGTTCTCTCACGGCGAGACACGATATTTCAGCTGGTTAGTGACATGTATGATCACGGGAATCTCGAAAGTCTCAAAAGGGTGGCGCCATTGTGCCTCAGCTTCTGCCGCGGCGCCCCATTCCTCAATATTGTTTACCTCTGCAGCCGACAGAAAAAGACCGTTATTTGGTTCGTCTTGCTTGTTTTGTTAAACGAAACTAACCAGATGAACCAAATCAACAAAACAGACCAGACAGACCTGTCTTACGCCAGGCGTGCAGGCTATAAAAATTCTGCTATGGAAAATGGTTATTCCGCAGCCTGCTAACGCTTGATGACGATGTCGCGTGCGACTTTGCCACTCGGGCCGAATGGCTTTTGAGGTTTGCCATTGAGTTCGGCCTTGACCCCCCCTGCGTTACCAAGCGTCAGGATAAACTGGTCCTGACCTTTCCATGTAGCTTTTTCTCCTGGTCGCAGCAAGGCTTCTTGAGGACTGCCCCCATCGATCTGAATGACGACCCAACTCAGCTCTATCGCCTCAAGATCCAGTGCCAACTGTCCCTCTGTTGTTCCAGACCCTTCGAGTGAAATCCCTCCCAGCGGTCCGTCGTTCCCCAACGACGAAGGAACTGGAACCACAGGCTTCGGCATAGCCGAAGCTGTGGTTACTGGGCTGGTCACTGGCTCAACGTGATCTCCCACGCTCGCCTTGGCTGATACGACAGGGGCCTCGCTCGGTTTGGTATTGGGAGCAGGTTGGTCCTGCGGGACCGTTTCGGTTTGAGGGCTCAGCGGCGTGTCCTGAGATTCTGGAGCCGGTGCAGTGGTCCGTTTCGATCCTGAAGATGGAAGGTCCGAGCTCGAACGATGGACCAAGAGTGACGACTGTTCCCGGCTTAGGAGGAAGATGAGGGCAAGAATCGCAACGCCGATCGCAATTGCGACGGCCTTTCGATTCGCTTGACGCTTTCGATCTTCTTCCGCCTGCCTGACTTTTAAACGCTCCCGCTCAACTTGCTTGTCGTAATAGGGGCCGGCGGACTGAGCGAATCGGTGGATCGCATCCTCTTCATCGAGCCCAAGTGACCGAGCATAGGACCGGACAAAGCCTCGCGCAAACACCTGATCAGGCAGCTTGGCGAAGTTCCCATCTTCCAGCGCCTTCACAAAATCGGTTCGAATCCGCGTCTTCGAGGCGACTTCGTCGATGGTGAGCCCCTTGGTCTCGCGCACCTGCTTGAAAAATTCACCGATTGATTCCATGGGTGTCTCTCTACGGCTTGAGCCGTGTCAGCAATTCCTTCGCAGCGGTGGCATATTCACCGCCCTTATCGAACGTCGTCACCTTAGTCAGCATTTCCCTTGAGCGTCGTTCGAACCCCAGCTTGTAATACACCCGCCCCAACTCTAAGTGTAATTGAGCCGGAGGGACATTGGGCGGATTGACCACTAAGGCATCCTCAAACGCTTCCATGGCACCCTGAAAATTACCCTCGTGAGCCAGGACCCGACCGAGATGGAATCGAGCCAGGTCCGGCGTTGCGTATAAGGGATTGGTCAGCGCCTGACGGAATGCAGCGATCGCTTCGGTCCACCGCTCCTGTTTCTCTAAAACCTGGCCCAGATAGGTGTAGGCTTCCGAGTAGTTCTCATCCAGTTTTGTCGCAATCGTGAATTCCTCCTCAGCCTGAACTAATTTACCCTGCAGCGCCAGTATGTGGCCGAGCCCGTATCGTGCTTCTTTATTGTTCGGATCGATCTTCACGGCCTTCTGGAACGACACAAAAGCCTTCTGTTGATCGGACTCCAGACTCGCGATGCCTTCCTGATAATAGCCTTTTGATTTTTGCGCCGAACCTTCCGATGTGGCACAGCCGGACAACCATCCGATCAACAGGGCCGACACCAGCAATGGACAGGCCAATGATCGAATAATTGAACCGACACAGCGAATCTGCATCACGAAATGTCCTCAAAATGGGTCAGCCGCTTAAAGGCTCGGAACCGTTCCTGAACTTCTTTGTAATCCAGGATTCGCAAACGGTCAAGACTAAAGGCTTCTACGGTAAATGACGCCATAACACTCCCGAAGATAATTGCTTGCTTGAACGCCTCAAGCGAACGATCGCCGGTGGCCGTCAGATAGCCCAGGAAACCGCCGGCGAAGGTATCCCCCGCACCGGTTGGATCGCGCACATCTTCAAGCGGAAAGGCCGGAGCCCCGAACACCTGCTTCTCATTGAACATCAATACCCCATACTCCCCACGTTTGATGATGAGGTGCTTGGGTCCGCGCGCGAGTACTTTTTTCGCAACCTTCACCAGATTCGAATCTTCACCGAGCGCACGGGCTTCTCCATCGTTAATGATCAGAATATCGACCTGCTCCAAGACCCGCCACAACGCGTCCCGTTTGCCATTGATCCAAAAGTTCATCGTATCGCACGCGACCAGCGGCGGACGCGAAAGCTTCTGCAGCACATCCAACTGAAGCTCCGGATCGATATTACCCAAGAACAAGAGGTCCGGGGATCGATAGGCATCGGGGATCTGTGGCCGAAACGTTTCGAATACGTTGAGTTTCGTATCGAGTGTGTGCGCTTCGTTCAACTGATGAGTGTATTCCCCTTTCCAGCGAAATGTCGCCCCGGGCCTCCGCTCCAACCCGGTGACATCGATGCCACGGCTCTTGAGAAAATTCAGGTGTTGCGGAGGGAAATCTTCCCCCACGACTGCAATAAGATCCACGCTGGTAAAATAGCTGGCCGCCGTTGAGAAAAATGTGGCCGAACCTCCAAGAACCTCGCTGACCTCCCCGAAGGGTGTTTTCACTGTATCGAGCGCAACCGATCCGACGACAAGTAACTTCCCCATAGCTCACCGAATCCCTTTCTTCGCAGGAACAACCCGATCAATTAGCAAGGCCAACTTCCGTCGGGCCGAGGCGGGCATCCGATCCGGCGCCGTAATAATAGCATCCTGCAATGAACGCTGACAGGAGCAGGCCTTGGCGTCGGCCACCGCACTCAGCGCCGTCCGCAGCAGTTGTTTGGCTAGCGTGACATTCTGGCGGAGAGTGGTCAAGATCGACTCGACCGTGACGGCCTGTTCTGTCTCATGCCAACAGTCGTAGTCGGTTGCTAAGGCCACCGTGGCATAACAGAGTTCTGCCTCACGTGCGAGCTTGGCCTCGGGAAGATTCGTCATTCCGATCACACTCACACCCCACTGACGATATAACCGAGACTCCCCTTTGGTCGAAAACTGCGGGCCTTCGATGCAGAGATAGACGCCGCCCTGATGGACCGTGGCACCGACCGTGCGAGCCGCACCCGACAATACCGCACCGAGCGAGGGGCAGACCGGATCACCGAACGCCACATGGGCGACAATTCCTCCCTCAAAGAAGGTGGACACCCGCCGTTTGGTGAGATCGATAAACTGATCCGGCAACACAACGTCACCGGGCTTGATCGACTCCTTCATACTGCCGACTGCACTCACAGAAATCACCCGGCTCACCCCGATCGACTTGAGGGCGTAAATATTCGCGCGATAGTTGATCTCAGAAGGATTCATCCGATGTCCACGTCCATGCCGCGAGAGAAAGGCAATACGAACCCCTTCCAACTCACCGAGTACCACTGTGTCGGAAGGAGATCCAAAGGGAGTCTTGACCGAAAGTTCCTTGACCTTCCGAAGACCCTCGATGTCGTATAACCCGCTGCCGCCGATAATCCCGATGTCTGCGCGCACTGCCTTGCCCTGTCGTGTCATCCTTCATCCTCAAGTAAGTGTGTTGAGAAATCGATCTATCTGTTCAATCACCCGCGTAGTCGTACGCGGTACAGATTCCGACTCTTCGATCATCAGCCACTGAATCCCCGGCTCCTTTCGAAACCAGGTCATTTGCCGCTTGGAAAAATGTCTCGTGTCCCGTTTAAACCGCCGAACCATTTCAGAGGCGTCATACTCGCCGGCCAAGTGCTCAGCCACCTGCCGATAACCCAAACCTTTCATCGCCGCGCTGTCGCGCTGATATCCCTGAGCCAGGAGCCGCTTCGTCTCTTCTATCAACCCATGAGCCAGCTGCCAATCAATCCGCCCTTCGATACGCCGGTACAGCATATCGCGGTCTCGGTTCAATCCGATCATTAAGGTTGCAAAGGGCCGTTCAGCAAACCCATGCTCCTGCTGGAACTCCGACATCCGACGACCGGATAACTGGTACACCTCCAGCGCGCGGATCACTTTTGATTCGTCGCGTGGGTGCAACCGCGCCGCAATCACAGGATCGACATCCACAAGCCTCGCATAGAGACGATCAGACCCTTGGTCCTCCGCCTCCTGCAGCAGTGCCTCCCGCACAATCGGATCGGCCTGTGGCGCATCGCACAAGCCCTTGAGGAGAGTCCGCACGTAAAGCCCTGTACCACCCACGACCAGGGGAAGGCGGCAGTCCCGATAGAGACGCTCGATCTCATCGATCGCCTGGCGGCGATACAATCCTGCATTAAACGATTCGTCAGGGTCGACAAGATCGATCAGTCGATGGGGAACCGCCTGGCGCTCATCTGAAGCCGGCTTATCCGTCCCAACATCCATGCCACGATAGACTTGCCGTGAGTCCGCCGTGAGGACCTCGGTCTCGAAAGCCTTGGCTACCTCAACCGCGATGCGGCTCTTCCCCACCGCGGTCGGTCCCACTATCACGACCACTGGCTTGGCCAAGACCTGCGTCTCGGAAAGACGCCGCGTCGCACTCGCTGGAATGGCCATCACGTCCATCCAACCCGACCGAATAGCTTGGCAAGCTCATCTGTTGAGAGACGAAACGCCGTACGGCGCCCATGCGGGCAGGTCATAATCAACCCTTCTTGGACCCAGTCATAAATCAGCTGTTCAATTTCAGGAAGGGCCAAGGCGCGTCCGGCCCGTACTGCTCCATGGCAAGCGAGCGAAGCCAACACAGGTTGAACCCGCAGTTCCAGAGACGATGCGCTGTCCCACTCTGTTAAATCGTCGAGCAGATCCTGTACCAAGCCAGCCGCATCCACCTTGCCAAGTCCGACCGGCACCCCGCGAATCGCGATGGCTGTGGCACCAAAGGGTTCAATCAGGAGGCCGAGTTTCTCCAAATCATCACAGCGTTTGAGCAATAGCATGCACTGCGCCGCGGACAGCTCGATCGGCTCAGGAATCAACAGCGGTTGTGAGGGGATCTCCCGGCCCTGCCACCCTCGCCAAAGTCGTTGGAAAAGGACGCGTTCGTGCGCCGTATGTTGATCGACCACTTGCAGCTCTTCACCCACCTGCGCCACAAGATAGGTCAGGAGGATTTGGCCGAGCGGCACGATCTCGGATTTCTCTGCCCGTTGATATACCGAAGCTGCCTCGTGGGCAAAGGCCAACTGAGTTCCCTCAATGCTGCCGGACAGCGACACCCTGTCGCTGCCATTGGTCAATGAATCCTGTCCGCGAGCTGAGAGGGAGGTGGCCGGGTGAGAATCCGGAAGTGATGAAGTCTGCCGCTCGTCCGCAGGAACAAACTCCGGCGCCGCCTGCGAGAGACCCAGCACGACCTTCCGCTCGGAACCGCCGAGTGCATGACGGACCGACTGGCGCACCAACTGATGAAGCGATTCCGTTTCCGCGAACCGCACTTCTTTTTTTGTGGGATGCACGTTGACATCGATCCGGTCCGGTTCGATGTCAAGAAAGAGCACGAACGTCGGGTGAGACCCTTTTGGAAGAAACGATCCATACCCTTCCATGACCGCATGAAACACGGCCGCATTGCGGATAGGGCGCCGGTTCACAAACAATTCCTGCGGCATTTTCGAGGACCGTGCATGGATAGGATCGACCATCACGCCACGGATCGACAATCCCCCCGTCCTGCCTCGGATCTCAATGGTCCGATCGAGAAACGTCTGACGATAGACCTGAAGAATTCGATCGCGATCCGCTGTCACGGCGGGATAATTGAGAATCTCCTGTCCGTTATGGGTCAGGCGAAAGTGCACTGAGGGCCAGGCGAGACCTGCAAGTTGCACGACATGACTGATATGGGAGAATTCAGTCGTGGTCGATTTGAGAAATTTCTTTCTGGCCGGTTGATTGAAAAAGAGATTGGAAACTTCGATCCTGGTACCAGGCACGGGTGGCGCGTCCACGATAAAGCCACCCGCTCCTGCGACTAAGGTGAGCTGTGATCCCACCGCATCCTGCCGGGCCGCAGTCGCCACCAACACATGGGAGACAGACGCGATGCTCGGTAACGCCTCGCCGCGAAACCCCATCGTCGTCACCGAGGCCAGATCCCGGTCGGACCTGAGCTTACTGGTTGCATGCCGCTCAAAAGCACGAGGAAGGTCGGCGCGACTGATTCCCTCGCCATCGTCCGTGACTCGAATGAGGGCCAGCCCACCGTCCTTCACATCGACCGTGATATGCAAGCCCCCCGCATCGAGACTGTTGTCCAGCAACTCTTTGACGACGGCGGCAGGGCGCTCAATGACCTCGCCGGCTGCGATACGGCTGACTACATCACCCGGAAGGACATGGATCTTGGCGAAGCAACTGGCGGCGGGCATGAAACTAGACTCCAGGGAATGTCAACAACAAGGGAGCCACCACGAGCCGTCTCGATGGACATGCGATCATCGAATTTCAGCCAGCTTATTCTTAGCCAACTTCGATTCGTCCGACGTCGGGAATTCTTCGATGACCCGTTTGAGGTTCTTCTTCGATTTGGCAAGATCTCCGGTTTCTCCCGCCGCGAGCCCCGATTTGAAAAGCGCCGCCGGCACCTTCTCGTTTCCCGGATACTCCGTCAAAAGATACTCAAATGATTGTATCGCACGCACATAATCTTTCTGCTGGTAAGAAGACTCGCCTAGCCAGTAGTAGGCATTCGGCGTCAGCGACGTGCCGGGGAAGTCCTTCACAAATCGCTGAAAGCCCGCCACGGCAAGATCGTACTTTCCGTTGAGATAGTCATTGTACGCCAGATTGAACGCCGACGTCGGGGTAATCGTGGAAACACCTGGCATTACCAGCGGCGCATCTGCAGGGGAGGCAGACCTCTGTGGTTTTGAGGGACGAGTGGGATCGACTTGAGATGGCTCTATCTTAGGCAGAGCCGGAGCACCCATTCCTTCGTCGGATTTGGCCAACCGGCCCTCTAACCTTTGGATCCGTGCAGACAGTTCATCGAGCTTTGGATCGAGCTTCTGTCGAGCCGATTCAGTATCCTTCATCCGCTCCAGCGACTCCAAGCGTCGTTGCAACGCATCCAACCGCTTTTGATCTTGATCCTGAGACTTCGACACCGTTGCCAAGTGATCCCGCACTTCCACAAAATCCGCGTGGTTGGCACATCCTGCGAGCCACACCATCGCCCCAGCCATGAGAATGGCCAACCCCCTTGAGCCTATATTCTTGTGCATCACGGTTATCGAAACTCCTTCAACTGGATCGTTTATCGGAGCGCTCTCCGCTCTGACTGGCTTGTGGAAAAGGGGACTCCACAGACTCGACTACCTTTGTCACTACTGCGCACGATAGGTCTCTTCACCTTGCCCAGAAAGCGAAGCCGAAGGCCTTCACCGCTCAGACCTTTCGGTCTCAGACACAGGCGCTACTGTCGATCGCTGGGCCGGCTTCGTGGTTGACTGACGTGTCGCTCCCTTGTTTCCCCCTCGTACATGAGCATCCTGCGCCACCCGATCGACGGTTTTGGAGAGGGCATCCAGACGATGGTCCTGTTCATTGAGGCGGGCAGCGAGCTTCTGTGCAACAGATGTAATACTCGTACTGACCTCGCCCAAGTGACCGGTCACTGCTTTGCTCTCCTGCTCTCCTTGATTCACCCTTTCGCTCAATCCGGTCAGTGAATCTCTGAAGGCCGTGAGGGATTGACTGAATTGTGCGAATTTTGCCGACAGCTGTTCGACCCGCGCCTGGTTATCCGCCTGCGCCTTATGCTGCTCATCCAGACGTGTATCGAGGCTTTTAGCAAGTCCGCTGTTCGTCTTCTGCACGACCGCGATGATCTCCTTTCGGATCATCTCCATCTGCCGACTCACGTCGTCCAGACGAGCATTCACATCAATACGGAGCTGATCGCGGTCTTGCTTGTTTTTGACATCTTGCGCATTGAGGCTTTCGCGTACCTGATTGTAACGAGTTGTGCCATCCACCTCCAGCTTGCCAGCCAACTGTTCGAGCCGTTTGGTTTGTTGCTCAAGCTGCAGAGAGCGCTGCTTGAAATCTTCCTGCTTGGCCTGGAGCTCCTGGGCTTGATGCAACGCCCGCTCCAACTCGCCGCGCAACTGGGGCAATTCCTGTTCCCGAAGTACCGAAATCTCTTGACTCTGTCGCGCGCGAGTCTGTGCCGATTCGTCGCTCGACTGCTTGATCCGCTGCTGAAGATTTTTTTCTGTCTGTTTGAGATCAGACTGTTGGGCAACACAGCCTGTCGACAACAAAACATAGACTACACAGATCGTCGTCCACGTTCCATTTGTATTCGAACCGTTCCACATTATTGCACCTACAAATGATGCAGCTCCCCACCGCAAACTACAAGGTCTGGTGAAGGGCAACAAGGAATCCCCAGCTCTCTCTTTACGGACTACAGAATCGCAACCGCCGTGACAAAAATACGCTGCCTACTTTCCGGACTTTATCAAAATGCGTCCTCGCCTATTCTGCTGATAGCACGACTCCGCATGCTCATTGCAGGACGGTCGCTCTTTCCCATACGACACCACGGACAGGCGATTGGCAGCGACACCAAGTTCGACCAGATAGTTTCGGGCAGCTTTCGCCCGCTTTTCCCCGAGTACGAAGTTGTAGGCGACGGTTCCACGCTCATCACAATGCCCTTCGACCTTGATCAGCGCATTCGGATTGGACTTCATCCACTCCGCATCGTGACTTAACGATTGACGCCCTTCCTCGGAAATCACCCAGCTATCGTAGCTGAAAAACACATCTCGCAGACCTGCTGCGGCTGAAGCAGCCTGCTCGGCCCTGATTTCCTCCATTTGTCGACCGGCACTGCTGGAGGAATCCATCTTACCCTGCGTTGTCCCACTGCCCAAACGTTCCTCCGATGGGTTCTTGTCCAGGCCCCGAAGCCCGCCGCCACCAGACTGAACGCCGGTGTCAGGAAAGTTGCCGACACCGGACTTGGAACTATCCGTTCCCCCCTTCGCCGCTCCTTGAGTAGACTGGGAGTCGCCGCCGGACTGTACAGACTTTTTGGAACAGCCAGGCATACCAATCAATACGATGCTCATCGCTAGCACCGAACCACAGGTCCAGAGCGTCCTGTTCATATGTCGTTCTCCTTTTCCTAGGTTAGCCATTTCGACCATTTATGTACCCTCATTCATCCGTTAGAGTCAAAACGTCATCCTCACCATGCCGGAGACCAGGAAGGCGCACTATTATGCGTCCCCTCAAAGGTAAGCCGTTCTTTGCCTTTCCCGTCAGCATCGATCATATAGATCTGGCTCTTTCCATCGGCCGTCGAACTGAACGCCAGATGCCGGCCATCCGGCGACCAGGAAGGTGAATCGTCGACACCCGGTCCCGTCGTCAATTGCGTTCGCTTCTGTCCGTCCGGCGAGATGATACACAGCTTGTACTCTCTATGTGTCCGGCATACATAGGCGATCCAGTTCCCGCGCGGCGACCACACCGGCGCCGCATTGTAATCTCCTTCAAATGTCAGACGGCGCACGTTCGACCCATCTGAACTCATCAAGAACAGTTGCGGTCCGCCACCCCGATCCGACACAAATACCAACTCTCTCCCGTTCGGAGACCAGGAAGGAGACAAGTCGCCGGACGGATTCACCGTCAAGCGCTGGATGGCTTTCGTCCTTGTATCCAACCGATAGATTTCAGAATTGCCTTCATAACTGGAGGCAAATGCGAGGAAGTTTCCATCAGGAGACAGTGTTGGAGTAATATTCAGCCCTCCAAAAGAAATCACCGTCCATCGCTTACCCGTCGCTAACTCGATCATGTCGATGTCCTGCGTATTTCGATTGCGATAGGCGGTAAAAATGAGGAATCGTCGATCCGGAGACCATTGCGGCATGAGGTCCAGAAACCCGTCGGCGGTGAGTTGGCGCGTATCGTAGCCATCATAATCCATTACAAACAACTCGCGGGCAGTCCCCTGCTGAGCCACATACGCAATCTTCGTCCGCGCGATACCCGGCTCGCCCGTGTAACGAAACACCAGTTCGTCGGCAAAGCGGTGCGCCATCTGCCGCACAACTGAGGGCGATCCCGCGTAGCGCTTCCCCCCTACGACTTCATCGCTTCCGCTGTCGTAGACGAAGCCTTCCATGCTCACGTCGGCTTGTTCGCCCGCCTCTTTCATTCCCACTGTTCCCCAGACCAAGACCGAGACACCCTTCTCAGCCGCCTGCTTGAAGACAGCCTTAGAGCCGGCTCCCTTCCCGTTGCGAATACCGGGTGTTTGAATCCCAAGACCGGGTAAATCCACCAGATCGAAGACCAAAGACCGTCTCACATCATTTTTCAAGATTTCTTCGATCCTTCCCGACAACCAATTGGGGCCTCCCGCGTTTTCTATCTCCGCAACACCCAGGGAAATCTTTTGGAAATCTGGGCGGGTGGCTTCGAGAAATACATCCGCCGCCCCGGATTCAAGAATGCCGACGGCTGCGGCGATGAGCAACAATCCCCCGAACCAGGCACTGATCAGTTTCACCCGTGTCATCCGGCCAATTCTCCAACTCGAAATACCATTTCTATATCTTTATAGCTGTCTGCCATATCTGCAGGAAACACAGGCAGAACTCGTGGCCGCAGCACAGCACGCTGGCCCGCCATATCAAAGTAGGCATTCCCGGACGACCGTTGCACGACCACGTCTTTGATGATTCCATCCCGTTGAAGCCGAAACTTGACGATCATCGTATAAGTTTGCCCCGTCATATCGACCGGAGGCGGCTCCCACTGGCTGCTAATAATGGACTGCACGCGAGCCCAGTAGAGATTCGATCCAGCCGAACCGGAAATCCTCAGGGTTGTCTCAGGAATCTTGACCGCTGGAACTTTCACCTCTTGCTGAGACGCCGGCGCGACTGACGCCTCGCTCGGTTTCACCTCTTTCGGGATTTCCAGCTTAGCCGCAGGCCTGAATTGTTTGATCTTTTTCAGCTCTTCTTCTAACTCACGATTCAGATCTTCACTGACCGTAGACCGCTGAGGAATCTTCGCAACCGGGTCTTGCACCACATCCGGAACACGTGGGATATCGAGCGTTTTTGTCGCCTGTTGGGCCTGAGTCGCCGGTTTTTTTGCAGAGCTCAAATCTCCAAACTTCGGCGCATCCGGCGGAAGCTGAAGATCCTGCAATATATCCCTTCTCTTCTCGCCTATTGGAGGTGCGGCAGAAGGGGCCGTGCTGGGGGCCACGGCCTTGACTAACGGCGTCGGCGCCGGTTTCGCAGCCTCGGGTTGCCTCGCAGGTGTCGGGAGACTGACCAACGACACTTCCACAGACGTCAAAGGCCGTTCCCCCTTTTGCGGAAGCCGAAGCCCAACCGCCACGAGCAAGACAACTATATGAAGGACGAGCGACAGCACCACCGTGCGTTTGAGCCGAGTGGACAGCCTGGACCGATCGTCCTGATTGAACCACGCATCTGACAGGACCGACGCCTGGGATACCATAACAATCCCGCCCCCTCACACACGTTGTATCAACTTTTCCGTGGTGGGAGACGAGGAGGACCTAACTCTCCCACGCGTTCTGGACCGACCGGTTCCGTGACCATCCCGATCTTCTCAATCCCTGCCTTTTTGACGCCGTCCATGACTTGCACCACAACACCGTAAGGCACGTCGCGATCGGCCCTGAGATACAGCGACACATCGGGATTATCTCGTTTCAAGAACTTCAACTTCTGTTCCAGTTGAGCCACCCCGACCGGATCCTTGTCGAGATACAGACGCTGATCCTTTTCGATTGTAATCACCGTGCGCATTTCCGGCTTAATCGAATTCGTGGCAGAGGTCGGCAACTTAATGTC
This sequence comes from Nitrospira sp., assembly GCA_037142015.1. Classification (GTDB taxonomy): domain Bacteria; phylum Nitrospirota; class Nitrospiria; order Nitrospirales; family Nitrospiraceae; genus Palsa-1315. The sequence continues at coordinate 33,239 of JBAXBK010000022.1, read as the reverse complement.
CATCCCTCGATAGAGCATTGGGGCGGTGACCATGAAAATTACCAAGAGGACGAGAACCACATCGACGAGAGGGATGACGTTGATTTCCGCTAAAAACCGGCGATGACGGAGTTCAAGGCTCATCCTTGAACTCCGACCGGAACTGGTTTCGTCTTCGATACGGTGGCGGTCGAGAGGGAGGCCAAGATTTCAATAGTGACTGAATCCAATCGGAATGCAGTGTTTCGAATCCGAGTAAGAAAGTAATTATAGGCAATTACCGCCGGGATAGCGGTGAACAGACCTGCTGCCGTCGCGATGAGGGCCTCCGCAACGCCGGGAGCGACAGCAGAAATACTGGCAGTCCCCTGGGTGCCGATCTCACGAAATGCATCGATGATTCCCATCACGGTCCCAAGCAGCCCGATAAACGGAGTAATATTCCCTGTTGTTGCAAGAAACGGAAGATAGCTCTCAAGGCGTGCGAGTTGGCTTTGCGCAAGATGGGAGGCCGTCCGCTCCACCACATGTCGATCAACTGGTCCCGATCCGTTACTAGCCCGCCCCTCGACTGACCCGGCCCCCACACGCTCCATGACCCCTTCGAATACAGATGCGCTGGGACTTCCTTCAATTCGTCCAGCTTGCCGATACAGCTCTTCGAGATCTCGTGCTTTCACGAGGATAGCCAGAAACCGCTTGTCCTCCAGATCTGCCACCCTAAATACTCGCCATTTGGAGAAAATAATGGCCCACGAGATGACTGAGAATATCAAGAGGAGCAAGAGCACGACCTTGGAAACTGAGCCAAGTGAGCCCAGCACTCCAGTTAGACCTGTTTGAAACATACAGCTATGACCTTTCCCGGTTCTAGCAGAATGCTGAAAAGTCCCCGGGGCGTTCCGAGGGTTACGGCTGAGGTCAAGGCTGAGGGGAAAAGAGTCTGATTCTCTTCTCAGCCTTGACCGCAACCTACATCAGAAATTGCGCACTCACTAGCGCAGCCTTACGAAGCATCTGCGCGCGGCTCTCCTCTTGTCCTAGAAGTGCAAACCGCTGAATTTCCACTGTACCACAATAATTTTTCTGCCCCCTGCTAGGGGGCAATCACAGTTCTGCTTACAGAGTCTAGCAAACTCAGGGGAAATTGGCGGGGCCGACGGGATTTGAACCCGCGACCTCCAGATTGACAATCTGGCGTCCTAACCAGCTGAACGACGGCCCCTCGAACACAATTTATAGCGGAAGATGTGAGTGACAAGACTATATCTAGCGGTTGGTCCCGTCTACAATTTCATCATTTTCGTTCAACTGTCCGTTCTGCTCCCAGTGAACCAGCCTTGGTCCTGGTAGGCGGAACAGGGATCGAACCTGTGACCTCTGCCTTGTAAGGGCAGCGCTCTCCCAACTGAGCTATCCGCCCGATTTCCTTAGCAACGTGGGCGGATGCTACCAAGTCCACCTACCCTTGTCAATCGAATCTCGCGCACTTCTTGCCGTTTTCGGCCCCTGTGCATTTTGCTCATGCTGAGTCACGCGTCCTCATTGGTTATGTTTTTTGCTTCCTGCGCGAACTCACTCGGGGGAAATATTTATCATGCACCCGCTTGAGACGTCCCCGTTCAATATGCGTATAGATCTGCGTCGTCGCGATATTCGCATGTCCGAGCATTACCTGAACAGATCGAAGATCCGCGCCGCCTTCGAGCAGATGCGTCGCAAACGAATGCCGGAGCATGTGAGGCGAAATGACCCGTGTCATCCCTGCTCGCCGTGCACGGCATTGCAGCAACTTCCAAAAGGCTTGCCGCGTCAACGGCCCGCCCCGCCGCGATACGAACAGATATCGTGAAGCCCGCTTTTTGAGAAGCTGAGGCCGCACCTCTTCCACATACTGCTGCAGCAACTGCCTGGCCCCCTCGCCCATTGGTACAAGACGCTGCTTCGCGCCCTTACCCGTGACCCGGAGGTACCCGACATCAAGATTTGCCTGAGCGATTTCGGCCATCACCAACTCCGATACGCGAAGCCCTGTCGCATAGAGCAACTCCACCATCGCGCGATCACGCAAATCTTCAGGGGTTGGGACCGGCGCCAGATCCAGTAACGATGTGACGTCGTGCTGCGATAATGTTTTCGGCAGACGAACGCCGCGCGATATCGGCGCGAGACCAACGGTTGGATTCTCCTCGATCATTCGCTCCCGCGTCAAAAAACGGAGCCATCCACGAATAGCCGAGAGGCAGCGCACAGAAGAGGCGCGAGACAGCCGCGCCTCGTGCAAGGAGCGGAGAAATCCCGTCAACGTCTTCTGCGATAAAGCCCCGATTGGCACAACACCGGTTCGACGCAAGTAGGAGTGGAATTTACTCAAGTCGCGGCGGTAGGCTTCAACCGTATTGACGGAAAGACCACCCTCCACCCGGAGATGGCTCAAATAGCGCTCAGCCAGCGGATCCAGCATCATCTGTGCGATGATAGCCAAACGCTCGCATGAACACAACGAAGGCTATCGGGGTTTACCTTGACACCCCGACAGGATTTCCGATAGTAGTCACATGCAACTGACATAGTCGTCAGACCTTCAGGAGCTCATGGCCCGCCCGTTAATATTGTCGTCTTCACATCGCAGGTTCGCCCTTTCTGCACGCTTGTGCCTGTCCCTTATCATTGGTTGGAGCATCCTTGGGCTAATCACTGCGTTCGAGTTCAATTCGCGCGTCTATGCAGAAACAGGATCCGCCAGCACTGCGAGCCATCCCACGCTGAAGCATGCGAAGCGCCTGATCGACGCAGGCCAGACGGAGGAAGCTATCACCACACTCCGTCGCTTTCTGGCCACATCCCCGAAGCCAGAGCTGCTCGACGACACCTATCTACTTCTCGGAGCAGCCCTCTATAACGCAAAGCAATATATGGAAGCCTTAAAATACTTGCAGCAACTGCAGACTGAGTTCCCCGACTCAGAGGTGACAGAGCGAGGCAAGTTGATGCAGGCCCGAGTCCATGCAGCGATGGGGAACCTCGATCTGGCCTTGCCGATATTGACGGGCCTGCGCAATCTTTCCAAAGATGACAGCACGAAACGAGAAGCCCTGCGGCTGAGCGGCGATTTCTACGTGCAAAAAAAGGACGCGACCCGTGCCATACAGGCGTGGCTCGATGAAGTGGCCTTAGGAACCGACGACCAAGCGGAAGACGTGCGAACCCGCATTCGCGATCTAGCCAGCGAAACGTCCGACAAAAAAGCCCTCGATCAAATCCGAGACACCTTTCCGCGCAGTTTTCCCGGTGATCTCGCGTCCCTCCGACTCATCGACCTCTACGTCGCCCGAGGAGAAGAACACCAGGCCATCCGGCAGATCCAGCAATTTCTCATGAATTTCCCGACCCACCCGCAGTCAGAGAAAACCTCGGAACTCCTCACCACACTCCAAGCTAAACTCAAATCCAACCAGTTTTTCATCGCCGCGGTTCTGCCGCTCTCAGGAAAACTCGCCCCCTTTGCAGGTGAAGTTCTCAGCGGGATTCAGCTGGCGGTTGAAGCCAATAGAGACCGGACAGGAAGCGCATCGGTCGGTCTCATCGTCAAAGATTTGGAATCGGATAACACGTCGTTTCTGGACGATTTCTCCGAGCTGCTGAACAACGATCGCCCTCTCGCCGTGATCGGTCCCCTCCTCTCGAAAAATCTGCCGGTCATGGCTGAACTCGCCGAACGGGCTCACATCCCGTTGATCACGCCCGCGGCGACCTTCCCCAACGTCAGACGACTCGGTAACTATGTGTTCAGTACAGCGCTCACCTATCAACTGCAAGCCAAACGAATCGCGTCCTATGCGATCAAGGAGCAAGGCTTTCGCCGATTCTGCATCCTGCACCCCGACACCACCTACGGCCGCGAGTTGGCCCGGCTTTTTGCCCAGGAAGTGCGCCAACACGAAGGGGAAGTGATCGCCGTTGAGTCGTACAAAGAGGGCGAAGCCGACGTGAGTGCGCAACTCAAACGCATGAAGGCAGAGGACCTCAAGCGATACGGCTTATCCGTGCCGCTCGATCAAACGAAACTGACTGGGAAATTGACAAAGCTGGACAAGAAAGTTTTCTACACACCGGGTTTCGATGCGATCTTCATTCCAGGCCGCGCAGCCGACGCCGGCATCATCACCTCCCAGCTCAATTTCCACGACATGAAAGTGCCCTTCCTCGGCACAAATGGATGGAATTCTCAGGATTTCGCGCGCACAGACGATTCGTCGATCGATGGAGCCGTGTTCGTCGACGGTTTCTTTGTGGACAGCCCCATGCCTACGGTGCAGGATTTTGTGGCCCGGTATAAAAAACGTTTTCAAACCAACCCGACTCTCTTTGCGATCCAGGGTTACGATGCCGCGAAATTGGTGCTCGACGCGGTTAGACAAGGCGCCTCCTCCGGCGAATCCGTCCACGACCAGCTGCTGACACAGCCGGATCTCTCTTCCCTTGCGGGACCGGCGGCGTTTGGACCGGACGGAACATTGAATCGTCCTCTCTTCCTCATACAAATCAAAAAAGGCCGATTTCAACAGGTGAACTAACCCGCATTATGCATGAACGCTTCTGCTACAATCGCCGATCGTTTCTCGTACGCGTGAAGCGTCGTTTCGTGAAGCGTGAAACGCAGAATGGAAAGAATGTATCTGTATCGTCACATGCGAGATACGAGATACGCTTCACGAGAAACGCGCTTTCGGGTGATTTCGCCATGAACCGTCATGAATAATGCTGGCTAGAAAGCAAACTGCATGAACTCCTTACCTCAGATCCTCCACACGATTTCCTACATGGCGCTCCCCCTCCTCTTCGCCATGGTCTTGCATGAATACGCCCATGGCTGGGTCGCCAATCGGTGTGGCGATCCGACCGCAAAGCACCAGGGTCGGCTCACCATGAACCCGCTGGCGCACATCGATCCGTTCGGAACCGTCATCCTGCCGCTGCTCTGCCTGCTGATGCCGGGAGGATTCTTACTCGGCTGGGCCAAACCGGTCCCCATCGACCCGCGCCTTATGCATCAACCACGTCGCGACATGGCTCTTGTCGCAGCGGCTGGACCAGCCATGAATCTCGTGCTGGCCATCGGCAGTGCCCTTCTCTTCGCAATCCTCTTATCGATCGATCCCACAATCGGGAGCAACTCGTCCAAACCAGAAGATACCGCCCTCCTGGATACGTGGCATATAATGTTCCTTCAGCCGATCGCCGTCATGTCGTACTACTCCGTCTTGATTAATGTACTCTTGATGCTGTTCAATCTGCTGCCGCTCCCTCCCTTGGACGGCGGGAGAATACTCACGAGCCTTCTCCCGGACACTGCGGCGATGGCGCTCAGGCGTGTGGAACCTTACGGCATGTTCATCTTGATGGGGCTGATCATATTAGACCCGCAGATTCATGTGATCCATACCATCACGGGCACCTTGACCCACAGTCTCACCAATTCCATTCTTTCCACCGCCATCGGTCTTGGGGCAGGAAACACAACACCATGACCATACCCAGGAAACGAGTCCTCAGCGGCATGCAGCCAAGCGGACTGATGCATCTCGGCAACCATCTGGGAGCATTGGAAAACTGGAAATCCCTCCAAGATCAGTATGAATGCTACTTCTTCGTCGCTGATTGGCATGCCCTCTCGACCAACTATGCCGACACCAGCCGTATCCGTGAGTTCTCCCGTGAATTGCTCATCGATTGGCTGGCTGCCGGCATCGATCCAAAACGGTCCACCCTGTTCATCCAGTCCCGCATCCCGGAACATGCGGTCTTGCATCTATTGTTCTCGATGATGACGCCCATTTCATGGCTGGAGCGCAATCCGACGTACAAAGAAAAGCAGGAAGAAATTAAAGAGAAAGACCTCAGCACCTACGGCTTTCTCGGCTACCCGGTTCTACAGGCGGCTGATATCTTGTTATATAAACCCGATTTCGTGCCCGTGGGGAAAGACCAACTCCCCCACCTCGAACTCACGAGGGAACTGGCCCGACGATTCAACGACATCTACAAGACACAGGTTTTTGCCGAGCCCAAAGAACATCTGACAAAATTCCCCAAGGTGATGGGTACCGATGGCCGGAAAATGAGCAAGAGCTACGGCAACACCATCAATCTCTCGGACGCTGAACCGGTCGTTCGCCAGAAACTCAAAACCATGGTGACCGATCCCGCTCGTGTACGCCGAAACGATCCAGGCAATCCCGATATCTGTCCGGTCTACGATTTTCACAAAATCTATTCGCCGCAATCGACGCAGGACCAGATCAACAAGGATTGTCGAACCGCCACGATCGGTTGCATCGATTGCAAAAAACTCGTCGCCGACCGAATCGTCGAACGCATGACACCGGTGTGGGACGCGCGCGGGCGTCTGAGCAAAGATTCCGCCTACTTGAACGACATCGTGACAGAAGGCAGCAACCGGGCCGGCGAGGTCGCCAAAGCGACGCTGCATGACGTGAACGAGGCGATGAAGATTTAGCCTGGTGCCCTTCTTGCTCGCAGAACAGAGACGGGATGGAGGCTGATGATCTTCTGTGCTCGCGCAACGCGCGGTCGCGGACTCCCCTCGTTGGACGCGCGCAGTGGAAGATCAATTAGCCCCCATCCCTAGCCCGCATTATTCACGAAGGCTTCTACTGCAACCGTCGATACACCGCTACGACAAGCCTGACGGCGGGCGGGCTCGCCGCTCGGACCCTCAACGTACTGCACGAGTACGCATCGGGGCCTCACGGCTCCGCGCGCCCGTCTCGCTTGGCGTCTCGGCGGTTTCGTCACGAACCCTCGTGAATAATGCGGGCTAGAGAGATAACGAGCAAGCTTGGCCACTCCCTCCAAGACAGGCGTAAGAAATCGGAAGGCCCTCACCAGGGCAAAGGGCACGTCTCTGAGTGCCGGTCACCATTTTCACCAGCCCACTGCTTGATAGCGGCAACCACACGTTCCGTCACACCGCCGGCTTCGCACCGATGCGCTTGTCCCTTCTTTCCCTCGCAGCACTGCCTGCAACTTCCCATCCCTGACCCATCTTGATCTGACATGCCGACCAGCAAATGTTACGCGCAGGAAATCTGCCTGTAACATCACCCCCCTAACGGGGGATTGTGAGGGACAGTCTGCAAAATTTACACTACGATCTCTTTGGGATAGATAATCCCAAGAAGTACTCATCCTGCTTGCAGTGATACCTCGATTCCTCACATTAAGGAACTGACCATGAAGATGCTCGCATCGGCGAAGGCGACCATACCGACTCATGGCTCTACCAGCAGAGGAACCTGACGTCAGGCCTTGTGCCTGCTGACTCTGGCAGCACTAAGCCTCACCATAAGTTCCTGCAGGGACGGGAACGATTCTCCTCAAACCTCGCGGCAGATTGTGGCGCAACTCGTACAGCAGGGTTATCTTTACTGAGGCCAATGACATGTTCGGGTACAGTGTCGCGCTTGCCGGCGATACTCTGGCCGTGGGGGTTCCCGGCGAGGCCAGTGCCAGTGGAGCGGTCTATGTCTTCACGCGCACGGGCAGCAACTGGAGCCCGCAGGCCTATCTGAAGGCCTCCAATACCGAAGCCAATGACGGATTTGGGTACAGCGTCGCGCTCGCCGGCGACAGCCTGGCCGTGGGGGCGACTGGCGAGGCCAGTGACGCGACCGGAGTCAATGGCAATCAAGGGGACAACAGCGCCCCGGACAGCGGCGCTGCCTATGTATTCTCACTGAAGTAGGACTGGGGAAAGAGAGGCGCGAAGCCGCGACCTGTGACCACTACCCTCTTCGTCTGGCGATCACGTTAACCCACCGCCCCTTGCGCTCCCGGTTGGTCACCACTTTCAACTCAAGAATTCTCCACCCGGCTCTGCGAACCGCGCGAGCGAGTTCTTCTTTTTTCCAGCGAGCGAAATAGCGTCCGGGAACCCACCCATGGGTCACGAGACGGCTCGTCATGCCATAGGTCACAGTCGCGGCAAAGAGGCCACCCGGACGAACAAGCCTGCAGAGATCGGCCAAGATGCGGCGCGCCTCCGGTTTTGGAAGATGCATCAACGAGGCGGCGGCCCAAAGGCCATCGAACGACATCGCCTGAAAGGGGAGGTCGCGGAGGTCGGCGCGGACCAGCGGCAATGAAGGATATCGGCATCGGCCTGCTGAGAGTAGTGCATTTGTTCGATCCAAGCCCACGACACGATACCCGCGCCGGTCGAGATCGCCCGCATCCTTGCCTCCTCCACAGCCGAGATCCAAGAGGCGCGCTCCGGTAGGAAAGCACTGGAGCCATTCGACCAACAACGGTGGCCGGCGATGCCGTCGCCGGTTCCAGCGGGCGACGCACTCCTTGGCCGACCGTTCATACGCATCGATCGTCTGCAAGACAAGTTGAGTTGTGTTATCGTGAGCCATGCTGCGAGGAGTTCTTCATCCTGAGAGTAGATGCGTGATGACCGCACTAGGAGGCTGCGGAAAAACTCAGTTTATATATCAAACACTGTTGAAATATGACAGAGGGAACTAAGTCTTCAATAATCGCAGGATGCTCAAAAAGGCCGTCCAGCAAGGCCGCAGCGAGCGAAGAGGCGAGGCGTACGCTTCGGTACGTTGAGCCTCTGAGCGACGCGAGAACGCCGCTGGCGGACTTTTTCAGCATCCTGCTAGCGTTGGCATTCATCCTCCTGGGAGTAAGCTGGAGCACCGCATGGGCAGCCGATCCTCCCTGCGACAAGTACCCCATCGTTATACAGACCAAATGTGCGGCGATCTGGAAGTCGCTGAACCAGGAAGACGGCCCCTTGATCGCGCAATTCGGACTGGACCAGCTGAAGCGGCGTGAGGAAGGGAAAATCAACGCTGAGCAACACCTCGGAGAAAACATGGCCTTCATTAAGCAGTCCACTGAGAAACGCCTTCAACGATTGAAACAGCGAATGGAACAAGAGTAACGCATCGCTATTGAGGGGTTCAATCTACCGCAACATCCCTTAGCCTACAAACTCAGGTTCTTTAGATGAAGGAGCCGCTTAGTGGGCGCCTCATGGTTGTCCTTGAGGGCCGCTCAGAAGTGAGGAGCAACATAACCCATGCGAATACTGCTGGTTGAAGACGATCTGAACCTCGCTCAATTCATCCGTAAAGGGTTGAAGGAAGAACAGTATGCCGTGGACTTCGCGGCAGATGGCGAAGAAGGGCTGGCCTTGGCCTTGGCAAATCCTTACGATCTGTTGATCCTCGACATCATGTTGCCAAAGCTCGATGGGCTCACACTCTGCCGCCGTGTCCGGGCGACGGGAAACATGACTCCGGTATTACTGTTGACCGCGCGCAATACCCTGGAGACCAAGGTGTCCGGTTTCGACATAGGCGCGGATCAATTTCTGCCGAAGCCGTTCGCTTTCGTCGAGCTCCTGGCTCGAGTCAGGGCTTTGCTGCGCCGAGGAGGACCGCAGCAGTTGATCCGCCTCAAAGCAGCCGATCTGGAGTTGGATCCGGCCTCTCACCGCGTCTGGCGGGCGGGGCAAGAAATCCCACTGACGAATAAAGAGTATGCCTTGCTTGAGTTCCTCTTACGAAATAAGAATCGGGTGTTGACACGAACGGCCATCATCGAACATGTATGGGATATCAGCTATGACCCCATGACGAACATCGTGGACGCCCATATTCGGGCTCTGCGCGCGAAGATCGACCGAGATTTTTCACCCCAGTTGATCGCCACGGTACGCGGCGCTGGGTACATGTTGGAAGAGGCGGAATCGGTCGCATGAAGTCCCTGCATAGTTTGATCCGTCAGTCTGCGCTCATTCTGATGGCGGCGCTTCTCCTGGTCTTTTCTGTTCTGACCTACGCCGGAGGCGATGCCTTGTTGCACCGCTTTGTGGATGGCCGGCTGTTCGGGTTGGCGGAGACGATGGCCAAGATCGTTGAGCAACACCCCAACATTATCGAGAGTTCCAGTGAGGAATATGCGCCTGCAGCCGAGGTGATCCGAGGCAAAAATAAAGAGCGCGAGGTAACCCATTCTATTCGGATCTTCTCCCCGGATGGCCGACTGGTCTGGAATAGTCCCAACGCAGTGGCACAGACGCCGGTTCCCGATCACGTCTTCGAAGAAGTTCGTCTCGGGAACAGCCTGTATAAAACCGCTGAGACATTGGATGGCAGGTGGTCGGTACGACAGCTATTCGTTCCGATTCCCCGGCAGGGCCCGGTACGGCACGTTCTGCAGGCCGAGGCATCACTGCTCCTGTACCGGGAGACACTTATCGGTCTCGTGATCCTGCTGACCCTTGGATCCGGAACCATCCTTTTCGTTGCCTGGATAGGCAGTGGATGGCTGGCCAAGAAAGTGCTGACTCCGATCGAGGTGTTGAGTACCGGTGCCGAAACGATGTCGGAAGCCGACCTGGGAAAACGACTCACTCTGGATTCACCCTACCAGGAATTCCGTCGACTCACCCAGGCGTTCAATTCTGTAATGGACCGGTTCCAACGGAGTGGTGAAACTCAGCGGAGATTTTGCGACATTGCCGCCCATGAAATGAAAACCCCCCTGACCATCCTGCAGGGCAACCTGGATGTCGCCCTCATGAAAGCCAGGACCACGGAGGAATATCGCGAAGCCCTCATCAACAATCTTGAGCAGGTCGGGCGGCTCATTGCCCTGACCCGTTCCCTCTTGACCCTCGCGAATTTCACAAGCGGCAAGCCTCCCGTTCACCTCGTGCCACTCGCCCTGGAGCCCTTGATTCAAGATCTGGTAGATGAACTGACCCCGCTTGCCGACGACCGCCGAATCACATTGGCGTTTGAGTCCCAATCGGTCCCACCCATTCTCGGCGATGCACAGTGGATCAAGCAGGCGCTGATCAATCTGCTCGACAATGCGCTGCACTACACGCCGCCTGCTGGCGCCGTGACTATCCGCTTGGAGGCGGTCGGGGACGAAGTTGCTGTGGCTGTCGAGGATACGGGCCATGGGATCGAGCCGGAACATCTTTCCCATCTCTTCGAACGGTTTTATCGGACCGATTGGGCAAGGGCGAAGGATGCAGGCGGTACCGGACTGGGGCTGCCTATCGTCAAAGAAATCGCGGAGGCCCACGGCGGAACCGTTTCAGTCACAAGCCAAGTCGAGAAGGGCTCGGTCTTTACCCTACATTTGCCAGTCTCAACGAACCAGACGATTCCTGCATAGTTTGTCAGGGCTTCAAATCTTCCTCCCTCTTTTATTTTTCTGCCAAATTCCAGGTATTTGATCTATATGCAAGGTGCGATCGCACGTACGATGACGCCCTATTACGGGGAAGCCGCGTCGGAGAAACTCTACCGCTTGCTGGATGGCAACATTGGCGCAGTACGAGAATACTCGGAGGCCACCGTCGCGGGGGATAAGCGGCAGCAGGATGCTGCGCTGGCCCACTTGGTATCCAATGCCGACGAGATCGCCGATTTCCTTAGCCATCTCAATCCCTATCTGTCTAAAGACATTGTTCGGGGACTGATCGCGACACATGGAGCCCATCATGTCCTCTAAATCAACCAGTACAAGACAAGGAACTATGCGCCACTAGGGGCGACTTGGCCAATGATGCGACAACATGTCTATGTCATTGCGGATACGTTGACATCGGCGTTGGCGAAACAATTTCCGAGCAAGTTTTCATGACGGTGAGTGATGGCGTCGCCTGCAACGATTCCGAAGGAAGTACACAGAGCGGTACGCGACCTTGCTTGATATTGAGGCTGCACCGTTTTAATTGTGGACTGAAGAGAAGGGGAAGTGTTCACTTTTATACATTCGCGGCATGATGCTTCTAATAAACTGGGCGAACTATAGTCCAGTCGAACAATGGAGGGGATACCATGCTTCCTAAGATATTTTCGATATTCTCGTTCTTCATCATACCCGCCGCCGTGCTGATGATCCCTCTGGAGGCGCAATCCGATCCCGCAAACCTCGAAGAGGTCGCTCATATGAAAGCTGGCCATAAAAAGGTCGAGGGAGTGGTGACTGAGATGAAGTCCGGTCTCATTATCGTCAAGTCGTCTACCGGAGCCACGCTCACGCTGACCGAAGCGGCGGCCTTTCGTCAAGGCAAGGCCGTCCCGAAAGTCGGTGATGAAATGACGCTCTGGGTCAACGAAGGCAACATGGTCATGGCTGCGCATCCGAAAGGCCAACCCGACAAGGCTCCTCGCTTCATCACCGGTACACTCGCATCGATTGATAATGGCAAGTCCCAGATGACGCTGTCGACGTCGGGAGGGGAGAGGGGCTATAGCCTTAGACCAGAGAGTCGCATGTTCAGGGATATCGCTGTCGGCTCTGAGGTCACGATCGAAGTGAATGAAATGGGAGAGGTCATCGACATTCATAAGGACAAAAAATAGGGCGTGGTGGGTTCAAGCGATCAACGCAACACCATCTGGGATACAGCTGAGTTGGAGGGTGATATCAAGCATGGTGCATCCAGGCTTGTCCATGGCCGAGCAAGTGGAACTGTGTACACTCATCCTGAAAATCCCTTCTCGCCCTGCTCTGTAAACTCTCTGCCGCTAACTGTCTCACTCATCTTGACAAGGAGGGGTCCACCACATTCAGAGGGACTGTTCGACCTCACAGAGAGCGCTACTCCCTCTCCCCTCGGCCAGATGCGGAAGGTGCCGCTCCTGAGGTAGGATCAAATCGATCAGATGGTCATGCCAGAAGAGCCGTCTCGTGTCATCCAAGCTGAAGCAATGCTCGAAACAGACGTTCCAGGGATACGTACGTTTGCCATGCAGGTGAGAGACAACTCCATGCAGCCTCTTTTCAGTGAGGGCGAGGTCATTTTCGTCAACTCTGATCTTCAGAGTGAGCCGGGTCAGTATGTGATGGTCGATAGTAAGAATGGCCGCCCAGAGGGGGCCCTCTTGAGACAGCTTAAGGAAATCAGCGGGCAGGCCACACTTCATCCACTCAACCAACTGTATAAAGATCTCCCCGTGACAAACCAACACCGTATCTTGGGCAGGGTCGTGCGGATGCGGAAGAATCTTTGAGCACGAGGGTGACCACCTCCTGTTCTCTAGGTCTGTCTTTTTGCTGCACACCAGGGCCGCATTCTTTGCAGCATGGAAGCGTAGGCTGCTCCTGCTTTCGCTACAACGGGGCGATCAGGTAAGTATTGGCCATCCGAGGGAGCTGGAAGTTTAATATTGCGCAGGGCGATTGGCCTGAACCGGTCAGAGCACGTCGCTCCAGGGGGGACTCACGGCAAAGGCCGCGTTAATCAAGCCGACGTGGGAGTAGGCTTGAGGGAAATTGCCGCACTGGGTACTCGTGGCGGGGATGAAGTGCTCGGAGAACAGTCCAACATGATTGGCAGCGAGGAGTACTCGATCAAGGATGCTTCGGGCCTCGGTGGTCCGTCCCAGCCTGGAGAGCGCCTGGGCGATCCAAAAGGAGCAGATGACGAAGGCTCCTTCCGGTTTTCCGAAATCGTCGTTTCGCACATAGCGGTAGAAAAAACCGGTGTCCTCGTTCCCATATCGAAGCGCGAGTTCCCGAGTGATGTGCAATACCGTGGACTCACAGAGTTGCTGGTTCGGATAGCCCAGGATCGGGAGTTGGGCGAGGGCGGCATCGTCACTGGAGTCGGTGGGGCCGTTTCTGAGTGCGCCGCCATGTACGCCTCGAAGGAGGGCCTCCGCCGCATGGATCCGTGCGGCGGTCAAGTCCAAAGAGATCGAACCGAGGTGCCCGGCTTGTCTGATGCGCTCCAATCGTTCCAGACCGGCCCAAGACATCAAGTTCGTAAAGGAATGCTCCTGCCAGCCGTTGCGGATCTCCCAGAGCCCGGCGTCCGGCTGGCCGATGCTGCGAACGCACAACTTCGCCAGATGGGCCAGGAGTGTGTCGAGATCTTTGCTGCGCAAATCGCTATATCGTTCGTCAAAGAAGATCGGCGTAAAGGTTAGAATCATTTCTCCGTAGGCATCGTTCTGCACATGCTCCGCCGCTTGGTTGTGGCTGCGAATCGGTACACCGCCCCGATAGCCGGCCCAATTCGGATGCTCGGTTTCCGGCAGGGGAAGACTCTGGCTCAATGTGTAGACAGGACGTAAGCGGTCACGGGAATGTTCGTGCGTATGTGCAATGTTCAGCAGAAATTTGAGAAAGGCTTCCATTTCTTCGAAGTGGCCCAGGTTATGAAACGCCGTGAGTGCGAAATAGGCGTCGCGCAGCCAGCAGTAGCGATAGTCCCAGTTTCGCCCCCGGCCTGGTTGTTCGGGGAGGCTCGTCGTCAGGGCTGCGAGGATGGCGCCCGTGTCTTCGAAACAGTGGAGCTTCAAGGCCAGAGCGGAGCGGATGACCTCCTGTTGATGCAGCAGCGGCACCGAGCAGTTTTTGACCCAGATGCGCCAGTAGCGTATGGTCTGTTCAAGAAAATCGTGTGTGACTTTGACGAGGTCGTCTTCAATGCCGAGTCCCCACGTGAGGCCAAAATAGAACTTCTGAGTCAGCGCGACCGGAGTTTCATCGCAGAGATAGGTCAACGGCATGTTGGTCAACAGGCGGAGCGACTCGCCGCGGATGTCGTAGCGAAGATGGTTACTGCCCCTCACGGGCTGCACAGGAATCTTTTCCCAGCCCGAGACTGGCCGGCAGCTCACGCGGATGCCTGGAATGCCCTGCAACGGTTCGACCAGACGAAAGAGTGCTGCCGGACGATAGATGCGTCCATACTGCTCGAACCGCGGGCAGAAGTCGGTAATCTGAAACGCGTCACCGTTCGGCAATGTGACAGTGGTAAGCAGAATATTGGTGTTTACAAGATAGCGCTGTTCGGCCTTGATTTCGCGGGAAGAGATCGCGCTCACGATCGAAAAGTGACCCCCATCCGGATCAAGCAGCCGTCCGAAAACGGGCGGACTGTCAGGTCGCGGCGCACACATCCATTCGACAGCACCGTTCAGTCCGACCAACGCCGAGGTTTGACAGTTACCGATAAGGCCGTAAGGATACATGCCGTTACCATAGGCGATTTTTCGCACGATGTAAACGAGAGGTGACCTATGCGCTTATCGCTTCGATTCTTGTTGCCGCTGGCGTTGGTGTTGGCCGGTCTTGCCTATGCGGTCATTCCACTCGTCGATACACTGACATTGAAATGGTTTGTGCGGGATCTTGAAATCCGGTCGGAACTGATCGGCCGCATGGTCGAAGGTCCCCTCGTCGACCTCCTGGCGGCGGATTCCAACGTAAAACTGCACAACTATTTTTATCGAATCCTTCAGGACGAACGGCTCTTCGCCATCGGGTTCTGCGACCAGGACGGCAAGCTGGCCTACAAGACCTTAACCTACCCTGATTCGATTCCGTGCGACGGAACCAGCACCATCGAAACCGGGCAGACTGCCCTGTTACGGCTTACCCAAGGAGCCGTCCACGTCGCGGCAGTAGGAATCGAGGGAAACGGCCGAGTCTGGGGACGCCTCATGCTCGTCCATGACATGAGTTGGATTGAACGTCGAAGCAGCGATACCAAGTGGTACCTCTACTATCTGTTTGCGATCATCGGCGTGGTAATTTCCCTTGTGACGGTGCTGGTCGCGCACCTGAGCTGGCGAGGATGGGTCGCCGGCGTGCGAACGATGCTTCGCGGTGAGGGGCTTGCCGCATTGCTGCGCAATAAGCCGCAGCAGGATTCAGAGCTCCATCCGGTCGCGCAGGATCTACGGGCCATGATTCTGGAACTTGAATCGGACAAGCGTATGCGCGATGAGAGCCAAATGAGCTGGACGCCGGCCACTCTCAAGAAGATCCTGCGCGATCACTTGGCCGGAGATGAGGTACTGATTGCCTCCAACCGTGAACCGTATCTCCACAATCGGAAAGGGCAGCATATCGAAGTCCAAGTGCCGGCTAGCGGGGTCGTCACCGCCCTTGAACCGATCATGCGTGCCTGTTCTGGGGTGTGGATTGCGCATGGCAGCGGCACGGCTGACCGAGAGGTCGTCGATGCGCACGACCATGTCCGTGTCCCGCCGGACAATCCTGCCTACCAGATCAGGAGGATTTGGATGTCGCCGGAGGAAGAAGACGGCTACTACTATGGATTTGCAAACGAAGGGCTCTGGCCGCTCTGTCATCTGGCCCACGTCCGTCCCATCTTTCGATCCTCGGACTGGGAACTGTACAAGAAGATGAATGAGCGCTTTGCGATGGCCGTCATCGAGGAGGCCAAGACGGATAATCCGGTTGTGTTGGTGCAGGACTATCATCTCGCGCTGGTGCCCAAGATCGTGCGCGACCATCTCCCGAACGCGACGATCGTGACGTTTTGGCACATTCCCTGGAGCGATCCGGAACGCTATGCCATCTGTCCCTGGCATCGAGAGATCCTCGAAGGGCTCTTGGGGAGCAGCATTCTCGGATTTCACACGAGATTCCATTGCAGAAACTTCATCAATACAGTGGACCGTTCTCTCGAAACGAGGATCGATTTGGACAGTTCCATGGTTTCCTATCAAGGCAAACTCACCGCGGTGAAGCATTACCCAATTTCCATCGCGTGGCCCACTCGAGGGCAGGCACAACTGCAGTCCGAATCCGAGTGCAGGACCCACATTCGCGCAATCAACGGCATCCCCCACGCGTATCGCGTCGGTGTCGGCGTCGAACGGCTGGACTACACGAAGGGCATTCTCGAGCGGTTCCTCGCTGTTGAACGGCTGCTGGAGCTGCAGCCGGAATGGATCGGCGAGTTCTCCTTCATCCAAATCGCCGCTCCCAGCCGCTCCAAGATCGATCAGTATCAGCAGCTCACGCAACAGGTCATCGCCTTGGCCGAACGCATCAACAAGCGGTTCGGTCGGGAGGGGTACTGCCCCATTGTCTTAAAGATCGAACACCATGACCCCCAGGAGGTGGCCACATATTATCGCGGGGCCGACTTCTGCATCGTGAGCAGTCTCCACGACGGCATGAATCTCGTTGCTAAAGAATTTGTCGCTGCGCGAGACGACGAGCAAGGCGTGCTGATCCTCAGCCAATTCACCGGCGCAGCCATTGAGTTACCCGAGGCGCTGATCATCAATCCCTACAACATCGATCAGTTTGCGGCCGCCCTGCATCTGGCTCTGATGATGCCGCCGACAGAGCAGCGGGCCCGGATGCGCAGCATGCGAGGCATCGTGCAGGAATTTAACGTGTACCGCTGGGCCGGGCGCATGCTGATGGATGCAGCTCGCATGCGGCAGCGAGCCCGTCTCGTGCGTCAAGTGGGTGCGCGAGATGCAGGCATTACCACGGGAGATCGAGCATGACATATTTGTTATCTGAGGAGGGGCGCCGTTCATTACGCGCAGTGGCCGAAAAGCCCCTCCTCTATGCGTTCGATTTTGACGGCACGCTCGCGCCGATCTCGCCCAATCGTGATGCTGTCCAGATCTCACCTTCCATCACCGAGTGGATCAAAAAACTGGCGAAACGTGTCCCCTGCGCGATTGTCTCAGGTCGAGCGCTCGCCGATCTCGCTCCACGAATCAACGGTATGGTGCCGTATCTGATCGGGAATCACGGAATCGAAAGCTCCCTAACCCCGCTCGCCACACTTCTCTGGGCGGAAGGGATCTGTACGGCATGGAAACGAGATATTACAACCCATTTTGCCGATACACTAAAAACCCTGGGTGGAGAAGTGGAAGACAAACAGTATTCCCTTACCGTTCATTATCGAGCCCACGCACAGGAAGCAGGAGTCCGGCCCGCAATTCTCAGACTTCTTCAGCAATTAACCCCGGCGCCTGACCTCATTGTGGGCAAATCGTCGGTGAATGCGCTTCCTCCTGGGCAGGGCGGGAAAGGGCCGGCGGTCTTGGCGCTGATGCGTCACCTCCGGCAAATCGGCCTGTTTTTCGTTGGCGATGATGAGACGGACGAAAACGTATTCGGACTTACGGAAGGGCTTGCCATGGGGATTCGTGTCGGAATACATGCCGAATCTCAAGCGAAGTTTTATCTCAAACATCAAGGTGAGATGGAAGAGGTCCTTCGCTTCCTCGTCCAGCGCATCGATAGAACACCGGAAGCAGCCCACCATGGCAGCCGGCAAACGAACGATACGCGAGAAACCGCCAATGATTCATAGACACACGTGAAAAAGTGGCCTATTTTGGGCTTTTGGATCACCTGCGGACGGCTCTTCTTGAGAATAGAACCTATCTCAAAATCGTTGACAGAGTAGAGCAAAGGATTTTTCGATCGGAGATGTGAGCGTATTGATCCAGAGGTGAGCTTGTCCCCTATGCCCATTCTCAGTCTGCACGTCCGCGATGTTCATATAGGCTCTCGCTCGCGACAGTTCACTCTCAATACGGCTCGCCGCAGCAAGAGATCCTGAAATGTCACCGTCTGTTCGCTTGGATGAATGTGATACCGCGCAGTACCGCATTCCTTCGTAATGGATCTTCGATGTTCTCGATCGTCTCGATCGCACCCTGCACATTTCCTGATCGTGCCTGTTCGAACGCAATGCACATCAAGACATGGCTTCGGTTGATTTCTTCAGGAATCAGCTTGGCTGTGTGAAACGCGCCAGTCTGGTCTCCGCCCTCGAGTTGACCGATGGAGATTGCCTCCATTGCGGCTATCCACTCTGTCGTATCAACAATCCTGTTAGCTGTGCAGAGAGCGGCTTGGATGTGATTCGACCTCGCCTGCAGTTCGACAATGTCTAGTAATGTGAGACCCACTTCTTCACCGCATGAGAAGGGGATAGGCATCGCTTAGAGGTTCATTAGGCAAAACTATATCGCCATTGCTTATGGGAAGGAACTCGTAAAAGCCGAAGGAGTGTCAGGAATTGTTACCAGGACACGAAGGGCCAGTATGTCGATTACGGCGCGGTGACGATGCCGTGGGTCAGAGCGTATTTGATCAAATCCGCAGTCGTTTTCAGCTTGAGTTGGTCCAGGATCTGTCCCTTATGAAACTCGACGGTTCGTGATGTGATATGCAAGAGATTCGCAATCTCCTTGGCCGTCCGTCCCTCGGCGAGGAACTGCAGGACTTCGCGCTGGCGAGGAGTAAGGCCTCTCGGTTTTTCCGAAGGCGCGGACAAATAGACGTCTACCAGCTCTTTTGTGATCAGCGGCGTAATGTAGGAATGGCCCCCGAGCACGGCTCGAATCGCCTGTTCCAATTCATCGACTGCCGACCCCTTGAGCACATAGGCTGAAGCCCCTGCTTCAAACGCCGACCGTACATACTCCGCATCGGCATGCATCGTCACGATAATCACTTTGGCTTGTGGACAGATTTTTTTCAGCTGTTCCGTCGCAGCGATGCCATTGAGCAACGGCATGGAGATATCCAGGATGACAATATCAGGCTGCGCTGTTTTCGCGGCCGCCAGGAGTGCTCGCCCATCCCCGGTCGTGCCGACCAGCTCATAGTCCTCTTCCAGAATGCGGCGAAACCCCTCCAGGACAAAGGTATGATCGTCTGCCAGTAAGATACGCGGCTTAAGCATCGAGTGCTCCTTCCACCAATGGAATTTTCACCCGGATCTCTGTGCCTTGCCGGGGTGCTGACTCCACCTCCAACGTTCCCTTTGCCATGCGGACACGCTCCTTCATACTCAGCAAGCCCAGATGCCCGTTCATCTGATCTCCGTGCGAGGCGTCAAATCCCACGCCATTGTCGCGGACTGAGAGGCTGACCTCATCGTACTCGCAAATCAGCTCGACCTCTACCTGTGAGGCCTGGGCATGCCGGGAAATGTTGCTGAAACATTCCTGTACCACACGATAGATACAAATGGTCACGTCGGGCGGCAGTATGCCCACCGGGTCTTTATGTACATAGGAGCACTGGATGCCTGTGCGGTCGGAAAACTCATTGGCCAGGCGGCGTACGGCCTTCAATAGCCCTAGGTCATCAAGAATAGACGGGTGAAAGCGATAGGCCATTTGTCGGACATCGTCCGAGACAGCCGCCAGGCTGTCGGATACCCGTCGAATCCCATCCCGGAGAGGTTCCGGATCCTGCGACGGATCTTTCTCCATCCGCCGAAGATCCATCGAGAGCATCGCGAGACGTTGATTGATGTCGTCATGGAGGTCGCGGGAAATTCTCCGGCGATCTGCTTCCTGTGCCGTCAACAGCTGGCCCGCCAAGGCCCGCAAATCCGCACGACTCTGCTTGAGTTTACCCTGACTGGCACGCAACACGGCCTCGCTCGTCCGAAGCGACTGCTCGGTTTCAAAACATTCTTTGATTTTCGTCACGAGCATATGATTCACACCGAAGAGTTCATGCGTGCGAGCCTCCACCCGCATTTCGAGTTCATCGTGCGCCCGCTGTAACAAGTCTTCGGCCCGTCGCCGATGCAGGAAGAACAGCAAGGGCAGCCAAATCGCCGTCAGGCTGAACAACCGATTGACGACGCCTATCCACAGTGGCATGCCATCGATCGTAGGCTTCAGCAATAAACCGGTCATATCGATCACGGAGCAAATGATCGCCGTGATCAGTGGGCCTTTCCGATATGGCAAGAGAAAGGACAGAATGACGAGCCCACCGTAGAGCACAGAATTCCCGATTCCCAGAGGAAGAGATAGATCAAGGATGAAGACGCCGACGCCTAACCCGACGATAAGGATCAGCAGCCGTCTGGTTGTATGGTGACTCTTTGCGTCCCGTTTACGATACATGGTTTACACCGAGAAGCTCCTCTCATCTCTGTCCATTATCCATCCGCGAAGGAACCGGCAGCAAGAGCGTGCACGCCGGTGATAGGCAATTGGGGCGGTGTCCTGCGATCGAGACAATAGGTTTCAGGTCGGGGAACCTCCATTACAACTCGAAGATCTTGCCTGAAGAGAGAGGATAGGGGTTTGCACGAGCGGACCCTACTGGGGAAAGTTACAGGTCTGCCATAAAAATTTACTAGGGGAGTATTTTAGTTCACCGAATGTATGAAAGTTGGCTGTAGGATGACTGCGTGAAAACAACGCGTGCCTGCATGCGAGGCCTGGTTCCTTCCAGATTTGGAATACGAATCAAGAACGTGGGACTCGTAACGTCGATGAAGAATGTTTCATGATGTTTTCATGGACCCATCATGTGGTGGAGCTAGAGTGCCAACAGTAATACAAGACACCGTGGCGTTCTGAAGTGAAGAGTCTATCGCGTCGAATCGACAACTGGGAGCTGAATCGTGGAAAGAAGGCTGAAGTTAATATCCGATTCGGCCTCTTCCGGCGATCGAGCAGTTCGCTACGAAATCCTACACGGCTATGCGGAGCTGCTCGTGAACGGTTAGATCGTCAAAACGCTTCGAGGAGATTTCGCACATGAATCAACTCGTCCTCACTGCCCTGAAAAAACCGTACACCTTTGTTGTGCTGGCCATCCTCATCGTGGTGTTCGGGGTGATGGCTGTGTTCGAAGCACCGACTGACGTCTTTCCGGTTATCCAAATTCCCGTCAGCTCCGTCGTTTGGATCTACGACGGCCTCATGCCGCAGGATGTCGAAGGGCGCATCACCTATGTGTTTGAGCGTTTCCTGACCCAAACAGTAGAGGGCATAAAATACATATGGAGTAATTCCTTATTCGGCAACTCCATTATCAATATTTATCTTGAGGACGGAGTCGACCTGGGTGGCAGCGAAGCCGATATCGCGGCGATTGCGCAGACGACTGTCAAGGCACTGCCGCCGGATATTAACGCGCCCATGGTCATGCGCCTGTTCCCATCACAAGTGCCGGTGGCCACATTGCAAATCACCTCCGATTCACACACACCGGCGGAGCTCTATAACCTCGGTATTATGCGAATCCGACCCCTCCTGGTCACGATACCTGGCGCGATTCTGCCGCATCCCTACGGCGGCCAGGACATGCAGGTGATGGTCAATCTCGATCAGCAGAAATTGCTCGCTCGCCACCTCACCCCAGCGGATATCCACCAAGCTCTTGATAGGCAGAATCTCGTGCTGCCGGGGGGGGACATCAAGATCAAGTCAACCGACTGGATCGTTTTGACCAACTCGCAACCACTGAAGATTGAGGACTTCGACGACATCCCGATCAAGAAGGAGGGCAATGCCTGGATCCATCTGCGCGACGTCAGCGTGACGCGTCTCGCCGGCCGGGTGCAAACGAACGCCGTAGTGGTGGACGGCCAGCAGGCCGTCATCATCGTCGTGATGAAGAGCAGCGAGGCGTCGACCCTGGCCGTGGTAGACGGGATCAAGAAGATTATCCCGCGCATCCAGGAGATCGTGCCAAAGGGCGTGAAGGTGAAGCTCCTCATTGACGCCTCGGGTTTCGTGAAGCATGCGATCGCGGACGTCGTGCACGAAATGGTGATCGCCGCCGCGCTGGTCGGCGTCATCGTGTTGCTGCTGCTCGGCTCCTGGCGTCCGACGGTCATCGTGGTCACCTCGATCCCGCTTTCGATCCTCGCCTCGCTCATCTGCCTGCACATACTCGGAGAGTCGATCAATGTCATGACCCTTGGCGGCTTGGCGCTGGCCGTCGGCATTCTCGTCGACAACGCAGCCGTCATGATCGAAAATATCGACACGCACATCGAGAAGGGTAAGGCGCTGGAAACAGCGATCATCGACGCCGCGAATCAAATCGTTCTCCCGGTGTTCGTCGCCACGCTCGCCATCACGGTCGTGTGGGTCCCACTGTTCCATCTGAGCGGACTCTCCGGCTGGGTGTTCCCGCCAATGGCAGAGGCGGTTATCTTCGCGATGGTCGCCTCATTTATCCTAACGTACACGCTGGTGCCCACTATGGCGAAGTATATTCTGAAAGCTCACCACTCGCCGCACGCGTCTGCGGTCGATGGACAACCCGAAGCGAAACCGTCAAAGAATATCTTCGCCCGCTTCCAGCTGGGGTTCCAACAACGCTTCGATCAGTTTCGTGAAGGCTACAATGCACAGCTCGAACAGGCGATCGCTCATCGCGTCCCTTTCGTCGTCGTCTCCTTCACAATTGCGGCAGGCTCCCTCGTCCTTTTTTATTTCAACGGGCGCGAGTTTTTCCCCGAGATCCGGTCAGGGATCTTGCAGATGCACATGCGAGCGCCGCTCGGCACGCGTATCGAGGTTGCCGCGCGTATCACGTCCCTGGTCGCGAAGGACGTCGAACGGTTGCTACCCGGCCAGGTCGCAGACGTCGTGAGCAATTGCGGCATACCGGTCGGGGCGCATAACCTCGCCTTCATTCCGACGCCGACGGTCGGCACCCAGGATTGCGACCTCACGATCGCGTTGAAGAATGAGGAGTCGCCGGTGTGGGAGTACCGAGACACTCTCCGTAAGGGGTTGAGAGAGCGCTATCCGGGGACCGAGTTCACATTCCAGCCGGCCGATCTGACCGCGAAGATTCTGAACTTCGGCTCTCTTTCGCCGATCGACGTGCAGATTAACGGCCCGGATCTCTATGCCAACCATGAGTTCGCCCGTAAATTGGCCGGCAAGTTGCGGCAGATCCCCGGCTCCAGCGACGTGGTGGTTCAGCAGCCGATGGGCATGCCGACCCTGCTCGCCGAATCCGACCGTAAGTTTGCTCTCGGCGTGAACCTGGACCAGACGGACTTCGGCAACAACGTGCTCGTGACCACCACCGGCAGCCAACAGATCGATCAGAAATACTGGCTCGATCGCACGACCGGCATGTCCTACCGGATCAATGTCTACACGCCGCAGGCGCAGCTCACGAGCATAAATGATCTTAACATTGTCCCGGTGAGTCGGGAGCAGACCGAATCCTCGGAAGGTGTGAGAAATGTGCAGCTCCTCGGCAATTTGGCAAAGATTTCAGCAATCGGCACGCCTGGTGCGATCACGCATGGAAATATCATGCCGCTTATCGACGTCTATGTGTCCGCCGAGGGACGCGACCTCAACTCCGTTCTGGTAGAGGTCGAGCAGGTCATCCACAGCATGGAGTCGGAGCTCCCCCGGGGGGCGACGATCGAAATCCGCGGCCAAGCCGAAGTGATGCGCGCCGCGCTTACTGAAATGCTGTTCGGTCTCATCGCCGCGGTCGTGCTGGTGTATCTGCTGCTCGTCGTCAACTTTCAATCCTGGGTCGATCCCTTCATCATCATTACGGCCTTGCCAGGCGCGCTGGCGGGCATCGCAGTAGCATTGTTCGTGACCCATACGAACATCTCCGTGCCGGCGCTGATGGGCGCGATCATGACGATGGGAGCGGCGACGGCCAATTCGATCCTGCTCGTGTCCTACGCCCGCGAGCGGATCGCCGTCCATGGCGACGCAATACGGGCCGCGATGGAGGCCGGAACGGCTCGTATTCGGCCGGTGCTCATGACCGCCGCGGCCATGATCATCGGCATGCTTCCGATGTCGATGGCGAACTCCCAGAATGCGCCGCTGGGCCGTGCGGTCATGGGCGGCTTACTGATCGCCACCTTGTTTACCCTGTATTTTGTGCCCTGCATGTACGCCATGATCTACAACCGGCGAACCACTCGCCAAGAGGAGCATGTTTGATATGAATAGCCTGCGTGGCAAAGGCCTGGTGATTCTGGCAATTGTCGTATGCGTAGTGTATTTCAGCTACCGTTACTATGAGGGAGGAACCAGTGCGGCAGCTCTGCAAGAGAAAACTGTTGACCACTCTACCCAGAAGGTGTCCGTGATCAGCCCAAGGCTGTTGCCGCCGGAGGAGACGATTACGCTGCCCGGCAATATTCAGGCCTGGTATGAGGCGCAGATTTACGCGCAGGTCTCCGGCTATGTGAAGATGTGGTACAAGGATTACGGCGCGCTCGTGAAACAGGGCGATATGCTTGCTGAAATCAACGCGCCGGCTCTCGACGCCCAATATGCCCAAGCCAAGGCTGATTTGGAAACCGAGCGTGCCAAGAATGTTCTGGCCGAACTGACCGCGAAACGGTACGTGGCGATGCGCCAGCACCAGGCGGTCTCAGAACAGGCGATCTCGGTACAGGTTCAAGAGGCGAAGGCCCAAGCGGCGAGAGTCAACGCTGCTGAGCAGAACGTCAAGAATTTCGAGGCGCTGATCCGGTTCAAGACGATCGTCGCGCCATTTGACGGTACGGTGATCGCGCGCAACATCAACGTCGGGAACTACGTCAATAAAGAATCTAGCTCTGGAGAAGGGAGTTCTGGGGCAATCAGGGACCTCTTCACCGTGGCCGACGTCAGTAAGCTGCGTCTCTTCGTCAGTGTGCCTGAGGCGTTCGGGCCCTTTCTCCAGCCAGGCCTGACGGCCGATGTGACGGTGCCACAATTGCCCAATCGCCATTTCACCGGTAAGTTTCTGACTGTCGCTCGTGGGTTCGACGTCAGTACGCGTACGGCCATCACGGTCTTCGAGATTGAGAACGAGGACGGGGCGCTTTGGCCCGGCTCCTACGCAACAGTCCGTCTCACGGCTCCGGTCGAAAGGAACATTCTCACCGTTCCAACCACGGCGTTGGTCTTCCAGGAGCACGGCGCGGAAATCGCCATGGTGGGTGAGGACGATCGCATACATTTCAAAGCAATCGCCGTGACAAGAGTCCTCGATAATGCCATGGAGATCGCCGAAGGGATTTCTGCCGGCGACCGCATTATCAACAATCCCAGCGCCGCGTTACTAGACGGTGACAAGGTGATCATCGTCACGCCCGCACCGGGATATGAGATTACAGATGCCCATCCGCCAAAGGATTTGCCGACCACGAAAGTCACGTCCGAATGACAGGCGAGCGCTTACGATTGAGAGCAGAGGTGTCGCGCACCAGTCGCGTCGCGGTGCGGTGGTCCAGTTTTGTGTTGCTGGTGCTCACCCTGCCCGCTTGCAACTGGTTTCCAGCGGTCGATTTGTCGCCTCGGTATGATTCACCTCAATATGTTGTCCCAGCCTCATGGCGTGGGTCGAGTCCCTTCGTGGAGGCGACGCCGGCCGATAGCGAACTCCGTCCGGATTGGTGGAAACTGTACGACGATCCGGTGCTGAATAGACTTATCGAACAAGCCATGGCGGCGAATCCGGATCTGCAAGCGGCCGCGGAGCGCTTCGTTCAGGCCCGCGATAAGATGATGAAGGCCCGGTCGCAGTACCTTCCTAAGCTCGGCTTGGGGTTCGGCGCCTCCAACAATCGGATATCCAGCGAGAAGTTGTTTCGTCCTGAGGGTATTCCCCTTCAGCAACATACCGTGGAGCTTGGAGGAATCGCATCCTGGGAGCCCGATTTCTGGTCGGCGCTTCGCAATGCGACTCGTGTTGAAATCTATCGCGCCGAAGAGCGCGCGGCTGACTTTGGGCTTGCGCGCCTCAGCCTGCAAGCGGAGATTGCGGCGGATTATTTCACACTACGTGGCTACGACGGGCAAGTAGCGATCTATAACCAATCGATCGCTCTCTACAAACAGTCGCTCGCCCTTGTCGAGAGGCAGTTCGCCGGCAAGATCGCGTCGGCACTCGACGTGGTCCGCGTCGAATCTCTGCTGTTCAGCACTGAGACGAAATTAGCCCAGATCCAAGGCCAACGCCAAGTGACGGAACAAGCGATCGCCATCCTCCTCAATATGGCGCCGGGCAGTTTTACGCTCGAACCGGTCGATGACCTTCGAGTGGCGACGTTCACGATTCCACGGACTATCCCTTCCACCCTGCTTGAGCGTCGACCCGACATCGCCGCGATGGAGCGCCGGATGGCGCAGGCGAACCGAGTCATCGGTATCGCCCGCGCCGCCTTTTTCCCCAATGTGTCGTTCCGGCTTGGCGGCGGGTACGAGAATGACGGTTTCAGTCTGATCAAGGCCGCCACGAGTTTCTGGTCCTACGGGTCGGCCATTGAACTGCCGGTCTTCCAAGGGGGCTATCGCCGCGCCCAATTGCAGGAGGCTTGGTCGGCCTATCGCGAAACGGAAGATCGATACCGTTCGACAGTGCTCAACGCCTTTCGCGAGGTCGAGAACAATTTGAGCTTGACCAATCGGCTGACCGTTGCGGCCAATCACCAAGACAACGCCGTCGGCGCCACGTTCAAATCACAAAACATGACCATGGTGCTCTATCGGGGTGGTCTGGCTTCCAGCCTTGAACTCATTTACGCGCAGCTCAGCACGCTCACGGCGCGCATCGATTCCGTTGTCATCAAGGCCGACCTGCTCAAGTCCTCCGTTGCACTCATCCGCGCGCTCGGCGGAGGGTGGAACCGGAGGCAATTGCCCACCGACGAGCAGATTCAACCATTCGACACGTTCCAATATACTAACCTCGCCAAACCGCTGCCTGTTGGGGGAATCGATGTCAACGCGGCCAACAACCGGGTAAATAACGATTTGACCAAGCCGTCCATTCCTTAACCGTCTTTCACAAGCTTGCACGTTCGTCAACCGCAGGTTGACACCCTCATAATGGATGAGGGTTTGCACCCCACTCCTATCGAGTCTTGCACAGCTTGAGTGCCCTCTGTAAGTCTCCAAGCCTGGAGATGACCTACTGGCCGCGGTTGGGGAAAGTGCTCCTGATCTGATTTTCCTCGACGTAAAGATGCCCGGGAAAACAGGGATCGAGACGCTGCAGGCGATTCGCAAGAAAACGCAAGATGTGGCGGTGGTCTTGCTGACTTCATATGGAACAGTCGAAGAGGCAGTCGAGGCCATGAAGCTGGGGGCCTATGATTTCATCATTAAGAACGTGAACCTCCCGCTAGTGGAACCGGTCGTGAACCGGGCCTTAGAGCACGCGCTACGCCGTCAGGTGGAGCACAACCATTGATGAAGGTTTTTCATGGTCCCATCCCGGATTGATCATCAGCGATGAGTGAAAACGACAGCGGGACGATCGGCGCAAAGGGATTTACTGGTCCTAACGGCTCTGCGGCTCGTTTATGCGGGCAATCCCGATTCCAGACCGGGCACAAGTGGAGAAGGTGGCGGTGACGGTTGAGAATGAAATCCTTACTGTGTTGGAGCCGATCCCCAGCAGCAGACCATCAAATTAACTGTTGGCCGGGGTGTTGGCTGATCTGGAAAGGGTGGAGGCGCTAAACTAATTAAAATCTGAAAGCGAAAGACTAATTCGAAGAATACAAAGACCTCGGCTTTTTCCAGAATCCTGTATCAGATCGCAATTCCCCAATGGGCGACAAAGTCATCGGTCAGGGTTACTCCGATGAGATCAAAACGTATACATAGATAGTCCTCTTAATGCATTAGCACCGATTTCCAAATCCAACATCCTTCCATATGCGACTATTATAGTCGTATTATGGCTGACAGGATACCGAATCACTCTCAAGGGTTTAGAATAGCCAGGATTCAACCGAAACTTAATATAGATTTCGATGGAGGTCTTTATGAGCAAGTTATTCCAGTCTATGGCGGTGTTGGTACTCGCACTCGCCGGCCTGCTGGTCTGTACCGGCGAAACGCGTGCAGCCGGAGATGCGAACCCAGCCCGTGCAGCGGAGATGAAACAGACCTATCGCGATCTCTGGCTTGGGCACATCTATTGGGTG
Source organism: Nitrospira sp. (assembly GCA_037142015.1). GTDB lineage: Bacteria > Nitrospirota > Nitrospiria > Nitrospirales > Nitrospiraceae > Palsa-1315. The sequence continues at coordinate 4,711 of JBAXBK010000022.1, read as the reverse complement.
CAGCACTCCGTATTAGATAGCACGACGAAGAGTCCAACTGAACGCGCTGCCGTCAAAAAGGAAGTCGACGCCAACACGAAACAGATCGCAGATATGCTTACACCATTCTACGGTGAAGCTCGGGCGCAGAAATTCTTGAGCCTGCTGGATATCAACATCAGCGCAGTGAGAGAATACTCGGAAGCTACCATTGCTGAAAATAAGAGTAAACAGGATGCCGCACTAGCCCGCTTAGCGAGCAATGCCAACGACTTCGGCTCATTCTTTAGCGGAATCAACCCCCATCTGTCGGAATCCACCGCTCGGGGGTTAATCGCAGCGCATGGAGCCCACCATGTGCTCCAAATCAACCAGTACAAGAAAAAGGACTATGCGCATCTGGATGAAACCTGGAAGATGATGCGCGAGCACGTCTATGTCATTGCCGATACAATTATGGCGGCATTGGTGAAGCAGTTTCCTGAAAAGTTCTCATGACTGGAGAGTGAAGTCGTTACCCGCGACGGCTCCGATGGAAGAACACATAGCGGCACACGGCTTCGCGCGAGCTCACTGATCGTAGGACCCGCGGTTCTGAATGAGCCGCGGGTCTTCCTGTCTTAATTCCAATAAAACCCGCGCTGACCCACCACGTTCATGAATCCTATATCTATCGCAAGCACGCCTCCGCCATTTTGCCTTCATGCTTCACGTCCAAGCGCAGGAAAAGCGTTCCTGCGTAATGGGGTTAGCCCGCTTTATTCACGAAGACTTCTACTGCAACCGCCGAAACGCCGCCACGACAAGTTTGACGGCGAACTAGGTGCGATTACACAACGCGACGTCAATGCCAAGACACTTCAGAATGATGAAGAATTTTTCATGATCCCTTCATGGTCTCTTCATGTTCCCTTCATCAAACGACCATGTGACGAAGCTAGAGTAGCTGCCAACGGCTGAGATGGCAGCATATTCATGGCATTGTTTCAGATTCTCAAGAAATAAAAGAAAGTAAATTTCCTCTGTAAGAGTTTAGAGACATCGCGTGGGCTTGATGGAAGCCCTCAACTGTAGGAGGTGTGACCTATGTTCTTATCACGGAGGCAGTTCTTAAAAGTCACAGCAGGGACGGTCGCCGCAGTGGCCATCGCGGACAACGTCCTGGCGTTGACCGCGCTCCAGCCGGTCATCGAAGTCGGGAACCCCCTGGGAGACTATCCGGATCGGTCCTGGGAGCGGGTCTATCATGACCAGTACCGCTACGATTCGTCCTTTACCTGGGTCTGTTCCCCGAATGACACGCATGCCTGCCGCGTGCGGGCCTTCGTCCGCAACGGCATCGTCATGCGGGTCGAGCAGAACTACGATCATCAAACCTATGAAGACCTCTATGGCAACCGCGGCACCTTTGCCCATAACCCCCGGATGTGCCTGAAGGGGTTTACCTTCCATCGCCGGGTCTATGGCCCCTATCGGTTAAAGGGGCCGTTGATGCGCAAAGGGTGGAAGGAGTGGATGGACGCCGGCTCACCGGAACTTACGTCGGATGTGAAGCGCAAGTATAAGTTTGACAGCCGCTTCCTCGATGATATGTTGCGCGTGTCTTGGGACACGGCCTTTACCTATGCGGCCAAGGCCATGATCATTATCGCCACGCGCTACAGTGGGGAGGCTGGGGCTCGTCGGCTGCGCGAGCAGGGGTATGCGCCGGAAATGATCGAGATGATGAAGGGCGCGGGCACCCGCACATTCAAGCATCGCGCTGGGATGCCGGTCCTCGGGATCATCGGCAAGATGGGGAACACCCGAATAAACGGTGGGGTCAATGCGCTGTTGGACTCCTGGATCAGGAAGGTCGGTCCGGAGCAGGCTCAGGGCGGCCGCTATTGGTCGAACTATACGTGGCACGGCGACCAGAATCCTGCGCATCCTTGGATATTCGGCGTCCAGGGGTCTGACTGCGACCTTTCCGATATGCGCTTCTCCAAGTTGAACACGAGCTGGGGGAAGAACTTTGTCGAGAACAAGATGCCGGAAGCCCACTGGAAGCTGGAATGTATCGAACGAGGCGCCAGGATCGTGGTCATCACGCCGGAATATAATCCCACCGCCTATCGGGCGGACTACTGGATGCCGCTCCGCCCCGCGTCGGACGGGGCGATTTTCTTGGGCGCCATGAAGATCATCGTCGATGAGAATATGCACGATGTCGATTTCCTGAAGGGCTACACGGATTCGCCCATGCTCGTCCGTACCGATACCTTGCAGTTCCTCGACCCACGCGATGTGATTCCCGACTATAAGTTTCCGGACTTCTCCAACAGCTACTCGGGCCGGGTGCAGTCCCTCAAGCCGGCACAGGTTGAGAGGCTCGGCGGGATGATGGTCTGGGACCTCAACAAGAAACAGGCGGTCCCGCTGCACCGTGAACTGGTCGGCTGGCACTATCAGAACAGCGGGATTGACGCCGCTTTGAACGGCACCTATCGCGTGAAGCTGCTCAATGGCCGCGAAGTCGATGCGATGCCGGTCTGGCAGATGTACTTGGTGCATTTTCAGGATTACGATCTGGACACCGTCCATCAGATCTGCCGGACGCCGAAGGATCTGCTGGTTCGGTGGGCACGGGATTCGGGCTCGATCAAGCCCGCCGCAATCCATAACGGGGAAGGGACCTGTCACTATTTCCATCAGACGATTAACTCTCGTGGCGCCGCGATGGTGCTCATCGTCACCGGCAACGTGGGCAAGTTCGGCACCGGGCAACATACCTGGGCCGGCAACTACAAGGCCGGAACATGGACGGCCACGCCCTGGTCCGGAGCGGGGCTCGCGGTGCATACGGGGGAGGACCCCTTCAACATCACGCTGGATCCAAACGCGCACGGCAAAGAAATTAAGACCGCCTCCTATTATTACGGTGAAGAAGTGGGCTATTGGAACCACGGCGACACGGCCCTGATCGTCAACACGCCCAAGTACGGACGCAAGGTGTTTACGGGCAAGACGCACATGCCGACCCCGAGCAAATTCCGGTGGGTCGTCAACGTGAACGTGCTCAATAACGCCAAGCACCACTATGACATGGTTAAGAACGTCGATCCGAACATCGAGACCCTGATCTGTCAGGATGTCGAGATGACCTCGGACATCAACCACAACGATATCGCCTTCGCCGCAAACACCTGGATGGAGTTCACCTATCCTGAAATGACGGTCACGGTCTCCAATCCCTGGGTGCAGATTTGGAAGGGCGGGATCCGGCCCCTGTACGACACCCGGAACGACCTCGATACCTTTGCCGGCGTCGCGGCCAAGTTGGCGGACATGACCGGCGACCAGCGGATGCGTGATTACTTTAAGTTCGTCTACGAAAACCGGGTCGATGTCTATGCCCAGCGAATGCTTGATGCCTCCAGCACCTTCTACGGCTACAGCGCCGACGTCATGCTGAAGTCGGAAAAGGGCTGGATGGTCATGGTGCGGACCTATCCACGCGTGCCTTTCTGGGAAGAGACCAACGAGTCGAAGCCCATGTGGACCAGGACGGGGCGGTACGAAAACTACCGGACCGAGCCGGAAGCGATCGAATACGGCGAAAACTTCATCTCGCACCGTGAGGGGCCGGAAGCAACCCCGTATCTGCCGAATGCGATCATGACCAGCAATCCCTATGTCCGCCCAGACGACTACGGGATTCCGATCACGGCGCAGCACCATGACGACAAGACGATACGGAACGTCAAGCTGCCGTGGCAGGAAATCAAGCGGCATGCCAATCCCTTGTGGGAGAAGGGCTACCAGTTCTACTGCGTCACACCCAAGACCCGCCATCGGGTGCACAGTCAATGGTCCGTGAACGACTGGGTGCAGATTTACGAGTCGAACTTCGGCGATCCGTACCGCATGGACAAACGAACCCCGGGGGTCGGTGAACACCAGCTGCACATCAACCCGCAGGCGGCGAAAGACCGCGGCATCAACGACGGCGACTACGTCTATGTGGACGGCAACCCGGTGGACCGGCCCTATCGGGGCTGGAAACCGTCGGATCCCTACTACAAGGTCGCGCGACTCATGATCCGGGCCAAGTACAATCCGTCCTATCCGTACCATGTCACGATGTCGAAGCACGCGCCCTATGTGGCCACGCCGAAGTCGGTCAAGGGCCATGAGACGCGGCCAGACGGGCGCGCCATCGCGGTGGATACGGGCTATCAGTCGAACTTCCGGTATGGCGCCCAACAGTCCTTTACCCGGAACTGGTTGATGCCGATGCACCAGACCGACTCCTTACCGGGCAAGCATGCCGTTGCCTGGAAGTTCAAGTGGGGCTATCAAGTCGATAATCATGGAATCAACACGGTGCCGAAGGAATGCTTGATCCGGATTACCAAGGCCGAAGACGGCGGCATCGGGGCCCGCGGGCCCTGGGAGCCGGTGCGGACGGGCTTCACGCCGGGCCAGGAAAATGAGTTCATGCTCAAGTGGCTCAAAGGCGAACACATTAAGATTAAAGTCTAGCGAGTCATGCGCGAGACGCGGGACTCGCGAGACTGGAAAGCACACAACCGGTGACGAGGAGCGGGATCAGACAGAGGAGACGGATGGCGAGTCTCGCACGGCTCGCCCGTCCCGCCCGTTTCGCCCTCGACTGAAAGGAGAGAAACAATGCCCGAAGTGTATAACTGGCACCTGGGACGGAAGATGTTGTATCCCTACGAGGAGCGGC
>JBAXBK010000021.1:0-58022 GCA_037142015.1 Nitrospira sp. | reverse complement strand
GCTCGTTGGAAATACGACTCGGCTTCAGACTCATTTCATATTGGAAGAGGCTCTCTGTTGACAAGGAACACAGCCCGCGTTATTATCCACCCACTATCTCAGCTCGGTTCAAAGTTATCTCCACACACAAGACTCCCGGGGCGCATCTCGATACAAGTCATAAATGCTCAGAGTAACAGAGGCGAATCAGCTCGGCATGAGTTCCGGCCTGCAACAATATCCGCACCATGAGACAGAGTCGTACTCTGATAGTAATAATCGAAAACAGGTAAGTCCCTCACGGATCATCCTCTTTTAGCTAATAGACACGACACAATCATCAACGCATTACCATTTACTTTTTCTAGTGCAGTTCGTGGATAATTTCCCATGGTTCACCATGTGCGATTGCTGCCATAACGATGCAGCTGAGGGCTTGAGAGGAAACTCATGACACAAACGAAGGGGGAGGTTATGCACCTGGCGGAGCTCAAGCAGAAGTCCATCGCCGATCTCAATGAGGTGGCACGCGATCTGAAGATCGATGGCGCACCGAATCTGCGGAAGCAGGAATTGATTTTTGCAATTCTACAGGCGCAGACCGCGAACAACGGCGTGGTCTTCGGCGAGGGCGTGCTCGAAACGCTCCCTGATGGGTTCGGATTTCTGCGCGCTCCCGATTCAAACTATCTTCCCGGTCCCGACGACATCTATATCTCGCCCTCTCAAATCCGGCGTTTCAATCTGCGCACCGGCGATATTGTATCCGGGCAGATCAGACCGCCGAAGGAGAGTGAACGGTACTTTGCGTTACTCAAGGTCGAGAAGGTCAATTACGAAGACCCCGAAGTGTCTCGCGACAAGATACTCTTCGATAACCTGACGCCGCTCTATCCGGAAGAGCGTTTGGTCCTCGAGTTCGATCGTGAAGAATATTGCACCCGCGTGATGGATCTCACGACCCCGATCGGCAAAGGCCAACGTGGGTTGATCGTCGCCGCTCCCCGAACCGGAAAGACGATGTTGTTGCAGGCTATCGCTCGAGCCATTCTGAAAAACCACAAGGAAGTGACCTTAATTGTACTGCTCATCGATGAGCGGCCGGAAGAAGTCACCGACTGGCAACGGCAGGTGAAGGCCGAAGTTATCAGCTCCACGTTCGATGAGCCGGCCCAGCGCCATGCCCAAGTGGCTGAAATGGTGCTGGAAAAGGCCAAGCGGCTGGTCGAACATAAAAAAGATGTCGTGGTGCTACTGGACAGCATTACCCGCCTGGCGCGTGCCTACAATACCATCGCGCCGCCAAGCGGCAAGGTGTTGTCGGGAGGATTGGACTCGAACGCGCTTCAGCGGCCGAAACGGTTCTTTGGGGCGGCCCGCAACATCGAAAACGGCGGGAGCCTCACCATTATGGCGACCGCGCTTGTCGACACCGGTAGCCGGATGGACGATGTGATTTTTGAAGAGTTCAAAGGGACGGGTAATATGGAAGTCCATCTCGATCGCCGTCTGGCCGACAAGCGGCTCTTCCCAGCCATTGATATTGCCCAGTCCGGGACGAGAAAAGAAGAATTGCTGGTGGATAAGGATCGTCTCAATAAGATGTGGATTCTACGCAAGGTGTTAAGTCCGCTTGGGACGATGGAAGCCATGGAGTTTCTCATGGACAAACTGCATGGCACTAAGACCAATCAGGAATTCCTGCAGTCAATGAATCGATAATATCCGGCTTGTATCTGGTTACTGGGACAGGGTACAGTGGCAGATCTTCGAATAGGCGAAGGCTGATCAATGTGACGTCGGGGGAGTGTGAATTATGAAGAAGGGTATCCATCCCGTGTATCGGGAAGTTGGAGTGCATTGCGCCTGCGGCAATAAATATAAGACCAGATCAACGGGCGGCGATATCAATGTCGATATCTGTTCGAACTGCCATCCATTTTTCACGGGGACGCAGAAGATCATCGATACTGAAGGGCGCGTTGAACGATTCAAGAAGAAGTACGCGAAGAAAGACAAGTAGCTCGAGAAGAGGTCATACGAGGGACCCTGCTTCGCTGAGGGGCAGGGTCTCTTTGTTTTTGTGCGGCAAGAGGTTGAGAACGAATCGGCAGGAAACGGAGCCATGGAAGCAGTCTTACTGAAAAAATGGGAAGTGCTGGCCACTCGGTTTGATGAGTTGACGAATCAGCTCATGGATCCGTATCTGATGAGCCAACCCTCGCAGTTACACAAGGTCAATAAGGAGCGAACGGATATCGAACCGGCAGCCAAGCTTCTTGCCACCTATCGAGACAACGCAAGGCAGTTGGAAGAAGCCGCTCAAATTCTTGCAGATCCCACGGCCGGGGCCGAGTTTTATAAGATGGCGATGGATGAGAGCGCCGCTCTCGAACGCCAGCAGCACGAGATCGAACAGCAGGCTCAAGAGCTGCTCATTCCTAAAGATCCGCGAGACGACAAGAGCCTGCTCCTTGAAGTCCGCGCCGGGACCGGTGGTGACGAGGCGGCGCTCTTTGCCGGAGAGCTGTTCCGCATGTATAGCAAGTATGCTGAGACCAAAGGATTCAAAGTGGATATGGTCGAAGCCACAGAAACCATGGGCGGTGGCTACAAGGGGGTCGTTGCGTTGATCGAAGGCAAGGGCGCCTATAGCCATTTCAAATTCGAGGCCGGGGTCCACCGGGTACAGCGTGTTCCCGTCACTGAGGCCAGTGGCCGGATTCATACGTCGACCGTCACCGTCGCCGTCATGCCTGAGGTGGACGAGGTCGATGTCCACATCGATCCCATGGATCTCCGAATTGATACCTTTTGTTCCTCCGGTGCCGGAGGCCAGAGCGTCAATACGACAAAGTCGGCGGTGCGGATCACCCATATTCCAACCGGTGTGGTGGTGAGTTGCCAGGACGAACGGTCGCAGCTGAAGAATCGCACCAAGGCGATGAGGACCCTGCGGGCCAGAATCGTCGAGGCGGAGCGAGAGAGGCAGGACGCGGAAATTGCACAGAATCGTAAGGCTCAGGTGGGCACGGGCGAGCGGAGCGAGAAGATCCGCACCTACAACTTCCCGCAGAATCGGGTGACTGATCATCGGGTCGGCGTGACCTTACATAAGCTGGAACAGGTGCTCGAGGGCGACCTCGGTGAACTCGTTCAGGCCCTGAAGGCGCAGCGTCAGCAAGAAGTGGGAGCGGTTTGATATGGACGCGGTAGCTCTGCCCCCTCAATCAGCTGGACAGGCGACGCTAGGGGAGATGATTGCCGAGGCACGACGACTATTGGAACAGGCCGGTATCGAGAGCGCCGGGCAGGAAGCGCTCTGGATCGTGGAGCATGTGCTCCGGCTTCCTGTACACCATATGGTGACCGATCGGGAACGACTGCTGTCTTCCGTCGAGCTGGCGACCGCGAGGGGGCTGGTCATGAGGCGGGCCGGTCGAGAGCCCTTGCAATATATTTTGGGGACTCAAGAGTTTTGCGGACTGGAGTTTCATGTGAACCGGGCGGTACTCATTCCGAGACCGGAAACAGAGCTGTTGGTGGAGTATGCTGCGCAACGAATTCCTGCTGAACAGAAGGCTATCATTGTCGATGTCTGTACGGGATCAGGATGCATCGCTGTGGCGATTGCACGGAAGAGGCCTCGTGTGCATGTGATCGCGACTGATCTCTCGAACCCCTCGCTCGCTGTCGCCAGGCAGAATGCCGTCTACCATGCGGTAGGTGAACGCATCACATGGCTGGAAGGTGACCTGTTGGGAGCATTGGCGGAGCAGGGACTGGAGGGGCAGGTAGATCTCATTGTCTCAAACCCCCCCTATATTGCGGAGGCTGATTGGGCGACACTCCAGCCTGAAGTGCGGCTGTTTGAGCCGAAGGGTGCGTTGGTAGCGGGTCCCCAGGGGACGGAGTTGCACGAACGATTATTACACGAATCTGGTCGATACCTGTCTCCCGGCGGTGCATTAATTATGGAAATCGGCGCAGGCCAGGCTCGTGCGATGCGTCGGATTGTCGAGCAGACACCAGGGTGCAAATTCCATCGACTGATCTACGACGAAGCAGGGCTTGAGCGGGTGGTGATTGTGGAGCGAATCGGGACATAGACGATGGATCGTACAATCATCACCGGCGGAACGCCGCTTCAAGGAGAGGTCCAGATCAGCGGGGCTAAGAATGCTGCGTTGCCGATCTTAGCTTCTACTATTCTCGGCGGCGGCGAGTGTGTGATTACCAATGTGCCTCGCGTGGTGGATGTTGTCACCATGGGCAAGTTGTTGGGCATCTTGGGTGCGAAGGTACACTATGAGGGGAATCGCGCGGTCATCAACGCTGCGATGATCACGTCGACCCAGGCTCCGTACGATCTGGTGAAGACCATGCGGGCCTCTGTGCTCGTGTTGGGGCCGCTGTTGGCGCGATGGGGGGAAGCCACGGTGTCGATGCCCGGTGGCTGTGCAATTGGGTCACGGCCCGTCAATCTCCATCTTGCCGGACTGGCCAAAATGGGTGCGGAGGTGTCGATGGAACATGGGTATATTCACGCCAAAGCGAAGCGGTTGACAGGGGCACAAATCTATTGCGATACGCCGACGGTCACCGGAACGGAAAATCTGATGATGGCTGCATCCCTCGCCCAGGGGACCACGGTCATTGAAAACGCCGCGAAGGAACCGGAGATTGTGGATCTCGCGAATTTTCTCGTAAAGCGAGGGGCTCGCATCGACGGCGCCGGGTCGGATGTCATTACGATCGAAGGTGTTCGTGAGTTGCATGGGAGCGATCACGATGTCATTCCGGATCGCATCGAAGCCGGCACATATCTTGTGGCCGGGGCCATTACGCGGGGGGCGGTGACGATCGATCGATGCCGTCCGAATCATTTGGACGCATTGCTGATGAAGTTGCGGGAAGCAGGCGTCGAGATGCAGGTGGAGAAGGAACGGATTCATCTCAATGCGGTATCGCGACTCAAAGGGATCGATATCCGGACGTTACCCTATCCAGGCTTTCCTACCGACATGCAGGCACAGATGGTGGCATTGATGACGGCTGCCGAGGGTACAAGCGTGATTACGGAGACGGTGTTCGAAAGCCGCTTTATGCACGTTGAGGAGCTGCGACGGATGGGGGCCGATATTAAGGTCGAAGGCAATCGTGCGGTAGTGACCGGACCGACCAGGTTGGCCGGGGCTCCGGTGATGGCGTCCGATCTTCGTGCGAGTGCAGGATTGGTCTTGGCCGGACTTGCAGCAGAAGGCACGACGGAGATTCTCCGGGTCTACCATCTGGATCGTGGCTATGAACGGATGGAGGAGAAATTGTGTGGATTAGGTGCGACGATTGCCCGTCACAAAGAGGGTGGGGCTCCGGCCGAGACTCGCTGACATCATGCTGACGATTGCCTTGTCGAAGGGGAAAATGTTGGACCTCACGCTGGACGTCTTTCGCCGAGCGGGATATGCACTAGGGAGCCTCGCCACCGAGAGTCGCCGGCTGGTGTTCCCCTGTCCGGAGATCGGAATGACCTTCCTGATCGTGCGGCCGACTGATGTGCCGACCTATGTTGAATATGGCGCAGCGGATGTCGGGATTGTCGGGAAAGATGTCTTGATGGAGCAGGACAGCGACGTATATGAGCCATTGGATTTAGGGTTCGGAGCGTGTAGAATCGCTGTCGCTGCGCTCAAGGGGCAGGCCTCACGCGACCGGCTGTCCTCAAAAATTCGGGTGGCGACCAAGTATCCGAAGATCACTGAGCGGTATTTCAATCAGCGTGGCGTGCCGGTCGAAATTATCAAGTTATATGGTTCGATTGAACTGGCGCCGTTAGTTGGTCTGGCCGATCGGATCGTCGATCTGGTCGAAACCGGCAACACGCTGAAGGCGCATGACCTGGTTGAAGTGGAGTGCATCGCGCAGTCCACGGCCCGGGTCATCGTCAATCGAGCGAGTTTGAAGCTGAAGCATGCGGTTGTCACAGAGCTAATTAAAAAGCTTCGGGCTGTCAGCAGCCCATCAACAGGGTCTCGAACAGCTGCTCCACGCAAGTCTTTGCGTGGGGCAGGTCGAACGGTCAAACGGACGCGCAGATGAAGATTGTGATCTCCACCGAGCGAGCCTTCCTCCCAGCACTCAAGAAAGTCGCGTCGCGTGCTCGCGTGCAGGGGGCTGCCGTGGAGAAGACGGTTAAGTCGATTTTGCAAGCCGTGGAACGGGGCGGGGATAAGGCTGTCCTCCGCTATACGAAACAGTTCGACCGCGTCTCCATGAAAGCGACGGAGTTGCGCGTCACCCCCGAAGAAATCAAAGAGGCCTATTTCCACATCAGAAAAGACGAGGGGGACGCACTCCGGTTTGCAGCCAAGCGGATCACGTCATTCCACGAACGCCAGCGCATCAAGACTTGGATGTATCAGGACAACGAGGCGACGTTGGGGCAGGTGGTCACGCCGGTCGATGCAGTCGGGCTGTATGTGCCGGGTGGCAAGGCCGTCTATCCCTCGACGGTCTTGATGTGTGCGATCCCGGCCAAGGTCGCGGGCGTCTCCCGTGTGGTGATGTGTACCCCACCGCAAAAAGGCCCGATCAATCCCTACTTGTTGGTCGCAGCCGACATTGCCGGCGTCACGGAGATCTATCGCGTCGGGGGCGTGCAAGCCGTCGGAGCGATGGCCTATGGGACCAAGACGATCCAGCGCGTCGACAAAATCGTGGGCCCCGGCAATATTTATGTTGCGACGGCAAAGCGGCTCCTCTACGGCACGGTCGGGATCGACATGGTGGCAGGTCCAAGCGAACTGCTCGTCGTCGCAGATGGCGACGCCAAGCCGGCGCATGTCGCGGCTGATCTTCTCTGCGAAGCGGAGCATGACGAGGATGCGCAGGTTTATCTTGTCACCACATCGGCCCAGTTGGCGAAGGATGTAGTGCGACTCATCGGCAGCCAGTTGAAAGGGCTCCAGCGGGAAAAGATCGCGGCCAAGTCCATTGCGCGCCATTCAGTGGCTTTCGTGGTCGCCACGATGGACGAGGCTATCGATGTGGCCAACGAGATTGCTCCAGAACATTTGACGCTCTCGGTCGATGAGCCGTTCGACTATCTGGAGAAAATCCGTCACGCGGGGGCGCTCTTCTTGGGCCGGTACACTCCCCCATCGGTCGCAGATTACATTGCAGGCCCGAATCACGTCTTGCCAACCGGCGGGACGGCGCGTTTCTTCTCGGCCCTGTCCGTCCACGATTACCTCAAGGTGAGCAACATCGTGCACTATACGCGCGAAGAGTTGAGCAAGGTAAAAGATCATCTCGTTCGATTGGCCCACATTGAAGGATTCGACGCCCACGCGAAATCGGCCCAGAGCAGGTTCTCATGAAGAAGAACGGATCGGCACCCCGACAGTCGTCGATTCACCGTGCCACCAAGGAAACGGATATCCATGTCGAATGGACCCTGGACGGCAGCGGGCAGGGAAAGATCGATACAGGGATTCGCTTCTTCGACCACATGCTGGAGCTGCTGTCCAAGCACGGCTTCTTCGATCTGACGGTCAAAGCCAAGGGCGATATCGATATCGACGAACACCACACGGTGGAGGATGTCGGCATCGTCATGGGCAAGGCCCTGCATCAAGCGTTAGGCGAAAAGGCGGGGATCAAGCGATTCGGGTTTGCCTCAGCCCCACTCGATGAAACGCTGGCGCAAGTCACCGTGGATCTCAGCGGCAGGCCCTACCTCGTCTACAACGTATCGTTGCCGGATCGGAAGATCAAGACGTTCGACATAGGCCTGTTCGAAGACTTCTTTCAAGCCTTTGTGACGCACGGTGGCCTGAATCTCCACGTGAATCTCATGTACGGCCGCAACCCGCACCATATCATGGAAGCCACCTTCAAGGCGCTAGCCAAGGCCCTCGATCAGGCGACGATGTTAGAGGAGCGTCTGGCAGGAAAGGTGCTGTCGACGAAGGGAATATTGTAGCTGGCGTCTAATTAGCAAAGCCGAAGGGTTTTCAAGGGGGACAGGCCATATGAGTAGCTTGTCCCCCTTCTTAATTTGTGCACTGATGAGTGGCAGGATCATTCTGGTTGCGGTATTGTTACACCTTTCTGAGACTTGAACGGTTTACATGATCGCCATTATCGATTACGGCATGGGCAATCTCCGCAGTGTCTCCAAAGCCTTTGAGACGGTGGGGCATCAGGCGGTGGTCACGCGTGACGCAAAGGTCATTGGAAATGCGAGTCATGTCGTCCTGCCTGGTGTTGGTGCCTTTGGCGATTGTATGGCCAACGTCGAGCGGTATGGGCTGGCGGAACCGATACGCACAGCGATTCAATCGGGAAAACCATTTCTGGGAATCTGTTTGGGACTCCAATTGTTGTTTGAAGAAAGTGAGGAGTTTGGGACTCACAAGGGTCTCGGCATTATTTCCGGCAAGGTCAGACGATTTGCTCCCGGCCAGGGGTTGAAGGTGCCACACATGGGTTGGAACAACGTCACGATGGAGCGGTCCTGTCCCCTGTTCGAAGGGATCCCCGATGGATCACACTGGTACTTTGTGCATTCATTTTATGTCGATCCTTCTGACACGAGTGTTGCGGCAACCACAACGGACTATGGGATGTCGTTTGTCTCGAGTATCTGGCGGGACAATGTGGTGGCTTGTCAGTTCCATCCAGAAAAGAGCCAGGCCGTTGGGTTGCAGCTCATTAAGAACTTTGGATCCTGGCACACATAGATGTCATGGATAAGGCATGAGGAGTGAACTAGTGAACATACAAAACAAGGGAACCGACGCCTTATGCCTGACGCTTCACGCACTTATGCTGACGGTTCTTGTACTGGTGGTTGCCAGCTGCAGCGGGGCGAAAGTGACCACGAAATCATCAGCGGAGTTGCCGCGCTATCAGATTCGAACCATCGCATTGATGCCCTTCACGACCCTTACGACGCCACAGGTGAGAGATATTGCCGCTCAGACCTTCTCAGTGCCGCCGGAGATTCGCAGGTCCGACATATCGATGGCGGTGACGTCGTCCGCCGAGCCATCTCTTCGGCAAACAGTCACAGTGCCGACTGAGGCCGGGGATATCCTGACACAATTACTTTGGAATCGGTTAAAGACAAGGCAGGGGATGACAGTGCTTTCGCCTGGTGAGGCAGCGAAAGCGCTCGGGGCCCCGGCGATGCCGCAACCTTCCGCCGGTCAGTCCCTGGCAGTGGCTGTGGCAAATCGGCTCAAGGCGGATGCCGCGCTGATCGGCCAAGTGTTGGTGTACCAGGAACGGGTCGGGGGTCGCTTTGGCGCCAGCCCTGCGGCAACAGTGGGTTTTGAGGCCAAACTTATTGCCGCTGATGGGCAAGTCCTGTGGGAAGGAAATTACTATGAGAAGCAGCGGCCAATGAATGAAGACGTGATGGGATTTATCCAACGTAGGGGGATGTTCGTCACGGCGGAAGAGCTGGCGGCGTATGGAGTCGAACATATGCTACATGAGTTTCCGTTTGGAACGGTTGAGGATCACTGAGGGAAAACGGTTGAGTGTATGCTCGTCATTCCCGCGATTGATTTAAAAGATGGCCGTTGCGTGCGGTTGTGTCAGGGCGACATGGCGGCTGAAACGGTCTATTCCGACGACGTGACTGCTGTCGCGAGGCAATGGCAGCAAGGCGGCGCAACACTGATCCATGTGGTGGACTTGAATGGGGCCGTGGAGGGGGAACCGCGCAATCTTTCACAGATCGAGACGATCATTCACACCGTGAGCCTAAAGATACAGGTTGGAGGAGGTATCCGATCAATCGAGACGGTGCGTCGCTATCTCGGGGCAGGTGTGAGCAGGGTGGTACTCGGCACTGCGGCATTGACAGATCGGTCTTTCTTGGAAAAGGCCTGTCAGGAATTTCCTCGACAGATTTTATTGGGACTGGATGCGCGAGATGGGAAGGTGGCGGTCAAGGGTTGGACCTCGATTTCAGAGACGAAGGCAACAGATTTGCTCAAGGAGCTTGCAGCCTATGCCTTGGGCGCCGTGATCTATACGGACATTGCCCGCGATGGTATGTTGGGTGGGCCGAATCTGGTGGCGTTGCGGGAAGTGGTGGAATTGTCGTCTTTCCCCGTGATCGCCTCTGGCGGTATTTCCCGGGTCGAGGATCTGCGGGCGGTACAGGCGCTTGGCACTAGAGTTGAAGGTGCGATCGTGGGGAAAGCCCTCTACGATGGCAAATTAGATTATCGGGCCGCTCTTGCAGCCCTCCGTAAGGCATGATGAATTCTTTCCTGACATGTTCGTTTCACGTTTCACGGTTCACGTATCACGTGTTGTGATGTTGACCAAACGCATAATCCCTTGCCTGGATGTCAAAGATGGTCGCGTCGTCAAAGGCGTGAGCTTTGTGAATTTGCGTGATGCGGGAGATCCGGTCGAAGTGGCCACGGTCTATGATCGCGAAGGAGCCGATGAGCTCTGTTTCCTGGACATCACAGCCTCTCATGAGAACCGGAATACCATCATCGACGTGGTTGAGCAAACGGCGGCGCGGGTGTTCATGCCGCTGACTGTCGGCGGGGGAGTGAGAACGATCGAGGACATCCGGGCGCTGTTGAACGCAGGCGCGGACAAGGTGAGCATCAATACGGCGGCGGTCCAACGGCCTGGATTTGTGAAGGAAGCGGCAGAGCGATTCGGGACGCAATGTATCGTCGTGGCGATTGATGCCAAGCGTCGCGCTGTGCCGGCAGCAGGGTGGGAAGTGTTCACCCATGGTGGCCGTAAATCAACCGGTCTCGACGTCGTCGATTGGGCGAAGACGATGGCGCAATATGGGGCGGGCGAGATTTTGCTCACGAGTATGGATCAAGATGGGCAACAGCGAGGATACGACCTCGCGTTGACGGCCACCGTGTCGGAGACTGTATCGATTCCAGTGATCGCGTCGGGTGGCGTGGGGAGTTTGGATCATCTTTACGACGGATTCGTCAGGGGCAAGGCCGATGCGGTGCTGGCCGCGTCTATTTTCCATTTTCGAACGCACACGATTCAGGAGGCGAAAGCCTATCTTCGTCAGAAGGGAGTAGCGGTTCGATAATGGATATGGGGCGATTGAAATTCGATGCTCAGGGGCTGATTCCGGCGGTCGTGCAGGATTGGCAGGACGGCACAGTTCTGATGGTGGCCTTCATGAATCAGGAGGCATTACAAAAGACCATCGAGACGAAGTCCGTGCATTTCTGGAGCCGGTCGCGCCAGACGCTATGGGAAAAGGGTGAGACCTCCGGGCACAGACTGCAGCTCAAGGACCTGTTTCTAGATTGTGACGGCGATGCCCTCCTCGTGAAAGTCGAGCCGGTCGGCCCGACGTGCCACACAGGGGAGCGGGCCTGTTTTTTTTCGCGTCTTGACTCACCGGAAACGAAGACATCCGAGTCCTGGGGTGGAATCCTCGAACGCCTCTACCAGACGATCCAAGAACGGAAGCGTCAGCCATCGGGTGAGTCCTACACATCCAAATTGCTGGAAGGCGGGGTTGATCGAATTTTGAAGAAAGTCGTCGAGGAAGCCGGCGAGGTGGCGATTGCTGGGAAGGGCGGAAAGAAGGACGAAATCATTTATGAAACGGCGGATCTGTTATTCCATACCTTGGTGGCGTTGGGGTACCACAGCATCACACCTCAAGAGGTCTATCAGGAGCTGGCGACTCGGTTTGGAAAGTCGGGCTTGAGAAAGGGAAGCAGCTCATGAGCGAGTGCCTTTTTTGCAAAATCGTCGAGAGAGCCATTCCCGCGGCACTTGTCTATGAAGACGACTTGGTGGTCGCGTTCGACGATATCAATCCCCAGGCGCCGACGCATACGCTCGTCATCCCACAAAAACATGTTGTTTCAATTGCGGAATTACAAGAGTTAGATGTCGGGCTGCTTGGACATTTGATGCTGGTCGGCAACAAGATTGCAAAATTGAAGGGCATTACCGACTCCGGCTACCGGTTCGTCGTCAATACCGGTGCACATGGTGGGCAGAGTGTGTTTCACCTTCATCTCCATGTCTTGGGCGGGCGACACATGGCCTGGCCTCCCGGCTAATGCCCTGCCGACACGTTGACAGGTTTCTTTTCCGTCTGTTACTCTGACCGGTCTATTTTACGACCACTTACGTTTATCTTTCCTGCCGATACTCGGTGGGGAAATAGGAGCCGCGACTCCCGTGGGCCGAGGTCTGATTTCTGAAGATGTGATCAACCAAGTCAGGGATCGAGTCGATATCGTCGAGGTGGTAGGGCATCACGTGAGTCTGACCCGTGCCGGCCAGAACTTGAAAGGTCTCTGCCCTTTCCATCAGGAAAAATCGCCTTCCTTTACGGTCAGTCCTTCCCGCCAGATTTTTCATTGTTTCGGATGCGGCGCGGGCGGCAACGTGTTTACGTTTCTGATGCGGATCACCGGGGCGAACTTTCCTGAAACGGTCCGTGAACTCGGGCAGAAATTCGGAATTGACGTGCCTGACAGCGGGCCGACCGCTGGGCCTCACGCAGCGCAGGCGAGTCGCCTTGAACCGCTCAATCGGGCGGTCACTGCGTGGTTTCAAGAGAATTTGCGGAATGGGGTAACCGGTGCGACGGCGCGGGACTATCTGTCCGGTCGGGGTATTCACGCTGGGACGATCGAGCGATTTGAAATCGGCTGTGTGCCGGATGAGTGGGACGGGCTTATCAAGGCGCTGAGCAAACAGGGTTTTGCACAGAGTGATTTGGCGGCTGCGGGATTGACGGTGGCGCGCGAGCATGCGTCAGGATCCTACGATCGTTTTCGCGGTCGCGTGATGTTTCCTATAACGGATTTGCGTAAGAGGGTTGTCGGCTTTGGTGGGCGAATACTCGGCGAGGGGACTCCGAAGTACCTGAATTCGCCGGATACTCCCTTGTTCAAGAAGGGGCAAACGCTCTACGCATTGGATCTTGCGCGAGAAGCGGTGGCTCGATTGAAGACCGTGATCGTAGTGGAAGGGTATTTTGACGCGGTTGCGCTTCATCAAGCCGGGTTGACTCATACGGTCGCAACGTTGGGGACGGCCCTGACGGCAGAACATATTCAGGTGTTGAGACGGTTCGCTTCGAAAGTCGTGCTGTTGTTCGATCCGGATCAGGCTGGGGTTCGTGCCGCGTTGAGAGGGCTCGATCTGTTTGTGAATAGCGGGCTCGGTGTGAAAGTCGTCACGTTACCGGACGGAGACGACCCCGATACCTATGTGCGGAAGCAAGGGCCGGAGGCCTTTGCCCGGTTGGAAGCGCAGGCTCCGAGCCTCTTGGATTTTGCACTTGAGCATCGTTTGAGCACAGCGGAGTCCAGCACGATCGAAGGGCGTATCCGCAGTGTGGACGATGTGCTGAGGATTTTGCAAAAGAGCGAGCATCCGATCGAACGAGAGGAACGGATTCGCGTGGTCGCCGAACGACTGGGGATTAGCCAGCAACGATTAATCGAGCGGTATCCGGCGTTGGTGCAGTCGGAAGGACATCGACCGGCGCCCATTCAATCAGCCAATCCCACACCTGCGATGTTCAAGGGTGTGAGCGAAGAGCGGGATCTGGTGTATTTGTTGCTGCATGGGCACTTGACGCCCGCCGATGTGCAACGGCTGAGGCCCGAGGCCTTCTCCGTTCCGGCCTGCCGGTCCCTCGTAGAGTCGGCGCTCAATCATCTCGATCGAGACGGTCGAGTCGGGCTCAGGTCGTTGTTGGATGCGGTGGTCGATCATCCGGATTGCGGGTCGCTGGCGACTGAGCTGTCCATACGGGAAGACCATTTCGACGATGTGAAGGCCCACGTCGCCGGTTGTTTGGAGACGTTGGATCGGAAACGAGCCGAAGCCGTGTTTCGAAGTCTGATCGGGCAGCTCAAAGCCGCAGAACGTGAAGGCCGTGCGGAGGATGCGCGGAGGTTGAACACACAAGTGAATGAACTGCGAATGCAAAAATCGGGGCGGCCCTCTACCGGGATGTTGTCTTTAGTGAAGGAGTAGTCATGGCGAAACCAGAGTTGCTCGGCGAAGTAAAGAAGCTGATCTCGATGGGGAAAGAGAAGGGCTTTTTGACGTACGACGAGCTGAACAGTACGTTACCCGCGGAAGTCGTATCCTCCGAGCAGTTCGGCAGCATCATGACGATGTTCGGCGAAATGGACATCGAGATTGTCGATGCGCCCGAGGGGGAACGGATCAGGAAAGCTCAGGACACTGAAGAGGCCAGTGAGGATGCCGAGGACGTCGACGTCGAAGCCGGTGCGGGAGAGGAGACTGAGAAGGAAGAGAAAGAGGAGAAGGAGATCGATTTAACTCCCGGCGCACTCAGCCGGACCGATG
This sequence comes from Nitrospira sp., assembly GCA_037142015.1. Taxonomy (GTDB): domain Bacteria; phylum Nitrospirota; class Nitrospiria; order Nitrospirales; family Nitrospiraceae; genus Palsa-1315. The sequence goes on along the minus strand of JBAXBK010000021.1, from coordinate 43,676 downwards.
ACCCGGTTCGGCTCTACCTTAAAGAGATGGGGAGTGTAGCGCTGTTGAGTCGTGAGGGAGAAATCGAGATCGCGAAACGTATTGAAGAAGGAAAGAGGGACATCGCTTCGGTCATCTATGGGATGCCGATGACGATCGAATTTGTCCTCGCACTGTACGATCAGCTCAAGAACGGAACGATCGACGTGCGTGAGATCGTCCCGATCGTCGAGACTGAAGAGGAATTTGAGGAAGAACAAATTCAACGGGATTATGAAGAGCTTCGGGTTAAGACGCTCGAAGGGCTGAACTCCGTCCGGAAAATTTCGACCTCGCTCAAGAGCCTCTATGAAGTGGCTCGGCATGCCGACAGTGACCCAACGAAACAGAAGAAGATTAAGAAGCAGATCGACACGATTCGTGATCAGGTCGTGGAAAAGATGGAGTCAGTCAACCTGCACGGGGTGCTGAAGGATCGGATGGTGCAGCGTGTGCGGGAGCTGGCGATTCAGATCCGGACGTCCGAGCGGGAAATCGTCAGCTGCCAGCGGCGGCTTGGGATCAGCGGTGAAGCCGGTGCTGAGGCGCTCAAGAGGCTCTGCCGCACACGGAAAGACTTCCTCGCCGTCAAATGCAAAACGAGCTGCTCGGAGGATGCCCTCACCGAGATAAGAAAAGTCTACCAGGCCGCGAAGGGCCGAATTCGACAACTCGAGACCGAAGAGGCCCTCGTATCCGCGGAAGAGATTAAAGATGCGGTCAAGCATCTGGATGTGGCGGAGGATAAGGTCAAGCGCGGGAAAGCCGAGTTGGTCGAGGCGAATCTTCGCCTCGTCGTGAGTATTGCCAAGAAGTACACGAACCGCGGTCTCCAGTTCCTCGACTTGATCCAGGAGGGTAATATCGGCCTGATGAAGGCTGTGGATAAATTTGAGTACAAGCGAGGCTACAAGTTCAGTACCTATGCCACCTGGTGGATCCGCCAGGCGATTACCCGTGCGATTGCCGATCAAGCCCGGACAATCCGTATTCCCGTGCATATGATCGAGACGATTAACAAGCTGATTCGAACCTCCCGCCATCTGGTTCAGAAACTCGGACGTGAGCCGACGCCGGAGGAAATTGCCGAGCGCATGGATTTGCCGCTTGACAAGGTGCGGAAAATTTTAAAAATCGCACGCGAGCCGATTTCTCTCGAGACCCCGATCGGCGAAGAAGAAGACAGCCATTTGGGCGACTTTATTGAGGATAAAAAGGCGGTGTCTCCTCTGGAGGCGGCGATCCGGTACGATCTCCAGCGCCAGATCAACAGCGCATTGGAAACGCTCACGCCGCGGGAAGAAAAAGTGTTGCGGAAGCGGTTTGGCATCGGCGAAGCCACCGACCATACCCTCGAGGAGGTCGGTCAGGATTTCGAAGTGACCCGAGAACGTATCCGGCAGATCGAAGCCAAGGCTCTGCGCAAGTTACGTCATCCGAGCAGGAGCAAGAAGCTACGCAGCTTCGTGGAAAGTCTGTGATGCGTCATGGAACGGTTCAGTCGTGATTTGACTCCCCTCTCTGGGCAGCCTAAAATCGGCTGTTCGTGTCTGCGGGTCAGGCACGCGCGAGTCATCCGCCTGATCGGGCCCATAGCTCAGGTGGTTAGAGCGGCTGACTCATAATCAGCTGGTCCTAGGTTCAAGTCCTAGTGGGCCCACCAGCGCAGCTGCGGAGCTCATTGATCCCGGTCGTTGTTCTGAACCACAGCTATAGGAGTGCGTTGAACCAGAATCTTTCCCCCCTTATCGAGCTGCAGAAGTTGGATCTCCGCATCGCGGAGATCAAGGACCAACGCCGAAAAATCCCAGAGCGGCTTCAAGCAGTTGATGCCCCGCTTCGAGAGGCCCGGCAACTACAGCAACAGACCAGTGCCTCCATGGAGATTGCCATCAAGGAACGACGGTCCCACGAACAGGACCTTGAAGTGCAGGAAGCGCATACTGAAAAAATGAAGTCGCGGCTGTCCGAGTTGAAGTCCAACAAAGAGTATCAAGCCCATCTCTTCGAGATTGAGGTCGCCAACAAGAAGAAAGGGGACATTGAGGAGAAGATCTTGCTCTGTATGGAGAAGGTCGAACAACTGCAGAGGGCAACCATGGAGGCGCAAGAGAAGCTGAGTGTCATCGAAAAGGTTTTTGAGCAGGAGAAACAAGCGCTCGACAAACTGGAACACAGTCTCTCAACTGAATTGACGGATCTTGAAGCACAGCAGCGAGCCCGTTCGACTCATGTGGAGAAGGGGCTGCTCGCTCGCTACAACTCGATCAAAGCGTCGCGCAAAGATCATGCGCTTGCGGAAATCAAAGACGGGAATTGTTCCGGATGCCGCCTGCAGCTCCCTCCGCAATTGATTTCAGAAGTCAAACGAGCGGAAGACCTCCACACGTGCCCTTACTGCCGACGGATGCTCTACTGGGATGGACAAATTCCCGTCCAACCCACGCCAGGCCCCGAGCTCGACAAGACGTCGGTCCTTGAGATTGGCGAATCAGTTTAGCCTATTGTCCCTAGTACAGCTTGAGTTGTTTTGAAGTGCAGTTTGGCGATCAACCCCAGCCGTTCCTCTCCATGCTTTTTCACGATCATGCGTCCGGCCAGTTCGACGGCGGGTGATGCGCCTTTGGGCAACGTCGTGCCGATCTCATCCGAGAGGCGTTTCAACCGGAGGAGGAATTCAGCACGGGCCAGGATTGAGGCGGCGGCCACGGCCAGATCGATTTCGGCCTTATGTCTCTGTTCCAATACGATCGTGCGCCCCTTTTCTTGTAGTGCATTCACAATCAACCGTTCATCGCCAAACTGATCTGCGATCGCGCGCCCGCATGAAACCTTTTCGAGCAAAGTCTCCAGGGCCTTGGCATGTCCCCATGCCAGCAGGCGATTCAAATTTCTGATCTTCGCGTATAGTTCGTTGTATCGTTGCGGCCCGATTGCGATGATGCTGTGGGGACACAGCATCCTGATGTCGGGCGCCATCTCGAGAATACGGCCATCTGATATTTTCTTGCTGTCCCGAACGTTCATGAGGGTGAGTTCACCCTGTGTAATGGCATCGACGAAAACAGCGGCGATGACCAGAGGGCCAAAATAGTCTCCCTTGCCGGATTCATCAATGCCGATGCGTTCGATGGAGGCGTGCGGTGTCTTGTCGGTCACAGGCAACGGCCCTAGTAGAAAATCTCAGAGCGGCGCAGTAATCTAACAGACCGATCTGGAGCGGTCAATTTCGTCGGAGTCGACAGAGTCGAGTCGAGCAGGGGGAGGTGTCGTTCGATGCGTACAGTGAAACGACGGTCACGATGGGTGTTTGTGATGGTGATGAGTGTAGTGCTCGCGTCGCTGGTGGGGTGCGAAACCAATCCTTATACAGGACGGTCGCAGTTACTCATGACCTCCGTGTCGCAAGAAATGCAAATGGGCGCGCAGGCCTATGATCAGGTCAAGCGCGACCCCAAGATGCGGCCGTCGCAAGATCCGCGTGAGGTCGAACCGGTCAAGCGTGTGGCGGCTCGCATCGTCGAAGCGGCCAAGCGTTCGAAGTATGCCGAGATGGCGAATCAGTTTCAGTGGGAAGTGACGGTCATCAAGGACGACAAGACGCCGAATGCCTTTGCGCTGCCTGGCGGCAAGATGGCGGTGTATACCGGCATCTTTCCCATGGCCAAGACGGAAGCAGGGCTGGCTGCCGTTCTGGGGCATGAAGTTGTTCACGCATTGGCTCGCCACGGTGCCGAGCGGATGAGCCAAGGCCAGCTCACGAATGTGACGTTACAAGTTCTTGGGACGGCTGCCGGAACGGCGGGAGGCAATGCCATGTTAGGGCAGGCTGCGATGGCGGCGCTCGGAGCCGGTGCTCAGGTCGGTGTGTTGTTGCCCTTCAGTCGGAAACATGAATCAGAAGCGGACTATATCGGGATTTTACTCGCTGCCGACGCGGGGTACGATCCCCGAGAGTCGGTTCATCTTTGGGAGCGGATGGAACAGATGTCCGGTGGTAAGGGGCCGGCGGAGTTCTTGTCGACCCACCCAGGCCATGAAACGAGGGTTGAACAACTCAAGAAATGGATGCCGGAAGCCATGGCCATCTACCAGACCAAGCCGCCGGCCCCTGCGGTATTGTTGCCGACCGTGCAGTAGGTCGAGGCATTCGTGGTCCGCCCTTGAAAGCGTGGCGTTCCAGTCCTATAGTGTTCTGGCGCGAGGGAGAAGACTGGGTGATCGCTTGGAGTGGTAACGCTCTAAGAGGAAAGTCCGGACTTCATGGGCAGGGCGCTGGGTAATTCCCAGGCGGAGCGATCCGACACCAGCACCACAGAGAACAAACCGCCGATGGCCAAGGGGACAGGATTCCAATCCGGTTGCTTTGGCTCAGGTAAGGGTGAAACGGTGGGGTAAGAGCCCACCGCGGTGGTGGCAACATCACCGGCACGGTAAGCGTCGCCTGATGCAAGACCAAATAGGAAGACACCTGTCGGTTTTCCACGGAGAACCGGCGACCGGCTGGCCCGGCTGAGGTCTTCGGGTAGGTCGCTTGAGGTTCGAGGTAACTCGAATCCCAGAGAAATGATCACCCCCGCTTGGGAGCATATCCCAGGCGGGACAGAATCCGGCTTATCGGTCTTCTCCACCGCGCTTTTTTTATTGCTCGACGTAATTCTCCTTCCGTCACTTTCCCTTCGAACTGTTCGATCTCGTCGAGCAAGATGACCGGAACTCTTGCCCCATAGCGTTCCATCAATACCCTGTCGCATTCGATAGAGACCTTGTTCGTTTCAATGTGTAGTTCTGACTGAAGATGCAGCGCAATTCGGTGCACGGCTTCACATAGATGGCAGTTTTCACGAGACAAGATGGTTACACGGACAGGCATTCTCATGGCGGTGCGAATCAGGGCTAGTAAGATGAAGCTGGATAGTATCATGTGGGGATTTAGACCGTCAGGGAAGGGGGCCTTCAGACCTGCTCGACTATTGACGGGTGGAAATGCGTGGTGATAGGATCATTCATATTTCTCCCTGATTTTTCAGAATGTTCTGAGTGAACATGGGAGCTGTGCCTGGTCTATTCGAGATGAGGCCGGGCGTATCGCATTCTCCTGATTCTTCTGCTAGCTTTTTATTCGATGGCAGGGGTGGAGGTTCTGTTATGAAGCTCACAGGTGCTGAGATCCTCATCGAATGCCTCAAGCGTGAAGGCGTCAAGACGATATTTGCGCTTCCCGGTGGCGTTGTTCTGAAGATTTTCGACATGCTTCATCAGCAGAAAGAAATTGACGTGGTCTTGACTCGCCATGAGCAGGGTGCGGGCCATATGGCGGAAGGTTATGCCAAGGCGACTGGTAAAGCTGGGGTGTGTCTTGTGACCTCCGGACCCGGCATGACGAACGTGATCACGGCGTTGGCGGATGCCTACATGGATTCCGTGCCGCTGGTCTGTTTTAGCGGACAGGTTCCCACAAGCCTGATAGGGAATGATGCGTTCCAGGAAGCGGATAATATGGGACTGAGTCGTCCCTGCACCAAATATAACTTCCTGGTGAAAGATGTGAAAGATCTGGCCGTCACGATCAAAGAAGCGTTCTACATTGCGACGACGGGGCGTCCAGGTCCGGTGCTGGTGGATATTCCGAAAGACGTATCCATGGATACGTCGGAATTTGTGTATCCGAGTTCCATCTCTATCCGTAGCTACAATCCGGTATACGAAGGGAATAAGTGGCAGATCAAGCAGGCGGCTGAGGCCATGTCGAAGGCGAAGAAGCCGGTGTTGTATGTCGGTGGCGGAGTCATCTTCTCAGGTGCATCGCAAGAGTTGTTGGAATTGGCCGAACTCACTCATATGCCGGTCGACATGACATTGATGGGGCTGGGAGCTTTTCCTGGTGAGCATCCTCAGTCCATGGGCATGCTGGGGATGCACGGCACCTATTGGGCAAATATGGTGATGCACTATTCCGATCTTGTCGTGGCTATCGGGGCACGATTTGACGATCGCGTGACCGGAAAGGTTTCCGAGTTTTGTCCGCATGCCAAAGTCATCCACATCGATATCGATCCGACCTCGATCAGGAAGAATGTCAATGTCGACATTCCGATCGTCGGCGACTGCAAGCTGGTGCTCCGTGAGTTGATTCAGATTCTTCGTGCCACGGTAAACGGCGATCAACGGGAATTACGCAAGCCCTGGTGGGACCAGATTCGAGAATGGCAACAGGCAAATCCTCTCGCCTATCAACAAGAAGCAGATGGGCCGATCAAGCCGCAACATGTTATCAGCCGGCTCTATGATCTCACGAAAGATCGGGATCCGATCGTGTCGACCGATGTTGGACAACACCAGATGTGGGCTGCCCAATATTTTAAGCTGGCGAAGCCGAATCGCTGGTTAACATCCGGAGGACTTGGAACCATGGGGTTCGGGTTCCCTGCCGCCATGGGGGCGCAGGCGGCATTTCCAGACCGATTAGTTCTCTGCATAGCGGGCGACGGCAGCATCCAAATGAATATGCAGGAAATGGCGACGGCGGTGGTGCATAAGCTGCCGGTGAAGATCATCATTCTGAACAACCGATTCCACGGGATGGTCCGGCAATGGCAAGATCTCTTCTACGAAGGTCGGTATGCCTCAAGTTATCTGGAGACGACGCCGGACTTTGTGAAGTTGGCGGAGGCCTACGGAGCGGTTGGGCTCAGGGCCAGCAAGCCATCCGAGATCGATGACGTCCTCAAGGAAGCGATTGCGGTGAATAAACCAGTCATCGTCGATGTGCCGACCTATCCCTATGAAAACGTCTATCCCATGATTCCCGCCGGCGGCTGTAACCATGAGATGATTTTGGAAGATCCGCCTGCATTGAAAAGCAAACAGTCTGGAACGGGGCAGGTGGCTCCAAAAGATTCAGACACGATTCTTACGGCCTAACTGACGGAGTCTGGAGTCACATTGGATATGGAACACATTATTTCGGTGACCGTCGAGAACAAGTTCGGGTCGTTGTCTCGCATCGCCGGCCTGTTCAGCGGCCGCGGGTTTAACATTGAAAGTCTCTCTGTGGCGCCAACGCTCGATCCCTCCATGTCACAGATGACCATCGTGACGTCCGGAGACGAGCGGATCATCGAGCAGATTGTCAAACAGCTCAATAAATTAATCGACGTCATTAAGGTCGTGGATCTGAACGAGAGCGACTTTGTTTCGAGGGAGACGGCCCTCATCAAGGTGCATACGAGGTCTGAAGATCGGGCGGAGGCGCTGAGGATCGCCGATATTTTTCGGGCCAACGTCATCGACTCCACACCGGCGACTTACACCATCGAGGTGACCGGGGATCCACGAAAGATCGAAGCGATCATCAATCTGCTGCAGCCCCTCGGAATCAAAGAACTCACACGTACAGGACGGGTTGCGGTTGCCCGTGAGTTGATTCGGTCGACGGACGTACAGGCAAAAAAGGTTGTCCGCGAATAGACGTCATCCCAGACTCAACGTCCAGTCGGTTCCTTGACACGGCTATTACCCCAGGAGCGATCGATGAAGATTTATTACGATAAGGATGCAGACATTCAACAGATCCGGAATAAGAAAGTGGCGGTGATCGGCTATGGCAGTCAGGGCCATGCCCATGCGCTCAACATGAAAGAGAGTGGTGTGAGTGTGGTTATCGGGCTGCGCGAAGGCGCTTCATGGAAGAAGGCGGAGCAAAGCGGGCTGAAAGTCATGCCGGTGGCTGATGCCGTCAAGGCGTCGGATGTCGTCATGATTCTCGCGCCAGACGAAGCGCAAGCGGCCATCTATCGGCAGGAGATTGCTCCGAATTTGAAGCCGGGCTCCTATCTCGCATTTGGCCATGGGTTCAACATTCATTTCGGGCAAATCGTCCCGCCGTCTACGATCAATGTGTTCATGGTCGCGCCCAAAGGACCGGGCCATCTCGTTCGATCAGAATATACGAAAGGCAGCGGGGTGCCCTGCTTGCTCGCAATCCATCAAGATCCCAGCGGAACGACCAAGCAGTTGGGACTTGCCTATGCCAGTGCGATTGGGGGTGGGCGGGCCGGTGTGATCGAAACAAACTTTCGGGAAGAAACCGAGACGGATCTTTTCGGCGAACAGGTCGTCCTTTGTGGCGGGCTCACGTCTCTTATCCAGGCCGGGTATGAGACGCTTGTGGAAGCCGGCTATTCTCCGGAGATGGCCTATTTCGAGTGCCTGCATGAAGTAAAGCTGATTGTGGATTTGATCTATCAGGGCGGCATTGCCAACATGCGGTATTCCATCAGTACGACAGCCAAGTACGGTGATATCACTCGCGGCCCTCGGATCGTGACGGAGCAGACAAAGCTTGAAATGAAGAAAATTTTGAGCGAAATTCAGCAAGGCCAGTTCGCCAAAGAATGGGTGCTGGAAAATCAAGCGAACCGCCCGGTCTACAATGCGTTGCTGGCAAAGGGGGAAGCCCATCCTATCGAAGAGGTCGGAGGCCGGCTGCGTGCGATGATGCCATGGCTGAAGAAGGACCAACTGGTCGATAAGAGTAAAAACTAGCAGGAGGTTGAAACCGACTTTCGGCGGCCTGTTCGCTGGCTGGGGCCGTGCCTGTGGTGGGACGTGTTTTGATGCATCCGGGATGAGCGGGTGAGCCCCACGGTCGGTTGAATATCATCCTGAACAACCTGAGGCGACTCTGTGGCGGATCGTGCCGTCGGCATCCCGTTTGCCAAAGAAGGAATTCCCTTCATCGGGATTGCTGTTGGCGTTACACTGCTGGCAGTATGGTTGGGCTGGCTTATTGCGACGGTCGTGGCGGCGCTCCTGACCTTCTTCGTCGCGTGGTTCTTTCGTAACCCATCCCGTGTGGTCCCTCAGGGACCGCGTCTCATCCTGGCGTCCGGTGACGGGAAAGTTATCGCTATCGAAGAAGAGTTCGAGCCCCGATTTATCAAAGACCGCAGTATCAGGATCAGTATATTTTTGAATGTGTTCGATGTACACATTAACCGGGTGCCTTGTGAAGGGGTCATCGAAGATGTGCAGTACCAGCCAGGTTTGTTTCTGGCCGCCAACAAGCCGGATGCAACATTGAGGAATGAACAAAATGCCCTGATGATTAGAACGGTGCAGGGTCCAAAGGTATTGTGTGTGCAGGTGGCTGGGTTGATTGCCAGGCGGATCGTCTGTTGGGTCTCGCCAAGAGATCGGGCGGTGATCGGTGAACGGTTCGGCTTGATTCGATTTGGGTCGCGGATGGATACGTTTCTTCCTATCGGGACAGCTGTAAGAGTTGCAGTCGGCGACAGAGTCAAAGGTGGGGAAACCATCTTGGGAGAATTACCATGAAACCCATGGGACTTCGGCAATCATTCGGAAGAGATGGGAAGCGGCGTAAAGCCGCCATGCACTTGATCCCGAATCTTTTTACGACAGGAAATCTATTGTGTGGCGTGTTTTCGATGCTGTCAGTGTTCAATGCCGATTACATGGTCGCAGCGGTTGCCATCCTGGTGGCGATGATCTTCGACGTGCTCGATGGAAAGTCCGCGCGGTTGACGAACAGCACCAGCCATTTCGGGTTTGAGTACGACTCGTTGTCCGACGTGGTGTCGTTCGGGGTTGCCCCAGGCCTCTTGATTTATTCCTGGGCGCTGAGCGGACAGGGTATGTTCGGTATGGCGGTGATGTTCGCTTATGTGGCGATGGGTGCGGTTCGATTGGCCCGGTTTAATTCGACCACGTCCGTGCCGGACGGCAAGTACTTTACTGGCTTGGCTATTCCTGCAGCGGCAGGGGTTGTGGCGTCGCTCGTGATTTTCGACCATTACAGCGTCAGGATTGGAACGGAAGTGAAGCCTCTCCTTGTCCTGATTATTACGCTGACCCTTTCGTTCTTGATGGTGAGTACCATCAAGTATCGGAGCTTTAAAGACATGAAGTTCCGCGGCGGTCAGCACATTACCTATCTCGTCTGGGGGATTTTGACGCTCATGCTCGTAGCGGCTTGGCCCCAAGTGATGCTATTTGTGATCTTTGCCGGGTATGCCTTGATGGGCCCTGCAGAACGACTGGTCGGACTTTTGTCCAAGGTGGCTGGAAAGCGTCCGTCGCCTAAGGCCGAGCAGCCGGTGAGTGAATCGAAGCTCTAATGGACTGTGGGATAACCTCTGTGCATGCTAGAACTTCGATGGTTTGTAAATGTATCACACGGGAGAGTACTCCCGCAGGATGCTGCTAATGGCTGCGATGAGGAGTAGTACGCGATTTGCACAGTAAAAGAGAGCTGGTGGATGGTGCAAACCAGCCTGTGCGGCGCCGAACTCGCCTCTGAGCTAGAATCCATGAAACGCGAGTAATGGATTCCGCCTCGCCCCCGTGACAGGGCGAAATGAAGGGCTGTGGACAGCGACAGGTTGTTCATAGCTGAATCAGGGTGGTACCACGGAGCTTCTCAAAGCCTCCGTCCCTGGGCGTAGGGATGGAGGCTTTTGTTTTGTCGGCTGCTGAAAGCGGTCGCCAGTTTCGTTCTCGGCTCGAAAACATCCTCAACGTACCGGGGGGTACGCCTGCGGTGTTTTTTCGCCTGTGGCCATGCTGGACAACCGCTTTGAGCAGCCTCAATGCAACAGGGGGAAGGGTGAAATTATGACGAAGATGATACGAATTTTCGATACGACTTTGCGGGACGGCGAGCAATCGCCCGGCGCCAGCATGAATGTGGAAGAGAAAGTCATGGTGGCAAAGCAACTGGCGCGTCTGGGGGTCGATATCATTGAAGCAGGATTTGCCTATAGTTCTCCTGGAGATTTTGAAGCAGTGCGGCGGATCGCTCAGGAAGTCGAGGGACCGACGATTTGTAGCTTGGCACGGGCTCGCCCGGAGGATATTGACCGAGCTTGGGAGGCGTTGAAGGGGGCTCCCAAGGTTCGAATTCATACGTTTCTTTCAACCTCGGATATTCACTTGAAGCATCAGTTCAGAATGACGCGCGATGAGGCGAAGAGGCGTGCGGTCGAGATGGTGCAATGGGCGAGGGGCTATGTGGACGATGTGGAGTTTTCGCCCATGGATGCCAGCCGTTCCGATCCAGCCTATCTCTATGAGGTGATCGAGGCGGTGATTGCCGCAGGAGCCAGGACGATTAATATTCCCGATACGGTCGGCTATGCGGTGCCACAAGAATTTGGCCGGCTCATCCGTGGCATTCGCGAGCAGGTGTCCAATAGTGCGAAGGCTGTGATCTCCGTTCATTGCCACAACGACCTTGGCCTTGCCGTGGGGAACAGCTTGGCGGCGGTGTTCGAAGGGGCCGGCCAAGTTGAGTGCACGATCAACGGAATTGGCGAGCGAGCAGGGAATACGGCATTGGAAGAAATTGTCATGGGGCTTCGAACCAGGAAGGATTTCTATCAAGCCGACACGAAGATTCGCACCGAAGAGATTCTGAAGACCAGCCGATTGGTCAGTAAGATCACCGGCATGGTGGTGCAGCCGAACAAGGCGATCGTCGGGGCGAACGCCTTTGCCCATACATCTGGCATTCACCAGGACGGACTGCTGAAGGACAAGACGACCTATGAAATCATGCGGCCGGAGACCATCGGGCTGGTCGAGAGCAAAATGGTCATGGGGAAGCTTTCAGGACGGCATGCATTTCGACAGAGGCTGGTGGAGTTGGGATATACGCTTTCTGATGAAGAGATCAATCACGCCTTCGAGCGGTTTAAAAAGTTAGCCGATCAAAAGAAGGAAATATACGAAGAGGATCTTGAGGTCATCGTTTCCGAAGAGTTGGCAAAAATGGCCGATCGGATCACATTGAAATCGTTCTTTGTCGCCAGCGGGACTGAACGGGTTCCAACTGCCACCGTCGAACTCGAGATTGACGGACGCACGATCTCACAGACCGGGACAGGCGATGGGCCGGTCGATGCGGTCTACCGGACGATTGCCGCGATGACGCAGACGAAAAGTACGCTTCTCATGTATGTAGTGAAGGCCATTACCGGCGGGACCGATGCCCAGGGCGAAGTCTCGGTCCGGGTTCAAGAAGATGGCCGCACTGTCTCAGGCCATGGGGCGGATACGGATATCATCATGGCCTCGGCGAGGGCCTATCTCAACGCGCTAAACAAGCTGTTGTACCTGGCGGGAAAACAGACGCAGGGTGAGCAGAAGGTGAACTTGATTTAGGGAAAGTGGCCACGGTAGAGTTACCGGATCCTGTCTGGAACCTGGAAGGTATTATCGGCTGGGAGGTGCGCCGTGGTTCATGTCACCCTGGCAGATCGGCCGGAGTTTCTGGCCGGCGATCATACCGTCCTGCGGGAGCTGCTGCATCCTGCAAAACAACCGCTCTCGCTTAGGTATAGTGTGGCGCACGGGACATTGGCTCCCGGCCTTCGGTCGAAGTGGCATAAGCTGAGATCTTCAGAGGTCTACTACATTATCGCCGGTCGTGGACGATTGACCGTAAATGACTCTGTCGTCGCGGTGGAAACAGGCTCCATTGTCTATGTGCCTCCGGGAGGCAAGCAGTCTCTTGAGAGTAGTGGGCCCACTGACATTGAGTTCCTCTGTGTGGTCGAGCCCGCTTGGCGACCAGAGGACGAGGAAGTGCTGGAGTAGCGCTGGTGTGGGTTAAATTCACAAAGAGGGAGAGTGGTTTGTGAAGGCGAAGATTGCCGTGTTAGCCGGTGATGGAGTGGGTCAAGAGATCGTCCCTGAGGCCGTGAAGGTGCTGAAGGCTGTGGCCAAGAAGTTCGAGCACAAGTTCGAGTTTCTATCCGCTGATGTCGGTGGGCAGGCTATCGACAAAGTGGGTGTTCCGCTTCCTCAGGAAACGCTGACACTGGCCAAACAGAGTGACGCGGTCTTGCTTGGCGCAGTAGGCGGTCCTAAGTGGGAGGGGTTGGAGTATAGCTTGCGTCCGGAACGCGCACTGTTAGGCTTGCGAGAGCACTTGGGCCTCTACGCAAATTTACGGCCGGCGAAGTTGTATCCAATGTTGGCCGATGCCTCCACGCTGAAACGTGAGGTGATCGAGGGGATCGATATCCTCGTCATTCGTGAACTGACCGGCGGTATCTACTTCGGGAAACCAAAAGGGATCGAGAAGTTGCCGAATGGAAGCGAGCGAGGTGTCAACACCGAAGTCTATACCACTGAAGAGATCCAACGCATTGCAAAAGTGGCATTTGAGGCGGCCAGAAAACGCCGGAAAAAGGTGACGTCTGTCGATAAAGCGAACGTTCTGGAGTCATCTGAGCTGTGGCGTCGTGTCGTCATTGAGACCCACAAGGGCTATCCGGATGTGGAGTTGAGCCATATCTATGTCGATAATGCGGCGATGCAACTTGTGCGCAACCCGCGGCAGTTCGATGTGATGCTCTGCAACAATATATTCGGTGACATTCTGAGCGATGAAGCCGCGATGTTGACCGGGTCTATCGGTATGTTGCCGTCGGCCAGCATCGGCGCGCAGGTCGGATTGTTCGAGCCGATTCATGGCAGCGCGCCTGATATTGCGGGGAAGAATGTGGCGAATCCCATTGCAACGATTGCTTCGGCGGCTATGATGCTGTCCTATGCCTTCAAGTTGGATAAGGAAGCCGCCGCCATCGAAGAGGCGATCGTGAAAGCCCTTGATTTTGGCTATCGGACGAAAGATATTCACAGCCCTGGTACTCGCCTTGTCACTACGATGGAGATGGGTGAAGTTATCTTGCAATATCTGAACTAGCAAGACTTATGAGGCAGATGAGTACAGGTCTTAACGCCGGATTGATCCGGACCGTTGCCGGCATTGGAGTTCCTGGCTGGTCCGGCGACGGAGCCGGGGCGATTGCCGCTTGCTTGAATGAGCCGAAGAGTCTCACGGTCGATATAGAGGGTAACCTGTTCATCGCCGACTCGGAGAACCACGTCGTTCGGAAAATCGACATGAAGACCCAATGTATCAGGACGGTAGCCGGGTGCACCCAGGGAGTCAGATCTGAAGTGAATCGTGTTTCGCCTGTTGCGGTGGCCGAGGGAGCAGGGGATGACGATCCTTTCGCAGAAACCGGCGCGATTGATTCTCACGCCTTTACCCAGCAGACTGACTTAAGTGGGACCGTGCGGTATGTTGTGACTGGTACAATGCCGACAAAGCGCTTCAGTGGCGACGGTGGCCCTGCGGATCAAGCTCTGTTGAATTTCCCGACTGCGGTTGTGGTCGATCGGGCAGGGCACCTCTACATTGCGGATACGCTGAACCATCGGGTGCGGCGTGTGGAGTCCGGTACCGGACTGATCACAACCATTGCCGGCGTCGGCCAGCCTCGGTGCTTTGGTGACGGGGGATTGGCCGTAGAGGCTGGATTGAACGAACCGGCTGCTTTAGCGGTGAGCGACAGGGGCGTCCTCTATATTGCCGACCAGAGTAACAACCGCGTGAGGGCGGTGGATTTGGCCACCGGAGTGATTTCTACGGTCGCAGGGACAGGAACGGTTGCGTACAATGGAGACGATATGGCCGCGGTGGAAACCGGTCTAGCCGGTCCAAGCGGATTGGCGCTTACGGCAGATGGCACGTTGTTTATTGCCGATAGTTTCAACGGAAGGATTCGCGCCGTCGATCCTGTCACCGGCTTCATACGAACTGTGGCCGGTGATGGTGGTGAGTATAAATATCAGGGTCCGGATGAGCCGCCCAGCCGCAGCCTCTCTCGGCCATCGGGGATTGCATTGGATGAAGAGGGGAATCTCTTCTTTACCGATTCGGACAATCATCTGGTGCGGCGATGGGATCGGATCACTGGAGGGATTGAACGTATTGCTGGCATTGGTGTGGCCAGCTACGGGGGTGATGAGAGCACGGCTTTCGAAGCAAGCTTGAGTTACCCGTTTGGAATCGTGATGGGTCGTGCGGGGCATTTGCTCGTAGCCGATACGTTCAATCATCGCATTCGTGAGATCGCGCTGTAGGCAGGAACGAGGCTCATGTTGAAAAAGAAAGCAGGATATGTCGTGGCGGTTGTCGGTGCGACCGGGGCGGTCGGCACAGAAATGATCGAGGTGCTTCAGGAGCGGAAGTTTCCCGTCGCACGTCTGGTCCCTCTCGCATCGGCTCGTTCGGCCGGCGGTACGGTGACATTTGAGGGGAATGAGGTATCAATTGAGGTTTTGACGAAGGATTCGTTTGCCGGCGTAGACATCGCACTTTTTTCTGCCGGGGCGGATCTCAGTCGAGAGTTTGCTCCGATCGCAGTGAAGGCCGGTGCGGTGGTGATCGATAATAGTGCTGCCTGGAGGATGACGCCTGAAGTGCCTCTCGTGGTGCCTGAGGTGAACGCGCACGACATTCAATGGCACAAGGGGATCATCGCCAATCCGAATTGTTCTACGATTCAAATGGTCGTGGCGTTGAAACCTTTGCACGATGAGGCCAGGATCAAGCGGATTGTCGTCACGACCTTTCAATCGGTCTCCGGCACGGGGAAAGACGCTATGGATGAACTGATGACGGAATGCCAAGATCTGCTGAGCTTCAAGTCGGCGAGTCCCAAGGTCTATCCCTATCAGATCGCCTTCAATTGCCTGCCTCATATAGACGATTTTCTTCCGTCAGGCTATACGAAAGAAGAGATGAAGATGGTCCATGAGACAAGAAAGATCATGGGCGACCAGTCGATTCATGTGACGGCGACGACCGTGCGGGTTCCTGTGTATGTTGGACATTCGGAAGCGGTCAACATTGAGACTGAGCGGAAATTATCGGCCAATGATGCCCGCGCCATTCTTTCCACCGCGCCCGGAGTGCTGCTCTATGATGATCCGGCACATAAGATCTATCCCATGCCGTTGGAGGTGGCCGGGAAGGATGAGGTCTATGTCGGTCGCGTTCGTGAAGATGAATCGATCGCCAATGGTCTCAATCTGTGGGTAGTGGCGGATAATTTGCGCAAAGGGGCCGCGCTCAATGCCGTGCAAATCGCAGAGCATTTAGCGCGAGACTGATGGCTGAGTGGGGGAATCTAGGCAAGGTCATCATTGGAGTCGGGCTATGTGTGGTGTTGGTCGGCCTGTTGTTGCTGATCGCAGACCGCGTTCCAGGAATTGGGAATCTCCTAGGCTGGTTCGGTAAGCTTCCCGGCGATATCTCCATTCGGCGAGATAACTTCAGTTTCTCATTTCCGCTCGCAACCAGCCTGCTCCTCAGTGTCATCCTAAGTCTGGTATTCTATTTACTATCATGGATCTTTCGCCGGTGAAGCAATCGAAGGGCGGAGTATGCCGAGCCATCTTGGCCGGAGCATGCCTTCTTGCACTGTCATCGGAGGTGGAGGCAGCCGAGCCGCTTCGAGTCCTGTTGTCAGCCGACGTGCCTCGGATTGATGTTCGTGCAGACAGCTCTTTGTGGGTGAAGGATGCAAAAGGCCGTACTCAGACTCTGCAGGCGCCGGTTCAGGTTGTAGCCGCTGAATCCGGGTTTTTGCTGAACGGCGTTCGCATGCAGACGGAACAGCTGACTCTGCGCGGTGGAGAGCAAGGCCTCACGCTGACTTTCCCACGGCTCGCTCGGAAGTCCAATGGGGCGGCGATGTCATCGGGCGATTCCGGCACGGAGATCGCGTTGAGCGGCGTTGTCCATCTTGTACGAAAAGGCAAGGGGTTTTCGGTCCTCAATCGGGTGGATCTTGAAGAGTACGTGAAAGGGGTGGTTCCCGCCGAGGTCAGTTCAACCTGGCACCCGGAGATGTTGAAAGCGCAGGCGGTTGCCGCACGGACCTATGCGCTCTACCAGCAGATGTTAGGTGCTACGCGTGAGTACGACGTGGCGGCTACGGTGCAAGACCAGGTCTATCGCGGGAAGCAGGGGATTGATGCCGGGATTCTACGGGCGGTAGAAGAGACGCGAGGCTTGGTCATTACCTATCATGACGCGCCAATCTACGCAGCGTTCTCTTCGACGGCCGCAGGGCTGACGGAAGATGCTATGAATGTGTGGTCGAAAGACTATCCCTATCTCAAGGGTGTGGAGTGTCCCTTCGATCTTATGTCGCCCTATTATCAATGGAAGTCTTCCTTCACAATCGACACCCTTGAACAGGGCTTGCGGCAGCAGGGCTTCTCCGTGGGGACGATTACGACAATGACGCCCTTGTCATTCAGCCGCGGGGGGCGAGTGGCAACGCTGCGCATTCTCCACTCTGGTGGAGAATTGGTGCTTCGCGGAGAAGAGTTGCGGAAAGCAGTCGGGTATACCATCATCCCCAGCACGCAGTTTGCCATCGAGTCGATTGGCCGAGATGTGCTGCTTTCCGGATTCGGTGCGGGCCATGCTGTTGGTATGTGCCAGTGGGGCGCGAAAGAGCTGGCTGAGTTGGGCTATCCGTTCTCGACGATTCTCCAGTATTATTATCCGGGCACCGAACTGCAGCATATGACGTTGATTAAAGCTCCGACCCCGCCGTCTTCCTCATGAAGCTTTCAGAATTCGATTTCCCCTTCGATTCCTCGCTCATTGCCGCTCACCCAAGCCTCCCGCGCGATCACGCCAGGCTGCTTGTTCTGCAGCGTCTCGACCGCTCGCTCGCCCACCGCCGCGTCGAAGAGTTGCCCAATCTTCTTCGTCCCGGCGATCTTCTCGTGGTCAACAATACGAAAGTGCTGGCCGCGCGCGTGGCTGGACGAAAGAGTTCTTCCGGCGCGGGAGTCGAGATTCTCTTTGTAAAGGATCTCGGTGATGCGATCTGGGAAGTGCTGATCAAGGGAACGTTTCGTCCGGGACAGATTATTGAGATGGGTGCAGAGGCTTCTGCTGTGGTAATCGAGCGTGGTGCGATACGAACGACGGTTCGGGTTGAGAGTCCAATTCCGTTTTCCCAATGGCTGCGACAATATGGCCGAATGCCGCTTCCGCCCTACTTGAAACGGGCGCCGACTGAGCAGGATCGGGAATGGTACCAAACCCTGTTCGCGTTGCATGAGGGCGCTATTGCCGCGCCAACCGCAGGACTCCATTTTACACCGGAACTGCTGGCGGGGCTACGACAGAGCGGGATTGGTCTTACGTCCGTCACGCTCCATGTCGGTGTCGGGACTTTCAAGCCGGTGACGGTCGATCAGATCGAAGACCATCAGATGGGCGCAGAATGGATCGAGGTCGGAGCGGAGGCGGTTCGTTCTATTGAGCAGGTGCGAGCGGCAGGGGGACGAATTGTTTCTGTGGGGACCACCGTCGTACGCGCGCTCGAAACTGCGGCCCGTGCGGACGGTCAGATCCGACCCTATTGTGGAGAGACAGATATATTCATGATACCAGGGTTTTCCTTCAAAGTGGTCGATGCTCTTCTCACGAATTTTCACTTGCCACGCACTACATTGCTGATGCTGGTTTCCGCATTGGCGGGGACGGAGTTTCTTCGCCAGGCCTACGCAGATGCAGTGCGTGAGCGGTACCGGTTCTATAGCTATGGGGATGCGATGTTAATCCTCTGAGAAAGCCTGAAAGTCGTCAAGTCATTATGTCTTCAAGTCCCGGACGGAGATCGTCTGAGATTTTCGGGCCCGAAGACTCTATGACCTGATGATTTTTGACGAGACGTGGGTGCTAGAGTAACTCGCGGTTGATCTTAATGGGGATGGTCGTTTTGAGCGATTCAGTATAGGCCATCAGCGCGCGTTGCTGTTTTTGAAAGAGAACATCCTGCACCGCACGGTCTTTTGCCGCCTCGGCCTTTGCGGGATCTGATTCCGTTTGTCGAAGCGTGAAGGCTTGTGCCTCTGCAAGCTCGGCAGGGGTAAGGGCCACGGCGTCGCGGATGATCATCTTGGCTTTGCTGCTCAGCACTTCTTTTGTTTCCATTGCTTCGAATATTGCGGGGGTCAGATGATTAGCTGCCAGGAGCTGTTGGTAGACCTGCGGATCAAATGTGCCGTTCTTTTGAAAGTCAGGGATTTGCATGATGGCTTCCCGAAGTTCATCGTTAGATACGGTGAGGCCCATGTTCTTTGCCGCTATGAGCCAGGTCCGATTGTCGACCAGTTGATCCACCACTAATTGCTTGATCGTTTCGTCTTTGAACTCTCCAGGGACCTTATCCTTATAGAAGCGATAGGTATTCTCATAGGCGCGTCGAAACTCTTCGCGGGATACGGTAAGATCTCCAACTGAGGCGACGCCGGCGCCAGCGCCAGGCTGTTCACCGAATCCCCACCAGCCCATGGTGATGACAAAGGCGAGGGCGATGACCCCCATAATGGACTTGAGGAGCCAGGGGTAGCTATGAGACGCTTCGCGCATCGATTTCAGCATGACAATCCCTCGGGGAATTCGTATAGACGGATTCTACTCAGCGATCTCTGGAAAGGCAAGAGACGACCTTTCTTTTACGCTGTGATCTCACGATCAAGTTCAACCGTCTACTCGTGAAGACGGGAATTATCATCCGCAATATTCGATTTGCCGGATAATGTTCTTTGTTTGTGCTGGGTAGTTTGATTTGCTATACTTTGACACTAATCGTGAGGAGACCCTTTCGTGGTGGAGGTCAGTGGGGTTCATTCAATCGGTGGCGGGATCTACCCCAAGGCGCAGGTTCTGAACCGTGGCATTGCCAAGCTGATTGATCTATTAATCGTCGCAGCTGCCGGGCAAATAATTGTGCCAGTAGGTTTTCTTGGAGGATTGGCGTATATACTCATCGCTGATGGCTTTGCCGGTGGGCGCAGTATCGGTAAACGGTTGATCGGCCTTCAGACGGTGCTTCCTGATCGGCGTGAGGCTGTAGGGTTTCGGGAGTCCATCATCCGAAATTTGCCTTTCGCAGTGGCTCAGTTAGCTTTCGCCATTCCGTATGTAGGATGGCTTGTAGCTGCAGCAATTATAGCGTTCGAAGCAGTATTGATTCTCGGGAATGAGCAGGGGAGACGCCTTGGCGACGAAGTGGCCGGTACCCAGGTATTGGATGCAGGGCGACTGGCATTGCCTGACTGAGTATGCGGTCAGGGTCTGAGGGGAAGGGAGCGCAATCGTGGGCTTTGGCAGCGATATCTTCGGATGGTTCTCAAACGATCTGGCCATTGACCTAGGGACGGCGTCTACGCTCGTGTATGTCCATGGGAAAGGGATCGTGCTCAATGAGCCCTCGGTTGTGGCAGTTGAGAAAAAGACCGAACGAGTGCTCGCGGTCGGCACAGAAGCGAAGCGAATGTTGGGGCGCACGCCTGGCAACATCATTGCTGTGCGGCCGATGAAAGAAGGCGTGATCGCCGACTTCGAAATGGCAGAGCAGATGTTGAAGCGATTCATTCAGAAAGCGCACAACCGCAGTGCGTTTGTGCGTCCGCGCATCATCATCGGTGTGCCGTCGCGTATTACACAGGTGGAGCAGCGGGCAGTGCGAGACTCGGCCGAATTAGCCGGCGCACGTGAAGTGTATCTGATCGAAGAGCCGGTGGCTGCAGCCATCGGCGCAGGTCTTCCGATCACCGAACCCTCCGGCAATATGGTGGTCGATATCGGCGGCGGCACGACCGATATCGCGGTCATTTCGCTCGGCGGTATCGTCTATAGCGAGTCCGTCAAGGTCGCGGGCGATCGCATGGACGATGCGATCATGAACTACATTAAGAAGAAGTATAACCTCCTCATTGGTGAACATATGGCGGAGCGGATCAAGTTCGAAATTGGATCCGCCTATCCCTTTGAAGAACGCAAAACCATGATGATCAAGGGGCGCGACTTAATTTCCGGCATTCCCCGTACGCTGGTGGTGGATGACGCGGAAGTCCGGGAAGCGCTGCAGGAACCGATCGGCACAATCGTCAACGCGATTAAAGTGGCACTGGAGAATACCCCGCCCGAGTTGGCGGGCGACATTATCGATCGTGGCGTCGTACTCACGGGTGGGGGATCTTTGCTCAAGGGCATGGATACGCGCTTTCGGGAAGAGACGAATTTGCCGATCATCACCGTGGATGACCCTCTGACTTCTGTAGTTTTGGGGGTCGGGAAAATCCTCGATGAGTTGGATCTGCTCGCCAAAGTGTCGGTGATGTCCCAGGCCAATACCTACCGATAAGGTTCCATCCCTAACTCCTTTATGTGGATGGCTCATTCTCGCTCTCCCTACAGTGCCCGACGTATTGCGCTTGCCTGCTTTGCCCTTCTGCTGGTGGCTCTTTTTCTGCTTCCCAATCAAATCCAAGGACTCTTGCAGTATCTAGACGGGCCAGTTGGACACGTCGTAGGAGTTCCGCTTGAAGCCATTGCATCCATCGATGCAAGCATTGCCAATCGCTGGGAACGATATGTGGCGTTGCAAGGGGTCCAGGAAGAGAACCAACAACTACGAAAAGAAATTGAATGGTTGCGGGGGCAACATAGCCAGTTGCGTGAGTTCTCCGCCGCGACAGAACGCTTGACGGCCTTGCTGCAATTTAAGGAGCAGGCGCTCCCTACGATGGTAGCCGCTCAGGTCATCGGTCGTGATGCCACGAACCGGTATCGTGCCATCATTCTCAATAAGGGCGAGAGTGACGGGATCAAGCCGGACATGGGGGTGGTCACGCCTGCGGGTGTCGTCGGGCGTGTCGTAAAAACGACAGGGGCGTCCTCGGTGGTGCTCCTAGTAACTGACCCGAGCAATTCCATCCCCGGCCTCATTCAGCGGACGAGAGACGAAGGCATTGTGGAAGGGACCCAACAAGGGATGGCACGGTTAAAGTATATTCCGTTGTTGTCGACACTCCGAGACGGTGATCGGGTCGTGACATCGGGTCTTGTCGGAGGTTTTCCGCGAGGGCTCGTGATCGGCACGATCACGAACATCGATAAGCAGGAAGGCGCCCTCTTCCAGTCTGCCGAACTCATGCCGGAGGTCGATGTCGGTCGCGTGGAGGAAGTCCTGGTGATTCAGATGTCATATGGGCAATCCACGAAGGCTGGGGCGGAAGCGGATGTGATCGGGAAACCATCACCATGAAATTCCTTTTCTATCTGATTCTTGTGCTATTGCTCGTCCCCCTGCAGACGACGTTGCTGCCACATCTGAGTGTGTGGAGCATCAAGCCGGACTTGGGGTTTGTGGCTGCCGCGCTTGTCGGGATTTTTGCCGGTGAACTGGAAGGCCTTCTTGTGGGGCTCGCGATTGGATGGGTCCTGAATCTTTTCTCCGCCGGCGAACTTTGGCTCAGTCTCTTGACGAACGGGGGCGTTGGGATCTTAGCAGGATTTCTGGGGCGGCAGCTGACGCTGGTGACGTCGATCTCACTGGGTGTGGGGCTGTTATTGGTGTCTTTAGCGAGCGGGCTGTTTGCCGCGGTGAGCTTCACGCACCTCGACATGTCTCAGATGTGGTGGATGGTCGAGTCGATTGCCCTTCCTCAGGCCTGTTTCGATGGGGCGGTCGGAGCGGGGCTCTATTGGCTGCTTTCCCAATGGTTTCATGTCACCCGTCTAAGGACCGAGTAGCCGGCCTGTGATAGGCGTGGAAGAATATTGATTGTGACGCATGGCAACAGCTGGTCTACACGATTCTGAACTTGGGGAGCTCCAACGCCGGCTGATTATTCTCCGCGTTGGTCTCTTGCTTGTTGTGGCGTTACTGGGGCTCCAGCTCTGGAACTTGCAAATTCGTGAGGGCCCCTACTACCGCGATCTTTCGGCTAACAATCGGACGCGTTCTGTCATCATGGAGCCGGCTCGAGGGCTCATCTACGATCGCAACGGGGTATTGTTGGCGAATAATGTCCCCAGCTTCACCCTCTATGTTTCGCTTGAAGACGTCAAAGATCGGGAGTTGCTTATCGGTCAGCTCAGCAGTCTCCTAGGGCTAGATGAAGCGCTTGTGCGGAAGAAGCTCACGGCTCGCGGCAGTAAACAGCTGCCGCGCAAGGTGAAGGATCGCTTAACCCTTCGAGAAGCGACGTTGATTGAGTCCCACCGCCTGGACTTGCCCGGGGTGATGGTGCAAGTCGAATCGCAGCGGAACTATCCTGGTGGAGTGACGGCCTCACATATACTGGGTTATGTCGGAGAAGTGTCACCCGAACAGTTAGAGAAACCTGAGTTTGCCGATCTGCACCAGGGCAGCATTGTCGGGCAATATGGCGTGGAGAAGTTTTTCGATCGGCTCGTGCGCGGTCAGGCCGGGCAGAAAAGCATAGAAGTCGATGCGATCGGTCACGAGAAACAAACCGTGATTGTGGAGCAGCCGCATGCCGGGGACGATTTGTATCTCACGATCGATTCGCGGTTGCAAAAAGTGGCCGAAAATCTATTGGGGGAGGAAACAGGCGCGATCGTCGCCCTCGATCCGAGAACAGGCGATGTACTGGCTATGGCCAGCCGTCCTGGATTCGATCCAAATATTCTCTCGCGAGAGCTCACACCGAAACAGTGGGCCGAGATCGTGCAAGATGAAGGGCGCCCATTGAACAATCGAGCGTCGCAAGGACAGTATCCGCCTGGTTCGGTCTTCAAAGTAATGATGGCTGCCGCAGCGTTGGAAAGTAGGACTGTGACGCCCTCGACAACTATCCATTGCAATGGCGGGTATCAGTTCGGTCGCCGCCTGTATCATGACTGGAAAGTCGGCGGACACGGCTCGGTAGATCTTCGGCACGCGCTTGTGCAGTCTTGCGACGTCTACTTCTACACCGTTGGGCAACGGATGGGGATCGAAACGATAGCTTCCTTTGCCCATCAGTTTGGATTGGGAGAGGAGACGGGGATTGAGCTGCCATCTGAACGAATTGGGATCATACCTTCCGAGGCTTGGAAACGGAAGGCTAAGAATGAGGCCTGGCTGCCGGGCGAAACGATTTCGGCGTCAATCGGGCAAGGCTATGTGAATGTGACTCCGCTGCAGATGGCAAGCTTAATCGGCACCGTTGCAAACGACGGCGTCATGTTCCGTCCGCGATTGGTACAGTCAGTGATGGATCGAACGACCGGAGAGCTACAACAACGAACGGCGGTTCCCAAGCGTACATTAAAGTTGCGGCCAGAGATCCTGCCGTTGATTAAAGAGGCGTTGGCAGGGGTGGTACAAGAGGGGACGGCTACGAGGGCGAAGTCAGCGCTGGTGACGATCGCCGGGAAGACCGGTACGGCCCAGATGACGGCATTGCGCACTGGTCCGGAGAAGGATATCCCGAAGAAATTTCGCGATCATGCCTGGTTTGTCGCCTTCGCTCCGGTTGATGCCCCCACCATCGCCGTTGCGGTGTTGGGTGAACATATGGGCCACGGGGGCTCTGCTTCGGCGCCTCTCGCCAAAGAGTTGATCGAAACCTATGTGAAGTTGAATCTCCCTACTCCTTCCGGTGTGAAAGATGATGCTGTGGCGCAGGTAGGGGAAGGCAGAGGGCAGGGAACAAGATGATCGATCGGGTGTTCATGAGTCGGGGCTTCGACAATTTCGATTTCCGTTTTATCGGACTGATTCTTGCCATTCTGGGGATCGGCGTTCTGTCGATTTATAGCGTGACGCATGACCAGGGGGTGGCGTTCCCGTTTTATGCTAAACAGATGGTGTGGATTGCGCTCGGCACGGTCGCATTTCTCGTCATGTGGCTCTCGGACTATCATCGTATCGCGCGGTTAGCGTATCCTGCCTATGCAATTATCTTAATCTTACTAGCTGTCGTGTTGTTTGAGGGGAGGAGCAGCCGAGGGGCGCAACGATGGATTCCGATGGGACCATTTGCGTTCCAGCCATCGGAATTCGCAAAGCTGATCCTCATTCTGACCTTGGCGCACTACTATTCGCAGGCGCCAAGGGTGGGCTGGCTCCAACGAGTGGTGCTTCCTGGGCTTTTGGTGCTGCCAGGGCTACTCCTGATCCTGAAGCAGCCTGATCTCGGGAGCGGGTTGAGTTTCTTGGCGGTCTATGCCGCGATGTTGCTGATGGTGGGCATGCGATCGAAGGCGGTGGGTGTCATTCTCCTGTTTTCGTTAATGCTGTTTCCCTTCGCTTGGGAGATGATGTGGGGGTCATTGCATGATTATCAGCGGCAGCGCATTATGACGTTTGTCGATCCGGTCTACGATCCTGGAGGTAAGGGATATCATGCGCTCCAATCGCGGATTGCCATCGGAGCGGGAGAGTTGACAGGGAAAGGTCTTTACGGAGGGACGCAAAGCCAATTGAAGTTTTTGCCCGAGGGGCATACCGACTTTGTCTTTTCGGTGTTTGCAGAGGAATGGGGGTTTCTTGGAGTGTTGGTCCTCCTGCTGTTGTTTGTCGGGTTGATCTGGCTGTCGTTAGAAATTGTTGCGCGTGCGAAGGACCAGCTCGGAGCGTTGCTTGCGGTCGGCATTCTTTGCATGTTGAGTTTTTGCGTCGTGATCAATATCGGCATGACGGCGGGCATGTTCCCCATCGTGGGAATTCCCCTCCCGCTCATGAGCTACGGCGGGAGTGCGACGGTTATGACGATGGCGTCGCTCGGCCTGCTCCTGAACGTTAAACGCCGTCGTTTGAGTTTCTTTTAGCGAGTAGGGTCATCGCACGGTCTCGAATGAATCGGGGTCGAGGCAAGAGGGTATATTGATGGTGAGAACCGTCTGGTTGAAGAGTTGTCGAGTGAAGGCCGAAACCTGGGGATCTCCCGCGTTCGTCCTGCACGTCGGTGCGACGGTTCCCCTGAATGGAAGGAGTCGGTATGGGACTGGAAATTGCGATTACAGTCGCACGCGAGGAAACTCGCGTCGCGGTGTTGGACGGCGGAGTCGTCACAGATCTCTTTGGGGATCGTGCAAAACATAAGGACTTTGTCGGGAACATTTATAAGGGAAAAGTGGCGAAAGTGTTGCCTGGTATGCAGGCGGCATTTGTTGATATCGGCCTCGCGAAGGCGGCCTTCATGCACGTGTCGGATTTGTCGTTGGATTCCGAGTCAGGAGACACGCTTGTCGATGTGGATGAGGACGATAAGGATGCCGATAAGGACGGGGATATGTTGGGCCCCCGGCGCCAAAGCTCCAAGCCGATTGAGCAGTTGCTGAGTGAAGGGCAAGAGCTGATGGTGCAGATTTCCAAAGGGCCTATCGGCACGAAAGGCTCGCGGGTCACAACTTATGTGTCGCTTCCTGGCCGGTATCTCGTGTTCATGCCAAACGTGGAACATATCGGTGTGTCCCGCCGCATCGCCCGTGACGAGGAGAGGGCTCGGCTCAAGGACATCATGAAGCGAGTGCGGCATCCTGGCTGTGGATACATTGTCCGCACGGTGAGCGAAGGGGTCAAAGAAGATGAGTTACGATCCGATGTCGACTTTTTGCACGTGCTCTGGCAGGACATCCTGGCAAAACGTGAACAGAAGGGGGCGCCGGCATTGCTCCACGCCGATTTGAGCCTGAGTTTCCGCGTCGTGCGCGATCTCTTTGGGAAAAAAGTCGATCGGTTATGGATTGACTCGCGTGAGGAGTACCAGGCGGTCAGGGATTTCGTACAGCGATTCTCGCCGGAGCAAACGTCACGCATTCATTTGTATGACAAAGATGAAAGTCTGTTCGATCATCTGGGAGTGGAGCAGGAGATGGCGCGGGCTCTCAGTCGCAAAGTCTGGCTCAAGTCCGGTGGGCATCTCGTGATCGATCATACGGAAGCGATGACCGTCATTGATGTCAACACGGGACGGTTTGTGGGAAAGCGCGATCAGGAGGAGACCATTCTCCGGAACAACCTTGAGGCGGCGAAAGAAGTGGCCTATCAGATGAAGTTGCGCGGGATCGGTGGAATCATCATTGTCGATTTCATCGACATGGAGCGGGAGAAGAATCGTGACAAGGTGTACCACGCGTTGCTTGATGCGATGTCAACCGACAAGGCCCGCACCAGGGTGTCCAGAATCTCCGACCTTGGTCTGATCGAGATTTCTCGAGAACGGGTGAGAGAGGATCTTCTGCGTTCGGTTTCCGAGCCTTGTCACTATTGCGAAGGGAGAGGCTATACGAAGTCTCCGACCACGGTGGCCTATGAGATATTCCGCGATGTCCGCCGGATCGGCAGCAGTCCGGAGCCGCAGCGGATCGTCATCGGCGCCCATCCCTCGGTCGTCGGGCTGTTACAAGATGAAGAACGACAAGGTCTGGAGGCTGTGGAGCGTGAGTGCGCGGCGAAAATCATCATTATACCAGACGAACAATTGCATCTGGAACAGTATGACCTAGCGGTGCTCTAGAGATTGTAGCTCTCGTGCGACAATGCGTAGGCAATCTTTCAGTCAGCCTGTAGGTGTGGATTCCTCTGCTGAGGTCGCGGGTGCTTCCTCCCGTCAGTCCATGACACGGTCGGGGTTAGAGCCTTGGCTCCGACTGCGGGCAATCGAGGGGGTGGGAGATCTGACGATAGTTCGGCTAGTTTGCGTCTGGCATTCCCCCAAGGCTGTTCTGTGTGCCTCCCGCGATGAGTTGATTCAGAATGGATGCAGCCCGCAGCTGGCAGACGCGATACGACGAGGGCCTGATAGTCCTGCTTGCCGGAGCATCGAACGGGAACTTAAGGCCATTGAGCATGAGCGCGTTGAAGTCCGGAGCCTCTTGGATCCTGCGTATCCCGCGCGGCTGAAGATGATTGCAGATCCGCCACCGCTCTTGTACATCACAGGCACATTGACTGGTCAGGATGCTCTGGCGGTGGCTATTGTGGGTGCTCGGCGTGCGACCGCAGCAGGACGTGCCATGACCGAAGAGTTGAGCCACGATTTGGCAGGCGCAGGCATGACGGTGGTGAGTGGACTGGCGAGAGGGGTTGATGCGGCAGCACATCGAGGTGCGCTTGCCGCGCAGGGGCGTACCATTGCTGTGCTGGGCTGTGGGATCGATCGGACCTATCCGCCTGAACATGAGCGGTTACGCCGGCAGATCGAGGAGCAGGGGGCGATTTTATCCGAGGTGCCGATGGGTGCCCCACCTCACAGTCATCACTTTCCTCGACGGAATCGCATCATCAGCGGGTTATCCCTGGGTGTGATTGTGACAGAGGCGGCCATCGGAAGCGGATCGTTGATTACCGCACGATTGGCTGCTGAGCAGGGCCGAGAGGTGTTTGCCGTTCCGGGTTTTGTGAAGGAAGATACCAGCCGTGGAACGAATGCACTACTCAAAGAGGGAGCGGCTTTGATTGAACGCGCGCAGGACGTTATCGACATCGTCCTGCCGCAGCTGGAGCCTGGGTTGCGCCTGCGTCTACAGCTTTCTCACCAGAAAAGTGAACAGCGCGACCATTTGGGCGGAGAGGAACAGCGAGTGTATGATGCACTGTCGTACGACCCGCGCACAGTGGACGACGTGATTGCCTCCACCGGGCTGTCGGTATCCGTCGTGATGGCTTCGCTCTTGTCCCTGGAGCTTCGACGGCGAGTCAAGCAACTGCCGGGGCAACGCTACATCCAGAAATAATCATCGAATAGTTGCACGGATTTGCATTATTTGATACGGATGAGTGTGCAATTCTCATAGCAACCGGAGTTTTCATGGCTAAGGCACTCATTATTGTCGAGTCCCCGACGAAGGCACGCACCATCACCAAGTATCTGGGGCGTGGTTATACCGTCATGGCCTCGGTCGGCCATATTAAGGATCTTCCCACCAGCAAGCTCGGCGTTGACCTGGAGCACGACTTCGAGCCGCAGTACGTGACGATTAAAGGGAAGTCCAAGGTCTTGGCGGAGATTAAGAAGAAGGCGGAAGAGGTGGACAAGGTGTTCCTTGCGCCGGACCCTGACCGGGAAGGCGAAGCTATCGCGTGGCATCTCGAACAGGAATTACTGGGCAAGTCCAAATCTAAGTCTAAAAAAAAGACTGAGGGCAAGGTCTTTCGGGTACTCTTCAACGAAATCACGGAGTCGGCCATCAAGCGCGCGCTGCAGTCGCCTGGGCAGGTCGATATGAAGTTGGTGAATGCGCAGCAGGCCCGCCGTGTGCTTGACCGGATTGTGGGGTATCAAGGCAGCCAGCTGCTCTGGACCAAGGTGCGCCGTGGGTTGAGCATGGGCCGCGTCCAGTCTGTGGCGATGCGACTGATTTGTGAGCGTGAGCAGGAGCGTGAAGCCTTTCGTGCAGAAGAATACTGGTCGGTTGCCGTGATGTTGTCCGGAGCCAACCCCCCTCCGTTTGAAGCCAAGCTGCACAGCATCAATGGGCAGGATGCGTCGATTGAGGCAGAGACCGATGCCCAGCGTATCGTCTCGGCTATTCAAGGGAAAGAGTTTGTCGTTGACTCGATTGAACGAAAAGAAAAGAGGCGGAATCCTGTCGCACCATTTATTACCAGCCGGCTTCAACAGGAAGCAGCGCGCAAGCTGCATTTCTCATCGAAAAAAACGATGACCCTGGCGCAAAAGCTGTACGAAGGGATAGAGATTGGGTCGGAAGGCCAGACCGGCCTTATCACCTACATGAGGACCGATTCCCCGCGTATTTCGAACGAGGCGATGGAGGAAGCGCGTCAGGTAATTCAGGAACGGTTTGGTGCAGAATACTTGCCCGCTACGCCGAATGTGTACAAGACGCAGAAGGCTGCGCAAGAAGCGCACGAAGCGATTCGCCCCACGGCGGCAGCGCGCGATCCGGAGTCGATCAGGCAGTATTTAGAACCGGATGTCCATAAGCTGTATCAGTTGATCTGGAACCGGTTTATCGCATCACAGATGGTCCCTGCAATCCTCGACGTAACTCGCGTGGAGTCGAGCCCCGTCAAGACGAATGAGAAATTTCTGTTCCGTTCAACCGGCACAGTAGTGAAGTTCCCAGGGCATACAATCGTATATATGGAGGGGATCGACAAGGAGCTCTTCGTGCAGAAGCAAAAGAGCGAGCAGGAGGTCGAGGATGAGGCCGAGCGTCAGTTGCCTTTACTCAGCGAGGGAGAGACACTGAGGCTTGTATCTCAGGAGGAACAGACGGTCCCCGGCGTGCTCTCGAAACAGCACTTCACACAGCCTCCGCCTCGGTATAACGAAGCCTTGCTGATCAAGGAATTGGAAGAGAAAGGCATCGGACGGCCATCCACTTATGCGAGTATCGTTTCGACGATTCAAGATCGCAAATATGCCGAGAAGACAGAGGGTCGTTTCGCTCCCACCGAAACAGGGCGAACCGTGAACGATTTCCTGATGAAGGGATTTCCAGACCTGATCAACGTCGATTTCACCTCGCATATGGAACTGGAGCTGGACGAAGTCGAAGAAGGCAACAAGCCGTGGGTGACAGCGGTGCGGGAGTTTTATGGAACCTTCTCGATTGATCTGGAGAAGGCGAAGATGATTCCTGGCCCCAAGGATACGGTGGAGCCGCCGACGGATATTCCCTGCGAGAAGTGCGGCCGAATGATGGAGATTAAATGGGGGCGCAACGGCAAGTTTCTGGCCTGTCCAGCGTACAAGGATAAACCTCCTTGCAAGAACACGCAGAATTTCGAGAAGCTTGAAGATGGCACCATTAAAATTGTTCCGAAGATCGAGCTGACGACGGATGAGAAGTGTGAGAAGTGCAGCAGTCCGATGGTGGTGAAGACCGGGCGATTTGGAAAGTTCATTGCCTGCTCCGCCTACCCGGAATGCAAGACCACCAAACCTCTCTCGCTGGGTGTGAAGTGCCCCCAGCCAGGCTGTGGTGGTGACCTCGTCCAGAAGCGCACGAGAAAAGGCCGTTCGTTCTTTGCCTGCAGTAAGTATCCGGCGTGCGAATATGCCTTGTGGGATCGCCCTATCAACAAGACTTGCCCGACCTGCAGCGCCCCGTTTCTCATCGAGAAAGTGAGTAAACAAGTCGGCCGCAGTGTCCAATGCCGTAGCGAAGAGTGCGGCTACCGCGAAGCAGGCTAAGTCCGACCGTATTCACCTTCCATTCTATCGGGCCTCTCTTCCATCCCAAAAATTGGACTCAGCATTCTTGTGCCTTCGTGACGCTCGATGACGTTGCGAGATTGAGAACCAGTGTCGCCAATGATGAAAATCAAATTCAAGGACACCCGACCGACCGAGTTGACGAAGCACTCAGACGTGTTGATAATGAAGAGGGATGAAGCCGTCTGACGGTGAAAGTCTCGTAACTCAAAAGACTTCTGAGGGCCTATCAAAATAGAGAAAGGGGAAAACCATGAAAGCAAAAGAGGGCGTTGTCAACATTCTCAATAAGATCCTGACCGCAGACCTCACTGCCATCAATCAATACTTCGTCCATGCCAAGATGTGCGAGAACTGGGGCTATGAACGGCTTCATCACAAAGTGCGAGAGCGAAGCATCGCTGAGATGAAAGACGCCGATGAGCTCATCGGCCACATCCTCTATCTGGATGGTGTGCCGAACGTGCAACGCATGAATACTGTGCAGGTAGGAGAAACTGTTCCTGAGCAGTTGGAGCTGGATTTAAAAGCCGAACAAGAAATGCTCAACTTGTTGAGCGAAGGCGTGGTGCATTGTACAAAGGTGACCGACTTCACCACGCGGCACATGTTTGAGGATATGGCCAAAGACGTGGATCAGCATATTGACTGGATTGAGACGCAAATGGAAACGATCAAGCATGTAGGATTGGAGAACTACCTGGCTGAACAGATTAAGAAAGAAGGGGCGTAAGCTCCCGTCGACTCTGAGCCGCACGAGTCAGGCTGAGGTCTGGGTTGAGCGAAGATTAGGCTCTTTTCCCCTCAGCTTTGACCTAAGCCTTAACCTTCCGGAAAGCTGGCTGACTTTTTAGTATCCTGCCAGCTCATCCCGTTTTCCCGTGTTTCCCTGCCATCAACGGCTGATTCAAGACCCACATCTCGTAGAGAGGGATGACCATCATGATGAGAAAGCCCACTGTCATGAGGGTATCGCCCGTCAACATGGTTAAGACGAATATAGGCGAGACGTAGCTGATGAGCCAGGGAGAGAGTAGGTCAAGAATTACTCCTCCGAACGAGACCCAGGTCGTGATGATTTTCAGTTTGTTGCCGACGCTGGTGAGATAGAGCACATGTACCAGAATCATAAACACGACCGGCATCGTGAAGAGGTGGAAGTGGGTGATTTCTGCCAGCTCTCTGAACGACATCGGTTCGCCGAAGGTGGCATCCGATCCCCGGTAGTGACTCGCGATTCCTTGTGGGGAGAGTCCTGTCATGCTGTGAGCCCAGAAGAAGGAAAAGGTAAAACCGGCCAGCATCAAGAGGAGAAAGAAGGTATAGACGAGCCGGATGTGCCGATCGGAGTCGCGGAGACGGAAACGGGTATTGAAGTTGCGCATGGTTGAGAATGTTGCCTGCCTCTGTTAATTTCCGAAAATGGCGCCGAATATCCCCTGCTCAGACTTCTTTGCAGCCACAGTATCGCTACCGAGCCCGGCCGGCTTTAAATAAAATTCATCGACCAGCACCAGACCCCGTTTAATTCCCGCAGTCATCGAGCGGACCGACATGGTGGCGCCGCTGATGTTGACGATGTCCTTGTTGAGCCTGACAGGATCGGATACTGTCTTACCCTCATACTGCACGTTGAAGCGTTTGGTCCGCACTTCACTGCCGCGAGCTTCCCGAAATACCAGCAATTCCACGTTTAAAACGTGCCCGGTATTATCTATCCCGACCATGTATGTCATAGGTTTGTGCTTGCCGATGGTATTTTGGACCAAAGCATACCCGTCGATCTGCGGGCCGGTCTCGCCGATGTAGACCTCGAAAAACTCTTCAGGAAATTTCCAACCGATCCGGTCTTCTACCTGAGCCTTCTTCTCCGATGTCAACCGGATGAGATCTTTTCGAATTTGTTTGGACTTCGGGAACATTAGTTTTAAGGCTTCTTCCTCTGTCAGAAAGACCTCGGCATGGCTCATCTCCTGTTCCGTGAGATACCGCTTGAGTTCGGCGTCCCAGACTCGTTCGCCTCTGGCAGGGAGAGGAAGAGCGAAAATGATGAAAAGTGTTGTCAGGAGCCAGCCTCGAAGATTCATGAGGCAAGACAGCCTTTCTCTTTCAGCTTGCGATTGAGTCGGTTCACAACTGCCGCCTCGGCCTCTTCAGAAGGATCAATGGGCCACCATTTGGTGGACTGTTGCGTGACCCCACCTTTGAGGTGCCACCGCTGCCGGTTTTCCAGCACACTCACAGAAGTGACGTCGTTCAGTCCCTTCACCGCCACCGTCATGCGAGCGCGTTCCCGATTCCCGAACCCTTCGCGATTGAATATGCCATAGGAACGTTCTGTGCCCTCCATCTCGACCCAGCCGGTTTCGATGAGCCCCTTGTCTTTATCTTTCGCCTGTATTGGACGGTCTTTCACAGATTCCAAGGCGGCATCCCAGACTACGTCATACGAACAGACAAAGAACTGATCGTTGCTGCCGCTCAGGGAGGCACAGCCACTCCAAGCGATGAGCCCTATGAGTGCTATAAGCCTTGCTCGCACGTGCTGTTATGCTCCTTGATGGATTCTGCGATTCCTCTTTCGAGAGGAATCGCAGACCACACGGTTTAGAAATACGTTGCGGCTGAGATTACCAGTGCGCTGTCGTGAATTCGAGACCCACCGTTGTTCGGATTAAATGCCATCGGCTGATATTGATAGCTGATCTTGAAGACCGCATCTTCAATGGGCCGATAGTTGAGGCCAAAGGAAACTTGCTCTAGATTGCCCCAACCACCTGTTCCATTGCTGTTATCCAGATTGGTGTTCACTTTGTCGTACCGGATCACAGCTGTGAACGTCGATCCTTCGCCAAACCGCCTCGGGGAAAATTTTGTCAAGAATGCCGGCATGAAGTGGTAGTTGCCCTGGATATAGAAGCCGTTCATACGCTGCGGCGGAATGCTAATGCCGCTATTGCCACCAATGCCAGTTAGAAGTGACCCGGGTGGAACGCCGACAGTATTGATGGTATTCCCTTGAATGGCGCGCGAATTCCCTCTCGCATAGGCCCAGGCCGCTTCACCGATGAGCTCGAAGGGGCCCCGTTGGAGCGTCCAGTCGATGGCGGTAATGCTGAGGGGGTTGTAGTTGCCATTGATGGAGGAATTGCCATAGTAGCTAGATCCTGCCACTTCAAATCCAAGGAATGGACTAAAAGCCAAGCGTCCTACGGTTGCCTTGCCGTTATTGATATCCAATCCATCGTTCGAGGGGCAGCTCCGTTGCCTGGATCCTCGAGTGCCGCTTTGCTCATTAATCCTGGGAGACCCATTGGTGTCATAGCCGCAGGGGCCTGTGGTGAAGTACAACTCATAGTCTATTTTGCTGGTTCTGCCGGGATAAAAGGTTCCGTAAAATCCTGCTCCGGTTTCTGATGCCGTACTGGGGATGACGAGTTGGCTGACCAACGGCCGATCGGTCAGGTCATTGAGCGGGGAATCATGGAGCAGGTTAAACTTGCCGATCGGTAGGAGCAAAATGCCGGCGCGAATATTGACTGGTTCGTTCACGAGGTAATCGATAAACGCGAATTCCAACCCAATCTCCGTGCCTTGTGACGAACTTTCACGAATGCCATGTTCGATTTCGATCTCAGAGGCAAACTTTACATGCTCGGTGATGTCCGCATAGATAAACGGGACAAACCGTTGCTGATCGAACCCATTCGTGTTGCCTCCATAGCCATTTTCGATGCTGCCTTTTCTCTGGGAACGATACTGAATGTCCATGTAACCGCCGACAATGGCCTTTGGAGCAGAGACGAATGGCTTGGCATAAACCAAACGACCTGAACCGGATGAACCAAAAGACAACGCAGGTTGTGTCTGGGTGCGTTGTTCTTTTCCGACTTCCTGGAGTGGTCCGACACCGGGTTCTGCCGACTGCGGAGTCGTGGCTTCACGTTTTTCCGAGGCGCCCTCCCGCCGCTCATGTTCCTGGAGTCGTTTGGTTACGGCTTCATCTACTAATTTCTTGATGTCCTCCGGGGTCATGTTCTCAGCCCAAACCGAAGTAAACGGCATAGCTGCAATCACGAGAGCCCCGAGGATTGACCTGATCTTCATCGGTATCCTCCGCGGTGAGTGAGATGGTTGAGGTCTGACTCGGGACTCGACGGTCTCTGGCCTTCTTGAAGAAACGACTAGTCTGCACAGATGAAACGGCGCGACGATGCTTCTAATGCCTCCTTTCGTAAAAGGGATCATGATGCAACGGTGCCCCATCCTTCGATTGAGGAGAATGGGATGACAACAATGCGTTTGCAGCGCTTGCACTTGAGTTCCAGGCCTTGTCCTCGCACCTTGGCGATCAATTGACCGCATTTGCAGCGAGTTTCGCCGCAGTCGGTAAAGTGATTACTGGGAGATGTCGTGCTAACCATTTCGAGCGGCTTCCCCACTCAAATGAAATTGAGAACGATTATTAATATCTCAATTGATGTTCGGAAGTCAAGGACTATCATTGCATTCAAATGATTCAAGGAGGGGTGCATTAGGCCTAGTCCCGCCCTATAATTCGTCGTCTCTTTGGCAAAGGGAAGGGAGAGAGGAGCGCATGCATTTCAATCTGTGCAATCAGCTGTTTCGCATCCACACAAGCCTTCTGGCGCTGCTATGTAGTTCTTTCGCTGGCTGCGCGATGGTGCTCCATGGCCATGAATCGGCCGTGGTCACCAGAGCCCAGATGCAGATGGGCACGGTGGTCAAGATTACGGCTGTGGCTCGGAGTGAGCCTATCGCGCAAGCTGCAGTGACCGCCGGGTTTGCCGAGATCCATCGACTGGAAGAACTCCTGAGCACCTGGATTCCTACGAGCGAACTCTCTCGCGTGAATGCCTCGGCTGGTGTGATGCCGGTCTCTGTGAGTCCTGAAACGATGGCGGTTGTCCAAGGTGCAATTCAGGTTGCGGAGATGACGGATGGTGGATTCAATATCACCATTGGCCCGGTGGTGGATGCCTGGAATGTGATTGAAAACCAACGAATACCGACAGAACCTGAGCTGAAGGCTCTTCGCCCCTTGCTGGACTTAAAGGCTATTCATGCCGACGTGCGGGAGCAGACAATTTTTCTTGAGAAAACAGGGATGCGGATTGATGTAGGGGGAATCGGCAAAGGCTACGCAGCGGATCAAGCGGTGATAGCGATGAAGAAGGCCGGAGCGTTGGCTGGAGTGGTGGCCCTCTCCGGGGATATTAAAACATTCGGGCATTTGTCGGGAGGGAAGAAGTTTCCCGTCGGTATTCAGCATCCGCGCAAGGAGGGAGAGGTTCTTGTCTTCATCGACTTGGAGGATGAAGCAATCTCAACGGCCGGCGACTACGAACGATTTTTCGAGCGCGACGGTGTCCGGTATCATCATATTCTTGACCCAAAGACGCTTCAACCTGCGCGTAGTTGCCAGGCGGTCACGGTGATTGCCCGCGAAGGCATTTGGGCGGATGGGTTGGACACGGGGATATTTGTGATGGGCGCTGAATTGGGAATGCACCTTGTCGAAGCCTTGCCAGACGTGGAGGCCATTATCGTGGATCACGAAGGCATGGTCCACGTGTCCTCGGGGTTACGGGATCGGATCCGCAAGCCGTGAAGCAGAGAATTATTGATCCAATCGAAAATTCATGGGAATCTTGATCGTCATGCGTGGCTGTCCTAATGGGTGTGGCAGATGGAACGGGGCTGCTTGCCGCATGGTTTCAACAGCGGCCTTGTCGAGTGTGAGATATCCTGAACTCTGAAAGACTTCTACTTCTCCGAGATTCCCGTCTTCGTTGATCACGGCTTTTACCACGACTTTTCCCTCGGCACGATCTATCCGAGCTGAGGCGGGGTAGCGTTTCAATTCTTCCACACGACGTAAAATCTCTTCAGAGAGCCAGCCATAGTCGCGCTTCGTCGGCGCGTTCGTTAGCGCCGGGGAGATGGCTGCCATCTGAGCCGGGGGCTGAACAGATTGTGCGGTCTGGGTGTCAGGTTCCGCAGAGACTGCCATTGGTGCTTCGGCTGGTTTCATTATGGATGTGGACTCGGTGGCCATCGGTGCCGCAACTTCATGTCTGATTGGCTCAGCCGGTTGCGTTGAGGGTAATGTGGTCGGCTCAGCCGTCACCGGAGTGGCGGTTCGTTCTGAAATCGGCGGAGTAGTCGGTTGTGCAAGAAGCTGGGGCGGCGAGAACGTCTGTGCCGGCGCAGCCTGCTGCACTGTGGGAGAGGGAGCCGAGGTCGTCGATGGAACTGATCTGGCCGGAGCCTGATTCTGGGGCAATGCCGACGAGTGGACATGTTGCGTCGGCGACACCATGGCAACGTTCCACTTGAACGCTTCGTTCTGGGGATCGAGTTGGATCTGCTTCATGAACAGAATTGCTACGAAAGCTACAGTGCCGTGCAGGAGGACAGAGACGAGCCATCCCTGGACGTGAGCGCCTTTATGGCTTCCGGAGCGATGTGACCCAGCAGCGATCATAGCCGAATGACCTCCAGGCTGACCTGTTGAAACCCTAACCCGCGCACTTCATCGACTACGGACACGAATCGTTCAAGGAGGGTCACTTTATCAGCCCGTACGACGACTGACGACTCTCGAGGCTCTGTGGCCAGTACTCCCTGGAGTTCTCCTTCGGGAACAGCACGATCGTTGAGAAAGAGTGTGCCGTCGGCAGTCAGGGTGATGACGATGGGGGCCTCTTTATGATTGCCGACCTCCTTCGCCTTTGCCAGATTTACGGGAATCTGTCCACTACTGATAAAGGTGGCGGTGGTCAGCACGATGACCAGCAGGACCAGCATAACATCCACGAGGGGAATGACGTTGATTTGGTCAATGTCCCGTTGCATGCTGTTCCTTGTGTCGGGCGAGGATTTCGGCCACTTTCCGTCTGAGAACGTTGTTCATGACGACGCAGGGAATCGCGACCAGCAATCCGACTGCCGTGGCTTTCAGCGCAAGGCTGAGCCCGATCATGATGGCATTGACAGCCATAGTACCGGATGTTCCCATCGTATGGAAGGTGAGCATGATACCGAGCACGGTGCCCAACAAACCGATATAGGGAGCGTTCGCAGCCACCGTGCCGATAATGACCAGGTGTTTAGTCAGAGCCATCTCCAGTCCCAGGCTGTTGGGGTACTGAGCAAGGTCGATACGCCGGTAAAAGAGCCACCGTTCCACCGCAATGGCCACGGTCCAGACGCTGAGTGCCAATAGGAGTCCGATAACTCCATAATCGACTAGGTCTTTGAGCGCGTTCATGGGCAGGGCCTCAGTTTCTTAGTAAGACACCGACCGGCAGGCTAGGGGGCCGTCGTGAACATCTATCAATGCCAGATCGTGAAAAAGCCTGTCAATGCTTTCGTTGGTCGGTCGGACCGGCTGCCATACTTATTCCGTGGACTTCTCTTGCCGAAAGAGCACGGTATGGGTCGCCAGGACACGAAGTTCCACTGCCGTGCCTGCCTGATAGACGCTCGTAGAACCTTGACTGCTATGGACAATTTGGCCGGAGGGAAGGCTGACTGTGTACAGATTCTCCGAACCATGGAATTGGCGAGAGAGGACACGCGAGCGGGCACCTTCCGTGGGAACGAGGTGAATGTCGTCCGGCCGAATCATGACGACCACGGCGGTGCCGTCTTTGCACTCGATCGTGTCGGGGAACTCTCCCAGTTCGGTGCGGACCATGCCTTGGGACACGGTTCCAGGAATGAAGTCCGCTTGACCGACAAAGTCGGCGACGAAGGGCGTGGCCGGCATGTGGTACATCATTTCCGGTGTATCAAACTGCTCCAAACGGCCTTGGTTGAGGACGGCGATTCGATCGGCCATGGCAAAGGCTTCGTCATGATCGTGTGTCACGAGCACGGTTGTTGTCTTTGTCCTGCGTAACAGGTCGTGCAATTCTTGGCGCATTCGTCCAGCCATGTCAGGGTCCAAATTGCTGAACGGTTCGTCGAGCAGCAGCACGACGGGATTCTGGACGAGGGCGCGAGCCAGCGCAACTCGCTGTTGCTGGCCACCCGATAATTCGTGAGGGTACCGCCGCTCGAATCCCTCCAGTCCTGTGAGGCGCAGCATCTCCTGTACCCGCGAGGCGCGTTCGCTTCGAGGGAGGTGATGGAGCCCAAAGGCGATGTTGTCTTGAACGCGCAGATGGGGAAACAGGGCATACTCTTGAAAGACCATTCCGACGCGCCGGTTCTCCGTAGGAGTCATCACGTCCGGCGACGATACGAGTTGGTCTGACAAGAAAATCTGGCCGGAACGAACCGGCTCAAATCCGGCGATCGCTCGAAGAATCGTTGTCTTTCCACACCCCGAAGGGCCAAGTAAACAGAGAATTTCTCCTTCTCGCGCCGCAAACGAAATTTCCTGGACCGCGGGGCGTCCGGTTTCGTAGGCACAGGAGACATGGCGCAGCTCCAAGATCGACGAGGCCGGTGTGAAGAGGTTGCTCTGGAATGTGCCTTCCCCAGATGGGCGTGGTGCGGTGGAATGGTCTGAAATCACGGAATCACAATCCTTCCTCTTTCAGGATACTGAAAAAGACCAGCCTCCTCACCCCGCCCAACCCTGGCACGCCGGGACGCGCCTTGGCCCAGGCAAGGCCGCAGCGAGTGAAGATCTGAGGAGGTACATGCCGCACTTCGTGTGGGCCGTTCGCCCTTTGCATGGGTCTTGGCGAACGGAAAAGCCCCTCCAGTGTTTCCGACCTCCAAGAAACTCCTCCTCAATATTGAGGGTCTGAACGATGCGAGAACGAAGCTGGTGGACTTTTTCAGCATCCTGCTAGGCTGCGCGCCAATCTTT
This sequence comes from Nitrospira sp., assembly GCA_037142015.1. Taxonomy (GTDB): domain Bacteria; phylum Nitrospirota; class Nitrospiria; order Nitrospirales; family Nitrospiraceae; genus Palsa-1315. The sequence goes on along the minus strand of JBAXBK010000021.1, from coordinate 3,973 downwards.
CGAGACCAACAAGGCCAGAGCTGGCAGACTCAGCAAGACGATGAGGAGCGCAGAGGGAGCAGCAAGCTGAAAATACTCCTCGCTCGCTTCCATCCAGACGCGAATGGCCAGGGTGTCGAATCCCACCGGCCGCAATAAGAGCGTTGCAGGTAACTCCTTCATTGTCTGTAGGAATATTAAAACCCAGGCCACGACAAATCCGTTGCGAATGAGCGGAAGAGTTACCCGCCGCCAGGTGGCACGCATTCCAAGGCCCAATGTGCGTGCAACCTCTTCCAGATTCGGAGACATCTGTTGCAACGCTGGCTCTAATGACTGGAGACCGGCCGGGAGAAAATGGATTATGTAGGCTACGATGAGGATCAGCACTGAGCCATAGGCCATCGGGGCCAGTTTAGTGAAGAGCACGAGGACGGCCAATGCTGCCACCGGTCCCGGAAGCACATAGCCGGCATAGGCAGCTTGCAGGCAGCCCAGGTTCAGCATGGTCGGGCGTCGGCTGGCAAGGTAGGCAAGCGGCAAGCCGATCAACACACCACCCGTCGCGGCACTGGCTGCCAGGATGCCGCTGTTCCAGATAAACCCAAAGAACCGGCTGTCGATCGTGGCCTGGGCCTCGGGCGACAGGCTCCATTGAATCAATAACACAGTCGGGAGTGCGAAGGCGGCACCGACGATGAGCCCGAGGTATCCGGTGACGGCAACGGTGCCAAGCCAACCATATTGGCGTCGTTGAGGAGCCCGATAGCGGCCGGTGGTTTGATAAAACCGGCTGCGTTGTCGGAACCACCGTTCAGTAATGAGGAAAATCAGTGCAAGAATAACCAGTAAGAGGCTCAAGATGCTCGCCGCTGTATTGTCGGACCGTCCGGTCATCTGTTGAAATACGGCGTAGGTGAGTGTCTGGTAGCGAAGCAGTGACACAGCGCCGAAGTCAGACACGACGTACAAGATGACGAGCGCAACTCCAGCGGCAATCGAGGGGCGCATCAACGGTAGCGTTACGCGCCAGAGGGTCGAGAGACGTGAAACACCGCTGGCGCGTGCCACCTCTTCGAACGACACATTCATGCTGAGGAGAGCGCTGCGGCTCAGGAGATAAACGAAAGGGAACGTGTCCAATGCCATGACGATTGTCGCGCCCCAAAAGCTATGGGGCGAAAAGATTCTCGCCTGGGGCCCAGCTACGAGTTGCCAGAAATGCTCGACGGGGCCGCCGAATCCCAATAGGTAGGAAAAGACATAGGCCAACACATAGGTCGGCATTGCCAATGGAAGGACCAAGGCTCCCTCCCACAGCCGACGACCGGGAAACTCTGTGCGCGTAACCAGCCAGGCAGTCGAAACGCCCAGGACCAGCGTGATGACCGATACGCTTCCAGCCAGCGAGACGGTATTGAACAGCAGCTCTGGAATGCGAGTCGCCCACAACCGGCTCCAGATGACCGGATCGGCGGAGAGGGCTTGTACGGTGACATAGCCAAGCGGGAGCAAGATAATTCCCGCGCTGGCCAAGGCAATGAGCTGTAGCGGCGAAACAAGTTGGTGGCGAATCGTGCTCACGAGGATCCCTTCGAGTTACCGGAGACCCACTTGTTCGATCAGGGTGAGCGTCGGCTCGCGCAGTTCGGCGAGTTTGGAGAGGGGGACCTGCGCTGCGCGGAAACTCTTTCGATCTATCAGCGCCGGGTCTGCCTTCACATCTTGGTGGAGAGGATACTCTTTGTCGAGTTCCGCAAATAGCTTCTGCCCTGCTTGTGCGACTAAAAATTCTACGAGTAGCTTGGCACTGTCGAGGTGTTTGGTCGTCTTAATGATGCCGACGCCTGCGACGTTCATGATCGCTCCCATGCCGCCCTCTTGCTGATCAGGCATCACAACTGCAATCGGTGTTCCCGGCTGAGCGGCAAGATGACGGTACACGTAGTAATGATTCACGATACCCAGCGCGACTTGGCCCTTGGCGACGGCATCTACGATCTGCGAGCTTTTCTGGTAGACCTGGCTGTCCGCGTTGGCCTTGAGGCCTTGCAGAAACTGCTTGGTCTTTTCGTCGCCGTAAGTGGCGCGGATGACCGATACGCCTGCTTGCAGATACTCGCTGCCGGAGTTCGGAATCGCAATCTTGTCTTTCCATTTTGGATCGGCAAGATCGAGAAGCGACTTTACTTGGTCCGGCTTTACCATCGTGGTGTTATACACCACGATCCAGAATCGCCCGGAGAGTCCTACCCAGGCATTATCCGACGCGCGAAACTGCGGCGGAATGGCTCGTTCGACTTCCCGCATATTCAACGGGTGGAGGAGCCCGGCAGCCCGGGCCAGTTCCAAACTTCCGGCGTCATTGGTGATCAGGAGATCTGCCGACGTACGATCTCCTTCAGCTTTCAGTCGATTGACTAACTCCGTTGTGCCGGATGACAACAGCTCGATTTTAATGCCCGTCGTCGCGGTGAAGGCGTCGAGTACCGGCTTGATGAGCCGCTCCGAGCGGCCGGAATAGATCGTGAGTGAATCGGCAGCCGGCGCCGAGGGTGCGAAGGCTACAGCTACGAAGAGTAGAAGGAGACTTGAGAGGATTGTTCGGCGCAATGCGGACAGGGTCTGTACGAATGACATGATGCGGCCCTCGGTGGAATTGAAATTGATAAACTGTCTCAAAATGATACTAAAAAAAAGCAAGTTCGTCAATGGCGGCAGCGAGAACAGAGGCCGTAGAGCTCAAGTCGGTGGGTTTTGATCGTAAATCCGTTCCGGGTGGCCACTTCTTCCTGGAGTCGTTCAATTTCTTCGTTTTCAAATTCCACGATCTTCTCGCATCCGGTGCAGATGAGGTGATCGTGGTGGCCCTTGTGCGAGACGTTGTCGTACTTCGTCTGAGAGCCGAAGTGTCTGGCTTGTGCGATACCTGCATCGCAGAACAGATTAAGTGTCCGGTAGATGGTCGCAAGCCCCAGATGTGGGTCGGACTTTGCCAGCTGATGATACATGGCTTCCGCGGTAATATGCTCTTGCCGGAGGAAAGCGTTCAGAATCAATTCACGCTGGCGGGTGAGCTTGAGCTGATGCTTGCCCAGATGTTCCTTCAGGGACTGCATTTCCTTCACATGTGTATTCGCCAAGAGGGGCCTCCGATGTGGCCCATTAAAGACGAAACTTGCCCGACTGGTCAAGGGGTGTTGTGCGCGAACGGCTTAGAGGGAAGGAATTGACGGAGATCTTCGACGCTGCCTATAGTGCTCCGCTCAAAAAAGATGGAACGATGGAGGGACTCCCGGCATGCGGAAACCCAATCAGATTACGGTCGACCGGGCTCTCTTGCTCTATGTCCTGCATCTGACGGAACCTCACGGACTGCTTAGCGATGTGAAGTTGCAGCAATTGTGTTTTCTGTGCGAGCTGCAGATGTTCGGCAAGGGCTTTAAAGGCTTTCACTTCGAGTTTTTCCGGTTTGCCTATGGAGCTTTCAGCAAGGATCTCGATAATGACCTCATGTCGCTACGTCGGAAAGAACGGGTAGAAAACTTTACGCCATCAGACCAGGCACAGGAAGAGGTTATTCCGTTGCTGGAGAAAGGTATTGAGGGAGTTGAGACGAACGAGAAGGTCGTGGAGATTCTGAAGGCGGTGGTAGCCGTGTATGGGCCTCAAGATAGTGGAGCGATTACCCAGTCGGTCGAGTCAGTCGAATTGAGTACTCCTCAGCAACCAGAGTTCAAGATCCCGATCCGCGATATTGTTTTTCACACGACGCTCTTGGTGCCGTCTCGTATCGAAGTGCAGGCGGAGTTCACATTGTCTGCTATGAGCCTGGCCAAGCTGAATCAGGCGATGGGGTACTGACTCAGGCCTGGGGCCTGAGAGTCCTGAGTTTTGAGTTATGAATTCTGAGTTGTAGCCATGACTCTCGATTCGTTCCTCAGAACTCAGAACTCAGAACTCAGAACTCAGAACTCAGAACAACTCCCCCCCC
>JBAXBK010000020.1:0-63397 GCA_037142015.1 Nitrospira sp. | reverse complement strand
TGTTAGAAAGGACATGTGAATCTCCCTGGTGAATAAAATGTAAATAAGCTGCTTATTGACCCGACTGCTACCTGAGTGTGTAGGTGGTGCCGCACTGTTCCTCCTTCTCATTACCTCAGTAAATCATTCGACAACCATGGCGCAGAATCTATGGTAGCCGCGCGACTGTTTGCTATTACACAAACGTACAGTAACCCCCTACTGCTAGTGGGTTGACATTGAGATTCCACTGAAATTCAGTACTGAGCAGTAAGAGGTGAAGGCTGAGGCTGGGAGCTGGGCGGATGAGACAGATGTGGTCCGAAGGCTGAAGGTCGTGGTTCGACGTTCCGAACACGTCAGCCTTCAGCCCGCCTCGCCCGTTCCCTGAAAAAATGGGAAAGGAGCGGCCGTCGGGAGTTCAGTGCGGAAGATTGCTCTTTGGTTTGTCGGTTCTGTCTGGTCCGATCCAGAATAGCCGCCATTTGTGCGTGCCGTCGGGCATGGTATCCATGCCGATCAGCCCGCCAAAGAGCGCCCACGATGTGCCCAACCCTTCCACGTATTCCCGCCTCCATCCTGGAATAATCGGATTGAACTCCACAAGAGTTTTCGTCGGAGATACGGTTCGCATGAACATGGCGATGGGAGGATGACCGAGGACCCAATATTCCCACGCGTCATCCTTTGGGCTTCGATACTCAAACAGCCACCAGAGAGAGCTGATTTCCGTCGTCCTTCCTTGAGCGGTCTTGTGATCGAAGAGCGGCCATAAGAACCAGAACTCCGACTCGTCCTTGATCCGGTCGCTCGTGTAGCGGAAGAACGGGAAGAGCCGGTTCTCCGTCGCAGTTGGACTCGTGTGCCCATAGGGTTGAGAAGTCAGTGGGTTATGAGAGGTGGTTTGGATCATTCCCTCCGCTCGGTAATCCGCTCCTGTCGGTTCTTCGCCTCTGTCATCTCCCCTGTCGCATTTCACCACGGTCTTCCGGTGGTACCGTGGCAATATGCACCTAGATCGACCGTTTCTTCTACTAAATAAAGAGCTTTCCGTGGCACACCTCATGCTGATTCCTTAAACGGGAAGGTATGACCATGAGGCCAAGAGTTTCTAGCAGTGTGCTGAAGCAGTTCGTCAGATTCATTCTCGTTGCGCTTTCGACATCCGGGAAGCGTGCAAGATCGTTCGTGAATTGTGAGCGAGACAGGCAAGACGTGCACGACAGGCGCGACTCGCAGTTCGGAGTTCCGGGTTTGAAGTTCCGAACACTTCAGCCTTCAGCCTTCAGCCTTCAGCCTGCCCCTGTTTTGTTTCACGATAGACGTGCCGTCCTCCTCCTCATCGCCTTTGCGTTCACTGGACTTCTCGCCTGCGAGAGAACTCCCGATCAAGCGCCTGAGACCAAGAAGGCCGTTGTGGCAGACAGGTCTGGAGTGCTCCATCTCACTTCCGAAGAACTCGCGCGGACGGTGATTGAGGTCTCGCCGGTTGTCCGTGGGGCGATGCTGGTACCTAGGCAATATACCGCCACAGTTCAAGCCAACGAGAATGAACTGGCTGAGGTGACTACGCTCATCAATGGCCGGGTGGTAAAGGTCCACGTGGATGTTGGCCAAGATGTGAAGAAAGACGCCTTGCTGGCGATGCTGCACAGTACGGATCTCGGTGTGGCAGAGGGGACTTATCTGAAATCTGCAGCAAAGTTGCACGAAGCGAAACTGGCGCACGAGCGCGCCAGGGACCTGTATGAACAAAAGGTTGTGAGTCTGGCTGAGTTGCAGCGCCGTGAAGCCACGATGAAAACGGCACAAGCCGAAGCGCGCGAGGCGCGGAACCGTCTGGAACTGCTCGGCGTCCCACGGCAGGAAGTCGAGCGGCTGGATCGTGAGGATACGATCAAGGCCGATGTGTCTCTACGTGCGCCGTTCGACGGCCGGGTCATCATGCGCAATATCACGAGGGGCGAGGTGGTCGAGGCGCAGCAGAAGCTCTTCACGGTCGCGGATCTTTCGGATGTGTGGGTCGTTGGCAATGTGCCGGAGAAGGACGTGCAGTTCATTCGGAAGGACCAGAAGGTCGATGTGATTGTATCCGCCTATCCCCATGCCATCGTTCCGGGAACGATCACCTACCTCGGGGATGTGCTCGATCCAGCTACCCGTACGATGCGTCTTCGGGTAACGGTGCAGAACCCTGGTCGGCTGCTGAAACCGGAAATGTTTGCCACCGTCCTCGTCTATGCGTCGCCGACTCCGGATGCCCTGACTGTGCCGCTCGAGGCAGTCCAAAACGGGCCGACCGGTACGATAGTGTTTGTTCAACGGGGGACGAACGACTTCGAAGTGCGAACGGTCAAGGTGGGAAGCGAGCAAGGGGAGGTGGTGACGGTGTTAGAAGGGGTGAGCGTCGGTGAGCAGGTCGTGACCAAGGGATCGTTCATGCTCAAGTCTGAGATGGAACGGCACAAGATCGAGCCGACGCTATGATCGCCTCTCTTCTGGAATTTTCGCTGCGGCAACGGATCCTGGTCCTTGGCCTGGCCTGCCTGTTGTCCGTCGCCGGTGTCTTCGCCTTTCAGTCTATTCCGATCGACGCCTACCCCGATGTAACGAACATCCAGGTGCAGGTGTTGACCGACGCGCCTGGTCTTTCGCCGGTCGAAGTCGAACGATTCATCACCTATCCGCTCGAACTTCAGATGACCGGCCTGCCTGGGTTAGCGGAGATCCGATCTCTCTCCAAATTTGCCCTCTCCCAGATCACGGTCGTGTTTAACGACGACGTCGATATCTACTTCGCCCGCCAGTTGGTCCTCGAACGGATCATGGCGGCGAAGGAACGATTGCCCGATGGGTTGGAACCTGTCATGGCCCCTGTGAGTACCGGGTTGGGCGAGGTCTATCAGTATTATGTGGAAGGGCCGAATGCAAAGGCTACCGACCCCACGATCATCGAGACGGAGTTGACGGATCAGCGCACGCTCCAGGACTGGGTCTTGCGCCCCTTGCTCAAGAGCGTGCCGGGCGTGATCGATGTGAACGGCATGGGCGGGTTCGTCAAACAGTATCAAGTCCTGGTCGATCCGGCCAAGCTCCGCAAGTTCGACCTGACGCTCCACGACATTTACAGCGCGGTGGCAAAGAACAATGCCAATGCCGGAGGAAATGTGCTGGAGCGCCATGCGGAGCGCGCGATCGTCCGCAGCCTGGGCCTGATCAAGACCACGAGCGATATCGAGTCCATCATCGTGAAAGAGTCCGGTGGCACGCCGGTCTTCGTTCGTGATGTCGCGGAAGTCCGCATCGGCCATGCCGTTCGCCATGGTGCGGTGGTTCTCAATGGGGAGAGAGAGGTCGTGGCGGGCACTGTGCTGATGATTCGCGGGGGCAATGCGCGTGAGGTGGTCGAAGCGGTTAAGGCCAAGGTGGAAGATCTCCGGCAGAACAATATCCTCCCTTCTGGCACGAAGCTCCTGCCCTTCTACGATCGCATTGAATTGGTGACGGCGGCGATCAATACGGTGCGGGATGCTTTGATCGAGGGGATCGTGCTGGTGATCTTCGTCTTCTTTTTTTTCCTGGGCCACGTGCGTAGCGCCGTCGTGGTGACGGTTTCGCTCATCGTCACCCCCCTGATCACATTTATCGTGATGCAGCGGCTTGGGCTCTCGGCCAACTTGATGACGCTTGGCGGGCTGGCCATCGCCATCGGTGAGATCGCGGACGGATCGCTTGTCGTGGTGGAAAACGTCTATCGGCACCTGGCGCAGAACAACGGCGCAACGAGGAAGAGCACGTCGGAGGTGATTCTTCAGGCCACGAAAGAAGTGGGGCGGCCGATCCTGTTCGGCATTCTGATTATCAGTGTCGTCTTCCTGCCGCTTATGACGCTCCAGGGCATGGAAGGGAAGATGTTTGCGCCGCTGGCCTACACGTTGGTGATCGCGCTCTTGGCCTCTGTCGTGGTCACGTTGACCCTGTCGCCGGTGCTCGCATCGCTGATCTTGCGCGGAGACCATCAGGAGGAAACCCGCCTCACGCGTTGGATGAAACAGCGCTATGTGCCAGTGCTCACTTGGACCCTCCAGCATCGCAGTCTCGTGCTCGGCGGATCGACAGCGATCGTGCTTTGCAGTCTTGCCCTCGTTCCATTTGTTGGACGGGAGTTCATTCCGCTCCTAGAAGAAGGCACTCTGACACCCAAGATTGTTCGGCTGCCGAGCGTCTCTATGCCGGAGTCCATCGAGATGGAGAAACAAGCCCATAGGGCGATGTTGGAGTTTCCAGAAGTCCGGATGGCTGTGAGCAAGATCGGCCGGCCTGAGATCGCTGTAGGGCCGGAGGAACTGAACGAGAGCGAACCAATCGTGTCCCTGAGTGATCGGAGCACATGGAAGACGGCGGCAACTCAGCCGCAATTGACCGACGCCATTCGGAGAAAGTTGGCGGAAATCCCGGGCATCTCCGTGCTCATGAGCCAGCCGATTCAACACCGGGTGGACGAGCTCATCTCCGGCGTCAGGGCGGAATGCGCAATTAAGCTGTTCGGGGAGGATCTCGATGTGCTGCACGACAAGGCGGAGGAGATTGCCGCCTTGATGAAGCAGATCAACGGAGTCAAAGATATCAAAGTCGAGCAGATCGCCGGTCAGCCCTATCTCACCGTCGACATCGATCGGCAGAAGATTGCCCGTTTCGGTATCAACGTGGCCGACGTGCAGGAGATCGTGACCACCGCCATCGGTGGCAAGGCGGTGACCCATGTCTACGAAGGCGAGCGGAGGTTTCAATTGACGCTTCGGTTCCCGGAACTGCAACGCAACAGTATCGGCACCATCGGAGAGATCAGGGTGAAGTCTGCATCCGGCGCGCTGATTCCGATGAGCGATCTTGCCACAATCGAGGTGCGCGAAGGGCCGTTCAGCATCAGCCGCGAAGGTGTGAAACGGCGCATTTACGTCGGCTTCAACGTTGTCGGGCGCGACATTGGCAGCGTCGTGGATGAAGGTCGGAAGAAACTGGAATCATTGGTACACCTGCCTGAAGGGTACAGCATCACGTGGGGTGGAGCCTTCGAGAACATGGAGCGGGCCAACGCGCGGCTGTTGATCGTGGTACCGATTACGTTAGGGCTGGTGTTCTTTCTGCTCTTCTGGGCGTTTCACTCGCTCCGTTACGCGACGTTGATCATTATCAATCTCCCCTTCGCCTTGATCGGGGGCGTCGTGTCTCTGTGGCTGAGCGGGCAATATCTAAGTCTGCCGGCTTCCATTGGCTTTATCGAACTCTTCGGTTTGGCGGTCGGGAACGGGATTGTATTGGTCTCCTATATCAATCAGTTGCGCAATGAAGGCGCGCAGATGGACCAGGCTATCATCAACGGTTGCGTCCTCCGGCTTCGCCCGGTCGTCATGACGATGATGACGACGCTGCTGGGTCTGCTGCCATTGGTGCTCGCGCAGGGGATCGGAGCCGAAGTGCAGAGGCCGCTCGCGACGGTCGTCATCGGGGGCCTCTTCACCTCAACGGCACTCACGTTGCTGGTCTTGCCGGCCCTGTATCGGTGGTTCGCAGAAAAAGAAGCGGGGAAGGAGTATGCGCCGGAGTGGGTGTAAGAGAAGGGTAGCCTGGTCGTCCTCCTGCTCGCGGAACGCGCACGATAAGAATGTGCTCGTTCGACGCGCGCATTCGAGGATCGACCAGGCCACCCTCCGAGGAGAGAAACGAGCAAGCTTGGAAGGAGCATGATAGTGGTCGTTGGACGCGCGCAGTTAAGGACCACGAGCCTGCTCCTTTGATAAGAGGAAGCGACTGAGTTGGAAAGGGGGAGCGTGGTCTGTTGATCTCCTGTGCTCGGGCAACGCGCTCGGGCTTGTCTGTCTGGTTGGCTGGTCTTTCTGGTCTGTCTGGTTTTTCTGAATGAATTTCAGTCCGATCAACCAAACAAACTAGATAGACGAGATAGACCAAATGAACAAGCATTCGTTGGACGCGCGCAGTAAAGAGCAGCTTTGTTGTGTTCGGGCTGTGTGACGCAAACGAGGAGGATTAAGCATGAACATAAACTTGAGGTATATCTTCATAATAGTCTTGTTTACTGGAAGTATTCTGGTTTCATGTCTGGCGCAGGCTGATGCAAAGCCCAAGCCTCAAAACGGCGATGTGGAGCGTGGCAAGACCCTGTTTGTCAGGTACTGCACTGGTTGTCACGGGCCTGAGGGCGGAGGGGATGGGTACAGATTTCTTCGTGGGCCGGATGCGCCTAACCTCACATCACCGTCGATCAAAAAGAAATCCGATGCCGTCCTGCTCAAGACTATCCATGAGGGCAAACCGAATATGCCGCCTTGGGAGACCCGCCTCTCGGAAAAAGAGAGCAGAGACGTGCTGGCCTATGTACGGACCCTCGCCAAGTGACGCGATGCGATCGGTTTAGTTGTCGGGGGCTGGCCTGGAAGGGGCAAAGGGGCCTGGGTTTATATAGAGGAATAGGGTTAGGCCGGGGGCGAATCGTGAGGGAAAGGATAACGAGCGAGCTTGGAGGGAAAAAGGAGGGTGGTCTGTTGATCTCCTGTGCTCGCGGAACGCTCGCCCTGGGAAGGACCTCGCCAGGGATAATGGCACGTCTCGGCGTGCCATTGGGTGGGCGGGGCAGTGTAAATCCTGTATGCTGAACATTTTGAGCGTTACCATCGTTTACAGAGAGGACCCGACGGATGTCGCAATATCAGATAGAGCCTCATGTCTTCGTCATCATTGGTGCGACTGGTGACCTCACGCGCCGGAAACTGCTGCCCGCGCTGTATCATCTACGGGATCAGGGAGTCCTGGAGACTCGCAACACGCTCATCGTTGGCGCGGCCCTGCCTGAGATGGGTGAAGAGGGGTTCCGGCTCTGGGCCCACGAAGGTTTGCACAAAGCCGGCTGGCGCAATGAAGCGGAATTGCGCGCCTGGTGCGGCGAGTGCCTTCACTACCAGACCGTGCGTGAAGGGGGAGTACAGGATTATGAAGCGTTGGCCTGGTACATCCGGCAGTTGGAGAGTACGCACAAGATGCCGGAGAACCGGGTGTTCTATCTGGCGCTTCCACCGGACACCGTGCCGACTGCGATGGAACGGCTCGACCAGGCGGGACTGCTCAAGAGTCACGGGTGGGTACGCGTCGTGTTCGAAAAACCGTTCGGCCACGACTTTAAGTCGGCCCGCCAGCTGAATGCCACCTTGCATCAATACATCGAGGAATCTCAGATCTACCGTATCGATCATTACCTCGGCAAAGAAACGGTGCAGAATCTCCTGGCATTCCGCTTCGCCAACCCGATCTTCGAATCGCTCTGGAAACGCGACAACATCGAGAACGTGCAGATCACCGTTGCCGAAGATCTTGGAGTCGAGCATCGCGGGGCCTATTACCAGCATGCCGGGGCGCTTCGCGACATGGTCCAGAACCATCTGACCCAACTCCTGACCGTCGTTGCGATGGAGGTGCCGGTCTCCTTCGATGCTGCGGCCATCCAGAGCGAAAAGCTGAAAGTGCTCCATTCTATTGCGCCGATCTCTCAGAAGGATGTGGTCTTTGGCCAGTACACATCGTGGCAAGTGGCCGACCAAACAATTCCAGGATATCGCGAAGAACAGGGGGTCCCGAACGATTCCACCACGGAAACCTATGTCGCACTGAAAGTGGAGATCCACAATTGGCGGTGGAAAGGCGTGCCGTTTTATTTGCGGACAGGGAAGCGATTCCCGCGCAAGCTCACGCAGATCGCGGTGATCTTCCGCGAGGCGCCCGCCCATGTCTTTCCATCCATCGAACCGGGCAGCATCGTCTCCAACAAGCTGCTCATTACCCTGCAGCCCAGCGAAGGGTTCTCCCTCTGTTTTTCCGTCAAGAGCCCTGGGCGTCCGTTCCACCTGAGCGACCATGCCTTGCAATTTGACTATCAGAAAGCCTTCGGTGAACTCCCCGAAGCCTACGAGACCCTTCTGCGCGACGTGATGATCGGGGATCAGACACTCTTCGTCAGTGCGGAGTTCACCGAAAAGGCCTGGCATCTTTACGACCCGCTTCTGTCCGGCAAGCAAGTTGTGCATCCCTACTCAGCCGGCACGTGGGGCCCCAGCGAGGCAGACGCGCTGATGGAACGGAACGGACATCAGTGGCAGCTTGGCTGGTAAGGGGAGACGGGAAGGCCAGACCGTCCTTCTTGCTCGCCGAGGAGAGGAGGGGATGGAGCCTGATGGTCTTCTGTGCTCGCGCAACGCGCTCGGGCTCGTCTGTCTGGTTGGCCGGTCTATCTGGTCTGTCTGGTTCTTCTGAATGAATTTCCAGTCCGATCAACCAGACAAACCAGATAGACGAAATAGACCAGATGAACCGGCATTCCTTGAACGCGCGCAGTGGAAGACCAATCAGCCCCCATCCCTGAAGAGATAACGAGCAAGCTTGGAGGAAGTATCTGTAGCCTCGCTCGACGGTCGCAGTGGGACCATCACGGGTGCCATTCCCAGGGATAGAGGTAAGCGAGCTTGGAAGGATCATTTAGAAGTATGAGTGAAAGGAGTAAGGGGTGTTCGATGCGCGCAGTGAAGAACAGTCGGTCCACTCCCTCGATCTTGCTGCGGAAACCACTGTTCCTTCTGTGCTACCATGCTTCGGTTTCTTCAGGTTGCCGGTCTGGCCGGACCCGGCGAAGGGTGTGCCAACAGGCCGTCGTACGTTCATCGGTAAGGTCGCAATCATGCCGTTGATTCCTGAGCCGCTACAACATCGTCTCATTCAGCTCCGCCGCGTGCTCCACGAGTACCCTGAACTCAGCGGGCAGGAAGTGAACACTGCCGCTGTGATCTGTAAATTTCTCGATGGGCTGGCCATCAAGTATCGGGCTCACGTTGCCGGACACGGAGTCGTCGCCGATATTCCCGGACGCGCCGGAGTACCCTGCGTCGTCTTGCGTGTTGATACCGATGCGTTACCGATCCAGGAAGACACCGGTTTGGATTTCGCCTCGGTGCATGACGGCGTCATGCATGCCTGCGGCCATGATGGACACACCACCATGTTGCTGGGCGCGGCGGCGCTTCTCTCCGAGGAGAATGACCTGCCGGCTCCCGTGCGATTGATTTTTCAGCCGGCAGAGGAAAAAGGCACCGGCGCGCTGGCCATGATCAAGGCAGGGGCGCTGGAGGGCGCGGGCATGATTTTCGGCGGCCATCTCGACCGTCACTATCATCCGGGGGCCATCGTCGTGTCCGAGGGCGCCGTCAATGCGTCGTCGGATAATTTCACGATTGAGATTATCGGGCAGGGCGCACACGGAGCCCGTCCCCATGAAAGCATCGATGCTGTCGTGGTCGGGAGTCTCATGATTATGGCGCTGCAGACGATTGTCTCGCGCGAAGTTGATCCGGCCCGTCCGTCGGTGGTGTCCGTGGGGCAGTTCCACGCAGGGACTGCGCCAAACGTGATTGCAGGACTGGCCAGGCTGGAGGGAACGGTTCGTGCCCAGGATCCTGCTGTCCGGCAACAACTCCTCTCCTCCGTCCGCCGCATTGCCGAATCGATCGCCCAACTGCACGGCGCCAAGATCCAGGTCACCGTGAATGAAGGCACGCCGCCGCTGATCAACACGTCGGACATGGCGAGCCTGGCGCGCCGCGCGGCAGTTGAGGCGGTGGGGGAGGCCAATGTGTTGCCGCTCAAGACGGCCAACATGGGCGCGGAGGATTTCAGCTACTACATGGAAAACATTCCAGGCGCCTATGTCCGGTTCGGGAGTCAGGTTCCTGGCAAGGAAGGCTTTCCCGCCCACTCCAGCAAGTTCGATTTCGACGAAGAGGCTTTGGCCGTCGGCGCGGCCTATTACCAGGCCATTGCCAAGATCGCCGGCCAGCGGCTCAGCGAGCAAACGCCTCGTTCCTGACCCAGCAGGCTGCGGAAAAACTATTTTGATACGCTAGAACTTCGATGGTCTGTACGTCTGGGATAAGAGGAGAACACCCCATGCAGGATGCTCGAAAAGGCCGTTCAGCAAGGCCGCAGCGAGTGAGGGGCCGAGGCGTACCCTCTGGGGTACGTTGAGGGTCGGAACGATGCGAGAACGCCGCTGGCGGTCTTTTTCAGCATCCTGCTAACGCATAGGGCTGTCATGATTCGCATTAGAGAAGCCCGCGAAGAAGATGTCGGCCAGATCCGCGAGATATTTCTCGCGGTCTACGGAGCCGACTATCCCCATCACGAGGTGTACGACGAACTCTGGTTGAAGCGCTCTGTCTTCACGGACGACGCGCTGATTCTCGTCGCCGAAGAAAGCGACACGGGCCGGGTGATCGGCACAGCCTCCGTGCTCTTCGACTTCGGGGCCCATTCAGATCTCGTCGGAGAATTCGGCCGCCTCGCCGTCCATCCGGACTATCGCCGGTTACAAGTCGGCAAGCTGCTCATGGACAAGCGGCTCGAAGCCATTCACAACCGCTTGCACGTCGGCCTGGTCGTCGCGCGCACCGTCCATCCCTATGCACAGCGGATCAGCCTCGCGCAGGGGTTTATCCCCGCCGGCTTTCTACCGCTGAAGCATTTTTTCCATCACCGCGAGAGCTTTGCCCTGCTGGTCCGATATTTCGGCGACGCGCTGGCCTTACGCCGCAACAATCCGAGGATCATTCCCGAGGCCTATGCCTTAGCCAATCTCGTGATGAGCCGGCCGCCGCTCACGCCGGATTTCATCGTCGACGAAGATTCCGCGCCTTACCCAGCCGGGGGCGACTACACCATCGAACAGTTGCAGGCCGAAGGTTATCCGGCTCTGCTGCGCATCGAGCGTGGGCGGGTGCACAACCGGGAAATTTTCGGCCCCATGAGGCTGGATTATGGATTCTTTAAACTGCACGCGCGGCAAACCAGTTACTTTCTGGCCCGCTCCAGCGGCCACATTGTCGGGGCTGTCGGCTATACGATGGATCCGGTCGAGCACACAGTCCGCGTGTTCGAGTTGATCGCCCTGGCCGACGACGTCGTACGATTTCTTCTCTCCGAGCTGGAGCGAAAGTGCCGGGAAGAGATGGGTATCGAATACATTGAGATTGACGTCAGCGCCTATGCCCCCCGAATGCAGCGCACGCTCTTGGAACTGAATTTTCTGCCGGTCGCCTATGTGCCGGCTATGGTTTTCTATCAAGTGGAACGGCTCGACATCGTGAAGATGGTGCGGTTGAACAAACTGCAAGATCTGGGGTCGCTCGCGCTGACGGAACCGGTGCAGGCCGTCGCCGACGTCGTGATGCGCGGCTTTTCCAGTTGTGTCATTGCACCGCGCATGGCACAGGCGATCAAGGAGATCCCGTTGTTTCAGGGGATGAACAGCGAACAGGCGACCAGGCTCGCCGGTGCTTGCACGGTGCGGGACATTCTGGCCGACGAGCGTCTCTTCGTCGAACACGATCCGGCCGACCGTCTCTACATCGTGCTGCAGGGACAAGTTGCCATCAGCTGTGGAACCCCTCCGGCCACCATTGGCACCGTCTGCACCGGGGAAACGTGCGGCGAAGTCTCGCTCCTCTCGGCCAGGCCCCACTCTGCCACGGCCACGGCGAAGGGCCATGTGGAGGTGGCAGAATTCCTCCAGCGCGATCTGACGGATCTCATCCGTCGCCGCCCCGATATCGGCGTCATCATCTACCGCAACCTGGCGGTCGGACTGGGCGACAAGCTCCTGCGCTCCGGTAATTCACAGCGAGATCAAGGGCTGGCCGGGTCGGAAGTCCTCCATCTGGCATCGGAAATCTCCTCAGCCGAAAATTAGCAGGATGATGAATAGGTCTGCCAGCCGCAGGGACCGTGGCGCGTGATGCGCAAGGACCGGCTGGTTTTTCTTGTTTATTTGGTCTGTTTGGTTTGTTTGGTTGAACGAAACTGACCAGATGAACAAGACAGACCAGATCAACCCTCGCCTGTCCCGTCCGTCTCGCCCGTCTCGCTTGAGTCAGGCATCGGCGATTGCAGCAGAAACGCTCATGAATCATGCGGGCTAGACCACTTGCTCACAGGGGAGGAGGAATACATGAAGAGGGAAGGCATTGTCTTGTTGTCGTATCCCTTCTTCCGCTTTCAAGCGCGTGAACCCATCGATGAGGCGGTAGGCAAGCTGTTCCGATACCGCTGTGAGAATCATGCTGTTGGGGCCCGGTGACAGGAAGAACTGAACGTTGGGTCCGGTCTCCCCCCTGCCGGCTACATTGTGCAATTCAGTAAACGCGTTGACGTCATATTCTTTCAGCAGTGCATGGATGTGTTCTACCATCGACTGGCGAAAGACGATCAACAGCATTTTCATGGAAGGCATTCCTCTGCAGCTACGAGAGGGGCAGTGATGGAAGCTGACGATTGTTCAGCTCGTGACTCTGCTCAATCTATAAGGTAAGGACAAAAAAAAGACAAGGGCTACTCCTGGAATAGAACGAGGTGGATACGCATTGGGCTTTCAAGTAGACTTGTTTTCCAGCGAATGGCCGACGGTGGTGTGCCATGCTGTAAAGGCCGGACCTAGCAGACGTGCCATTCGCAGCTACTTCAGTCGTGACAGTGTTACTAACAGGAGGCATAAGATGAACGATCAAGACACGAAACGCGCGGTTGGGATTCTCAATAAAATTATGGAGCATGAGTTGGCTGGAGTTGTACGCTATACGCATTACTCCCTCATGATCTATGGCTATAACCGCATTCCTATCGTGTCTTGGCTGAAGAGTAATGCGGACGAGAGCCTTGCCCATGCGTATAAAGCAGGGGAACTGGTCACCTTACTCGGCGGCCACCCCTCGTTGAAAATCGGGACACTCTTGGAAACCGAGAAGCATGATGTGGGAGATATCCTGCAGGAAAGCTTGGAGCACGAGAAGGCCGCTGTCTGCGCCTATTACGAACTCCTGAAAGTCTCCGAGGGAAAGTCCGTTTTGTTGGAAGAATATGCACGAGAGATGATTGTTGGCGAAGAGCTGCACCTTGACGAGGTGAACAAGATGTTGCGCAAGTCAGGCGATGTTAAACCGTTTCGCCCCTAACTCTTTACTCAACCGAGAAAGAAAAAGATTGTCAGTGGGCCAGTATGCGGTGTGACAGCGGGAGAGACTCAGCCCGCCCTCTGTGATAAAGGTTACGACCATTACTAACTCGATGGAGGAGGACGTTATATGTTGAAGGAAGTGGCGGGGGATATTTTATTGACGAAGGCGGAAGCCCTGGCACACGGGGTTGCCCCCAACGACAACTTCGCAAATGGGCTGGCCTTGGCACTCAGAGAACGGTGGCCTGCGATGTATAAGGACTTCAGGCATTATTCGCAGACGTTTTCCCCCAAGACCGGCGACTTATGGACGTGGTCCGGAGTCGGAGCTGTTCGGATCGTGAATCTGTTTACTCAGGAGGCTGCTACCAGTCACGGAGCCAGTCACCCGGGCCGGGCCACGATCGAGAATGTGAATCACTGCCTCAAAGCGCTGGGCAAGGTGATCGAAGCTGAGAAGCTCAAGAGTGTTGCGCTTCCACGTTTGGCCACTGGCGTGGGTGGGCTCGACTGGAAGGACGTGAAGCCGCTGATAGAAAAACATCTCGGTCACCTGTCCATCCCCGTGTATGTATACGGCACCTATCATCCAGGGGTTCAGGCAAAGGAATAGGGGTGAGCAGGGGCGAGTCTGGCTGTGAGGGCGGACGAGCCAATCCTCTGTGCTCGCGCAACGCGTAGGGGCTCGTCTGTCTGGTTGGATGGTCTTTCTGGTCTATCTGGTTCTGCTGGATAAATTTCAGGTCCGATCAACCAGACAAACCAGATAGACGAGATAGACCAGATGAACCAACCTCCGTTCGACGCGCGCAGGTTGGGATTCACCCAGGCTGCCTTTTCTGTGTCATGTTCGGTCGCAGCGGTGGGGAAAGAAAACGTGGTGCATTTGCCATCTCCACAATGACAGCCTGTAGGCCGGAGACGACGCCCGCCATCCGTTCGTACTGAACGAGCTCGGGCCTGTCGGCTGGTGAATGGTAGGCGGGATAGCGGAAAGGGGCGGTGTCGGTCACCATCACGGCCTGGTATCCCTCCTTCCAGAATGCCCAATGGTCGGACCACCCGACGCCGGGAATCAAGTCCCACAAGGCTCCCCCTTCGGATGGAAATCGGGCCTGTTGCCGTTCGATAGGCCCGCACGCGAAACCGATTCGCGCCTTGATCCTCCAAAAGCTGTGCGACCTCCCGAAGTTTTCGGGCAATCTCGATGTTCTGCGTGATAGTCATGGTCTTTTGCGGACAAGACGCGCGAGAAAAGCGTGACTGACGCGTCTTTCTCACCTGTCTTGCGCCCCGCTCGTTCATTCGTAGTGCAGCGCCTCGATCGGGTTCATTTTCGACGCTTTGTTCGCGGGGTACAGGCCGAAGAAGACGCCCACGATCAGGGAAAACAGAAACGCAACGGCGATGGCTTCCGGAGAGATAATGGTCGGCCAGCCGATCATGGTGGTCAGTAGGCGTGCGATTCCGATCCCGGCGCCGACGCCGAGCGCTCCGCCGATCGCGGTCATGATGACCGCTTCGATCAGGAATTGAAGCAGAATATGCGCACGCTTCGCGCCGACAGCCATGCGAAGCCCGATTTCTTTCGTCCGTTCCGTGACCGACACCAGGAGAATATTCATGATGCCGATGCCGCCGACGATCAGCGAAATCGAGGCAATGCCCATCAGCATGAGCATCATGGTCCGGCTTGTGCCGGCAATGGTCTTGGCAATATCTTCCATGGTGCGGATGGTGAAGTCATCCTCCTCCGATCCGGGGAGGTGATGGCGCGCCCGCAAAAGCTCTTTGATGTCTGCAACGACGGCAGGGATCTCATAGCGCGTCTGCGTGGCGACCAGGATGATCCCGACAGTTCCGAGAAACTTCGTGCCCAGGACTTTTCGTTCAGCCGTCGAGAAGGGAAGCACCACCAGGTCGTCTTGGTCCTGACCGCTGATCGATTGACCCTTCGGTGCCAGGATCCCGATCACACGAAGCGGGGTGTTTCTGATGCGAATCTCGGCTCCCACCATCTCTTCACCCGGCTCGAACAGATTCTGGGCCGCGGTCTTTCCCAGTACGACTACTTTTGCGGCGGAATCCATATCGGACTGTGTGAAGAAGTTGCCCTGGGCAATTGGCCAACTGCGTATGTCGGTGAATTCAGGTGTCGTGCCGACGACGATGGTGCTCCAATTTTTGTTCTCGTGAATGACCTGCAAGACGGATCGCGAGCCGTATATCACCGTCATAACACTCCCGACTTTGGTCCGGATGTCCTCCGCATCGGCGACCGTGAGCGTGGAAATCGAGCCGAGCCCGCCCCGCACGCCTCCGACGGTGGTCGCTCCGGGGACGATGATCATTACATTGGTGCCGAGGCTGGCGATTTCAGCCTGGACGGAGGCGGTTGCGCCTTGACCCAAGCTGACCATTGCCACGACGGCGCCGATGCCGATGATGATGCCAAGCATAGTCAGCCCGGCGCGCAGCGGATTGCGGCTGAGGATGCGGAGGGCGGAGAGAGTGGTGAGCCAGAGAAAGGACATTTTTCCTCGGTCTATCTGGTCATCTGGTCTATCTTGTCTATTCCGTTTATCCAGTCACTTTGGTCTGTCGACCGAATAGACTGGACAGACCGAACAGACGAGACAGACCAGATAAACGGCCAAAGGCCGTTTATCTCATCATCGGGCGGCCTTCGAAGCCCGGCGGCAGCTTCTTCTGGGCTTGCTCTTCTGACGTCTCAATACCCAGGATTACCTGGTCTCCTTCCTTCAGTATCCCTTCGGCGATTTCTGTGGAAAGGGAGTCGGCGATGCCGGTGGTGATCGCCGCCTGGCGCACCTGCTTCGCCTGATCCATCACCCAGACTTGCGTGACCTTGCGGTCCACCGGGACGCCCGGCATTCTGAAGCGCAAAGCCCCATTTGGTACGCGTAGGGGATTTTCTTTCTTGGCCGTCACGATCGTGACGTTCGCCGTCATCCCGGGCTTAAGCTTGAGTTCCGGATTGTCCACCGTGATCACCACGTCGTAGGTCACCACGTTCTGGATGCTGATCGGCGCGTTGCGCACCTGCGTCACGGTGCCCTCGAAGAACTGCTTGGGATAGGCGTCCACGCGGAAGTTGGCGGGTTTTCCTTCTGCCACGCCTCCGATGTCGGATTCGCTGACGTTGGTGTCCACCTGCATCTGCGTCAGGTTCTGGGCGATCACAAAGAGGGTCGGCGTTTGGAAACTTGCGGCGACGGTTTGGCCGACATCGACATTACGGGACACCACGATGCCGTTGACCGGGGAATAGATCGTGGTATAGCCGAGATCGAGCTCAGCCGAGGCCAATGTGGCTACCGCTTGATCCACCTGCGCTTGCGCGACTTCAACTTGGGCCTGGGCGTCACGGAAGTTTGTGGCGGCAAGGTCGAGATCCGCCTGAGAAACGAATTGCTGCCGGAGCAGGGTCTTCATACGATCGAGTTCGAGTTTCCGCTGATTCGCCATGTTCTTCGCTTTTGCCAGATTGCCACGCCCGCTCTTGAGCGATGCGCGGGCCTGACTCACCCTCGCTTGGAACGGTTGCGGATCGATCGTGGCCAGGACCTGGCCCTTCGTGACCACGGAATTGAAGTCCACCATCAGCTGGGTAATTTTGCCGGAGACTTGGCTGCCCACTTGCACCGACACGACCGGATTGACCGTGCCGGTGGCGGTGACAATCGCGGTGATGGGGCCTCTATCGACCAGCGCAGTGTTGTAGTGGACCGGCGGAGTCCCGGCCGTCCACCAATACCAGGTTCCTGCCCCTATGACCGTGAGGAGGATCACGATGCCGATGAGCCAGGGATGACGGGGACCGGTCCTTGGTGAAGGAGACACGGGCATGGTGGCGGGGAGTTGGTGCTTCTGGCCTGATGAAGCACTCGACAAATGGCGAGCCGGAGCTGAAGAAGATCCGGGGGGAATGATCTCAGTGACAGGGACCTCACGAGTCGGGTCTTGGGGGTTACTGGTCATGATGTACCTGCTTGTTGCGTGACTTTGCCTGCGCGACTGTTTGTGAATCGGTTCACGATGATCTTACGACTTTCCTCTGCGAATAACAGCAGAAGGGCGCCCAGCGCGAGTGGCCCGAATATCCAGACAGGCAAGGGGCTGGTTCCAAAGATCGCGTTGCCCCAGGGGGTATAGATGATGAACGCGAGGACGACGAGTTCTGTCGCGATTCCCCAGAGGAGCAATGGATTGCTGAACCAGCCGAGTCGAGAGAGCGGCACCCGGTCCGAGCGGCAGGCGAATACGTTCGCCACCTGGGCGACGACGATGCCGGCGAAGGTGGCGGCAGTCGCCTGTTTGTAGAGCGGATCGGACCAGTCGAGCGGCATGCCCCAGGTCCATCCCTGTGTCAGGAGCAACAAAAAGAATGCGCCCATGGCGATCCCGGCTTCAATCAGGCCCAAAAAGATATAGGTGCGCAGGAGAAGTGGAAGGTTCATCAACCGTTCCGTGCGTGGGCGTGGCGGGATTGACATAATGCCGGCGTCGGGCTTTTCGGCACCCAGGGCCAAGGCCGGAACCATGTCGGTACCCAGATCCACGGCGAGGATTTGCGGGATCGTGAGCGCCAGCGGAATCCCCAACAAGCCCCATGCAAGATAGGGGACGACCTCGCCCACGTTGCTCGACAGTACGTACGTGGAAAACTTTCGGATGTTGGCGTAGACGGCCCGGCCCTCTTCAATGGCGTTGACGATGGTCGCGAAATTGTCGTCGAGCAAAATCATGTCCGCCGTTTCTTTTGCCACATCGGTTCCGGCGATACCCATCGCAATGCCGATATCAGCTTTCTTGATAGCTGGGGCGTCGTTCACCCCATCGCCCGTGACGGCCACCACTTCGCCCATGTCTTTCAGCACCGACACCACGCGCATCTTGTGCCGGGGGGCCATGCGCGCGAAGACCGGTTCGGCCCTGTCAGGACTGGTGGGCGTGAGGAGCCGACGCAGTACCTCGTCGCTCATCGTTTCGACCTGGTGCCCTTCGATCGCGGGACAGTCTCCGTTCGGATCGGCGAGGGACTCTTGCGGCGCCAATCCGATCTGGCGGGCGATGGCCAGGGCCGTGAGCGGATGGTCGCCGGTAATCATGATGGTGCGGACGCCGGCCTGGCGGCAGCGCGCGATGGCCTCCGGCACTTCCTGGCGCGGGGGATCCATCATCGCCACGAGGCCGAGGAAGGTGAGATTCCGTTCCACATGGTCGATGTCGAGCTTCTCGACACCCTGCTCAATGTCACGCATAGCCACAGCCAGGACCCGATAGGCCTGCTGCGCGAAGATCTGGCTTTGCTTCATGATGCGCTGGCGGTCTTCCTGACTCATCGGCGAGCGTGCAGCTTGGTGTAGCATCTGATTGCAGAGGGGCACGAGCGATTCCGGCGCTCCCTTCACAAAGGCCACGAGCCGGCTTTCACGCCAATGGAGGGTGGACATGCGCTTCCTGTCCGCGTCAAACGGAAGCTCGCCCATCCGGGGCAACGGTTCTTGCTGGAGGAGTTCGTGATCCAGTGCGAACTCGACCAGGGCCACTTCGGTTGGATCGCCCGTGATGGTGGGGCGGCCATCGGTCCGCCGCAGGCGTTTGGCATTGTGGCAGTGGATGATCGCATCGAAGAGCGGTGCATACTCCTCGGCCTCGATCGCGCTGGTTATGCGTCCGGCGATCACCAGACGGCTTTCCTGCACTTCGACTTCGAGATGGTCCATATAGAAACGAGCCACGCGCATCCGGTTCTCGGTCAGCGTCCCAGTCTTGTCCGTACAGATGACGGTGGTGCAACCCAAGGTTTCAACGGACGTCAGTTGCTTGATGAGCGCGTGGCGTTTGGCCATGCGCTGGCTGCCCAACGCCAAGGCCAGCGTCACAGTGGGGAGCAGTCCTTCCGGCACGTTCGCCACGATGATGCCGATCCCGAAGATCGCACTGACCCAGAAGCCCAAGCCCATGGAGACGCCGATGACGAAAAAGACCCCACCCATGGCGAGCGACAGCAGCGCGACCACATGAGTGACCTTCGCGATCTCTTTCTGTAGGGGGCTGAGGCCTGTCTTCACGCTTGTAGAGAGGCGGGCGATCTTGCCGAATTCCGTCTGCATGCCGGTGGCGAACACCACCGCCTTACCTCTGCCGGAGAGCACGGGGGTGCCGGCGAATACGAGATTGGGAATGTCCAGGAGATGTCCATCGATCACCGGCTCTGCCGTCCGCCGCTTCGGTTGGGATTCGCCAGTGAGAGAGGAGGTGTCGACCAGCATGTCGGCTGCTTCAATGAGCCGTCCGTCGGCAGGGATCTGTTCTCCCTCCTCGATCAAGAGCACGTCACCCGGCACGATCTCGCTCCGCGGCACCTCATGCGGTTGGTTGCTGCGCAGCACCCAGGCCCTGGCAGGGAGGAGACGATGGAGGGAATGCACCGCCCGCTCCGCTTTATATTCCTGAAAGAAGGCAAAGACGGCGTTGATAACGATTACACCGAGGATCGCCCAGCCGAGCGTGGCCATGCCTTCGCCGGGCTTCATAAATTCTGCCGTGAACGCCAGGGCGACGGCGATCCAGAGCAAAACGGCCAGGAAGTGAGTGAACTGGTGGAGGAATCCTCGAATCAATGAATAGTGATTCGGCTCCTCCAGAACATTGGGGCCATATCGACTGAGCCGCTGCTGTGCCTCTTCTGGCGACAAGCCGCCTTCCCTGGTTTCCAGGCGTGTGAAGATTTCACCAACCGGCAGTTCGTGGAGGTGTAGCTCGTCGAGTTCAGGCACGCCGGCCTCGCACGATCAGGACGGAGCAAGGGGCGTGTCTCAGGAGACTTTCCGAGACGCTGCCGAGATGGAGCCGCTCGCTCTTGGTCAACTCGCGAGACCCGATCACCAGGAGGTCGGCATGATTTGACTCCACCTGTTTGACGATGGTGTCGATAACGTGGTCCATCTGCACATCTGTGACGATGGCGTAGCCTTCTTTCAGGAATTCATCCCGTAATGCTGTGACCAGTCGCGTGGCGCGTTCGAGGACCGGTTTCTCCAATTCTGCGACTTGGGCTTTGGACAAGTATCGAACGGCCAAGTCAGTCACCGGTCTTTCGGCAGAGGAGAAGATGGTGGTCGTGGCGGACTCCGGAAGAATGCGGGATCGAAGAAATCGAGCAGCGGCTCGTGACTGCTTCGAGTCATCGACGGCGAGGATCACATGCCTCAGCTGCGGGAGCGGCTGTTTCACGACGAGGACGGAACAGGGGGCGATCGATGCGATCTGCCGAGAGATGCTTCCCATCAAGAATCCACGGATGTCGCTCAATCCTCGGGATCCGATGAGAATGAGATCGGCTTTGACCCGCTGCGCCTGTCGTACGATCGTCCGGGCGAGGGGACCATGGGCTAAAACGTGGTGGAGCGTGGTGCGGGGGCCTGTCGTGGCCTGTCCGAGGGCGACTCGCGCATATCGCTCTGCCTCGCGGAGGAGGATGGCACCGGCCTTTTCCATAGCGGCCAGGGCACGCTTCTCCGCCACCGGATTCCTGCCTCTGCCAGCTTGGAGGGCCGATGGATCGACCACATGGAGCAATGTCACAGCCTCCGGCTCTCGGTCGGCAAGCGCTTCGAGTGCTTGTACTCCCCACTGCGAGCATTCAGACCCATCCACAGCACAAAGAATTCTCATGAGAGGCTCCCTTCTTCAATGACAATGACAGGCAATAACCTGGGTATCAGTTCTGCATTGGATGTGCCTGTAACGCACGGAAGTAAAGAAGGAGAATCAGCCCTGTTCCGAGTGGTTATGAGAGAAACGGTACTCAGGTTCCCACGGATAGTGCGGCGTTTTGCAGCAGAGGGGAAAGTGCCACTGTGGTGATTGGCGCCAGTATATGCGCTCGACGAGCGGGAAAGGCGGGACGGGCGAGACGCGAGGGTTCGAGGTTTTCTGAACCTCGAACCCCAAGCTTCGAGTCGCGCCTTTCTCGCCTGTCCCGCCCGCCTCGCTAGGCATTTTATTAGAGGAGGGGAAACATGCCGACAAAGAAGAAGCCAAAGAAGGTCAGGACAGGTACGAAGAAGGAGTTTGACCTGATGACGGTCAAGCAGGTCATGCAGAAAATGGTGCAGTCCGCTCATCTCAAGACCAAAGGCGATGTCATCGCATCGCTCATGATCGAGGGATTCGGGGCTGTGCCCGTGGTAGACGCCAAAGATAAACTCCTGGGCATCGTCAGTGAACATGATCTGCTGGCTGCATTGGATGAGGGGCACAAGCTTGGCGCCGTCTCTGCCAGTGAGATCATGACGTGTAACCCCTATTCGATCCACCCGGAAGCAATGCTCCCGACGTTGGTTCATGTGTTCAGAGCCAGCGATTTGATTCGCGTGCCGGTGGTGGATGCCAAAGACAAACTCGTGGGCATCATTGCCAGGCGGGATGTGCTACGTGCGTACCTGGCGGCCGGGCGGGCAGGCAGCTGAAAAAAAGGAGGGGATGGAGCCTGATGATCTTCTGTGCTCGCGCAACGCGCGGCCTCCGAAGGCCCTCGTTGGACGCGCGCAGTGGAAGATCAATCAGCCCCCATCCCTGAAGAGAGAACGAGCAAGCTCGGAAGTACTATTGTACTTGCTCGCTGCGGCCTTGCTGGGATGTCATTTTGAGCATCCCGCGGGAACGCTCTTCTGTTGTGCTGCAGGTTTCTAGATAGAGGATAAAAAAGGAGAGGTTATGCGAAAAACAGAGTTTCTTGTGACGGCTTGCGACCCGAAGACCTTGACGGTGGGGCAATTGATGCAGGATGCGGTCTTTACCTGTGGGACCAGGACCGATGCCTTGACCATCAGCCGGCTGATGACCCAGCGAAACTTCGGCAGTCTGCCGGTAGTGGAAGAGGACCGGACCTTGGTTGGTCTGATAAGTGAGTATGATCTACTGCAGGCGATGATCGAGGGGCGGGATCTGCGGAAGGTGATGGCCGTCGAAATGATGAGCACTCATCCGGTGACTGCTACTGAGGACATGAAGCTGGAGGAGGTCGCGAATTTGTTCCAGGATCGCTATATCACGCGGGTGCCGGTGGTTCGGAACGGCAAGCTCGTCGGGATCCTGGCGCGGCGGGATCTGTTGTTTGGGTATACGAAAGCATCTCAATACTGGTCTTAACGTCGCGTGAAACGTGAAGCGTGAAACGAGCGGATTCGCAAAACGGCGGCGGAAAAGACAGGAACGAATGCCGAGTTTCATCGCGTCTGTCCGAGGTTACGTTCTTGCCATACGGGATAGTTCTGACCATCATCACGGTGATGATGGTCGCGGTCTTTCCTACTGTCTCACAAGCTGATCACATCAAGAAACCTCCCAGTCCCTGCGAGATCCATTACCCCAGTGATGCCACGGTGGAGTGGGACTGCCGGATCATCCCACGCAGTGGATCGTTGGAGGCGATATTTGGTGAGTATTGGATGGACGTTGCACGATTCAACCGGATCGATCGGCGTCACGCGCGCCCTCGTCTTTCGATAAAAGTCCCGAGGCGGCTTGAGGATCTGACATCTTTCACCCCGCTGCCCTTGTTTTATCAAGCCGCAGAAGAAGACGAGCAGTTTATTCTGATCGATTTGTCGGAACAGTTTCTCGGAGCCTATGAGTATGGCGCGCTCCGATTTGCCATGCCCATTGCATCAGGGGACGGCCACAACGAAACGCCTACGGGGAAGTTCCGTCTGACCGCTGCCCATCTGCATCATCAATCCGATCTCTATACGATCGAAGGGAGGGACCAACCGTACCCGATGAATTTTGCGCTCCTGTTCCATGTGAATAGAGAAGGCGTGTCCTATTGGATTCATGGGCGGGACATGCCGGGCTATCCGGCCTCGCACGGGTGCATCGGCCTCTATGATGAATCGATGCAGAGGGAACAGTTTGGCGCCCCGAAAGATCCTGAACTGTCTGATGCGAAGAAATTGTTTGAGTGGGTGTTAGGAGGTGAGCCGGATGATGACCGTGTAATTCCACTCCCCCGTGGCCCCAGGGTCCACATCATCGGCCAGGCGCCAGGATATCAAGCACCCTAAATAATTATTGTGCTGCCGAAGTTGGGCTTTGTGGCGTTAGCGAGTTTGCGGCGACTGACTAGGAGGAGGAAGTTCAAAGAGGAAACGCATACCAGCTAGGTACATCTTGGCTTCGGCGTCCACCTCAATAGGGCGAGTCCAACAGACTTCCATAAGTTTGGTGGTCTGCTCTTTTCTCACCTCTGAGGGCACCTGAATCTCAACCACCTGTCGGTTGTTCACTTTCTCTGGAAGCAAGAGCAGCAGGCCCCTGCCACTACGATTGATGACGTGCCCGGATCCCGCTGTCAACTTCACAGCGTCAGCGCCCGCAGGCGTCGTCAACTCGAAGAGGCAAACGAGTTTGCAGGGTACGCGCTCACTATCCCGTCGTTCCTGTTGAGTCGACATTTTTATCTTCCGAATTGTTGCAGGTGATCACACAGATACGCTCGTGGCTATTTTTACACCCAGATCGTGGAAATTGCAAACAGTCTTATCTATGGCATGCTCCCAGGGTTGAGAATAGGAGGGCCGCCCTGTGGCGGCCCTCCATTCTGTGCCTGTCTCTCCCTCCTTCAATCGTATGCTGGGCGCTATCTACGTTTGTCCGCCCAACGATAGTCATGTTTCATCTTGTGGTGTTCCCGGTCCCGATCATCGAAGTCATGATGATGCGGGGGCGGAGGCACAGCCGACACGACATAGGGACGCATCATCTCGTTGTCCTCGTGTTCCACGATATGGCAGTGCCACACATAGAGACCGGGGATTTCGAACTTGGCCTTCACGGTCGTGATCTCTCCCGGATAGGCGATCACGGTGTCTTTGTAACCTGTTTCCCACGGTTGTGGGTTGACGCCGTGTTTGCTTGGCGATCCGTCGAAGTTCGTCCGACTGACCACTTGGAATCGTACCAGATGCAGGTGCATCGGGTGCGAATCCACCGTGAAGTTGTAGATCTTCCATTCCTCGGTGTCGCCGAGCTTCGGCGTCTCCGTCACATTCACCATGAACTTGGTTCCGTTGTTTAACTTGACCGGCACTGGCTGGCTGTTGCCAGTCTCGTCCGTCCACTGCAATGGATTGCCTAGTGGAACTAGCGGAACCGTCGTGTCGACGGTTCCGACCATACCCACGGTCGGCCCGAATGGCGCACCACCTGCCGCAAGACAGGCACTCTCGAAGGTCGGAGTCGGATTCGAGATGACGATCGGCACCAGATTTCCGGTGTCCACCACAAAATTCCCATTAGCGTCTACCTTCACGCAGACCTGCTTGGAGGACAGCTCGTTCACCGACACCAGCCGCGTGACGGTTGATGGGCCAAGCGGCTGCTCCTCGTTCAGATTAAGGTTGGCCGGAGCCGTCGTCCTGCCGTCTGTCGAGCCCTTGGCCCCGGTGACGGCTGGGTTGGTGTTTACCACAAACTGCATGACCTGCCCTGTCGTACCAGGATCGGCCACATCGCTCGCAGGATCAA
Source organism: Nitrospira sp. (assembly GCA_037142015.1). GTDB lineage: Bacteria > Nitrospirota > Nitrospiria > Nitrospirales > Nitrospiraceae > Palsa-1315. The sequence continues at coordinate 38,796 of JBAXBK010000020.1, read as the reverse complement.
TAGGGAGCCCATTGAAAGGAGCGTCCGGTCCCGTATTCACCATGCGTACGACCGTCCCGTTCGGCAGGCCGCTGAAGTCGACAATGACGTCGGCCCTCTCTGCATTGGTCATTAAGAGCGCCATCGGATCGTTCGTATTTGGAGTCGATGCCGGTTCAGGTGCTCCAGCGGTCAAGGCAACATGTTCGCCCGTCTTTATCCGCACCACCTTGGGTAAGAAGCCCTGTTCCGCACCGATCTGATAGAAGGGAATCTCTTGAAGCTTATTACCACCCGCGTCGACCACAAAGAGCGCGAGATTGAGGGTGCGGGAATTACATCCGTTCAAGAGGCGGAATCGATACCGATCCTGCGCCACCTCGAGTTGCGGCCAGGTCACTCCATTGACCACCATCACATTAAAAAAGGCCTCAGGGTTCCAGATGGGCGGCACATCGGATTGTGGCGCGAGGGGAATCCCGAAGGGAAAATTAATATCCCCCCCCTCAAAGAACGCCCGATTTTGTGGGTAGAAGAGCGAGCCATCACTATTAAACGACCGGTCTTGGATCGCAATCGGGATTTCGCGAATGGCATTTCTGACAGGATTTGACGTGTTGAGCGCGAGCACACCCTGCCCCCTGCGCGCGGCCGGCCCCGGCAATATCGCCCTGCTCTTCTTGATCACGTCAATTCCACCGTCGAACTTTCCCCCGCGGATCAGCCAGAATCCAGCCGGTCCCGCATAGACGTTGGATCTGGTCATCCCCAGAGCATGGTCGTGGTACCAAAGTGTGGTGGCAGCCTGATCGTTCCGGTAGGAGAAGTTCGCATAGCCCAGATTGCCGGGATTATGTCCAGTGGCGTCGTCAAACAACCGACCGTGACGCGCGAAGGAGGAGGGAATATTGTTCGCAGCAGGAAGGTACCAGGCTTCTGGGTATCCGTCACTGGCAGGGTCCACATGAGAGCCGTGCACATGGGTGACGATCGGAACAGGACCCGCGTAAGGGGCAGGGTCGATCCCCATGCAATCGGTTCCGGATACAGCGACCAAATTATGTGGCGCACAGAGTCCTGGAGGATTTGCCCAGTGGAGTGTCTGATCCACCGGAAGCAGATGGGGGAGATACCTGCCGGAGCTGTCCACCAGACCGTTGATCCAGCGAACGTTCACCCGCCTGTTGGCCTTTGTCTCAATCGTATAGGCTGGATAGTTGAATTGGGACGTGGGATCCGGCGCGGTCACAGGCGTGGGGTCGCCCTGGGGGCCATAGCTCCAGACTGTGGTAGCCGGGAATGCGTCCGAACGGCCGTTGAGCGTATTCCAGATTCCCCCCGGCAGGATCTGTTGCTTGAACTGCCTCACCGCAATTTGGTAGTTCTCATTGGTGCGTCCTTCCTCGTCTTCAGGCATATAATCGCTTTTCGTGGCATCAGTCATGTGGCGATTTGGGTCACCGTTCGTCTCACTTCTGTGCATCACCGGCGGAATAACCAGAGGCGTGACGTATTTCGGGATCGTGGTAGGATCCAGCGTTCCGCCTGGCAGCGGGTCCGCGAATACTTGCACCGAGGTCCAGGGTGCCAAGGCTAATGTCGTCAATCCCAAGGCAGCAACGCCCATCGCGAGCCTGCTTCTCCTCTTCTTCCTGCCTGCTCGACTTGGATCAACCCAGCTGGTGTCGATCCATCTTAAACTCAGCCGCGTCATTCTGTTCATAATGTCACCTTCCTTTAGTGATTGGTTGGACATGAAGAAAAATCGACATTGATAAAAGTGAAACTACTTACTTGGTTAATCCATTCAAGATGTGGCGCCTAAAATACACGGATTGAAAATTCTGTCTATACCTCGGAGGGTGGGGGGGGCCGCCTGGGTGGCCGTTTCCCAGGGATTCAGCCCAATGTTAGGTTCGCCTAGCTGAGGGACGGGGAGAAGGGATTGAAACTTACTCAGTAGTCAGTAATTATGACGACAGCAACGCCAATGAAACCCGCTTGGGATAAGGGCAACGAAGACGTTGTGTTCTGCAACTTAACGACTTGTGAGTAAGCGCAGCACTGGTGACTAGTAGATTTTCCAGCAGGTATCGCGAGTCTTGAGCCTGGGCGATGAGAATATTTTCGAAAACTTTCTCATCGCTCTATACCCCGAACGGGGGGTGCCATATGGAAGGCCGTTTTTCAGAGATTCCGCCAGTTGAAATGTTCGCTATCTGGCGGAGAAGAGCCCAGGAGTGAAATCTTCACATTCCCCTCCTCATCTCCCGCTTTTTTTCTTGGTTTTCTTTTCCCTACAGGGCTCCGGGCGGCTGAGGTCGGCCGGTAACTTGGTCTGCTCGTCGAGACAGGCGCTGTCGAGTTGCGCCTGAGTCAGGCCCAGCGCTCCCGTGAGGTTCGCGCCTCGCAAGTTCGCCTGCCGCAGATCTGCTGCATCCAGTCGTACTCCGGTGAAATCCGAACCTGGAAACGATGTTTCCTGAAGGTTTGCCTCCTGTAGGTTGGCCTGCGCGATCGTGGCATGGATGAAATTTGAACCTCTCAAATCAGCTGCGACCAGATTGGCCGACTCCAGATTCGCGTCATTAAATTGCGCACGCTGGAGTGAGACCTTTGGCGCATAGACACCGCTCAGGTCGGCTTTGGTGAAGATCGTGCCTGTTCCTCGTGCCCCGATCAGCACTGCGTGAAGCATCCGCGCATCTCGGAAATCCGCCCGGTCGAGATTCGCGCCGTAGAGGATTGCCATTTTGAGATTAGCAGACTGCAGATTCGTCTTCACGAGACGCGCTCCCTCGAAGTTGACCCCCTCCAGATCGGCCTGCTGAAATCCCGCCGATTGCAGGTTTGTAAAGCGGAGATCGGCTCCGCGTAGCAGCGCGTCTCGGAGGTTGGCCTTCGTCAGATTGGCCTCGTCCAGATAGGCGCCTTCCATATCCGCTTCGACCAGACGAGCGCCATCCAGTTGGGCCCCATCGAACAGGGCGCCTTGAAAATTTGCGTTGCGCGCGTTGACATCGGTCAAGACTGTTCGGCGAAGATCGGCCCCCATAAGATCCGCTCCGGATAATGTCGCTCGATAGAGGTTGGCGCCGTAGAAATAGGCATCCACGAAGTTGGCGTCGGTTAGGTCCGCTGAGGCGAGGTCTGCTCCCTCAAAATGGGCCCGCTCGAAAGTGGATTCCTGTAATCGGGTTCCGGTCAGGATGGCGTTATAGAGCGCTGCTTCATCGCCAATTACACGGGAAAGATTGGCGTTCGACAATCGCGCATGCCGGAGATCGGCTCCCGTCAGGTTACTGTCTTTCAAGTCGGTTCTTGTGAGGTCGGCTCCCGAGAGACTTGCTTGTGACAAATTACTTTGGTACAGATTCGCCTGGCGGAGGATCGCTTCTTCCAGCTGTGCTCGTTCTAAATTGACACCTGTAAGCGCGGCCTGGTGCAAGTCTGCCCGGCACAGATCCGCGCGTTGATATTCCGGGTTCTCACGCTGTTCGAGCCACTCTCCATGCGATTTCACGATCGCCCGCAGCAGCTTGGTCGGAACGGGTTTATTTTTGTACGGGCTGTGACAGCGGGTGGGGTGTTTGTTTGCCTGACTCGGTTCTGCTGCTTGGGCGATGGCCGGCAGGCTGCTGGCCAGTACTGCGATCAACAGGCCCCAAAGGGCACAAATTCCGGCAGAGGTTCTGTTCATTGCGTGTCTCCTTGAGAAAAAATTTCGGTAACGTAGGATCGATTATTACATACATTGGTCAACGAGTCGCACGAGATCCTGAAGCGCGTGAGAGATTCGAACGTCATAGGGGCGGTCGCACTCAAGGCCCCGAAGCGGATCAGGCAACTGTGCCAACTGTGTGGCGGCCCGTTCACGCAGTTCTGTTAATTTCTGAACAGGAACGAGGCGGCGGCCCTCTGTCATCACCGGCTGCAAGAGTGGTTCGCCGGGCTGATGATCGTTGTGAGTAGTCACGACATCGTAATCACATCGTCCATCATGGGCATACTGTCGGTAGACCTGTTTGCGTCCAGGCCAGGTGGCTTTCCCTTCCGATCGCTTCCGGCAGGGTCGGCCCGCATACTCTTGAAGTTTGTAGGCACAATCGAGCGACGGAGCATCAGCCGACGTCGTCATGGCGGTGCCGACGGCAAAACTGTCGATCGGTGCTCCGCCGGCGATCAATCGTTGCAATTGATATTCGTCCAGATTTCCGCTTGCCAGGATCTGAGCTTGGGGCAAGCCCCCCTCATCCAAAATGCGCCTAACTTTTCGCGCATGGTCCGCCAGGTCACCGCTATCTAACCGTACCGCCTTCACCGCGATGCCCTGTTGTTTCAAGCTCGGAGCCAGCGCCACCACTTTGTGTGCCGCCGCCTCCGTGTCGTAGGTATCGATCAAGAGGACTGCGTTTTCCGGATGCGCGAGAGCGAAATGCTCGAAGGCGGTCGTCTCGTCTGTATGGGCCTGCACAAAGGAATGGGCCATGGTGCCATAGATCGGAATGTCATAGACCATGCCGGCGAGGACCGTCGAAGTTCCGGCGAAGCCGGCCAGATAGCTGGCTCGCGCGGCGAGCAGGCCTGCCTCCGCGCCGTGCGCCCGGCGCAGTCCAAAATCGATGAGCGGTTTTCCGCCGGCAATCAAGACCGATCGCGCCGCTTTCGAGGCGATCATGGTTTGGAAATTCAACAGATTCATGACACGCGTTTCGACGAGTTGGGCCTGGGGAAGAGGCGCGACGATTCGGAGAATCGGCTCATGCGGAAAGAAGATCGTTCCTTCCGGCATCGCATGGACTTCTCCTGTGAACCGCAAGCCTTCCAAATAACGCAGCAGCGGCGAGTGAAATCGTCCGGTCGATTCGAGCCATTCCAGCTCTTGCGTCGTGACATGAAGCCCTGAGAGGAACTCCACGACCTGAGCGAGACCGGCGGCCAGTAGGAAATTGCGATGGAGCGGCAGCTTGCGGACGAACAACTCGAACACGGCCTCGTCTTCCATGCCCTGGTCAAGATAGGCCTGCACCATGGTCAGTTGATAGAGATCGGTCAGGAGAACGCTGGAGCAGGGATTCATGCAGCGAGACCTTCCAGACGGGTCGGGATTGCTCCCAATCGAACCATGGTCTCTTCCGCTTTGCGTCCATCCTCCCAGGCCACATTGACGGCCTTGATTGCATCGGTCAGCAAGCAGACGTGGTAGCCGAGCACCCGGGCATCTCTGACCGTGTTGAGGACGCAATAGTCCGTTGCGAGCCCACCGATGAAGAGCCGCGCGATGCCCGCAGCCTGCAAGAGCTTGTGCAGGGGCGTATCTTGGAATGCCGAGTAGGCTTCCTTGTCGGGCAGGGTCGCCTTATGAATGATGGTGGCCGTTTCCGGGATGGGGAACGAAGGGGGCGGCAGAGCGCCGGTCGACCCAGCCACGCAATGGATGGGCCAGGGCCCGCCCTGCTCGCGAAAGGAACAATGGTTGGGGGGATGCCAGTCTCGCGACAAGAAAATCGGCAGGCCGCGTGATTGGAAACGATCCATGTATCCGCGCAGGACAGGGACGATCTCGTCGCCTCCCTTGACCGCTAAGGCTCCGGCGGGGAGAAAGTCGTTCTGGACATCGACGATCAGCAAGGCATCGCCGACATACAGTGGTTCCATCATTGTGCTCATAATAATATTGCGGTGGCACAATAGGGGGAAGCTTCTGCCGGATGCTCAAAAAGGAGCAGCCTTTTCACTCAGGGACACGCATTGTCCCAGGCAACGCCGCAGCGACAACGATTGATAACTCTGCAAGCTTGTTCATTGACGTTTCCCCGGAATGGCCCGGATGAGTCCCCCACTGCGCGCGTCCAACGATGGTTTTCCGAAACCGCGCGTTGCGCGAGCACAGGGGACTTACCGGGCCATTCCTCTCCCTGCTATCGCCCCTTTTGGGATAACAGGCGTATGTAGGACACCACGTCTTGCATTTCCCCGTCCGTCAGCTGGCCTCGCCATGAATGCATGGGGCTGAAGACGACCCCGTGCTCGATGGTCCGCAACAACTCTTCGTCGGATTTTAGGAAAGACGAGAAGCGGTGGAAATTGGCCGGTGCCACCTTGAGCGCCTTCGCGTCCGGTCCATCCCCCAAGCCTCCGACACCGTGGCAGGCTTGGCAATGGCGCTGATATACGGCTTTCCCACGTGTGCTATCGGCCGGAAATTCTTGTGCTTGGACACGCGAATGGAATGCCAGACCCATTAATCCGGCAACGACGATAACCGGAATGATGGTTGGTATCAGGTCATGAAGGACCGGGCGCATAAAAGCCTCCTATCAAGCTGTGGGAAACCCATGGTCTGTCTGGTTGATCTGGTTTGTTTTGTTTATCTGGTTAGGTTCGTTCAACCAAAAACCAAATAGACCAAACAAACCAAATGAACTAGGCAGGCGGACTTTTTCAGCATACTACTAGCTTTTCTTGGTCGTGTGGGCAACAAATGACGAATAGAGTTGCTGCATATTGGCGCTGCCGCATTTCTGGCAGGTTACTTTGGTGGTTTCATGTTGCTTCAGGGTCAAGACCACCAACGATTCCTTCCCGCAGTCCCGACAATTATAGTCGTACATGGGCATGAAGTCCCCTCCTAGAGTTCTGTGATGATGGGTCCGTCCTGCTTCGTTTCGCCTTCGCTCCATTCGGCGATGGCTTGGGCCAGTTCAGCGAGTCGTTGTGCCGCGCGGCCATAGACTGTGTCGGGGGCGAACTCCCCATCGAGGCCGCGCTCGCCTGCTCTTGCCCGATGATTTCGTTCAGGGGCTCCAGTTCGCTGGTATCGTCGAACCCCAGCTGTGCCGGATCGACAGTCGGCGACAGCATGGAGATGGGGATCTTGAACTTTTCAATCGTCATCGTGGTTCCTAAGGGACGATGGGGGACGGTCGGTAGACCGTCGTTGCCTGAGGACCCTTCTCACCATCTTCAATGTCGAAGGCGACGTCGGTTCCGTCAGTCAATTCGCCAAACGTGAGATCTTTCAGAGCGTGTTTGTGAAAGTAGACCTCGCCACCCCCTTCCCTGAGGATGAACCCGTATCCTTCTATTGGGAACAGTTTGCAGATCACGCCTCGTAATGGCGGGACTGGAGACGTGCGGACCTCGGTACGTCCTCGCTTTTCTCGGTGCTTGCGGAGTTCGATGGTCATGGCGTCGAAGGCGGTTCTGATGGCCTCTTCGAACGTCTTGTCTTCCTTGCGGGACGTCATGGTTTGGCGGCCAGGGAGTGTAACGACGATGAGCGCCTCGGCGACGTTGGCCAGTTTTTTGTGGTGGGGATTTTTCGTCAGGGTGACTCGCCCATGAATAAGATCCTCGTGCCTCCGTTGGAGGTCTGCCATGCGGGATTCAATCTCAGTTTTCCACCGGGGGGTCATATCGACATTTCGACTTTCAATTTCCAGTTCCATGCTGCCTCCGTTCGTTTATTTGGTTTGTTTGGTTTGTCTTGTGTATTTGGTCGAATGCAACTAACCAGATGAACCAAATCAACCAAACAAACAAAACAAACCAGATCAACCAGCTGCTGGTTGATATCAGCAAGCGATGTGCCTCCCTCGAACGGAGTCTTGGCGTGAGAGGCTAGAGGCCAGGGGCCTGATTATTTAAACCTCTAGCCCCACGCCACTTGCCTTTCGCGTCGGCTCTTAGTGGTGCGTTTTTCCTCAGTGTATTCTTGGCAGTGAAGCGCAATGCGACAATGAAATGTGGATGAGGGGCAAATGGCTAGAGGAAAGGAGGGCAGACCTCTTGTCCCTTGACTGGTGCCTGGGTGGAACGTGACTTGCGAGGGTCAGCATATATGTTAGCGCTGAGGAAACATTCTCTTGAACAGTATCTCCGGGCTCGCTTTGGCCCCAATGTCACGTTGGTGTCCTATGAGGTGATCGGCAAGGCCAGTTCGAAGGGGGCACAGAAACAGTATGGCTATGGCACGCCGGTCAAGTTGACGTTCCGCATTGGCCGCCTCGTGCAGTCTGCCGTACTTGAGACCATGAAGCCTGGGCCATTCGGCCATGAGCATCCGGCGGACCGGGCCCAGGCGATCCTGTGGGACTATGACTCCTATGGACGGTTGCCGCGCCATGTAAAGGCGCTGGACGTTGGCGTCTTTACATCCGAGCAAGAGCTCATGTCGGTCGCGTCGGCAGAAGAATTTTTTGTCCTCACCCAGTGGACGGAGGGGGCCAGCTACCATCTCGACCTGGAACGATTGGCCAAGGGTGGAAGGCTCAGGAAACAGGATCGAGAGCGGACGAGAGCCCTGGCACGTTACCTGGCGGAAATCCATGCCAGGAAACGGCGCGATCCATCCCTCTATCGACGCCGGCTCCGGGAATTGATCGGCCACGGGGAATGTATTATGGGATTGACCGATAGTTACCCGGATCGCTATGAATTTATCTCGGCAGATCTCTTGCGCGGGATTGAGGAAGCCTGCAATCGCTGGCGCTGGCGCCTGCGCGGGGAGGCCCAGCGTTTGTCGCAGGTCCATGGAGATTTTCATCCCTGGAATGTCTTGTTCCAGAAAGGAACAGAGTTTTCAGTGCTTGACCGGTCACGAGGGGAGTGGGGGGAACCGGCAGACGATGTGACCTCGATGACGATCAACTATCTGTTCTTCTCACTCTGTCGCTGGGGTTCCCTGAAAGGGCCGTTGGAAGTGTTGTTCCGACTCTTTTGGGACAACTATGTGGAGGCGAGTCACGATGAGGCGGTCACAGAGTCAGCCGCCCCTTTCTTTGCATTTCGAGGATTAGTCTTGGCGAGTCCTGTGTGGTACCCCAAATTGTCGATCGAGGTGCGCCGGACCATCTTTCGATTTATCGAACATGTGTTGGATGAGCCGCGCTTCGATCCGTCGCGGGTGAACGAGTACTGCAAGGCCTAGAGGGTCATTGGTCAATGATGAAGATGGGATTCTTCTCGCGATGTCGAAATATTTTCCCTCCGTGTTGACCAATGACCATTGACCACTCACCCAGCTTTGCCATTTGGATCACCGGCTTGCCGGCCTCGGGCAAGAGTACGATTGTCTCTGCCCTGAAGCCGCTGCTCGAAGAGCTTGGATTGACCGTTGAGGTGTTGGAATCCGATGAGGTGCGGAGGGTCATCACGCCGATACCGACCTACTCAGAAGCGGAGCGGGATCTCTTCTATCGCGCCTTGGCATTCACCGGACAGAAGCTCGTGGCACATGGCGTGACAGTGGTCTTCGATGCGACGGCCAGCCGCCGGGCCTATCGGGACTTTGCGAAGTCCGTAATCTCCCGCTTCATCGAGGTTTCTGTGGAATGTCCCCTCGCGATCTGCATGGCGCGAGACAAGAAAGGAACCTATAAAAAGGGCCAGTTGGGCGAATCTGTTACTGTCCCGGGGCTCCAATCTCCCTATGAAGCGCCGATCGATCCGGATCTCCGAATCGACAGCACCGCCACTTCCTCAGTCGATGCGGCAGGCCAGATCCTGGTTTTGGCCAAAGCGAGATTCCTCTAGTGAAACCTCTCGCGCTCATCCTGAGAATCCTTTCTCGCCCTGCTTAGTACAGTCTATGAATCTGAGGGTCTCGTCCTGTTGACTCAGAGAGCCTTGCGAATTTATTCTGCGAATGCGTACTAGCTGGCAGAACTTTTTGGTATGCTACACGCTATGTCACCAGACCGGCGAGAATTTATACCCGCAGCCTTGCTCCGCAATCCACATTTCATGACCGTACTCCCAGGCCGTTGGCCTCGCCGGGCGCTCCTTGCAGGAGTCCCGACCGAATCGCGGCTCTTCACCACCGAGCCTCATACCCAATTACTCGGCTTCTGCCACTGGCAGCCACGCCGCACAGCCTGCCAGACCGTGGTACTCGTGCATGGCCTGGAAGGTTGCAGCGAGTCTCATTATATGCGCGGCATTGCCGCGAAGGCCTATCGCGCAGGATTCAATGTTGTCCGGTTGAACCAGCGTACGTGCGGCGGGACCGAACACCTGACTCCGACGCTCTACAACAGCGGCTTGAGCCAGGACTATCGAGCCGTTGTCCATGAATTAGCGCATGTGGATAGACTCAATCGCATCTGGCTTGTCGGCTATTCGTTGGGGGGGAATCTCATCCTGAAAGCAGCTGGAGAAGCAGGCTTGTCAGAGGCAGCCTTGGCCGGTGCGATCGCGGTCTGCCCGACTATTGATCCGGCCCAATGCGCCAAAGCCTTGGAAGAACCTCGGAACTGGATCTATCACCAGCATTTCTTGATGCAACTCAAACGGCGCATGCGACGCAAAGCGGTCCTCTTTCCCGGTAAATGGGATCTGGCCGGACTTGATCGCATTCGCGGCCTGACCGAATTCGACGACCGCTATACAGCCCCGGACGGGGGGTATGCCAGTGGAGCCGACTACTACGATCGCTCAGGCGCATGCCATGTACTCGATTCCATCAACGTCCCCACCCTCATCATCACGGCACAAGACGATCCCTTCATTCCCTATTCCATGTTTACGTCGCCGCTGATTCAGCGCCACCCGATGATTCGGGTGATCGCTCCTCGCCACGGAGGCCATTGCGGGTTCTTTCAATGGGCGCGGAACGGAGAAGATCCCTACTGGGCTGAGAATCGGATTGTGGATTTCCTGCAGGAACAGTACTGTCACATCTAAATTTGACCAGGTCGTTGCGTGGGAGTTGATCTCCGCGAGTCGCGCTTGTCGCGCACGTCTTGCTTGTCTCGCTCACCATTCACGAACGACGCTTGATGCGCAAGAGTAGCGGACCGGCGATTACAACACACATGTTCATGAATAATACGGGTTAGGCCAGAGATTCGACGGCGACGCGTAACCGCTCGGTCAGCTTCGCCGCCGCATCTGGGTCTTCCGGGTCGCACGTGACGTCGATTGGCTTTCCGACGATGATGCGCAACCGCGGGAAGCCGATTCTGCCACGCGAGAGGGCCCGCGCTGTGCCGACGAGGCGAACCGGCACGAGCGGCGCGCCTGTCATGAGCGCTGCGTGCGCGGCACCTTGCTTCCATGCACGGTCGCCGCGGACGGCGCCTTGCGGGAAGATCACGACCGCCTGTCCTGCTTCGAGCGCATGCAGCACCCGCGTTGCAGCGAGGTAGTCGCTACGGCCACGCTCAATCGGGATTGCGCCGAGGCCGTCTAGCATCCACGCGAACAGTCCGAACCGCCAGAGTTCCGCCTTCGCGACGAAACGCAGTTCCCGCGAGATCGCCGCACCGAGGATGATCGGGTCGAGCACAGACTCATGATTCGGTGCGACGACCACGGGCCCGGTCGCGGGCAGGCGATCGGCGCCGACCACCTCGATTCGATAAATGGCCCGCACCAAGCCGCTGAAAACACGGCGAACCTTCTCGTAAGTCTGGAGAGGAGACGGAATGAGACCCTCATCGTTGTTTGTCTGAGGATCGATAAGAGTTTTCATCAGTCTTGGTTCGGAAGTATACATATTAACTCTTGCCTGCCACAATGTTCACACGTGTCTTGCGCGTCCCGCTTTTCTCGCCTTTTTTTGCCCGTACTCTCAGTGAAACGCCAACACCGGGCATGGCATCTTGTGTAACACCTCATGAGACACGCTGCCGAGCACCAAGCGGGCGATTCCCTGCCGGCCCCTTGTACCCATCAGAATCAGGTCCGATCGCCGGGTGGTAGCTTCTTGCAGGATTATGGTCGCTGGTGTCCCAACTACGGCAACTCCGTGTGCCTGATAGCCGATGGCGCGTAGACGTTCCGCCACACCCTTGATGTAGTCGGTTTGCTTCTCCAGCATCTCGGCGGCAGAGGCGGCGGCGGATGTACCGGTCGGCGATGGCTGATCTGTCGAAGGCAATACGGTCAGCAGCGTCACCTCAGCAGCCTCGCGAAACGGCTTGAGTTGGAGAAAACGAATCGCAGCCTCCGCATCGGATGGACTTTCGAGCGGCAACAAGATCTGTTTCATGGCCTTGACCGGGCCATGCACGATCAATGTGGCGCAAGGGGCCAGGGTGAGGATGCGGTGTGACACGCTGCCGAGCAGCCACTCCTTGAGAGGGCTAAGACCCCGCGCTCCCATCACGATAAGATCGGCTTTCTGCTCCCCGGCCATCGACACGATTACGTCTGCCGGAGACCCGATTCGAAGGTGTTTCGTGGAGGGGCCTGCCTGCATCGGGAGGAGGGACTGAACCTGCTCGAGCAGCCGCTCCCCGTCTTTCCGCATGCTCTGCTCCCGCGCGGTAAACTCCTCCATATCCCCTCTTGTTGCCATCATCGGCTGCACCGATTTCGAGAGGTTCAATACGTGAAGCAGCGTGAGCTGTTCTGCCCGGGCGAAGTATTTGAGGGCGCGAACAGCCTCATAGGAATTGTCCGAGCCGTCAACCGCAAGTAATGTCTTCATCGAAACCCCTCCGTAGCAAACCGTTTTTGGGTTTATCCGGTCTGTCTGGTTCATTTGGTCTATTGGGTTTTTTGGTTGAACCAAATCAACCAGATGAACCCCCTGTCCCGCCCGTCCCGCGTTTTTCGCTTTTCCCGCCTATGTCATGAGTGAAACGTCAGCACCGGACACGGCGTCTTGTGCAACACGGCATGAGATACGCTGCCGAGCACGAAGCGGGTGATTCCCTGCCGGCCCTTTGTGCCCATCAGAATCAAATCCGATCGTAAAGTGGTTGCTTGCTGCAGGATCATGGTAGCTGGTGTCCCAACTACGGCGACTCCGTGCGCTTGATAACCGATGGCGCGTAGACGTTCCGCCATACTCTCGATGTACTCGGTTTGCTTCTCCAGCATCTCGGTGGCAGCGGCCTCGGCGGCGGCACCGCTCGGCCACGGGGGTTCTGTCCAAGGCAAGACCGTCAGCAGCGTCAACTCAACTGCCTCATGAAACGGTTTGAGTCGGAGAAAGCGAACTGCGGCCTCCGCATCGGACGGACCTTCGAGCGGCAGCAGGATCTGTTTCACAGGCTTGACCGGGCCGTTTACGATCAACGTGGCGCAAGGTGCCAGGGTGAGGATGCGATGCGACACGCTGCCAAGTAGCCGCTCCTTGATGGGGCCAAGACCCCTGGCTCCCATCACGATGAGATCGGCTTTCTGTTCCTCAGCCATCGACAGGATTGTTTTTGCCGGAGACCCGACTCGAAGCTGTTTTGTCGTGGGGCCTGCGTGGAGCGGGAGGAGAGACTCAACCCGCTTAAGTAGCCGCTCGCCGTCTTCCTTCATGCTCTGTTCAAGAGTCTTATAGATCTCCTCCGCCACTTCCGGCAACATCTCGGGGTAGGCCGGTCTGGAGACATCTAGCGCATGAAGCAGGGTGAGCTGTTCTGCCCGGGCCAGGTAGTTCATGATGTGAACGGCCTCATAGGAATTATCCGATCCGTCAACCGCGAGTATGGTTTTCATTGAAGATGCTCCTTTGTTTGTGAGCAAGGGTGGAAATGCTGTTGAAACCAGAGGAGAGCATGTTCTGCAACCTGTTCAAGCGCGCCGGGCTCTTCAAAAAGATGCGTTGCTCCGGACACGATCACCAGTTGTTTCGGGCAGGAGAGCTGCCGATAGGCGGCTAGATTCATTTCGATGACCGGCTCGTCGTTTCCTCCGACGATCAGCATCGTCGGAGCGGCGACCAAAGACAGATAGGTTTCGGCCAGATCCGGTCTGCCGCCTCTTGACACGACAGCCTGAATCGACGACGGATCGCGGACTGCCGCCTGCAGGGCCGCGCCCGCTCCGGTACTCGCGCCGAAATAGCCGATGCCCAGGCCCTTTGTCCTGGCACCCTGTTCGATCCAGGCTTTGGCCAATAGCACTCGATCTGCCAACAGGTCGATGTCGAAAACCTTGCGGCGGTCATCGGCCTCATCCGGGGTCAGTAGATCAATCAGGAGCGTGGCGACTCTTCCTTGCTGGAGATAACGGGCGACGAAGTTGTTGCGCGGACTAAGCCTCCCGCTTCCGCTTCCGTGGGCGAAGACCACGATTCCCAGCGGCGACTGGGGAACCTCCAGATAGCCGTCCAGTCTGAGGTGACCGGATCGGATCGTCACCTCTTCTGGAGCTTCCATTTTCGTCGATGATGTCATTGACGCCCTCCAGCAGGTTGCGGAAAAACTATGTGGGCACGCCAGAGCTTCACTGGTTCGCACATCTGGGACCAGGGCGGTCTATCTGGTTTGTCTTGTTGATCTTGTCTGTCTCGTTTCGTTGGTTGAACCAGATAGACCAGATGAACCAGACAGACCTGATGAACAAGACCGGTCGGCATAACCTTTTCCTTGCTACATTTCAGCAAGTCCAGTGCCGTCGCTTTTACGACTGCGTCAGGGGTAAGGGGTGACTCGTAAGGGGTGAAGAGTGAAGGCATTCGACCTCGTCTCTCGTCCCCGCCGGATACGGCAGGCCTCATGCTTTAGATTTTCTGTCGCCTTCTGCTACAGCAGAGAAAATTGAGCTGTAGCAAGATACCCCCGTCAAAAATTCAAAGAGCTGATGGCCCATGGCGTATAGCCTAACAAGCGAGAACAAGTCTTTGTTTCCACTCAGCCTTCAGCCTTCAGCCTTCAGTCTGGATTGATGGCACCGGCCTTGCTGATAACAGAGAATGAGTCAAACCTTTGGGAGGTCACATGGCTGAATCGCTCTTCACGAAGATCCTTGTGCCGGTAGACTTTTCTCCTTGTTCGGAAGAAGCCTTCCGTGTCGCGTTGACTCTTGCCAAGACATTTCAAGCCCAGCTGTTGTTGTTGCATGTAATCGACACCAGTGCCCTGGCGACGTTCAATCAACTGGGGTTATTGGCGGTGCCCTCTGACGCACAGGGCCAGAAGCGGCGGCTGCGCCATCATGCGCGGCTCAATGTGCGACGATTGCTGGAATCAGAATCGACCAAGGGTGTGACCGTGACGCGAATCGTATTGGAGGGCGGGCCGTTTGTGGAGATCGCGAAGACGGCCCGGATGGAAAAGGTGGATCTGGTGGTGATGGGGAGTTATGGAGGTCGCTCAGGTAACATGGACAAGATCTTTTTCGGCAGTACGGCAGAAAAGGTAGTGCGGACTGCGGGCTGTCCGGTGTTGACTGTTCCGTTGCCAACCAAGCCCAGTCGTTCGTTATTCGTGAAAAGTGAAAGGTAAAACGTGAAATGTCTCGGAGGAACAATATTCTCCAGTCATACGTTTCACCTTTCACATCGTGCCTTTTACGGTTCCTGATAAGGAGGGATACATGAGCAGTCAAAAGATGCAGTGGGGATGGGTGCTTGTGCTTGCCGTTACCTGTGGGTTCTGGTGGGAGACGGCGGAGCCTATTTTCGCTCAGTCGGAGCAAGTCGTCGAGGTCAGGATCAAGGATTTCAAGTTCGTGACTCAGCAGGGGGTGCTCCGCCTTGGATTCCCTTCAGTGATCAAGGTCAGGAACGAGGATGCCGAACGGCACGACTTTGGTTCAACCATGTTTGATGGCCTTCCGACTCAGATCGAGAAGGACGGGGTGATCGTCTATGGCCGAGGGCTGGGTGGAGTATTTCTCGATCCCAAACGGGATGCGGCCATTCGCTTCAACATGTCCCGGCCTGGCCGGTATGAGTTCCGGTGCTCAATCCATCCGAACATGAAGGGTGAGTTGCTTCTGCTCAGCGCGGAGGCAGTTTAGGAAAAAGTAGACGGGCGAGACAGGCGGGATGAGCGAGACGGGTGAGGTTAGGCGAACATTCTATCCGGACATGTCACGCTTTTCGCGCATTTCACGCACGCCACGCGGATGTGAGGAGATGATATTTTGATCAAACGAATCTTATTTGCCACTGATTTTTCACGATGGGCCAGGCGGGCGGAGGACTATGCCTGTGCGCTGGCCTGTTCATGGCGGGCCTCTTTGACGGTGCTGTGCGTCGCGGAATTTCCACCGGGACTCAATCCCAACTATCCGGTTAATCAAGAATATTTGGCTGATCTGATGAAGCGCGCATCGTCGCAGTTAGACGACCTCAAGGGCCGTGCGGAACCGCGAGGCATTGTGATCACGACCAGGATGGCTGCTGGTATTCCCAGTGAAGAGGTGATTGCTGCGGCGCGGGCGGAAGGTTCAGACCTCATCGTCGTAGGGACCAGGGGTAAGACAGGTCTTGCCCACGTCTTGTTAGGGAGTACTGCCGAGCGGGTCATTCGTGGAGCTCCCTGCCCCGTGCTGGCGGTGAGAACGGAGCCGGCAGACAACGAAGATGAGAGCGTCCTGACGAGACCTGTCACGCTGGAGCGCATCCTCGTGCCGGTCGATTTTTCAGATTGTTCCCTCGATGCTTTTAAGTATGCAGTTGTGGTGGCGAAGCAGGCGAAGGCGTCTGTGATGTTACTGCATGTGCTGGAGCCGGTGTCATATGGTTTGGACTTTGACCTCGGCCATTTCAGGAGCCGCGAATATGTGCGCGAGACCTGGACGAAACGACTGGAGGAGTTGGCTGCTACCCACCAGCATCCCGATATGGTGGTGGAGTATCGGCTGCGGGGAGGCTTTCCGTCCGATTCAATCTTAGATGCTGCTAAGACCCTGCCCTGCGACCTCATCGTGATGGGCACGCATGGGCGCCGCGGGATTTCACATACCATTTCCGGCAGCGTGGCGGAGGCCGTTCTGAGAAAAGCGCACTGTCCTGTCATCGCGGTTCGCAGCCAAAAGTTCGGGCCAAGCGATTCCGGAGGAAATGTTTCCAATAATCCATAATTAGCCAAGGAGTTCGTGATGACAAGTGCAATGAAACCCACAAGGAAAATGAAATCCTCGATGCGTTCGCCTTTGGCGGCATCGCCACGGTCTATCGAGTTGCCAAATGGCATGAGGGAACAGATTGCGACAAAGGCTTTTGAATTATGGCAAGAGCGGGGATATCGTGACGGACATGATTTTGAGGACTGGCTCGACGCAGAGGCCATCGTGATGGAAGAAATTCATGAAGCTCGCGAGTGAAACAACAGCCGGCCTCTGGGTGCCTCTTGTCCCGCCGCTCGATTCGTTACTCGCCCGGTTGGACTCCCTTTCTTCGGAGCCAGGGATGGATGTCCAGCGGCAGATTGCCATGCGGCTTACCCTCCAGCCCTACCTTGAAGGCGGAGCCGCGGGTCTGCTGTCTCCGCTGCCGCAGGAAACGGAGTTAGCCAACCTCTTACTCTATTCCGACTTCTACCCGCAGGATGGGCAACTGACGCTGATCGAGCAATTGCGCGACGTCATCACGGAGCATATCCCGCAAGAAGAGCGGGAATGGTTGGATCCGCTGAAACATTCCTATCTCGATCTGGCAGAGTTCCTGTCGTTCGACGAGCAGGCCAAGCGGCTGGTTTTCCGCTCAATAGGAGATGCGCGGGTCTATCGCGTTGTTGACGGAGCCTTCCGCAAGGAACTGCAGCCTGGGCAGGTTCTTCTTACGCGGCTGATCCGTGAGCCGGGCGATGTGGAATGGGAGCGGGCGGTCTTCGCGGGCGCCGCAATCATATTGTCCAACGAGGATGGAAAGGGTCTGCTGAACGCCACGCTCGATTACCGGCGGCAGGTGGAAATTTCTGCCGGGTCTTTCGAACTCGGGGAGTGGCAGGAATTCGCCAAGCGCTACGGGCATATGTTGATGTGGACCTTCGCGCGCATGCGGATTGCCGCGCTCATTGACGCCGTGAAAAGTATTCACTATGAGGGAGAAGGGGGGAAGCCCTATCTGTATGCCTTGGCCCTGTACGATCATTGCGAGTACGGATGCATGGCTGAAATGCTCGCAGGATTGGAAGGATTCGAGCATGAAGCAACCGTTTCTCCACCTGGTGGAGCTTCAGCTTCCAAGGAGGCGCAGCACTTCGTGCAGCGAGAGGCATCCGGTTCCCCTGAATCAGCGGTGGTCGTACGACTGATTCTCACGGCGAGCCAGTTGTGGGTGGAGTGTGATTCGCGAGAACGGCTCGATGCCGTCAAGCACAAGCTGGCAGCAGCGTTCGGATTCTCACTTCATTTCCGCGGCGAGACCTATACGCCACCGCCCCGGCAGCTCAAGGAGTCGGAGTTGGCCGTCGATGGGCCTCTGACGTTGCTGGTTTCGGCGGAGGAAGATCGTGCTCTCTTGAACGGATTCTTGGAAACCCTGTACCTGGAATGGGCGGAACGGGCCTGCCCTTCAATAGGGAATCAGATGCCGCGTCACGTCGCAACGTCAGCAGCCGGTCGCGAACAGGTTGCCGCCTTGATTGACGACATGGAGCGCCACGATCCTGGAACCAGGCGCGTGGGGCAAGCATCCTTCGACTATCACAGGCTGAGAGCCCATGTGGGGCTTGACTAGCAATAGCGAGCGAGACAAGCGGACGAGCGAGACTGGCGAGAAAGGTGAGGTTGACCGGAAGTGTAATCTGCACGAGTCGCGCCTGTCTCGCATGTCACGCCCGGCTCGTTCATGTTTCACGAACGACGAGGACGGTATTTTAAGCAATCTGTGAGGTAATTCGATGAGGACTCAGTGCGGGACGAGGCTCGCCGAGATGCTCGAAACCTGTCGCCCTGCGCCGCCGGATAAACCGAACATCCTCAAGACACTATTGGCTGTCCAGTCTTCTCTGGGATATGTGCCGACGAGTGATCTGCCTCAGATTGCACAGGTATTAGGGGTGACGGATGCCCAGGTCGCCGGGGTCTTGTCCTATTATTCAGACCTCCGGACTCAGCCTTCTAGCAGGTATCTCATTCGAGTCTGCAGGGGAGAATCCTGCACGGCGAACCATGGCCTGCGCGTCCTCCGTGCGATACAAGATCACGTGCGCGTCGCTGCTGGAGACAGAACGCAGGCAGAGCGGTTCACTGTGGAACAGATGTCCTGCGCGGGTAACTGCGCTGTGTCGCCGACCGTGATCGTTGACGACGAAGTGCACGGGCGCGTCGTGCCCTCGCAGGTGGCGGCGTTGCTGGAACGATACAAATAAGTTCTGAGTTGTGAGTGCTGAACACGTCTTCTCGTTCATAACTCAGCACTTATAATTCAGAACTCAGAACTGGAGCGATAGCGACATGGTCCGGCTTTATCTCGCCAACGATACCTCTTCCCGTGCGGCCGGCGCCGAGCGACTTGCCGATGCCTGGAGCGAGCGTACTGAGATTCAACTGATACGCACGTCCTCGCGCGGAGCCTTCTTCTTGGAGCCGATGGTAGAGAGAGATACACCCAACGGGCGTGAGGCCTGGTTCAACGTGGCGTCGGATGACTTGCCTCGTATCGTGGCCGGGGTGGGTGGGACGCCGGTTGCAGAGATACCGTTCGTGCAACAACAGACGCGCTTCACCTTTGCCAATTTCGGCATCACCGAGCCGCTCGCAATCGATGAGTATCAAACACGAGGGGGCCTCAAGGGATTGGCAGCAGCGCAAGGCCTGTCGCCGGAGGCGATTGTCGGAGAGTTGCGCCTTTCCCGACTGCGAGGTCGGGGAGGTGCGGCGTTTCCTGTGTGGAAAAAGTGGCAGGTTGCGCAGCAGACCGGGTCTGAGCACAAGTATATCGTGGCGAATGCCGACGAAGGAGACGCCGGTACCTATTGCGATCGAATGATCATGGAGGGCGATCCCTTTCGACTGATCGAAGGCATGATGATCTGTGCCAGGGCGATCGGAGCGATGCGCGGCTATATCTATTGCCGGTATGAATACCCGGCGGCGGCGCAGACTATGCGGTTTGCGATTCAGAAGGCGCGCGAGGGGGACCTGTTGGATTGCGACGACTCTCCGTTCGATCTTGAGGTGGTGGTCGGCGCCGGTTCTTACGTCTGCGGCGAAGAAACTGCCCTGCTGGAATCGCTGGAGGGCCGCCGTGGTGTCGTGATGGCGAAACCGCCTTACCCGGCAGAGTCCGGACTCTATGGCAGACCGACGATCGTCAGCAATGTCCTGACCTTCGCGACAATTCCCAACATCCTGGCACAAGGCGGCGCATGGCATGCCTCTCTCGGCACTGAAGGGTCCTGCGGGACGATGGCCCTACAGCTCGGTGGCAGGGTGAAACAGCCTGGTTTAGTGGAAGTTCCATTCGGACTGACGCTCCGCGATGTCTTGGATCGATTCGGCGGTGGCATGGCACCGGGCTCACGGTTCAAAGCCGTGCAGGTCGGGGGACCGTTGGGAAGCCTCTTTCCCGAATCGCAACTCGATATCCCCATCTGCTATGACGCCTTTGCCGAGGCCGGAGCCATTCTTGGGCATGGCGGTATCGTCGTCTACGATGATGAGACAAACATGGTCGAGCTGGCACGGCACTTCATGGCCTTCACAGCGGACGAATCTTGCGGCAAGTGCACACCTTGTCGCATTGGATCAGTGCGCGGGCGGGAAATTCTCGAACGGATTCAGAGGGGCCAGGGAACGGCGGAGGATCTCGTCCTCTTGTCTGATCTTGGAGAAACCATGAAGACTGCCAGTCTTTGTGCCTTGGGAGGGCGAGCGCCCTATCCGGTCCTAACCGCGATCGAACATTTCGGAGACGAATTCAGGCAAGGAGTGGAGTTCACGAGACCTGCGTGACGAATGAGAAATGCGAGAGATGTCGGAGACGTTGACCAACCAAGGAGGATTCCATGAAGACTAATATTCTCATGAGCGTGATGAGTCTGATTGCTCTGCTGGGATTAGGTGTGCAGCCGAGTCTGGCGGATTATGAACAAATGGGCTCGCATGCGCATTCCGGCAAACATGGCTGTTGTGAAATGATGATGGATCATATGGGGCACACGGGACAGGATGCCCAATCAGCAGAGCATCTCCAGCATCTCTTGAAACACCAGAAAGAAATCGGGCTGACGGAGGAACAGGTGAAGAAGTTGAAGGCTATTGAATTGGATTTCGACCGTGGACGGATCAAAGTCGATGCGGAGATCCAGGTTGCTGAACGTGAATTGCGGGCATTAGTGGAGGATGAGAAGACCGATCTATCCGCAGTCGAAGCCAAAGTGAAACAAAGCGGGTCGCTGGATGTGGGACGGCGGATGCTGGCGTTCAAAGCCCGGTACGATGCGCTCGGGGTCCTGACTCCTGAACAACGAGCCAAGGGAAAGGATGGCCATGGAAATAAGATGCAAGGCGCGCATGGAGGGATGCAGGGGATGATGGGCAGCCAACATGGTGGTGCACCCGCCGCAGGCCACTAGTCGTCGAATCAGCCATAACCTTCCAACAGGCTGGTACATTTTTTCAGTATCCTGCTAGAGGATCAGAGATGGTTGATGCCGGACAGACAGTACATCTGACTATCAATGACCGTTCGGTACTTGCCTCACCCGGTGAGACGGTCTACCAGGCTGCCAAGAAAAACGGGATTTCGATCCCCAGCCTTTGCGTCTCGCATCAGCTCGCTCCCTTCGGTTCCTGTCGACTTTGTATCTGTGAAATTGACGGGCAGTCCGGGACGCCCGCTTCCTGTACGACTCCGGTGAGACCCAATATGGTCGTCCGCACCGAGAGCGATCGGCTCAAGCGGCATCGCCACAACATCATCGAACTATATTTGTCTGAACAGCCTGAAGGCAGCGAGATGTCGGGGCCATTACGCGAACTGGCGCTCGCATGCGGCGTCGATAGAGTTCGGTATCCCGACGGGGTGCGCAGCAAGCGCGCTTCCGTGCGCGATGACTCGAATCCGTTCTTCATCTTCGACAATGCAGCCTGTATCTCCTGCGCCCGCTGTGTGCGGGCCTGCGATGAAATTCAAGGGACTCATGCCTTGACGATGTTCGGGCGTGGATTTTCAGTGAGGCCTACAGCGGGGGGGGGACCCTTCATGAGCGAGACGGGAGCGTTTGCCGCATCCAACTGTGTCTCCTGTGGTGCCTGTGTAAAGGAATGTCCGACCGGTGCGCTCATGGAGAAGACAGTGCTGACGCAGGGCGCG
The DNA here is from genome assembly GCA_037142015.1 of Nitrospira sp. GTDB lineage: Bacteria > Nitrospirota > Nitrospiria > Nitrospirales > Nitrospiraceae > Palsa-1315. The sequence continues at coordinate 16,877 of JBAXBK010000020.1, read as the reverse complement.
CCGATCAGAATTGTGCGCACGACCTGTGCCTATTGTGGTGTCGGTTGCGCATTCGACGCCGGTGTCCGGGATGGACGAGTGGTTCAGATGATTCCGGCAGACGATGGGCCTTCGAACCGGGGACATGCCTGCATGAAGGGACGGTTCGGTTGGACCTACAACGATGCACCGGATCGGCTGCGAGTCCCGCTGCTGCGACGTGGGAACGACTGGGAAGAGATCTCTTGGGAATCGGCATTGGATCTGGTTGCGCAGGAGTTTACACGCATCAAGGGTGTATTCGGCCCGGATGCCCTCGCAACGATTTCATCCAGCCGGGGCACGAACGAAGAAAATTATCTCTTCGCCAAGTTCATGCGTTGCGTGATCGGTACGAACCATATCGACAACTGCGCCCGTGTCTGCCACAGCGCGACCGTCACCGGCATGATGGAAACGCTCGGCGCTTCCGCTGCGACCAATTCCCTTCAGGATCTCGAAATGGCTCAGCTGATCATGGTGGTCGGGGCGAATCCGACGGAGTCCCATCCTGTAGTCGGGGCCAGGATCAAGCAGGCGCATCGGCGTGGGGTGCCCGTGATCGTGATCGATCCCAGGCGCACGGAGTTGGCGCGGCTGGCCGATCTGCATCTGCAACTGCGACCCGGCACCAATGTCGCTTTGCTCAATGCGATGGGCCATGTCCTGGTCAAGGAAGGGCTCCTCGATCAGGCCTTCATTACGGCAAGGACCGAAGGAATCGAAGATTGGATCAAGACCGTTTCTGACTGTAGGCCGGAAGCGGCTGAGGCCATTACCGGTGTGCCGGCCCATCTTATCGGCCAGGCGGCTCGACTTTATGGGAGCAGCGGTGCCTCGTACTGCTGTCATGGTCTCGGTGTGACGGAACATCGCTGGGGCAGTCATGGGGTCATCGCGCTCTGTAACCTGGCTCTGGCAACCGGCAACATCGGAAGGCCCGGCACCGGCATCAATCCTTTGCGCGGACAAAATAATGTGCAGGGAGCCTCGGATATGGGCTGCCTCCCGACCTACTTCGCCGGCTATCAGAGTTTGGACGATCCAAAACTCGCAACGCTGCATCAGACCGTCACCGGTCGCCCCTTGCCCACGAAGCGCGGTATGAAAACGCCCGGCATGTGGGATGCGGCGATTGCGGGCCGGCTCAAGGGGCTCTGGATCATCGGCTATGACGTTGCACAGACCGACCCGAATTTGAAGAAAGTGCACGAGGCCTTGAAACGGACGGAGTTTCTGGTTGTTCAAGACTTGTTTCTCAGCGAGACCGCGAAGTTTGCACATTTGGTATTGCCCGGCGCATCGTTTCTGGAAAAGGATGGCACCTTCATCAATCTTGAACGGCGTATTCAGCGGATCAGGAAAGCAGTGGAGCCGCCTCACGGGATTCTTCCGGATTGGCGCGTGGTTTGCGAAGTCTCAACCCGGATGGGCTATCCCATGCCCTATCGACATCCCGCTGAAATCATGGACGAGATTGCCAAGCTCACCCCGATGTGTGCGGGTGTGTCCTACGATCGGCTCGACCAACATGAAGGGCTGCAATGGCCGGTGCCGACTGCCGAGCATGAAGGCACAGCGCTGATGCATCAGGAGACCTTTCCAAAGGGGAAGGCACAATTTGTCGCCGTCGAGTACTTGCCGCCTGGTGAGGCGCCTACGGACGATTATCCGTTCGTCCTGACCACGGGCCGTATTCTCCAGCATTACAACTGCGGAGCCCAAACACGCCGGACGGACATTCTCGAATTAGTCGATACAGACGTGCTAGAAATGCATCCGGACGATATGGAGAAACTGCATTTGCGTGACGGTGAGGTCGTTCGATTGGTGAGTGCCCGTGGCGAGGCCCTGCTTCCAGTTGTGGGAAGTGAGCGGGTTCTGCCGGGGCATCTCTTTACGAGCTTTCACTTCCCTGCATCTACGGTGAATGCATTGCTCTCGTCGAGTGCGGATGACAGTTCAAAATGCCCTGAGTACAAGGTGTCTGCCGTGCGCGTCGAGCCGATTGAACGGGAGGAACTCGATCCGGAAGATGAAGCGGAGCTGCGGCACATGCGGCGTCAACTGATTACATAAGGCTAGCTGAAAGCTGATTGCTCGATTAACCATGGATCAAACAATCGCCACGCCGACATCACTGCTCGATGCCTACGCTCCCGCACAGATCGCCATGCGGGTGCGTGAAGTCGGCGTCACAAAAGCTGCGATGCCGGTCCTGACCATGTTCGTCCTGGCCGTCTTGGCTGGAGCCTTTATTGCGCTGGGCGCCCTCTTCTATACCGTTACCATGACGACCGGGAAAGGGGTTGCGGTCCCCTTCGGCCTCCACCGCCTCGCGGGGGGTGTCGCGTTTAGTTTGGGTCTTGTGCTGGTGTTGGTGGGTGGAGCGGAGCTCTTTACCGGCAATAACCTGATTGCCATGGCCTGGGCTTCCGGTCGGGTGACGACACACCAAATCATGAGGAACTGGGGATGGGTCTATCTCGGCAACCTGGCTGGAGCAGTTGGAACAGCGGCCTTGGTATGGCTGGCCGGCATACAAAATATGGGCGACGGCTCGGTCGGGGAGACGATGATCCAGATTGCGCGCAGCAAGATTTCGCTCGATCCGGTCTCGACCATTGCGCGCGGGGTTCTTTGCAACGTGCTGGTTTGTCTAGCTGTCTGGTTGTGCATGGGAGCGCGGAGCGTGACCGATAAGGTTTTGGCCATCCTGTTCCCAATCACCGGGTTTGTCGCCTGCGGCTTCGAGCATTCCGTTGCCAACATGTATTTTCTCCCGATGGGTGTCGCGCTTGCCGCGGGGACCTCGGCGCCGCTTTCAGCTGTTGACGCGATCAGCAATCTTGCGTTAGTTACGATCGGTAACATCTTCGGCGGTACCGTCCTCGTCGCACTGGTCTATTGGATAGTGTATTTGAGAAGTTCAACTGAGGTTAAAGGAACCATCGCATCATGAATTCTTCTCCCACAAGCGTCGGCATCTTAGTCGGCGGCGGGCCGGCCCCCGGCATCAATAGCGTCATCAGTGCCGCCACGATTCGGAGCATCGTGGGTGGGTGCAACGTGATCGGCATCTTCGACGGGTTCAAGTGGTTGATGGATGGGAGCATGAGTCACGTAAAGCCCCTCTTGTCTGAAGAGGTGAGTCGCATCCATTTTCGAGGTGGCTCGTTGCTCGGTACGTCGCGGGCGAATCCCACGAAAAAGGCGGAATTGCTCGAGCAGGTTCTATCGACCTTGGCTCGGCTGGGCATCACTAGGCTGATTACGATTGGCGGTGACGACACGGCCTATTCCGCGCTCAAATTGGAAGAAAGGGCGGCGGGTCGTCTCTCCGTCGTGCATGTGCCGAAGACAATCGATAACGATCTGGATCTTCCTCACGGCATTCCGACTTTCGGGTTTCAGACCGCGCGACATGTCGGGGTAGAGATTGTGAAAAACCTGATGGTAGACGCGCATACGACATCCCGCTGGTATTTCGTCGTGACGATGGGGCGGAAAGCCGGCCATCTGGCGTTGGGAGTTGGAAAGGCGGCTGGTGCGACCGTGACGCTCATTCCCGAGGAGTTCCGTCAGCGACCGGCGAAGCTGGCGACGTTGGTCGATACATTGGCAGCGGCCATCATCAAACGTGCGAGCGAGGGACGATTCGACGGTGTCGCCGTGTTGGCCGAGGGGTTAGTCGAGGTGCTGGACCCTCAAGACCTGGGAGGGCTCGATCATGTCGAACGAGATCAACATGGCCACATCAGGCTCTCGGAGATCGATATCGGGGATGTACTCAAGCGTGAAGTCAGCAGGGTGCTGGGTGGATTCGGTCTTACGATGACGATTGTACCGAAGAACGTTGGGTATGAGTTGCGCTGTGCCGATCCGATCCCCTTCGATATGGAGTACACACGCGATCTCGGGTATTGTGCGGCGCAGTTCCTCCTCGAGGGAGGCAATGCCGCTATGGTTTCGATCCAGGAAGGGCGGTTCACACCGATTCCGTTTAAGCAGATGTTGGATCCCGCCACCGGACGGGCGAAGGTTCGAATGGTGGATGTCGCTTCCGAGTCGTATCAGATCGCGCGGCGCTACATGATCCGTCTGGCTCCGGAGGATATGGCAGATTCTCAGACGGTAGAGCGGTGTGCCTCGTCTGTAGGATTGTCTGCGGACGTATTCAGAGAACGATTCAGTTCTATCGTATAACAGGCTGCGGAAAAACTTGGTTTATACATAAAGCGTAAATGGAATCTTAGATATGGCGCTGATAGCAAAATAATCGCAGGATGCTCAAAATGGCCGTCCAGCAAGGCCGCAGCGAGCGAAGAGGCGAGGCGTACGCTTCGGTACGTTGAGCCTCTGAGCGATGCGAGAACGACGCTGGCGGACTTTTTCAGCATCCTGCTAAAGGAAGGACCGGGGTGTGCATATGAAAGGAATGATGCCATGAAGGTGCTTGTCGCGACGGATGGATCGAAGTACGGGCAATGGGCCCTGAAGTGGGTGGCCAAACTGCCGTTCGTCGAGCCACCCAATGTGACGGCGCTGCATGTGCTCGATAGCGCCTGGCTTCGGTTGCCGTTTCGGACGAAGGTAGAGACTCAGCGCGTGGAGGCGCGCGCGGCAAGAACCCTTAAGAAAGTCACCAAGCAGTTGAGGTTGCTGAAGGTCACAGGTACGGCCCGCAAGGAGCAAGGAGCGGTCGCCCAGACGATCTTGAAACGGGCGCCGAAACGGGACGGGCTCCTGGTAGTAGGCAGTCAAGGCCTCGACGCCCTCGATCGCTTCCTGCTCGGCAGTGTATCGACCAAACTCATCCAGCATGCAACCTGCCCGGTGCTCGTCGTCAAGGGCGAGGCGCCGCCGTTACGGCGGATTATCCTGGCAACCGATGGATCGGAGGCCTCGGCCAAAGCGCTGAAGTTTGTGCTGAGCAAGTTTCAGCCGGATCGATCGATCAGCAAGGGGAGGCGCGTGCCGGTTCATGTGACGGTGGTCCATGTCATTGCACCCCGCCCGTTGGCCCCCATCGATGTCGGAACGACGATACCATGGATCAAGCAGCGGGGGCTGAAGGTAAAGGAGACAGGCCGGAGGTTGGTCGAACAGAGCGCACAGAAGCTGATCGAGGCGGGATTTACGGCTGAAGCTTTCTGCCGGCTTGGTAATCCTGCTGAAAAGATCATGAAAGTGGCCTCCCAACAGCATGCCGATCTAATCGTGATGGGAGCCAAGGGGCTGGCCGACATTGATCGGTTTCTCCTCGGGAGCGTGTCGACGAGGGTGGTCCAACACTCTCATTGTGCCGTGCTCGTTGTTCGATGACAGAGCGAACGTGCTGAGAGATCAAACGAAAGGACGGGGAACATGAATGTGCTTGTTGCGACGGATGGATCGAAGTATGGGGGATGGGCACTGAACTGGCTGGCTACGTTGCCATTTGCCGAGCCGGCAAAGATAACGGCGCTGCATGTGTTGGATGTCGCCGCGCTCCGTGCGCCGTTTCTTGCGCAGCCGGTAATGGCCGGTACTGAACGGTACATCCAAGAGGAAGTCCAGCGTATGGAAGCTCGTTCAGTCAAAACTCTCAAGGAGGCCAGACAACTGTTGGCCTCGCTGAAGCTCAAGGGTAGGGCCTGCAAGGATCAAGGGCCTGTCGCACCGACGATCTTGAAACGGGCGCCGAAACGGGACGGGCTCCTGGTGGTGGGCAGTCAGGGCCTCGACGCGCTCGACCGCTTCATGCTCGGCAGCGTCTCGACAAATCTCATCCATCATGCAACCTGCCCCGTGCTTGTCGTCAAGGAAGAGGCGGCGCCGTTGCGGCGGATTCTCTTGGCGACCGATGGATCGGAGGCCTCGGCCAAAGCGCTGAAGTTTGTCCTGGCCAAGTTTCGGCCAGATCGTTCGATCGGCAAGAGAGGGGGCGTGCCGATTCACGTCAGCGTGTTCCATGTCTTGCCGTTGGTCATGTATCCCGGGCTGAAGGAAGGAAGCAAGACATTACTCGAACAGAGCGTGCAGAAGCTGGTCAAGGCGGGATTTACGGCCGAGCCTCTCTGTTACCTTGGGAATCCTGCGGAAGAGATCATAAAGGCAGCCTCTCTACAGAAGGCCGATCTGATCGTGATGGGGGCGAAAGGGCTTGGCGCGATCGCCAGGTTTCTCCTTGGGAGCGTGTCGACGCGAGTGGTGCAGCATGCGAAAAGCTCCGTGCTCGTTGTGCGATGACGTAAAACCGCCGTTCTGAAAATCTTGCACGGAATTATGCGGAAAAATATGGAGGGCGCTCCGCCATTTCCTATGCTGTAGCTCTATTATTCCCACACCTTCTCACCACGCTTCAGGAGACTGTTCAGGAGCCGCTTCATCTTTTCCTTGGCCTTCTCCCGGCGCAGATGCAGGCGCTCGGCCATGCGTCCGGCAACGAAGGCCGCCCGCATACTCGTCGATTGCTTGAGGAACGCCTGGATATACGCTTGAGCTTTAAAGGCATCCTGGTATAGGCCTAAGAGATCCTGCACGGCGCGGGCCTTGTTGATAAAGCGCGTGGCGGATTTGCCGACCGTCGATTCCGCAAGTTCGGCGGCATAGCGAGCCCGTTTCGTTTTGATTCTGATCCTGTGAATATTGGCATTGTTGGCGGTGTGACCAGCCTGGCGAATCACCTTTCGCAACTTTGAGAACTCCTGCCTGGCAAGGTCGTGCAACGTCGCGGTGGATTCAATGGCGGTAGGGTCATGCGGCGCTTCCTGGAGCAGCCTGATGAGGTCGAGATACCGCGCGCTCTTCAGCTTGTTGAGTAGGATCTCCTGGATGCTGTTCCGTTGGGCCTCCAGATGGGCAATGAATGGTGTCAGAGTTCGGCGGTCTCGCGCATCCAGTTCGGCAGATTCCTCGCGGAAATAGGCGAGTTGCACGTCAAGATCGCGGGCCGGTCCCAGCAGTTGGCTGAGCCAGCGCAACTCATCCCGCAGCGAGTCTGCCCATTCAGGAATCAGCAGGGGCCTGGCGGCGCGTAGAACGGCGCGCAATTGTCTCGTGGCCACGCGCATTTGATGCAGACTTTCCGGTTCCCTCCCAAGCCTCACGCCTGGGTCATGCGCAATCAGCCATCGGGCGAGTCGTGCGAGAGCCCACCTCACATGGGGCAAGGCCGGCGCATCCGATGCCGGCGGTGGCTCAAGACCGGGAACCACCAAAGAAAGCGCGCGAAACAGCTTGGGTCGTCCGTCATGATCCTCGGCTCCCGCCCGGCGGAGTTGCCGTTCGAGGTCTGGCAATGTGCGGGCCTTTCCGTTCACCTGCTCGATTTCAAGTTCTCGAAAGTGCTGTAGTACTGATCCCTTCTTCATGACGGACACCTGGTCGAGCGTGACGTCTGCGACCGGGACACGGTCTATGTGCACACGAACGCCGGCCCGCCAGACTCGCAAAGTCCCTACAGGCAAGAGTTCCCGTTGTCTGATATGGAGAAAGAGCAGATCCCTGAATATGGTCGGTGGAATAGTCCGGCGATCGACCAGTTCAACTTCCTGCCGGCCCTTCATCAGAGGGAGTTTCAGTTGCCAGGCCTGTTTCCCACGCTCGACTCGATGGCGGAGGGTGATCCCGGCATGGGCGAGGTCGTACTGGGAGGTGTCGAAATAGGTTGAGGTTAGCAGATGTCGTGGAATTGTAGTGCCGGGGAGTTTGGGCAGATGAAAATGGTCATCGACCGTCAGTTTGATTTCACGCTCGACTTTTGATGTAACAGTCGGGTTGTCAGTAACCGGATCTGGCAGTTTCGAGGGAGGCTTGTCGGCACGAATCATCGCGGTCTCCTCAAGGTACCGCTAATGTTGCAGATGTAATGATAAGGAAGCAATACCTAGCCTACGTTTCTCGCGCGCGACTCGCGAGACATGCGCGAAAAGCGGGACGGGATAGGCGGTCTGAACTTCGCGTCGCGCCATTCTCGCTTGTCTCGCCCGTCACGCACCATTAGAAGTGATACGCGACACCGGCGATGGCATTGAACGCGCTGTATACGCCGCTGAGCCCATAGCCGGAGGGATCGAGATTCGTGATTGTGGCGTAGTTGTACTTCCCTTCCACAAAGAACCCCCATTCCTCAGTCGCCAGCACTTTCATTCCTAACTGTGCGTTGAGTCCAGGCACCACTTGACGTCCGTCGATTTGGCCGGAGCTGCTGAAGTAGAAGCCGCCTCCTCCGATACCGACATAGGGCTGGAAGGTTGTCCCGGGATACCGAGCGACCACATTGAAGACGACGGTGATCAGCCGCATGCTTGATTCTTCCAACTGGAGCGTCCCGGGTTGGGTGATGGTGGTTGGTACAATCGGGGGTGCAGTAACTTTTGGTACAAAGGTGGCGTTGAGGGTGGTCGTCACCTCCTGTTGCTTGATGGTCGGCTGGCTGGTAAAGGCCTCAACTTCCACTCCCAGCCAACTGAACCCTTCGTCCTTGAAAAAGTATCCCGCCTTCCCCCCGAAGATCGCCGAGCTTTTCAACGAAATATCCGAGCCGCTCAATGAACTGGTGAGAGTGTCTCCCGAAATAGGATTGAACCCTGGAAACTGAGCTTGAGCCTGCCGCTCCCCAAACAGCGGCATTTGTACATCGCTCAACTTTCCCGGCATGCTGTAGCCCCCATAGCCTCCGACGTACCATTCGGCCTCGCTCTGGTGAGGCGAAATTGCCGTCAGCAGGGAGATGCAACCACTGAGAACCAGGAGAACAAGCACATGCCGAATGCGCAATTTTCTCTACCCCCATGCGAGTGGTGATGAACAGTTCAACACCTTGCCCATCTATCGTGACAGGGCCATTACGCGCTTATTAACTTTCGGTAAACACTCGATCTGGTCTGTCTGGTCGTCTGGTCTGTTCGGTCTCTCTGGTTCAACCGAATAATCAAGACAGACTAAATAGACGAGACAGACTGGATAGACCAAATAGGCCAAACAAACCAACCAAACCAACCAAATGAACAAGATCGGCGGGTCTATTACTGAACGTCGAGTGCCAGGATCTTGGGTTGGTCGTCTCGAAGAATGTCGATTTTGATCGTCCGCTCATCTTTCAATTGTTGGAAGATGGCGGCAAATTTGGCAGGATCATGCAGTTCGACTCCATTGATCCGCTTCAGGATATCGCCGGACAGAAATCCAAGCTGCCCGTAAAAGCTGTAGTGATTGACGACTTCCAGCAGGATCCCCTGAGATTGCCCGTTCACAATTAAAGGAACTAGCCGGGCCTGCTGGCTCACCTGGGCCGGGTTATTTGCCGTATCGATTAATATCTGGCGTGTGATCGGCCTCCTGCCCTTCGATGACAGCTGTGAAACCGGAAGAGCGGCAATTGGCTTAGAAACCGGTCGTGGTGAGGCAGGTTGAGCTGAAGCGGAAATAGTACGCTCGAAACCGGGGCTGAGTTTTCCAATAGCAAGATTCAACCATTCTTCCTGAGATCCCTGACGAAAGAGAACTCTGTCCTTTTCAATCTGGGCAATCATTCCCACGGACGGCACGGTCTCCTGAAGATGGTAGAGCGTCTGCTTTTTTGTTGAGAGGTCTTCAAGAATCGCAAATCCGCTCGTGGACGAATTCATGGCCGTGCCGAGCAGAAGAATCGATTTCGCGACATTCAAAGGAGGGGATGGAGGTGGTGCTGCTTCGGCGCCGCCCGAGAGCGAACCTGCATCATAAGGAAGGGGGAACAGGCGCGCCGCTAAAATAGAATCCGCAAGAGCCTTCATGTCGTATGTTTCTGATGATGCATTGTGCGGCGCCATCGCTGGCAGGACTGAACTCGTCGATGCCGAGAGTGAATGAGAGACAAACGCATTGATGGAATGCGCAAGTATAAATGTGATCGACATGACATACGTGCCGAGCAGCGCGCGGCGTATCCACTGATGCCGATTCATTTTCGACGTCCTTTGTAATCGGTTGCTGATGCGAGGAAGCAATCATACCTGAATCGAGCGCTCACTGAGCGGCTGCATCGACGTGTGTGGTGAAGTTAACAGCGCACGAATTGATTGATAACACTTCTGTAACACCCCCCAGATAGCTATATCCTGTGCCGGTATCTACGTTCGCTCAACCAAGCGATGGGAGATGAGGGAGTTGTTCACATGGATCGTTATCGTAATGCTGGGAGGGGCAGTTATGGGTGAGGCCCTGGCCCTTCCGAGCGTGTCTTTTGGAGGGGAAGTCCGGCAACGGATGTCTTCGCCCGCTCCTAGCATTCGCATGGCGCAAGCCGGAGGTGGGACGCTTTCGCGAGAACCGATAGCAGCAGCCCCGTCCAGTTCGGCGGAAGTCCCGCAACCAGCTCAGGGTCAAGAACCGAAGCCTCAGCCGGAGTCATCGGGCTTCGCGGTCGATCAGTATCTTGTCGAGGGGAATAGCCTGCTGCCGACGGAAAAAATTGATGCCATCCTTGCGAAGTACAGACGCAAGGGCTTGACTTTGAAAGATATCGAACAGGCTAAGAATGAGTTGGAGAAGGCATATCGTGATGCCGGCTACCCGACTGTCCTCGTCACGATTCCCGAACAAACGATTGAAGGTGGGACGGTTCGTTTACTCGTAGTGGAGGGGAGGATCGGATCGATCTCCGTGACCGGCAATGAGCATTTTTGGAAATACGAGATCCTGGAGAAGCTCCCGTCGTTGAAGCACGGAACAGTCCTTTATGAGCCGACATTCATGAAAGAGTTGAGTCTTCTGAACGTCCATCCGGATCGGAAAGTCGTCCCGGTGCTCAAGCCGGGGGAGGCACAGGGCTTAATCAACCTTGAGTTGAAAGTGAAAGACCGGCTTCCGGTTCACGGAAAGATTGAGGGAGACAACAGAGGTGCAATCTCGACCCCTCAAAATCGCTTAGTGGCGGAGGTACAGCATACCAACCTGTTCGGTGGAGACGAGATTTTCACGGTCAGCACCATACAGACACCGACCGATTGGGGGCAGGTACAAAACTACAGTGCGAGCTTCGTCGTCCCCATTGTGTGGCCCGACCACTTGCTGAGTCTGTATGCGTCGCAATCGACCAGTAAATCGGTGTTGGCAGGCGGGTCGGCGTTTGTCGGTGGCGGCAATGTATCGGTTTCCGGTAATGCCACCATCTCGGGATTCCGGTATTTCATGCCGATCGCAAAAGACTTTCCCGGTACCCATTCGCTGTCGCTGGGAATGGATTACAAGCATCTGAAGGCAACCGAGGCGACCTTTCCCGGCAATCTTGGCACCGCCACGGTGCTGGGTCCTATTCAATACACCCCGGCCAGCGTGAACTACACCGGGACCTATTACGATGCATGGGGATACACGCGACTGACCACAACTGCTAAGGGCTACGTGGCAGGAATGATTCCAGGGGGATCGAAGGAGGATTTCTCCGGGGACCCGAGCAATCCGTCCGCTCCGCCGGGGCAACGCAAAGGATCGACGGGGACGTTTGCCGTGCTACAGGGCGGACTCGATCGAATTCAGTCGTTGCCGGGAGATTTTACTCTGGCGCTACACGCAGACGGTCAATGGGGAAGTCAGCCGCTGATTCCCGCCGAGGGGTATTTTTCCGGAGGCTTCGATACGGTTCGAGGCTACCACCAGTATGAAGCGATCGGCGACAACGGTGTCCGCGGTCGAGCGGAACTGACGACCCCGGAAATCATCGACATCCCGATCGATCGGATGTGGCAGCGTCGGCGCAGCGCCGATTACACCATCAGAGTGAAGTTCGCAGCCTTCTACGATGCCGCCCAACTTTGGGTGCAGGATGCGCAGCCTGGTCAGAGGTCGCAATTCCGACTTGAAGGAGTGGGGGCCGGGATTCGAGTGAAGTTTCCCAAGGATGTGGGGCAGCTCATCATCGATCAAGGATTCGCGCTCCGGGACACAGCGCTCACGCAACAAGGCGACACGTTCGTGCATTTCTCGGTCGGCCTCGCGTTTTAACTGGAACATGCTGCCATGAACAAACTACGGATCCTCGCGAGCGTCATCCTCTGCTTATATCTGTTCCAGTTGGCGATCGTGCCAATTGCCATGGCCAGCCCTGTCGGTCTGACCAGCCCGACCACCGGAGTGTCGTTCGATGGTGTCGGCACGCCGAACATGACCATTACATCCTCTGCGCTCAGTTCGATCGTCTACGCTCAGGGGTTCAATACCCTGCGCAATGAAACGGTGAATGTCCACCAGGCAGCCAACGCGGCAATGCTCGTCAGGATCGGCGATATCAATCCCACAAGCTTCGACGGAACGCTCAATGCCATGGGCATGCTGTTCCTGTTGAACCAGAACGGCATCCTGTTCGGTCCAAACGCGCAGCTCAATGTCGGCGGGCTGGTGGCGTCGTCTCTGAATATGTCGAGTGCGAATTTTCTCGCCGGCCACTATCTGTTCCAGGGAACAGGTCTTGAAGGCCCGGTGAAAAACATGGGCCTCATCAATGCATTGCACAATGGCGTATATCTACTCGCGCCCAACGTGGAAAATAATGGGGTGATCACGAGTCCCGGGGGGAACATCGTCTTGGCCGCCGGTACGACAGCCTTTCTGTCGAATCGGCCGGATGGGAGAGGTTTTCTTGCCGAACTCTCCAACCCCGTCGGACGGGCCGTGAACCTCAAAGATCTTATTGCCGATGGCGGCAATATCACCCTGGCAGGCCAAGTGGTGAATCAAGAAGGGCTGATCCAAGCGAACAGTGTGAAAGAGCGGAACGGAACGATCGAGTTATTGGCGAGCAACGCGGTCACCCTCAAGGACGGCAGTCGCACCATCGCCAGGGGTAGCGACGAGGGTGTTTCAGTCGGTGGGACAATCCGCGCGATTGCCAATTTGATGAGTGGCACAGCCATCTTTCAGAAGGGCGCAGTCGTCGATGTCTCTGGGGGCAAGAATGGAGGGCACGCCGGTTTTGCGGAGATCAGCGCGGCGAGCGTCAGCCTCCGCGGTCAATTCTATGGTCGCGCGTCACAGGGCTATACCGGCGGCCGCTTTCTCATCGACCCGACCTGCGTGGACGGCAGTCCCTGTTCCGTCGATGCAACGGAGATCCACTCGTTTGCCAACAGCGGCGCAAGTCTGGTGGATTTTCAGTCGGCTCCCGGGAGCGGTCTCACAGTCACAGGAGCCTATGACTTGGCCGCAGGCGAGTGGCAGCTCCCGGCCGGCCAACGCGGCACGATCAGGTTCACGGCCTCGACCGGCGATCTTCTCTTTCTGAACTTCTCGCTCAGGAATACCGGCTCCGGTGTGGCTTGGGATTACGTCGGTACGGCGGATAACCACGTGCGCTTCAATCAATCATTCATCGAGACCGGGTTCGGCGGGAACATGGAATTCACCGCCACCAGAGGGAGCATCAGCCTCGTAGAATCGACGAACATCGGAGGCAATTTATCGGTACAGGGCCTGCTCTCGACCATCCGCACATCGGAAGCCGGCGGCAATATCACGCTGAGAGCGGGACAAGACATCATCAGCCCCAGCGTGTTCGTCAACGATATTAGACTTTCCCCAGGAGCCGTTGCCAGGTTCGGAGGTATCAGGCTCGATGGGATTGGGAACCTGAACATCACCGCCGGACGGGACTTTATTGGCGGACGGGTTAATGGACGGTTGTTCGGTCCAGGCTTTGTCCTTGCGAACGGGATAGCCGAGGTCACAGCTCAGCAAATCGGAGGGTCGTTGAAAGGCACGGCCAACTCCGATGATCAGTACGCGCACCTCACGATGGCCTCAGGCGACATTACACTCACTGCGACGACGGGGAATATCTATCTTGGCCGGATCCAGGACAAGGGACTGTCGGACATGGATTCGGATTCGATCAAGACGATCTCCGTCGATCCGAACAATAAGGTGACAGTGAATGTCAACGAAGGTGACCTATACCTCAATCCATTTCTATTATCGCGGGGTAGTCTGTCGCTAGTTGGGACCAATATCTACCCTGCTTCGTTCAAAGCTCATGTGCCAAAGGGAAATATCTTCGTTGAAAACAATCTCTCCTTCTGGGGATCGCCCACTGGAACGGTGATCTTTCAAGCCGGGAAAAACATTCAGGGGACCGCGCTCGGGTCTCCCCCACTCCTGACAGATCAGTTCAAGTACATCTTTGTCGGCACAGTCGGTCAAGGGGGAGCCTGGGTGCTGGTCGATATCGCAGAAGCGTTGAAAAATCCATTCCTGTCTCCATTTGTCTACACGGCCGACGGTAGGAAAAACCCACCGGTTCCTTTCGGGTTGCAACTCCCTGCCCTTCCATTCTTGGATCAAGTTCCCAGCAATCCTGAGTATCTGTTCGTGGGCGAGGTGGGTCGAGGAGGGCAGTGGATCCTCATCGATAAGGGCGATCCCACGATCAATTTGAACCCCTATCTCGTTCCCTATTTGACAAGAGCAGTTCCACAAGGGGCTCCGCCAAGACCGGTGTCTGTCGGGGATCCGATCACATTTCCTGTAGGTCCTGCGCCTCTTGCGACAAGGACTATTTCACTCTTACAGGCTGACCCGGCAACCTTGAACGGACGCAGACCGTTCAACCTCCAGACGATGGTGTCACCTAATTTTAGAACGACGAATACCATTGCAGACCATGCTCCGGTCGAAGTCAAACTTGAGGCAGGTCTCGCCAACATCACCGGTGAAGGCAATATCAAGGGGCTCGTGCTGAACTTCGGAAGCGCCCCCTTCAAGAAGCAGGTGACGATTTCGGCGCCTGACAATCTGGAGACCGTTACAGCCACGCTGGCCGCGCCGGCTGGTGTGGAATCGCTCGTGACGGTCGGAAAATCGATCAACTTCGGTACAGGGGGGCAGATTGCCTTTGCAGGGACTGGAACAGGCAGGGTCCGTGTCGGTGGCAACCTCGATCTCGGATCCAGCGCAGGACTCCGGTTCCGACTCCTTCCCACGGATTCCAGTGACCAGAATCAAGGAGGGTTTCTCGATGTCGCAGTCGGCGGCGACATTCTTATGGATCGGTCCAGAATTTCGACCTATAACGGGGCCTCCATCTCGATCCACGGGCTCACGAAAAGCGGGATCGCCAATACACTGGACGGCACGCCGGTGGTTGGTGCCGATGGCACGAGAATTTCTGTCATGGCAAGGAATGCGGACGGCCAGATTGTTCCCCAAGAGGTGAAATTCGAAGGGAAGACCCTGGTGCTGACTGGAACGGAGGAACGGCTAGACGGGTCGCCGCTCACAGTGCATGTCGCGCTCGTCGAGCAGAACGGCCAACTAGTCACGCGCAATGGCGACCGGGTGGAAGTGCTCCGCGTCGACGGCAAGGCGGTCATTTTCAACGGCGACGTGATCCTCGTGAAGCCGGAGGTGCGGGTGCTTCCAGACGGTACGGTCGTGCGGGATGGAGGGACTCTATTGCTGGCTCAGGCGTCCAACGTTTTAGAAGTAGGAGCTACCGGGGGCGGCATCAGGGTCGGGTCCAACGTTGCGGTGCAGAATGGCGACAACGACGCATTGGGGATTGTGACAAGGTTTGGCGGTGCAATCGATATCAAATCGACAGGTGATATCAATGTGGACAAATCTCGCATCGCCACAATGGCTTTTCCCTCTCCCGGGACCAGGCCGTATCAGGCAGGCGACATCAATTTGGTCAGCCTTACAGGCAACATCAACGCCGGCAGCGGCGGCGCGAACGAAGCAATCCCCCTGGCCTTTACGATCAAGCCGATCGATCCGGCGACTGGAAGGCCTTTACCTGAAGAGAATATCAATTTCGAGGTGCCCGGCAGCGGCATCTTTACCTATCACGGCGGCGACCAGGCGCTTGGAGAAAAGTTGGTATTCCCCCGGTTCGACGATCCGGAGATCAATGCGGTGCGCGGTGAAATTGCCAAGCTGGGGTTCCTGGGCCGGGATACGACCGCTTTGCGGGCGAAGGAAAGAGAATTGCTGGGGGAACGTGAGCAAATATTTAACCAGGTGTTCGAGAATTTCATCCTCAGCAAGCAATTGGGGAATGTGAGGCTAGAGGCTAAGCAAGGCAACATTGTGGTGCCGGTGGCAGGGATCAGGGGCCGCCGCATCGATCTCCTGGCGCCAAACGGAACGCTGGATCTCCAGGGCGGTCTCATTGCCGGCCTGACCCGTTTTGCGGCAGGGTCCGTGACGGGAAGTTTGAGCGGCAGCTTCAGTGGCACGGTCACCGGATCGAGCAGCGGCGGCAGCGTGAGCGGATCGAGCAGCGCGGGCGGCGGCAGCTTGGGAGGTATTACCGGCGCAACCGGCTCCGTTTCCGCCGCCTCCAGCTCCTCGACGGCGGCGACGACGAGCAGCGCCGTGAAGGCGAGTGCAGACGTGCAGGAAGGGGCTGCAGATGCGGCCGGCCAGGGATCGGATGCCAAGGGAAAACAGGTGGCATCCAAGTCGAACGACAAGGACAAGAAAGGGGTCACCGTCGCCCAGTCGATCAAGATGAAGCACGGTGTCATCATTCAAGTGGACGTGAAACCGCAGTCAGGCGGGTAGGGAGACTTTTGATATGGATATGAGTTCTGGTGGAGTGGCGTTTGCGTTGAATCATGCGACGCTGGAGGGCAAGATCACCATCGCGGTGTTGCTGTTGTTTTCGCTGGTCAGCTGGACAGTGATCATCAACAAGTTCCGCCAACTGGCGAAGGCCAAGACGCGGAACGGAACCTTTCTGGATCTGTATTCCAAGGCGAAAAGCCCGCTGGTGATCTTTAGTAAGGGACCGATCAAACAGCTCCAGGGCTCTCCCATGTACGAACTCTACTTTGGAGGCTGTGAGGAATTAAAAGTACAGCAGGATAAGTATGGCACAGACAAGATCCCGAATCATG
>JBAXBK010000019.1:0-65338 GCA_037142015.1 Nitrospira sp. | reverse complement strand
TGACCCTGGGCTGGTGCGGGCTGTTCGGGGGCACGGGCGGCGTGGCGGCGCAGATCGTGGCGCGCATGTCCAATCTGTGTGATGTGGTCTGGAACGGCGAGAGCAAGGACTGTTTGCATGTGATCCCGTACTAAGTCCTGCAATCGGCTTCGGCGCTCTAAGCGCCTCCACGGGCGACCTCCAACTAGGTAGGAGGTCGCCCGTGTTGTTTCAAAGTCGATCCTCTCGCCAGAGAGAAGGAAAGGTTCGCATGCACTGTAACGGGCAAGTTTACTTCGCCACCCGCGTGCAGTTCAACGTCGGTGAAGTACAAGATGAGACGCTTGCTCACACCCGCTGATCTAGCAGAACGGAGGAAGTGGCTGTGTTTTGGGACACGCAGAATTTTTATCAGAAACTAAACCACTGCTGTTTCTATTGTGGCATGCGGTGGCGTTGCTTGTGATGATGTTAACCGGGGGTATCTGGAGGAAGAAGTCTTTCGATCTCATTCACCAGAGGAGGTGACCATGCTTGTCCAAGACGTCATGTCTACGGGTCTAGTAACAGTTAAGAAGACAGATACGATCCGATCAGCCGTGATGAAAATGATGCACCGTCACTGTGGGTCCCTTCCTGTGGTCGAGGCAGACAATCAGCTCGTTGGAGTGGTGACGTTGCGCGATGTCTTGATACAACTGTATCCGAACTATGGCGACTACATTCATGACAACGTACACAGCCGGAGCTTCGTCGAGATGGAGGAGGGGTACCCCGAGGTGCTTGGTGGGAAAGTCGAAGAGGTCATGAGCAAGAATCCAATGACGGTCGGGCCCCACGATCCTATTCTGGAAGCTGCCTCATACATGGGTCTCAAGAACTTCCGTCGCATGCCCGTCGTCGACAAGGGCACGCTCGTCGGGATAGTCAGTATCAGCGACATCAACCGCGGATTATTCATCGAGAAAGGGATGCAGCACTGAGCAAGGTGAAGAAAAGGGTTGGAGTCTTTGTTTGATCCACTCATCGGCGTGCGGCATTCCGTGGTTGCGCCTGCCTCGGTTGGCTCCCTCCACATTGATCTTCTCTCCGAGACCGGTTGATCCCATGTGGCGCTTCGCCTGTGCATCGAATATGAATCGTCGGCACATTCACGCGCGGGTGCAGCGCACGCTGTTACGCTCAAAAATGAGCTGGTGAACACTGGTTCCTGGCGTCGGTTTCTGTCTACTGCAATTTATCAATTTCTTCCTGATTCATCTTCTTTGCACCACAGGGCACTGGTGGGATGCAAGCTCGAACTGAGCTGTTTTGACCAGATTTCGATATCTCCGAAATGAGAAAATTCACTTCTGAACCATTAGCGCCAATTGAGAGCCAGATGGAGCTATCAGTATGTCTTATCTAGAAGTCGCGCTGTTCAAGACGCGCAACCCGCAGCAGTAGAGCTACACAGGGCGCTCGAAAGAAAGTCGGGCACGAGGAGATCGCGAAATGATCTCTGATTTGTCGATGCGCGGTCGGATCATTCGAATCCTGGCTGTGGACCTGTGCCCGCTACTCCAACGGCTATCCGTGTCGGACTCATCGGCTCACGTATCGCCGCACCAACCGCGAGAATCTGCATGTGCGCGGACCTCAGTGATGATCCAGTGTTCACGGTTTCCGGGACAGTTCATTCGCACTAAACATTAATAATAGGAATAGGGAGGTTACATCATGATGAAGTACAAAGCGATCACACTCGCAGTTGTTGGACTCTTCTTGTCCGTGTCATTTCTTGCCTCCTCTGTTGTGGCTGCCGAGAAGGATGGCATCATGATGAAGGGTGGCAAGATGATGATGATGCAGGACGGGAAGGAGGTTACCCGGATGGATTGTGAGACTACCCTGTCCGACGGTACGAAGGTGATGATGAACGGCAAGATGTTGGTGAAGGGTGGGAAAGAAATGCAGATGAAGGAGGGTCAGACGGTTATGATGGACGGGAAGATGATGCATGGCGGCAAGGACATGACGATTGAGAAGAAAGATAAGTAGATTTTCAAATTGCAAACATAGTTCACAAGATTTTGTCAGCGTCAGGGGCAGAAGGAAAGGGGAGTCTTTGTTGGAACGTCTCGCTTGCGGACGAAGTGTTATGCCATGGTGATGATGGAACCGTTCCTGACGGGGGACGGCTCCATCGAGTTCCATTTCGAGCGCGACCTTTCTCTGGCTCAATTTGGATGCGTGTCCATTCTCCAAGAACTGAGGCAATTAATCGACATATTAGTTCCGCCTCAGTCATTCAGCCCCCTTTGCGCCAGTGGCCTAGCGTGTCCTCTCTTTATTAGATGATTCTGAGCCACCGACTCATATCGTTGGTTTCTTTAGTCTTTCACCTGTCGGATCATGGTGTTTTCTCATTTTGCCGGTCCAGCATGGGTCTTGCTGTATAGATGTGATGCGACTCCCTTGTTGGTAAAATTGAGGAGGGCCAGCCCATGGGCCATATATTTCACAACGCGGTGAGTCAGGTTTCTATCGGTGCTAAACAATGTATCGGCTCGAGTTGGACTGCGATCATCAGTCTGGTTGCGTTATTGGCGTTGACCGGAACTGGTACGGCTGCCGCTGAGCTGACTCCTACGGAAGCTGTGAAGAGCACGATTGCCGAAGTGATTCATATCCTCGACAATGCTGAGTTGAATCAGCCTGGCCGCGCTGCGGAGCGGCGCCAACGGATCGAGCAGGTCGTGAGGGATCGAGTGAGTTATGAAGAGATGGCCAAACGTGCCCTGGGTGTTCCCTGGATGGAGCTGAAGGGCAGTGAACGGCAGGAATTTGTCGGCCTTTTCGTTCAATTACTTCGAGACACATTTGCCGGCAGGATCGACGCCTATACGGGCGAACAGGTATTCTATCTGTCGGAGCAACGCGAAGAGCGGTTTGCCGAAGTTAAAACGAGGCTAGCCGGCCAGAAGATGGACACGCTTCTTGATTTCAGATTAGCCAACCGGCGCGGCAATTGGCTTGTGTACGATGTGGTTATCGATGGGGCCAGCATCACCGGCAATTACCACGCGCAGTTTACCAGCATTATTCGCGATCTCAGTTACGCAGGGCTGGTGAAACGGATGAAAGAGAAAACTCTTGTGGTCAAAGCGTTTGAAACGACTATGGTTCACTAACTGTCGTAGGCAGGATCAGGACCGGTTGTCCTTCTGGAATCTGATACGAACGCTCCTTCCAAGCTTGCTTGTTTCTCTTCCATAAGACCGACGCCTTTGCTGGTCCAGATGGGATTAGCAAAGGGAGACATTCTCATTTTCTGATTGCCGTCTTCGCGCGTGATGAAGAAGGCCATCATACGGCTACGATTAAGTGTCAGGTCTTCCGTTACCGCTGCCCTTCCCGGTCCCTAGCCGTGCATCGCGAACTGCTTCGCCATTTGCCGCTTTCCACAGTTGCGACCTTTCTTTGAGAATCGTATGATGGACACATGAGTTCGGAGCCTGTCACGCGCATCAAGTCGAAGACGCCCCTGCCTTACGAGCTCACGGCTATTCATCACGATACCCACGACACGAAGACGTTTTGTTTTGCCCTGCCTGACGACGCCACGTTGGATATGCTGCCAGGCGATTTTCTGTATGTCCACGCGACAATCGACGGGAAAACGGTCAAACGGCCCTACACGCCGTCGTCGATGCCAGGTGCCACGGGGTACTTCGACTTGACGGTCAAAAGGTACGAATCCGGCGTGGTGTCGAAGTATCTCCATGAGCGGGAGCCCGGAGACACCGTGCTGATGAGCGGGCCAAATCCTGGCGGCCATTGGGTAGACGGCATGGCGAAGCAGGTGGGGTTTGTGGCCGGCGGTACGGGCATTACCCCGATGATTTCCATCATTCGCTGGATTCTCGCCCAGAGCCTCCCTGTCGAGTTGTTTCTGGTCTTTGCCAACAAGGCCGAGATCGACATCATCTTCCGAGAGGAGTGGGACGAGGATGTGCGCGAACACGCGAGCTTCCATTGTTATCATGTGTTGGACCAGCCCCCCGAGGGCTGGTCGCAGGGTACGGGCCGCATCACCGAGGACATTCTGCGCGAGCATCTCCCGCCACCCGGTCCCGACGCCGTGGTCTTTCTCTGCGGCCCTCCGTCGATGACCGATGCGCTGGAGACGGCTCTGAAAGTGATCGGCCACTCCGAGCAAGCCATCATCCTTCCATAACCATTTCCTCGGGCGAATTGTCTCTCTCTAACTTTTGATAAATGGACTTGGAGTCTCTCCTGGAAAATGTCAGCTATCAGCTGATTCAAAGGGGGGATAGTATATAATATAGAAGTCACTGTACTGTTTGTCCCTCCCTGCCAAGGAGGCTGCTATGCGAATTCTTCTGGCCGTCGACGAATCTGAGACCTCCCATCGCGTTGTCCGGTATGTCGGATCTCTCCTGAGCCGAACACCTAATGTTGTCCTCACCCTCTTTCATGTGCTCAAGCCCATGCCGCGGGGGTTGCTGGAGCATGGTGGATCGGAGAATCCTGCCGCCGAGGAGCAATTGAGCGTACGGTTGCGCGATGAGCAGGAAGCCTGGATTCGGAAGGAACGGGAATCCGAGTGCTATGTCCTGAGGAAGGTGTGCGAGACGCTGGAACAGTCCGGCTTCGATATGAGCCATGTGGAGGTGAAGTATGGCCATGAGGAGATATTGCTAGAAATATTCTTGAAGAGGCGCGAAGTGGACATTACGAAACCATCGTTGTGGGACGGCATGGAATGTCACGGATCAAACGGATCTTCGGCGGCGGTGTGACAGATCAATTACTGCGCGACGCAAAGGGATTTGCGATCTGGGTGGTGGAATGAAGCTGGTTGACCCGATGTGGCACTGCACGTACGCATCACATATGAATCGTCACAAGGTGAAGGGGAACTGCTATAAACACCTGTTGGCCTACTTCTCGGGTTTCTTGGCACTGATCACACTCCTGTTTCTGAGTACTGCTCCAGTGAATGCGGAGTGGGTGGCGGTTGAGAAAGACTATCTTTTGTCAGGACTACAGACTCTGTACGTCGACCCAGACAGCATTCGCAGAGAAGGGACTCTGGTGACGATGCGGCAATTAATTGACTTTAAGTGGATGCAAGGTAGTGCGAGAGGGCCCACCAGGTTTTTGTCTACGGAGACGCACAAACAATTCGACTGCGCCAAAAAGCGCCTTCGATTGCTTGCCTTCACGGAGTTCACACACCGTATGGCAATCGGGATACGGGCTGATGGATACGTCGACACAGGCAGATGGATTCCGGTCGAACCGGCTAGCATTAATCAGGCTCTGTGGGAGGTTGCCTGCGGCAAGGAGTGATTCCGCAGCCGCACGCAACCTTCGGCATAGTCGAGGGTACGCAATGAGCGGCGTCAGATGTCGTTGCGAGCATACAGAAAGAAATCACACAACCAAGGAGGGGCCTATGATAGTCGTACGTTCGGCGTAGATTTTCACGATTGCCGCGTTCCTGCTCGGATTTGACTTAGGAGGGGTTTCCTTGCATGTCGCCTCAGCGCAAGGACTTTTCGGGATAAAAATGTCAGTTACTCAGATCGGGAGTGCCCTGATCGAGATGCAGAAAAACGTGGACGCGCTCCAAAAGAATATGGGCACGATTAAACAAGCTAAAGATCAATTGTCTTCCCTGTCACCGGCGGGTAGCGATGCAATCAAAAGCAAGGCGGAATCATTGAAACAGCTCGTCCCAGGATTGAGCCAATAGCCGTCAGTCTGCGGGTTTCTATGTCTTCAACTTCCCAAAGACCCCTAGTGGTGAATAGAGGGAATGTCGCCAACTACTCGGGCCAAAGGAGTAAAACGTGTATGCCCAGATGGCCACATCGGTCAGGCTGCCCCATTGGGCCTTTCCCTGCCACAGATGGACCAGCACTAACAAAATGCCTATGAGAGAAATAAAGCGAAGGAGGTGGCAGCCCACCGACAGCCGAAGAAGAGAGAGTGCTGTGGCTCCTATGAGAGCGCCGGCGAACAAATCTGACGCGAAGAGGGCACCATCGGTAAGATCTCTAGAAAAAAAATGCCAGGCTCCCATCCACATGAGGAGCGCATGAAAGCCCCACCATGTGATCGTTCCAAGAAGCACATCTCTCTGCGAGGTCTCCATCGAATAGCCCTCATCTAATATGGTGTCCAGGTCACCCGCGCAGGTAGCGATTCGATAGATCGAACGCCTGCCTTACGGATTGGTTTCGTGCAATATAGCAGAAACCAATAGTGAAAAGCGGCAAGTTGTGTGGGCGCCATCAAGTAGAAACCGGCTGCTTATTGATTGGAGAAGTGGCGCCACTCTTTATAAGTGCGTGAAATATGTGATCATCAAGGAAGAGGGCAGCTTTTCTCCACGCCCGGTAGTCGTCTGTACTCCTCCACTGTTTTGGCGCGTCAGAATTGCTATTCTATTTTGAGCGAGGTAGGGGCATGGCCCAATCGGAGTACGTCTTTCAGCGAGTTGAAAATCAACGAGAACTGGAACGGCTCAGGATGATCGAGCAGGTGTTCGATCCTGCGAGTCGGAGGAGGCTCCTCGGTACCGGTCTGCAAACAGGCTGGCGCTGTCTTGAGGTCGGGCCTGGCGCCGGGTCGATCATGACCTGGATGGGCGAGGTGGCTGGTCCGACGGGCCAGGTTGTGGCGGTGGATCTTGACCCGAAGTTCCTCGGTGAATCGAGGCAATCGAAGGTGGAGATTGTACGAGCCGATATTCGGACCGCACAGTTTCCAGAGCAGTCGTTCGATCTGGTTCATGCCCGCTACGTCTTGATCCATCTTCCTGACTACGAGGTGGCGTTGACGAAGATGGTCGACAGTCTCAAGCCGGGAGGCTGGCTTGTTCTGGAGGAACCTGATTTTTCAGCCTCCCGTGGCATCACCGGCAATGAGCAGGAATTGGAGTCTCTGCGCAAGGTCAATCAGGCCATCGAACAGATGTATACGACAAGAGGATTGGACTACGAACTGGGACTGAAGTTGCCTGCTTTGATGCAAAGGCGGGGACTGCAACGTCTGACCGTGGAGAACGATGTCCCCCTGTGTAGGGGTGGTTCCGGCATAGCCACAGTGATGAAGTTGTCTACTGAGCAATTGCGGGAGAAGTATCTGGCCACAGGAGTCGTTGGACCATCCGACCTTGAACAGTATTGTCGATTTGCCGATGATCTGAACAGCTGGGCCATCTACTACGCCACAATTGCCGTGAGCGGTCGGAAAGCCGGAGGCTGAGATGTCCGTAGATACGCCGGTGTTAGTTTTGCCTGGTCTTGGCAACTCCGGGCCGCGACATTGGCAAACGCTCTGGGGGCTGCGCCATCCTAACTGGCAGCGCGTGAATTTGCGAGATTGGGACAGTCCGGCCTGTGAGGATTGGGTTCGTGCGTTGGATGTTGCCGTGAAGGCTTGCCCTTCTCCGCCCGTGCTGGTGGCTCATAGCCTCGCCTGTCTCCTGGTGGCCCATTGGGCTCATCGTTCAGCGCTAGTTCCGAAGGGCGCATTTCTCGTGGCGGTGCCCGATCCGCAGAACGCAAGTTTCCCTGCCATGGCGCGTGGATTTGTGCCGGTGCCTATGGAGCCGTTCGCTTTTCTGACTCTCGTGGTTGCCAGCGCGAATGACTCGTTCGGATCGCTGGCCCATGCCAAACATTGTGCGATTGCTTGGGGGAGCAGTTTTGTCGATATCGGTCAGGCAGGGCACATTAATGCCGACAGTGGGCATGGTGAATGGACCGAGGGCTATACGCTTCTGCAACAATTCATGGCATAACAGGATGCTGAAACAGTCCGCCAGCTTTCTGGAAGGTTAAGGTTCAGGTTAAGGCTGAGAATAAGAATCTGATCGTTGCTCAACCTTGACCTCGGCCTCAGCCTGCTTCAGAAGCTGCAGCCTTGCTGGACGAACTGTTTGCGCATCCTGCGGGAACGGCTTCCTGTTGTGCCACACGTGCGGACCGCCGAAGCCCTCGCGTGCAACATTATTTTACGGTGGTCTGCTAACTCATGCAGCTTCGTACCGACCATGCACAGCCTGATGATGCGCCGATCATCGCTCAGATGGTTGGGGAACTGCTTCGCGAAATCATGGCCGCGATCGGAACTCAGGCGTTTAGTTTTCACCAGGAGGAGATGGAAGCGCAGGCCCGATCCTGGATGACGGATGGGAAGTATCGCGTCTTGCTGGCCCGCGATGCAGATCGAGGCGAGCCGCTTGGCTTTCTGGCACTGTATGAGAGCTTTGCTCTGTATGCGGAAGGATCATTTGGAACGATTCCTGAACTGTTTGTGCGTCCGGCCTATCGGTCGAACGGCGTCGGGGCGGCGTTGCTGTCGGAAGCGAATCGCATGGGGCAAGCAAAGGGATGGCGTAGGCTCGAAGTGACCACGCCGCCGCTGCCTCAATTCGACAGGACGCTGGCCTTCTATCAGCATCAGGGATTCAGTATTTCAGGCGGACGAAAACTGAAAGTGGAGTTGCTGTGAAGCCGGTGATTCAACTCGAACGGACTGGCTGCGGGGTTGCTGCCGTGGCTACGCTGGCCGGCGTGAGCTATCGAGAGACACAGCGCATGGCAAATCGGCTCGGCATCTGTGCCGGCGACCCGAAGCTGTGGTCTGAGACAGGCTACGTCCGCAGGCTGCTCAAGCGGTATGGAATCAGGCCGGCAAGAACGGAAGTGCCCTTCACCTCATGGGGGGCCCTGCCGGATCTTGCACTGCTCGCCATCAAGTGGCACAAAGAACGGGATCGTGCGTACTGGCATTGGGTGGTCTTCTGGCGTGGGCCCAACGGGCCTGTCGTGCTCGACTCGAAGCGCGTACTTCGTCGCCACGTGCGGACCGATTTCGTGCGTATGAGGCCGAGATGGTTCATTCCTGTTCGCTCGATGTAGAAAGCGGCTGCATCCTTGAGCCGATGGCTTTGCTGATGACGCAACTCCGTCCGATCGCCGATGGTAAGACCCGCTGCGGATGGGTCGGTGGCAAGCCGCATTTCATCGCCTATCATGACCGTGAGTGGGGGGTGCCGATTCACGATGACCGGAAGCATTTCGAGATGTTGCTGTTGGAAGGCGCACAGGCGGGTCTCACATGGGAAACGATCTTGCTGCGGCGGGCGGGCTATCGTCGAGCGTTTGCAGCGTTCGATCCCAAGAAGGTAGCGCGATTTACAGCCAAGAGAAAAGTCGTGCTGATGGGAAATCCAGGCATCATCCGCAACCGGCTCAAAATCGACTCGGCGGTGACCAACGCGCAGGCGTTTCTCACTGTCCAGGAGGAGTTTGGTTCGTTCGATCGCTATGTTTGGCAATTCGTCGGAGGGAAACCGATCGTGAACCGCCGGGCTAAGATGGCTCAGGTTCCGGCGACAAGCGCGGTGAGCGACGCATTGTCGAAGGATCTCAAGAAGCGTGGTTTTCGGTTTGTCGGCAACACGATTGTCTATGCCTACATGCAGGCAGCTGGGTTGGTGAATGATCACACGACTGATTGCTTCTTGCGTGTTCGTCGCTAGCCTGCAGTATTCATGAGCGCTTCTGTTGCAATCGCGGATTCTCCGCGCTTGCGCGTGAAGTGTCGTTCGTGAATCGTGAGCGAGACAAGCAAGACGTGCGCGACAGGCGTGACCTGAAGTTCGAAGTTCGTGATTCGAAGTTCCGAAAACCTCGAACTTCGGACCTCGAACTATCCCCCGTCTCGCCTTTCCCGTCAGTCCCGCCTGTCTCGCGGAGCTTCATTGGTTAGAACTCTCCGACGAACTGACAAACGATTTACGGTAGCCGGTCACTTTTTCCAAGTAGTGACGGGTCTCTTCGTAGGGTAGCTTTTGGCGCAATTGGTCATAGACGCCGGCCGGTTGGAGGCTGTTGATCTGGTTGACCGCAGTGGTGCGGTCACGCGAAAAGGTGCGGAAGACGTTGCTCGGGCCGGTATTGTAGGCTGCAATCACACAGTACTCGCGTGACACATTGTGGTCCACGGCTTCCAACTGATTAAACATCAACACGTTCAAATAGGCGGTTCCCAACTCGACGTTGTTGGCCGGATCGAAGAGGTATTCTCGTGAGGGAGCCACGTCCTGGCCTTTGGCCTTTCGGTAGGCTTCACGGCCACCGCTGGTGGGAACCAGTTGCATGAGCCCGTAGGCCGGGGCCGAGCTGACAGCATAGGGGTTGAAGTTGCTTTCCGTGCGGATGACCGCGAAGACCAGGCTGGGACTGATACGATACTGCTCTGCAAACTGGTGAACCAATGTTCGATATTTCTCCGCCTGCTTCATCGGGAGATTGGACACCATTGCGATGGTGACGTAGTGGACCGTCTTCTTGGTTCCGTCCTGGTCAACCGTCCGCGTGCCGGATTTCTTTTCAAGGAGGTAGGCGGCAAATGGCTCGGCTTCCTCCGGCGTGTGCATCGGTTTATTCTGCTGATCAAGGACAAGGCCGAATAGGTAAGGATCTTTGTCGCCGGTGAGGACGATTTCCTTGTCGGAAAATAAATCGACCGACCGGGGATCTTGCGGGGTCAGGATCGTCGTGATCACGGCATTCTTCAGACTGCGTGGGGGGTCTTGATCGTCCAACGTTTCAACCAGGATCTCACCTGAATCGAAATCGACGATCGCCCGGCTCTTATAGTTTTGCGTGTACTTTACATATTTCTTACGCTCGGGCAGTTGGACTTCCTTCTTTCCCCAGGTCTTTCCGACATTCACCCCGAGAATGGCCAGGATGGCCTCGAAGTCTTTCTTGGCCTCGCGCAGATCTCTGACCAGCGCTTCGGGGTCGCGCGCATATTGGTCGAGACGCCTCTTGGCGATCTGTGCCGGATCTTTTCCTGAAGCGAGATCGATGATGGCCTGTCCGGTCTGGCCTCTGGTGACTCGTCCAGCAGCGGTAAGGGCCTTCTCGGTCGTTTCACAGCCAGACGTGACTAAACCAAAGGCAACGAGCAGCAGTGTGTAGAGCAAGGTCGACGGGCGCATGGGCGTATTGTACAGATTTTTCCATGTCTTACAAGGCAACCGGCTGGTCTATCTGGTCTTTCTGGTTGGCCTAGTCTGTCTAGTCTATTCGGTCTATTTCATGTGTTTGCTTGAACCAGACGAACCAGATAGACCTGAGAGACTAGGGCTGTGCTGCGGACTCCGTTTGTTTTCCTTCAAGTTCGGTCCAGCGGTTATAGAGCCGTTCCGCGGCTGTGCGGGCTGCATCAAGTGCTGCAGATCGTTCTTGTAGCGCCGCGGCATTGGAGGCGATGGCGGGATCTTCCACTGCAGCCTGACAGGTTGCGATGGTCTCCTCGGCCTGGAGGATTCGCTGCTCCATCTTCGCCCATTCCTTTTGTTCCCGATAGGACAGACCTGTCTTTTTGGCTTTCGGCGTCGCGTCCGACTCGGCGCGGGATACTTTGGATGGCCGCGACGTCGCCGTACGACTCTGCTCTTCCCTCATGCGCTCTTGTGCAGACTCCCATTGCGCATAGTCGGCGAACCATTCGGTCTGGCCTGTGCCGTCCAGTGCGAGCAGCATGGTGGAGACACGGTCTAAGAGCCATCGGTCGTGTGTGACCAGCATCAAGGCGCCTGGAAACTCCACCAGACTGTCTTCCAACACATCCAGCGTCGGAATGTCCAAGTCGTTCGTTGGCTCGTCGAGGATCAAGAGATCGGCGGGCTGGAGCATTAGCCTGGCGATGAGCAGCCGCGCCTGTTCGCCTCCGGAGAGGCGGGAGACCGGGAGATCCAACTGTTCCGCCCGGAAGAGAAATCGTTTTGCCCAGGAGACGAGATGTATCGAGCGGTCTTGATACACCACCGAGTCGCCATGCGGGGCGAGGGCTCGCCGGAGCGAAGAGGATTGGTCCAGTGATTCGCGGTGTTGTTCAAATGTGACTACGCGCAGCTTGTCTGCGCGGACGATGGTCCCTGAGTCCGGATTCAGCGTGCCCGCCACCAGCTTCAGCAGCGTGCTCTTTCCGCTTCCGTTCGGTCCCAGCAACCCGATCCGCTGGCCCGGTCCGAGCAGCAGGTCGAGATTCGTGACGATCGGCCGCCCGCCGAGCGATTTGCAGAGTTGTGTGGCTTCGACCAACTGTTTCGACCTGCGTCCCGATGAGGTGAAGTTGATGCCGGCCGTGCCTTGGTCTTTCCGGGCGTCGGCGCTGTTCAGTTCCTCGATCAAACGACCGGCTGAGTCGATGCGCGATTTGGCTTTCGTCGTGCGGGCTTTGGGACCGCGGCGGAGCCACTCCACTTCGCGTCGGACCCGATTGGCCAATGACGCTTCATAGTTGGCTTGCGCATGCAGCGCGGCATCCCGCTGCTCGAGGAAATCGCTGTAATTCCCTTTAGCCTCGAATACCCCGGTAGGATAACTGCGATTCAGTTCGATCATCCGCGACGTCACGGCTTCGAGAAAACGCCGATCATGGCTCACAACGAAAAAGGCACGGGCTTCGGCCCGTAATAATCGTTCCAGCCATAGGATGCCTTCGACATCCAAATGGTTGGTTGGCTCGTCCATCAGCAAGACATCCGGCTCCAGCATCAGCGATCGGACGATGGCCAGGCGTTTCTTCCATCCTCCGGAGAGCGTGGCGATGGACTGGTCGATTGCGGGAAACTCTCCCAAGCTGAGCGCCGCGGAAGTGCGACTACTATGGTCGTGGGGGTCATGACCTTCGTCGATCAGAACCTGTGCGAGTACTTCCTCGATTGTCTGCGCTCCATCAAATGACGGGTCTTGTGGTACGTAGCCGATTCGGAGTTGCCGGCGCATCGATCTGGTGCCCTCGTCCGGCTCTTCGAACCCTGCCATGATTTTCAGCAAAGTCGATTTGCCTGAGCCGTTAGGCCCGACCAGTCCGACATGGTCGCCCTCAGCCAACCCGATTGAGAGATCGGCAAACAGTGGTTTCACCCCGTAGCTTTTACTGATGGACTCGCAGCTCAAGAGAATTGTAGGTGGCATAGCTCTACCGTACGAATGACTCAATGATAGTTTAGCTGATAGACGATCGGGCAGGACTGTTCAGGCCAGGCTGGATCGCGAAGAACTGAGTGTACGGGTTGGAGGGGAGAAACTGCAAGAGGGGGGAGGAGATGGCGCCTGATGATCTTCTGTGCTCGCGCAACGCGCGGCCTTCGAAGGCCCTCGTTGGACGCGCGCAGTGGAAGATCAATCAGCCCCCATCCCTGAAAGGATAGTGAGCGAGTTTCGAGGGGGGAGTTGCGAGGTGGCTGGCGCGGTCTTTGCGCTCGCAGAGCCCCCACCCGCCACCCCGCTGCATGCCGGTGAAGAGTTGAGTTCAGGCCCTGGTTGGCCCGTCTCGCGTGTCTCGCCCGTCCCGTGTTTCACGCGCCACGGTTAGTGCGGAACTACTTGGTTGGCGATAATTTCGAGGAGTTCAATCTCGAATACGAGCGTTGCGCCGGGCTTGATCAGGGGGGGGAGGCCCTTGTCGCGATAGCCGAGACTCGAGGGGCAGACCAACTTGCTTTTGCCGCCGACCTTGATGTGCTGGATATAGTGGACCCCAATTTCCGGACAGTAGTTTAAGGTGGTAGCCTGC
This sequence comes from Nitrospira sp., assembly GCA_037142015.1. Lineage (GTDB taxonomy): Bacteria > Nitrospirota > Nitrospiria > Nitrospirales > Nitrospiraceae > Palsa-1315. The sequence continues at coordinate 51,736 of JBAXBK010000019.1, read as the reverse complement.
GGTAAAGGGGAGCAGGTCATGAGTGCACGTACGCGCAAGCATTTCAATGGGGCGTTCAAGGCCAAGGTGGCCCTGGAGGCAATCCTAGCGGTCAAGACGGTGAACGAGATTGCCCAGGAATACGGGGTCCATCCGACCCAAGTGGGGCAGTGGAAGAAGGAACTGCACGAACAGGCCGCAGACATCTTCGACGCCAAGCGCGGTCCGAAACCGGCTGACCCGTTGGCGAGTCCGGAGCGGCTCTACTCCGAGATCGGGCGGCTCAAGATGGAACTGGACTGGCTTAAAAAAAAGTCTGGGATATGCCTGTAGCCGCACGGACAAGCTGGGTGAGCCCTCATGAACCACTGACCCTGACCCGGCAATGTGCCCTGACCGGGGTGACGCGTTCCACGCTCTATGCGCCACCCCCAGCCGCCACCCCGGACGAGCAGGAATTGATATTACTGAGACTGATTGACGCGGAATACACCCGGCATCCGTTTTACGGCAGCCGCAAGATCACGGTGTACCTGCGCGGCAGGGGGCACCGAATCAACCGCAAGCGGGTCCAGCGGTTGATGGGCATCCTGGGACTCGCGGGTATGGCGCCGGGGCCGAGCACGAGTCGCCCCCACCCACAGCACAGGGTGTATCCCTATCTGCTCCGAGGCGTGAGGGTGACCCATCCCAACCACGTATGGAGTACGGACATTACATATATCCGCTTGGCGCGTGGATTTGTGTACCTGGTGGCCGTGATCGACTGGTACTCACGCAAAATGCTGGCATGGCGCTTATCGAATACACTGGAGGGCGGGTTCTGTGTGGAAGGTCTGGAGCACGCCGTGCAGCGCTACGGCATTCCCGAGATCTTTAATACCGATCAGGACTGCCAGTTTACCGCGGACGCCTTCACCGGCGTCCGCAAGGCGCACGGCATTGCCATCAGCATGGACGGACGCGGACGGGCCTTGGATAACATCTTTGTGGAACGGCTCTGGCGGAGCGTCAAGTATGAAGACGTCTATCTGAGAGGCTACGCCACGCTGCCGGAATTGCTGGCGGGACTGACGGAATACTTCGTGTTTTACAACACGGAACGAATACACCAGTCGTTGAATTACGTGACGCCGGACGAGGTCTACCGAACCGCGAGTGGAGGCGGAGCCAGGATTGTGGATCAATTTGGTGAGACCGCAACCACGCCCCCAGAAACACAACACGAAACAGAAAACCGGGGCAGCGCCGTTCCGCTGCATGTAAACGGTTACCCGCTTAAACTCAAGGCACTAGTGTCTTGACGGAGGGGTCCACTGTAGGATCCCTTCCACCCAACACTTGCTCATTTCGTTCACTCTCAGCAGAGCCGGTTCGCCCTGCTTGGCTAAACCATCGAACACCCTTCCGTCAATCAAGGCTCCTTGATAATACACCTTGACCATATCCGTTATTTTCGGAATGGCGCCGTTCCCCTCCTTGAGGGTCTTGAGGATGGCGCCGGACTCGGTTTTCTTGACGCCGGATTCTGCTGCGATTTTTGCGAGGAACGCGGCGCCGGCTTTCTTTTCCACTTCTGCGACGGCCAAGGCGCGGGCCTCTTGCAGTTGTGAAATTTTCAGGCCGAACGAGGGGAGGTCTACTTTGGCTGGCCGGTTAAAGAACCCATCGGCGATGCCGGATTTCACGAGTTCAAATTCAGGCTCGCTCAAGTTGAAGTTGCTGAGCGATTGCTTGATGTGCGTGGAAAAGGGCACGAGGCCGAGCGGGATATATTCCCGCTCGGCCTTGTGAAGACTTCAGTGGGGGGCTTCCTTGGTCACAATTTCGAGGAGTTCGACCTCGAACACTAACGTCGCACCGGGCTTGATCATGGGGGGCGCGCCTTTGTCGCCATAGGCGATACTGGATGGGCAGACCAACTTGCTCTTGCTGCCGACTTTCATCTGCTGGACCCCTTCCGTCCAACATTTGATCACTTGATTCAATCCAAACGTGGCCGGCTCGCCCCGCTTGACGGAACTGTCGAACACTGTCCCGTCGGTCAGAGTGCCGTGATAGTGCACCTTCACGGTATCCGTGACTTTCGGGGTCGCGCCTTTCCCTTCCTTGATGGTCGTAAGGATCGCACCGGACTCGGTTTTCTTGGCGCCGGACTCTGCTGCAGCTTTTGCGAGGAACGCTGCGCCGGCTTTTTTCTCGACTTCTGCCGCAGCTCCGACGCGGGTCTGAAAGAGTTGTTGGACTTTCGGGAGGAAGGTCTGGAGGTCTACCTTGGGAGTCTTTTTGAGGACTCCATCGGTGATGCCAGATTTTACGAGATCAAGCTCAGCTTCGCTCAGGCTGAAGGATCCGAGCGATTGGCTGATGGATAACCCCAAGGCATAGACAGTTTTTTGTTCATCCGTCGTGGGCTCTGAGGCCGTCGCGAATGCCGTGGCGGTCCCAAGGCAAAGCAGGGTTACCAAACAGGAGACAATGGAGCGCATGAGCTGTCCTTTCTTTTATGTGTGACTGCAGCAGATCTGATATGACAAGTTCTAGACCTGCATAGGGTATGCGATGTCGCGGCAGGGCTCAAGACAATTATGTTTAGAAGCCTGGCTTGTTCATTTAGTTTGTTTGGTCTGTCTGGTTTTTTGGTTGACGGAATTAATCAAATGGACCAAATCAACTATATAAACGAAACAAACCAGTTTGTTACCACCGGTGGCCCCGGTGGCGTGATCCGTAGAAGTGTGGGCCATAGACGTACGGGGGGGTAAAAAAGTGATGGTCCGTAGATCCAGGAATGCCCCAAAGAGAAGCCAAATCCCACCGAGGGATGGGCGTAGAGAGGTGGGATCGCTTGTACGACAGCGGGTGGTTGTGCCAGTTGACGTTGTAGCTCGGCGCTCGCAAAGGCCTGACGGTCGAGCTGATCTTTTAAGAGTTTGACGGCCTCTTGCTGAGCTTGTAACTTTCCTTGAAGTGCTGCGATCTGGTCGCGCTGCGACTCGGCAAATCCCTCTAAACAACGGGTGTGGGCGTCGCCGGTATAACTCGAACATTCCCACAGTATCTGTGATTCACTCGCCTGGGCCGGTACCCAGGCCAACAGCATCCCTATTCCGATCGCTCCGATAAGGAACTGTGGCCACAGTATAGCTGTCTTCCGAGGGAATTCTCGCAGGTAGCGACTATTATTAGCCTACCATGCGCTTGCGCATGAGAATAGGGGATAGCTGGTTGGTTTGTTTATCTGGTCTGTCTCGTTTGTTTGGTTAAACCAGATAGACTAAATAGACTGGATAGACCAGATCAACCTTCGACCGTTGCGCCCTTGCCGAAGCCTCGCTAGAATTCGCCTATGCCTAAGCTGTCTTCATGGTTCTAGGATTCGCCATTCTCTATTTGCTCCTCTCGGTGGGGATCGGACTGGCTGCGGCCAGACGGGTTCATACCACGAAGGATTTTGCAGTGGCCGGTCGAAGCTTGCCGCTGCCGGTCGTGATTGCCACGGTCTTTGCGACCTGGTTTGGCGCAGAGGCCGTACTCGGAATTTCGGCCACCTTTGTGAAGGAAGGGTTACGCGGCGTCGTCGCCGATCCCTTCGGCTCGAGTCTCTGCTTGATCCTGGTGGGGCTATTCTTTGCTCCCCGTTTCTATCAGCTGAATCTCCTGACCGTCGGCGATTTCTATCGTCTGCGGTACAATCGCGTCGTCGAGATTCTCTGTGCCGTCTGTATCGCCGCGTCCTATCTCGGATGGGTGGCGGCGCAGTTCAAAGTGTTCGGCTTAGTGTTGAACGTCGTCACGGATGGCGTAGTGAGTCAGCCGGTCGGGATGGTGATCGGCGCGGTGATTGTCCTAGTCTATACGACCTTCGGTGGCATGTTTTCCGTCGCCATTCTGGATTTTGTCCAAATCTCTGTAATCATGGGGGGGCTGCTCTATATCGCTTCTATCGTCAGCGGGTTGGTGGGGGGAGTGGGTGTTGTGATTGACCACGCGGCTGCCGCCGGCAAGTTAGATTTTTTTCCGTCGGCTACGTTTGCGGCCTGGGTCCCCTTCATTGGCGCCTGGATGACGATGATGTTGGGGTCAATCCCCCAACAAGACGTATTCCAACGTGTCACTTCGGCGAAGGATGAACGAACGGCCATACGCGGATCGATACTGGGCGGCACGCTCTACTTCTGCTTCTGTTTTGTGCCGATGTTTCTGGCCTATGCGGCAACGTTGATCGATCCGGCTCTGTTCAATACGCTCCTCGCGCAGGACTCTCAGCTTGTGTTACCGACTTTGATCCTGCAGCACACGCCGGTCTTTGCGCAGATTGTATTTTTCGGGGCGGTCCTTTCGGCGGTGATGAGCTGTGCCAGCGCTACTCTGTTGGCGCCGTCGGTGATACTGAGCGAGAACGTGATTAAAGGAGTGCTGCCTCACCTCAGCGATCGGGAATTTCTTCGTGTCATGCGGCTGGTTGTGGTGATCTTTGCCGTCCTGGTTTTGACGATTGCTCTAACCTCCAACTCCAGCATTTACCAGCTTGTGGTGGGTACCTATGAGGTGACGTTGGTAGCGGCCTTTGTTCCACTCTGTGCCGGGCTTTTTTGGCCCCGAGCGACGACACAAGGGGCCTTGTGCGCCTTTGTGGCCGGGCTGACAATCTGGATAGGGCTGGAACTGTTCGGCCCGTCAGGCTCGATCTGGCATCCTCAGCTGGTCGGGTTTCTCATGGCGGTGGCAGGGATGATTGTCGGCTCGCTCTTGCCTCAGAAGATCGGCACTCGATCATGAATAGACCTGCCCGGTTGGTCGCATATACGAGCTTGGTTCTGGCAGGCCTGGTTGCCGCATTTTGCCTTGTCGGTGTCGTCTATGGCGCCTATTTGGCGACCTTTCTTGAGCTGCCCAAGAGCGATGATCATCCTCCCCTGCGGTTGTACAGTGGGCCCTTCCTGTTGCAACCAGATCTCACGCTTGCGCACAGTCACCTTCTTGAGCGTCTGCAACGGTTGGGCTATCGGCGGGTAACAGTGCCAGTGCAGTCCTCGGGCGACTATCAGCTGACCGAGGAGGCCTTGACGATCTATCTCCATCCGCAGCCGGAAGCCCATATTGGCGCAACTATGGTGTCGTTGCCGTTGGACCAGGGGCGAGTGACGGATGTCCTGTCTCCGCTTGATGGGACCGCGCTCTTTCCTATCTTTCTGGAACCGGAACTCCTGAGTGGTGTGCGAGGCGAGTCACGCCAAGTGCGCGAATGGATTCCGTTCGCGCAGATTCCTCCACGGATCATTGAGACGGTCCTGACTATCGAGGACCGCCGGTTCTATTCCCATTTCGGCATCGATCCGATTGCCGTAGGGCGGGCGCTCTGGGCCAATTTCACGAAGGGCGGTGTGGTACAGGGCGGCAGCACCATCACTCAGCAGCTGGCGAAGAATTTGTTTTACTCGCCGCAGCGGACGATGGGGAGGAAGTTCAAGGAGGCGCTGGCGGCATTGGTGCTGGAGGTGAAGTATACGAAACAGAACATCTTAGAAAGTTATCTGAATGAAATCTATCTCGGGCAGGCGGGATTCGTCTCGATCTATGGGGTGAGCGAGGCGGCCCACCGCTATTTCGGCAAGACGCTTCAGGAGTTGACGGTCGAAGAGGTCGCGATGATCGCAGGCCTGATCAAGGGGCCCAATAGCTATGCGCCGACGAAACATCCAGAGCTGGCAAAAGGCCGGCGCGATGTCGTACTGCGGCGGATGCGGGAGACAGGTCTCCTAACGGAAGAGGTTTGGAAACGTGCCGTCAATGAGCGGGTGCACGTGACTCCGCCAGAAGAGGTTCTGACCGATGCGCCCTACTTTGTCGATGCCGTGCTCCGGGAGGTGGAAGAGGCCGGCGTAGTGCCCTTGCCTGAGGGTTTGCGGATCGATAGCACACTCGATCCCATGATCCAGCATGCGGCTACCGAATCGCTGGAGAAGGGACTGGCCAAGCTAGAGGTCGGGCGTCCCCATCTCAAAAGTTCGCTGGAGCCGGTGCAAGGGGCGGTGGTGGTGCTCGATCCCAAGACCGGGTCAGTGCTGGCGTTGGTGGGGGGACGAGACTACCGGCGGAGTCAATTCAATCGCGCGGTTCAGGCGCAGCGGCAACCGGGTTCTCTCTTCAAACCCTTCGTCTATCTTGCGGCGTTGGAAGCGGCTCGTGAGGGGCAAGCCGGCCAGTTGACAGCGGCGAGTTTGTTGACGGACGAACCGGTGACCTTTGAGTCGGAGACCGGTCCCTGGTCTCCGCAGAACTACGACAAACAATTTCGAGGGCCGATCACCCTGCGGAGTGCGTTGGAACAGTCGCTCAATGTGCCGGCGGTGCAGGCGGCCAAAACCGTGGGAACAAAGTCGATCGTGCAGCTGTTGCACCGGCTTGGCGTGACGAGCACGATCGGCAACGATCTTTCGTCGGTGGCCTTGGGCAGTTCATCAGTGTCCTTGATAGAGATCACGGCGGCGTATGGAGCGATCGCCAACGGAGGGATTGCCGTCAAGCCGACTGCGGTACGGTCGACCAGGGACCGACTGGGTGACGTTGTGTGGACTGGTGTGCCGGATCGGCAACAGGCGGCCTCACCTCAAGGGGCCTATGTGTTGACGTCTCTGCTCGAAGGCGTCATCCAGCGGGGCACGGCGAGTAAAGCCAAAGTGCTCGGGCTGCAAGGCACGGTGGCCGGGAAAACGGGCACAACTGACGGCTATCGCGATGCCTGGTTCGTCGGCTACACGTCCGACGTGGTGATCGGGGTCTGGGTGGGATTCGACGATGAACGGGCCTTGCGCCTCACGGGAGCGCAGGCAGCTTTACCGATTTGGATGGATCTCGCGCAACGAATTATCCCGCCCACTGTTCCCGCATTCGTCAAGCCGCCTGGCGTGGTCACCCGCGATATCGATCCGAAGACCGGGCAGTTGGCCACGTCTCAGTGCCCGGAACAAGTGTCCGAGGTGTTCATCGAGGGTACGGAACCCGTCGTCTATTGTGAGGTGCATGGAGGGGGAATATGGGAACGGCTCCGGCGTACTTTTGGATTCTCCTAGGACGCACTAAGAGGAATGGTGTAAGCTGTCGTGAACGTCGGGCATGAAGGGGGGATAATGTATGAAAAATAATAGCTTTGCCGCAGATGACAACATTACCCTTTTAGCTAAGGGGGTGGTGTTGAAAGGCGAGATTCATGTTGAAGGGACGGTGCGGATTGATGGCCGCCTCGACGGCGACATTCAGACCAAGGGGCAAGTCATCATCGGGGAAGATGGATTGGTGCAGGGAACGATTACAGCCGGCACGGTCATCAGCAGCGGCCGCATCAAGGCAAAGGTGATGGCAGATGAGCGAGTCCAGCTGATGAAGACGGCCACGCTCATCGGAGAAGTTCTTACGCCGGTGCTCATCATGGAAGAAGGCGCGAAGCTTCAAGGTGTGATGGACATGGGGGTGACCGCCTGGGAAGACGAGACTCCGAAGTTGTTGGACAATGTCAGCGATCTCTCCGCACATCGGGCTAAGCAGGTTGTCGTGCTTGATAAATAAAAAGTCCGGTGGCGACGCACACCGATAGGTCTGCCGGTTCTCTCCTGTTCGTATCCGATCCATAACGAAGCCGTAATTCTTCACTGCCGAGTTCTTTGTGTCCCCTCTGTTGTCCCTGTATCAGACCGCTCTGATGTTTCGGCCGTTTCTTTTCCCCGTTCTCTGGGCCGCGCTCCTTGCCCATCTCACGTATCCGCTCCATGTGCGACTCACATCGTTCGCTCGTGGCCGGGAGATGGTGTCGGCTTCCTGTCTGACTCTCTTGGTTCTGGCTCTCGTGGTCATTCCGATTTCAATGATGGGAGTGTTGCTGGCGCGCGAAGCCAGTACGGCTGAACAGACCATTCGCGAGTGGATCGCGAGCGGGGCACTCCATACGCTGCCGGAACAATTGCGCACCTGGCCGGTCATCGGTGGACTCCTTCAGCAATTCAAGGGCAGCGCATTATTAACCCCTGATCCCCTGGAACAGGGGCTTCTCTCCGCTGCGGCGTTCCTCAGCCGGTTTTTTCTCGATCAGGTCGGCGACCTCCTGAAGAAGGCCTTTCTGCTGGTGACGGATTTTTTTCTCATGCTGTTTGCCCTATTTTTTCTTTTCAAGGATGGCAAACGATGGTTGGCTTCCCTCCAGGACGTGATTCTGCTGGACGCGTCCCACAAGCAGCGGATCGTCGATCGCATGGATCAGACCATTCGTGCCGTGGTGAAGGGGATAGGGGTGACCGCGATCGTTCAAGGTCTCGTGGCAGGTCTGGCCTATGGGGTCCTCGGAGTGCCGTTTCCCGTCGTATTGACGGCGATGACGGTGATTCTAGGGCCACTTCCATTCGGAGGGACTGCATTGGTATGGGGCCCGGTCGTGATTTATTTCCTCATGGCCGGTCCACTATGGAAAGCGCTGGCCATGTTGGGCTGGGGAATCGGTGTAGTAATGATGATCGATCAGTTTCTCCGACCCTGGTTGATCGGACAGGCGGCCCAGATCCCAGTGCTCTTCCTTGTGTTCAGCGTTCTCGGCGGGCTGGCGCTCTACGGCCTCATCGGGCTCTTCGTCGGGCCGGTCCTGGTGAGTCTGTTGATGACCATCGTGTAGATCTACCGCGAGGAATATCGCAACGCTGAAACTGCTCCACCAAGCAATCCTGCCACACCGTCGTAGTCAATTCGTCAATTGTCATCAGTTAACGGGAAGAAGGTCATTCCTCCTGCCACTGACCATTGACCAGTGACTGTTGACCGGTCAGTCATTCCAGCGGAATGGTGATGGCGATCCCGCCCATCACATCATTGAGTTTAAAGTCCCGTTTCGGGCTTAGCAGATGACCATTATGGCATTCGATACAGGCCGGTGAGACAGCGAGGTCTGGATAGATGGCCTGAAAGTATTGTTGGCGGCCGCTGGTCACGATTCCGGTGACCGGCAAGTTGGGATTCTTTCGAAGAGACTCCAACGCATTGCGTTCTAGGTCGCTCGCCGGAGCGTTGCGCTTGTAAATAGGCCAGAGACCAATTAATCGATACCGAATCCCGCTCCCATTCTCGGCTGCCAGCTTGCCCGAATGCTGGAGAAACTGGGCAGGCAACATGAGGGCATTCTCTTGCTCCCAATGTTCAGACGCAGTGGTGACGCCTTTTGCCTGGAGTCGATTGACGATTTCGGTTGTGTAAAGCGTGCGATCCGCCTTGATGACGGCATAAATATAGGCCGCTGCTTTTTCCGGAGGAATGCCGGGCGATCCTGACCGATCTTTTGCGGAGAGGGAGTAGGGCTCCCACCACAGCGCAAAAATTAGGACTGAGAGGGCTGCGGTGTAGAGCGAGACGTTGATTCGGTGCATGAAGCCTCCTGTGTGGATGGCAGAAGCGGAATGACCGGCAGGGTTACGATACAGGAGGTGCCGTTTCCTTCCTGGCTCTCAATTCTGATATCCCCTCCGAATTTCTTGATGATCCGGCGTGCGACGGTCAGCCCAAGTCCGGATCCTTCGCCTTGTCCCTTGGTGGTAAAGAACGGATCGAAAACTTTTGACAGATGCTGCTTCGGAATGCCGGGGCCTGAATCCCCAATCGTGATCACTGCGGATGTACCGGTCAGGGCCGTCGAGAGACATAAGATACCCCGGCCTTTCATCGCTTGAATAGCATTCATCAATACGTTTGTGATGGCCTGTCTGAGTTGGTCTGGGAGGGCCAAGACACATGTGTTTCCTGCGTAGGTTCTCTCGATCGTAAGTCCTGAGGTGTCCATGCTGCCCGTAAGTATCGCGATGGCCTGATCGATCTCCCGTTCGAGGTGAACCGGCTGTCGCTGGTCCGATGTTTCGCGAGCTGTGACGCCGGTGAAGTCTCGAATAATATCGGCCATCCGACGGCCGTGCTGGACGATGTCACGGGCGTAGGATCTGACGCGGTCGAGATCGGATTCTTCTTCGATGGCTTCTCCCAGTCCGAGAATTCCGAAGAGCGGATTATTCAACTCATGTCCGATTCCGGCTGTGAGGGTTCCAAGGCTGCCTGATTTCTCGGCCTGGATGAGTTGGTCTTGGCGACGGCTGTCGTCAGTCGTGTCCCTGAAGACAAGGCCGATCCGATCCTCTCCCTGGTTTCTTCCTGCCATGTGGAACCACTGATAGTGATACCGTCGGGAGCCAATCTGAATCTCCTGTTGGTTGCTTGGCTCTTCCGTCCCTATCGCGGGGGCCAACGGATCGCGGGGGTGGCTGACGGCAGCGGTATCCACTATTCCGGATCCAGTCGCGACCTGTTCACCGCTCCGTGCAAGTCGGAATTCATTTCGCAGGTGTTTCCGTGCAGCGGCATCGACGGGGAGTATGTCGAATAAAGGGATTGATTTCGTCGAATCAATGGCCTGAAAAGAATTGCGCCCTACCCGGTTGATGTACTGCACCTGTTCGTCTTGGTTGACCATGATAATCGGGGTTGGAACTGCATCCAGTATTTGGTCTGTCGAGTGAAGTAGGGACTCCACTTGTTGGGTTTTGAAGGCCACTTGGTCGGTCAGACCTGCAAAGGAGGCTTCCAATTGGCGATTCATTCGATTGAGTTCGTCGGCCAGATCTTGGAGCTCGTCTCCGGTTTGAACGTCGATGGGCTGTCGAAGCTCACCGCGCCCGATCAATTGTGCCGCTGCCTGTAATCGGCGTACTGGCTTCACAATGCGATTGGCCGCAAGGTAGCCGAGAGACGTCATCAAACCCACGGCGATGAGGCTGAATATGGCCATCCAGGTGAGAAAGTGACGAATCGGGGCAAAGAGTTCGTCAGAGGCTTGCCACACGAAGGTGTGCCAGGAGCCGTTGCCTAGGTCGCTATTCGTGGCTCGGCTGGTTTCCGGCACTGGGGCGAATCCGATAATCGAGGTCGATTGTCCGCCGTGGCCATCGCTCGGCGCACTGACCCAGCCTGGCTGAAGAGGCGTGACTAGGGGAATGAGCTGTGCATCGGAGAGCGGGACGCCAGTCGGCAGAATGGGGCAGCTCATGACGATCCCTCGATGGTCAATCAGCATCACATGGCCTGTTTTGCCGAAGCGAATGGGAGAGATCGAGGGCGAGATCAGCTCTTTGGCGTCGATCACGCGATGGAGCATGCCGACTGTTCCATACTGAATGCGATCCATAATGGGAAGCGAGATGCTGATGACATAGGTCTGGGTACGTTCGTCAAAATGCACATTTTCGATGAAGAGCTGGCCGACTCCGCGATGGGTGGCGCCTTTCCACCAAGCCGTCTCTTTATTGGAAAAAGGAGGCAGCGTGGTCAACGTGGCAACCAGGTTGCCCTCACTGTCGGTGATGTACAGCATCTTAGTGGCAGACCGGACCACTTGCGGTACCAGTTGATCGGCTTCGCTCTTGGCCCCCGAGAGATATTCCTGAATCACGCCGGCCATTTTGCTTCCCGTGATGGCCTGGACTACCGCGGGATCTTTGGCCTCCCAGCCTCCTTTGAGCCTGTCCACCGCTCGGCGACGCTCATCTTCAGTCATGTCCAGCAGGGCATCGCGCCGTTGCTCAAGTTCACGGACAATCGAAGGGTCTGCCGCGATCCGTGAAGTTCGGGCGATTTCATCAGACATCAAGAGATCGATTTTTCGTGCGGTCTCCTCGGCAAGGGCCTTGAAGCTTCCGCCGTTGACGACCTGGATTTCGCGCGAGCCTTGCCAAAAGGCGAGACCGAGACCCACCATGAGGGGCACAATCCCCACGAGCAACATGGACAGAATCAGTTTGAATTGGAGCCCCCACCTCGTGTCAGCGCGAGGCGCGGGACTTGCGGGATTCATAACAGTGATCCTTGTCCAGCCGTCTCGGCGTTGGGGAAAGTCAAGGTAAAGGTCGTTCCCTGGCCGATTCGGCTGTCGACGGCAATCGTGCCGTGCATTTTGTTGACGATGGTTTTGACGTTATAGAGTCCCAGCCCTGTGCCTTTGCCGGGGGCCTTTGTCGTAAAGAACGGCTCGAAAATCTCGGGGATTTTATCTGGGGCAATGCCGGATCCCGTATCGGAGATTCTGATGTCGACCTGTCCGTCGTGGAGGGTGGTCTCGATCGTCAGCGTGCCGCCGCTAAGCTCCATGGCATGGACCGCATTGGTGATGAGGTTGACGAGGACGTGCAGTAACTCATCCGGATTGCCCTTGACGGCAGCGTCAGGCTGGTACTGTTTGATCATTTCAATATCGTGAAAACTCGATGCGTAGCGTGCGATTTTCAGCGCCTCGTCCAGCTTTCCGTTGACAGGCACCAGTACATCTTCGTGAGGGGATGCGCGCCGCGAGTAGCGAGTGAGATCTCGACAGATGGCGCTCGTTCGTTTAACGGCTTCAATAATCTCATGGGCTTGCTCATGGACGGCGGTCAGATCGCGTTCCTCTGTGAGGTTTTCTGCCAGGCCCAAAATGAGTTGCAGGGGGTTGTTGATATCATGCGCGATTCCTGCAGCAAATGAGCCGATTCCCGCAAGCTTTTCTGCCTGGAGGAGCTCGGCTTCGAGCTTTGACTCATGCTGAATCAGGTTCCACAGCAGCCGGGAGGCCGATCCACTGAGGATGTTTGCGGTCGGAGGTTTGTGGGCATGCAGATACGTCTCCATCTCCGGATCGCCTGTGACATCCATAATCAGGTTCACGCCATGGTTGCCGATCAGGTCCGGCATATCAGTGGTGACGGGAATCTGAAGCTCACGTGCACGCTGCAGTCCTGGTGCAGCAGGATTACGGTCTGCAATGCCGACGATCTTAATCGACGGGATGTGGTGCAGCAGATCTAACAGCGCGCAGCCGCCGCGACCTGCTCCCAGAATGGCGACCCTGGTATGGCCAGAGGGTTCCATTCAAGCGGCCTCCCTGTCGCAGGGCTGTGCTCCTCTTGCCGAGCAGAGCAAAGCGGGGCATACCTCTTCCAGGCGCAGAGGAGAATGCAGGCTCATTGTCACAGCCGTGCAAGCTCCCGCTGTTCTATCGCTCGCGCGACGGCCGCTCTCAGTTTCTCTCCTTCAACCGGCTTGACGAGATAATCCACTACGCCCTGCCGGAGAAAGGAGGTCGCCATATCTGTGTCCGGGAAGCCGGTCAGCACGATGAGTGGGACACGGGGGTAATTGCTCCGGAAGTAGGCGACGGCTTCGGCTCCATTGATCTTCGGCATTCGAATGTCGCAGATGACGACGTCGAGGAGGAGCCGGTTTTCCCCAGAATTGATGACCTCGATCGCCTTCTCACCGTTTTCCGCTTCAAGGACTTCATAACCGGCTTTCTGCAGAGTCATCTTCACGACTTTGCGAATATCGGGCTCGTCGTCTACCACAAGCACCCGTCCTTCGCAGGCTTCGCCTCCGACGAAAAACCCTGATTTGAACTCACTCATGGCGCCCTCCTTGGTTGATAGATGGATGTGTCGCTCATGGCCAGCATGTGTTCTTGTCCCACCTGAAGCGCAATGCCTGTGCCAGCACGGTCATACGGCAATGGCCCAAGTTTCCCAGTAAAGAGGTGTCTTGTCGTGATGAGACGCAGGAAGACATGGTGGCTATCCACCAGCCTGTGCTGAAATCCACCACCAGCAGCGGATGCCGCGTGGGTGATGCGCAGAACCGGCGGTCTATCTGTCTATCTCGTCTGTCTGGTTCATCTGGTTAGTCTTGTCCGCCCAGATCTACCAAAGACCAAACAGACCAGATAGACCAGACGAACCGCGAATTGCCTTTGAGCCTGACGCTAGGGTATTCTCACAACTAGACGAGATTGGAGCGGCCATGATTACACCAGATACTCTGACAGAATATGTGCGCCAGATGATGCCGGATGCTGCGGTCACGGTCTCGGATCGGACCGGTACGATGAATCATCTCAAGGTCGTGGTGATCTCTGCAGCCTTCGCAGGGAAGAATTTGTTGGATCGGCATCGAATGATCTATCAGGCGTTGGATGCCCCTATGAAAGACGGGCGGATTCATGCACTCGAAATTACAGCTAAAACCACAGATGAAACCTAGGAGGCCGAGCCATGGCAGATCCCATTCAAGAAGAGATTAACAAGGAAGTTGCCGCGCACAAGATATTGATCTATGGCAAGGGCACCAAGCAGATGCCGATGTGCGGGTTCACGAGGGAGACGATACAGTTCTTCGACAAGTACGGGTACCCGTTTGAACTCATCGACGTCCTATCTCAACCGAGCAAGCGAGAAGCGCTCGCAAAAATGACCAACTGGCCGACCCTTCCCAAGGTATTCATCGACGGGCAGTTCTACGGCGACACCGATGTGCTCGATCCGATGGCGGCCAAAGGCGAGATAGAGCCGCTGCTGAAAAAAGCATTCGGAAAGTAGGCCGACGGGCGGAAACTCCGCTGCCTGCACCTTCGAGGGCACCCAACTAGCCCTTGCTCGCTCGAAGCCCGTAAACTCGTCCAAAGCGACTCAAACAGTACGCGCTTCGCCGTTGCTCACGAAGAGCAACGGTCGCGAGCTGCGGAAAGTTGCGTCCCGCCCTCTCCGGTGATGGTGACCTCCGTTTCCGCCCGTCAGCCTACTATTGTGGTTTCAGCAGCGGTTGGGAGAGGAAAAAGAAGAGAGGTCGCTCGCGCAACGCGCGGCCTCAGAAGGCCCTCGTTGGACGCGCGCAGTGAGAGCATAACCGTCGCCCTCGCTTTTTTGTCAGCAGCGGCTTGGGAGGGAGAGGAAATTAAGAGTGGCCTGGTTTGGTCCCTCTTGCTCACGGAGCTCCCACGGTAAAAGGGGAGAGGGGGAACATTTCAGAATTATCTCATAGCCTGTCGCCTCAGGAGTTGGTTTTTTTAAATCGAAAGAAGTATTCTCGGTTCAACATAAGTCTTATGGAGAATAGGAGTTTGTATGGAATTGAATAAATTTCGCGCATGGGGGCTGTGCTGGCTTGTTGCGGCGGCTTTTGCTCTTTCAGGCTGTTCACATAAATCTCTCCAAGAGCAGGTTCCTTCATTTACATCCGTTTTTCCATATGAAAGCAGAGACGTAGGCAAATATTCAGTAGACAACTATACAAAAGCCCCGCTCCAGTGGGCTGTCCAAGCATGGATAAATACCGATGCAGCAACTCTGTATGCGAAGTCTATTAATTTGGAAGGGATTGCCGAACACGTTACATGGAAGACAGAAAGCGCACCCTCTGCAGGCGCTCAGCATATGCCAGGAGATGTTAGAGCAATCCCTGTTGCTTGGATGAACCTTAAGGAGAGGTTGCTGCTTACAGAGCCAGTCAGCGTTCATTTTTACACGATTCTACAAGATGAATCTTCTGCGCCTACTCCGATGGATCATTATCTCGGCGTGGTAACGACCGAATCAATCGGAAAAGGAAGTGTGATCACTTGGAGGGTGTACTTCGATACAACAGTTTGGAGTCCTATGGCCAGCATCATGTCGTCTCAGATTAAACGTGGTTTGGAGAAAGGCTTTCAGTCTTGGATTGATGAGTACGGCGGAACGTTAATTCCAGCTGAAGTCAAGGAATAAGGTTGGAGTTTGGGCCTGTAGTCAACCAACTAGTGTGTTTCAATCGTCGTCCTTCCAAGTTTGTTCGTTGTCCCCCTAGGGATGGGGGCTGATTGATCTTCCACTGCGCGCGTTGCGCGAGCACAGGAGATCATCTAGTCCCCCTCCTCTCGTACCTCTTCCAGGCTCCATTACTCTCCCTCTCGGAACGACACCCATGATTGGTTCTACTGCGGCCGTCGAGCGAGGCCCTTCCGAGGGCGCGCGCTCCGGGAGCAAAGAAACAACATGGGTGCCGTTCCTTATCTTTTTGCTTCCGCCGGCGGCCAATTCAATTCGGCGTGTCTGCCGCAGTAGTAGCAGGAGAGGCGGTAACGGGCTTTGCGTCGGGGATTCGGCATGGAGGTAAAGGTGATGGGGGTATCATCGAAGGGGCAAGTAGGTTGATCGTGGAGGAGATGCACTTCAGCCATCATCGTGATTGAGGCGCCGTCCCACGGTGGCATCGGCTGTTCTTTGCCGGTGATCTGCTCCTTCGTATGGCACTGTTTGCATTCGGCTTCATACGTCTTGATACGGGCGAGATGGGGGCTGTGGTCGGTAACGTTCATCGCTCCGCCGCATCCAGGCTGGGCACAGGTGAGATGCTCATGCTGTAACGCCTGTACAAACCGACTATGTGCTATCCGTTCCTGTTCTGATTTCATAAGACCTCCCTCATATCATTCTTTCTCTTTGTCATTCCAAGAAGGCTGGACAGCTTTGGTTCAACTGCGCGCGTCCATATGAATGATCCTTCCAAGCTCGCTCGTTCTCTCTTCAGGGATGGGGGCTGATTGATCTCCCCTTGCGCGCGTCGAACGAGCACATTCTGATCGTGCGCGTTCCGCGAGCACAGGAGATCATCAGGCTCCATCCCCTCACACCCCCCATCCGCCGCTGACTTGAATATTCGCGCCGTTCACGTATCGCGCTTCGTCACTGAGTAAATACTTCACCGCCGCCACAGTATCGTCTACCGTTCCGATATAGCCGGCGGGGATGCGTTTGGTCATGCCTGCTAATTCTTCCGGCGGCGCACTGCCTGAATCGATGAAGCCGGGGGAAATCGCATTGACGGTAATGCCGTGGGGCGCCAGCAGTTTGGCCAGCGTGCGAGTCAGAATCAAGACGCCGGCCTTGGCAATGTAATAGGCTGTGACGTCCGGTTGAGAAATCATCTGGTCGGCATTGGCCATGCTGAAGCTGATGATGCGTCCGGATTTGCGAGCCTTCATTCCCGTTGCTACTGCTTTGGCGAGATAGAAAATGGGATGGAGGTTGCCGTCGAACATCTCATTCCAACCTTCGACCGATTCCTCGAACAGGTTCACTCGATGGTAGGGACCGGCGCCGTTGATCAGTGCATCGATATGTCCCCACTGTTGTTCGACCTGGGTGACGAGGCCTTTGGCCGCCTGGGGGTCCGACACGTCGCATCGAATCGAGAGAGCACGACCGCCACGACTAGTGATCGCGTCGGCTGTGGCTTTTGCCTCTGCCTCACTCGTGCGGTAGCAGATGGCGACCGACCATTGTTGCGCTGCCAGGTCGAGCGCAATTCCCCGTCCAATACCTTTGGCTCCGCCTGTGATGAGTGCCACTCGCTCGGACATCGGTGATTCCTTCGTGCGCGGTGTGGAGGCCTACTATCTTATCGGGTTTTGAGCCTGGTCGCGAGCAGCTGTAAGGCTCCGGCTGTTCGTACGGAGAAGGTCCGGCCTTGTTTGGGTTTTTTATTGTCTTCTTGGCATTCTGCGATGAGCGATTGCAAGTCTGCAATGGTATCCACGTCGCGCCAGGCGCTGGTGAGTTCGACCGTCAAACCCAGTGTCTTGGCCTTCTGTTGTGTGACGGCGAGAACTTGGTCGGTGGACCAGGGCACTCCGGTAAAGAGTTGTTCTGCCGGTTGCTTGAGGCCGATGAGGTAGTAGCCGCCATCTAAGGCCGGTCCCAAGACCAGGTCCGAGCGGCCCAGTATCGCGAGCGTATCCTGATACACCGACAGTGGCAAGGTCGGAACATCGGCCCCTACGATGATGACCTGCTTGTAGCCTTTGGCGAATAAATCGACAGAGGCGCAGTGCATCCGCTGGCCCAGATCTTCACCTAATTGATCCAACAGGCGGACGCTCTGCCGTTCTTCCATAATTTTAAAGAACACGAGCTCAGAGGAAGGTGCGCAGGCCAGGTACCGATGAAAGGGGAGCTGTAATTTTGTGACAGCGAGGGTGGTCCGCTCCAGCATGTCGAGGACGAAGCTACCGTGCAGAGTGGCTGCTTCGTCAGGCGTCAGCGGTGGGCAGAGCCGTGTCTTTACCTTGCCTGGGATCGGGGCCTTGGCGAAGATCACGAGGGCCGCGTGAGGCGTGAGGCGCGAGGTCTCAGACGATGGAGAGGAAGGCTGCTTCATGAGTTATCGCACCAATTCATACCACCGACTCAGTGTATGAGGACTTACACCGACCCAATACAGAAACCGTAAGGCCCACATTCGGAGGATTGTCCGCAAGGGGCCTTGCTGTTCCCAACGACGAAAAGAGGTAGTCACGGTCGCAGTGAGGGCCGCGGTTGCTCCCTTTTGTTTGAGCCTGCGGGAGAATTCGATATCCTCCATCAACGGCATGTCGGCGAAGCCTCTCATCTGTTCGAAGATAGAGCGACGCACGAACAGGGCCTGATCGCCGGTGGCGAGGCCGCTCAGTCTTGATCGCCAGTTCATCATCCAGCTGATAATGGTTCCCCACATCGAAGGGCGATCGAATCGGACATCGAACCGTCCGCCCACCATCCGTCGATCGGCCAGTGTCGTGTCGATTATTGTTTTCGCATCGTCTGGAAGATGTGTGTCAGAGTGGAGAAACAATAAGATTTCTCCGCGACCGGCCTTTGCGCCTTCATTCATCTGCTGGGCGCGACCAGGTGGAGAGGTGACCCATTGTACAGGACTGAGTGCTGAGGATTGAGCGCTGAGTCGGTATGAGTTGACGAGGGATGGAGTCTCATCAGTGCTCCCTCCATCCACCACGATGAGTTCATCGAAGCCGAGTGTGGCGGTGTGTGCGAGTGTCGCCATGACCGTTCGTTCTTCGTTCAGTGTGGGGATGATGACCGAAATCGTCATCGCCATGACACATCAGCAGACTTGTTCATTTGGTCTGTTTGGTTTGTCTGGTTTATTTGGTTGAACTCAATAAAGGAATCAGATGAACCAGATAAACAAAACAAACCAGATCAACCAGACAGACCGGGCTCCTATCAGGCGCGTTTCTTCGGTTCGTTGAACATGAAATACATGACGACAACCACTGTGGACCAAAACAACACTTGTTTATGCCAGAAGAGGACTTCTCCGTACTGGTAGAAAACGGCTGCAAGGACGAGGGCTCCGCCGATGAGGCTGTAGCGGAGGGTCAAGTTTTCGACAACCGCATTTGACCACACGGCGATCCCGGAGAAATAAATCAAGAAGGGAATGACGTCGATTTCGAATCCCCCGCTGATCGAGAGAAATATATCCAGAAAGCCGATGAAAATGAGGGCAGTGCCCACAATCATCCCGGCGACACGCATATGGTTTTCGCCCCCGGAGTCTTCCTCAGGCTCGTGACGCTCCGGCTCGTTGGTCGGTTCTGGCGACATGGTCAGCTGGTTCCTAACTGTTCGTGAAACGTCCGAATCCCGATCAAGGCTGAGGTTGAGGTTAAGCGAAGACCCGATGTTCTTTATCGTTGCTCAACCTTAGCCTGAACCTTGGCCTTCCTGCTAGACCTTAAAATGTTTGCTCAGGGTCAAGCCCTGGCGCTGATACGAGGATCCGAGGGCCGAGCCATAGAGCTGACTGGGGCGTGCGAGCATCCTGTCGTACACAACCTTGAAAAATGTTTGTCCATCATGGATCAGGAAGGGCACGTCGTGGGGGCGGACTTCCAGAACCACTTGGGTGCCGTGCAGCTCGCCGCGGCCGTACCCAAATCCCGGATCGAAAAACCCGGCGTAGTGGGTCCGCAGTTCGCCACAAGCGGCTTCGAAGGCGACCATTTCGGCCGCGTAGCCGGGGGGAACACGAATTCGTTCTTTCGACGCGAGAATGTAAAACTCCTCCGGTTCCAAGAGGAGACTGTCCTGGCGGTGGCGGTATAGGGGCTCCCAAAAATCGAGCGCCGTATAGTGGCCGACCTTCGACAGATCGATGACGTGACTATTCTTCTTCGCCCGATAGCCGATGATCGGCGAGCCGCTTCGGTCGTCTCCCTTCAGATCGATGCGGAGAAACAGACCACGATCCGTCCGGAGATCGCGGGTGTCCAGCGCCTGCTTCGTGGGAAGGTTATGGTAGAGCAGAGGCTCTCGTTTGTGGAGCGTCTGAAGAGAACGGTCTGCCACGGTGGCGTCGCCTCGCACGAAGCGAATTTGATTGAGGGAGTAGCCAGTCTTTACCTTGATTGCGAACGAGCGTGGGACAATCTCCAGATAGAGGGGCCCTAAATAGCCGGCTCGGATCTCATCGAATCCGGTGTTGAGGTCCGTCACGACGCGGGTAAAGACATCCAACCGTCCTGTTGTACTTTTGGGATTGGTCCGAGCGCGAAGGGTTTTGGGTAACGCTACACGTTCCAACAGCGGCACCAAATAGACGTGGCCTTTTTCGAGAATGGCGCCTTCGGTTAAGTCCATCTCGTACATCACGAGGTCGGACTGATAGAAGTCCAGGACATTGAGCCGGCTCGTAATCTCGGACAACTCCGGCAGGAAGCTGCTGATCAGCCGATAGGCCTTGCGACCGAGCCGCAGATCGAGACTGGCTGGCTGGATCTGCCGGTCTTCGATCGGTACGTCGGCGTGGATGGCGTCGCTCGTGATCAGCTGCTTAATCTGTTGGTAGGGCAAAATGCCCTGTGGGGTCCGGGTGCTCACAGGTCGTCGTGCTCTCCGGTGCTGCACGATCCCAGCGCAGGCGCTGCACTGACCATCGGTAGTTCTCGCACAGACCTCTGTTGCGGTTGCGGATAGTGGAAGGCCTTGTTCTCATAGTTCTTCAAGAGGACCCCTTCGGCATCCATGTGCACCATGTAGTCGCCGGGGAGCAAGGGGATCTTGCCCCCTCCGCCCGGCGCATCGATGACGAAATGCGGGACCGCCATCCCGCTGGTGTGGCCCTGCAGCGACTTAATGATATTCAGTCCTGTCTCGACCGTGGTGCGGAAGTGATTTGTGCCCTTGGTGAGGTCCGCTTGGTAGAGATAATAGGGTTTGATGCGGGCGAGCAGGAGTTGATGCATCAACCGTCTCATAATGTCCGGATCATCGTTGACGCCTTTGAGCAGCACGGTTTGCGCGCCGAGTGGCACGCCGGCATCGGCCAACATTCCACAGGCTGCTTTTACTTCAGGCGTCAGTTCGTCCGGGTGATTGAAATGCAGGTTCATATACACCGGGTGGTATTTCTTTACGATCGCGCAGAGTTCCGGGGTAATCCGTTCCGGCAACGTGCCAGGCACCCGGGAGCCGAGGCGAATCAGTTCCAGATGCGGGATGGTACGCAGGGCTTTGAATATACGCTCTAACAGATGATCCGGTAGGAGCAGGGGGTCGCCGCCGGAAAGAATGACGTCGCGCACTTCGGTATGTTCGCGTAAGTAGGCGATGGCCTGGTCAAGTTCGCCTTTCTTGAGGAATCCCGGTTTCCCGACCAGCCGCTTTCTCGTGCAGAACCGGCAATAAATCGGGCACTGGTTTGTCACCATCAGCAGGACGCGATCCGGATAGCGGTGGACCAGATGTGGAACCGGGCTCATGAGGTCTTCTTCGAGCGGATCGTCTTCCGCTTCGAAGTCCTCCATTTCGGCGATGTCCGGGACTACCTGTTTCCAAATGGCATCGCCTTTTTCTTTGATCGTCGCCATCACTGTGGGGGTAATGCGCATCGGATAGTCGCCCACAATGGCTTCGATTTCTTTTGCATCGACACCGAGCCGTGCTGCCAAATCCTTTGGCTTCACGATACTGTCGGCGAGTATGCGTCTCCATGCTTCCATGTCGGTCTCCTTTGCAGTCGAGTGGATCAAGCAAGCTGTTCGGCGCTAGTTGCCGGCGATCCGTTCCTGGCTGTACGTCTTGTCCAGATAATCGAGGATGTCGTCGGTTTCCGTCAGCACGATGTCTCCATCCTTGAGGACCGGAACATAGTACTGGCCAGAGACTTCTTGGACCACTTTACGCATCGGGCGAAAGTCGGGCACGATAACCAGTTCGTATTCGACGTGGAGGTCCGCCAGTTTCCGGCGCACCACCTCACAATCGGGACACCAGGCAACGTGATAGAGGGTCATTACCATAAACGTTCAGTCGTCAAGTCGAAAGTCATCAAGTCTTAGAGTCATCGTGAAGAAATAGATACGGGCTTTATGACATTCAGACTTTATGACTTTTGGACTGTTCCTGCGCGATGGCACACGGCACCATAATCGCGTCTTTCATTCCATGGATCACTTTCTTATCCGCCGGGCAGACGGTAGCCAGGATACCAGCCAACTCGGTCTTTCCGCCACTCACGAAATAATAGGGTGAGAGCCTGGCCCTGCCGGACATCCGGTTCATCTCACCGGTCACCGGATCAAAATAGTCGAGTTCATAGAGGCGGCCCTTGTGAAATTCCTGCAGGATATAGGGGGTTTGGGGAAAGGCGGCCAGGGCTTTGCCGATGGCTCCGGCCCATTCGTTCTGCGGCATATCGTGTCCGACCGATACGCCTCGGCTTCCCCAGGCGAGTTCGGAGAATCCCGATGGTTTGATGACCAGGTGCCGTTCTTTTTGGGTTGCCGTGGCCAGATCCTGCCAGTTCATGACGGCCCGTCCACCGATCGCCAACCCTGGAATTGTCGCGGACGGAGGGATGGGTGCAGGATCGAGAATCCAGGTACGTGGCATGATGGTGGTCAAGTGTAGAAAGACCTCCCGGTCCAATGCCTCCTCCCAGAAGGGTCGCAAGGCTGGGTGATGAAGCAGGGCAAAGGCGAGCTTTTCTTCCAGCGCCGGCTTGTATGGGGGCGTGACGGCGACACGATCCTTCTTGAGTGCATATTGAACAAGTTCGGATTTGGGAATGTTCAGGAGATCGAATAATTCATAGAAGCGATAAATTAAGGCGATGGGCTGGTCCATTTCTTCATTGGCGATCCGGAGGCCTTCCTCGGTGAATCGAATGTGACGAGGCTCCACGCAGTAGGCATCGAGATCGATCGCTCGAAGCCGGGCCGCGAGCCACGTCATTTCAGGCCGATAGTCTTTGGCTTCTTCCGACATCAGAATCGCGACGCATCCTGTGCGCTGGGCGAGCTGGGCTTTCACCATAGCTGCAAATCCCCGAACCATGCCCTCGGGGCCTCCGACGATTTCTGAAGGGTGAGGGGTAAGGGGTGAGGGGTAAGGGGGCGGAGAAGTGGCATTGTATATTTCAGCCAATACTCCGGTTAATCCGATTCCTCCGGGAACTGAGTCGAGCTCGGTGATGACCATGCCGTCCTGGGTGGGGATGATGTCCGGTCTGATGACTGCGGGAATCTGGTCACGAAACCGTTTCATGCGGCTGTAGGTGATGAGCCCCTCCGGCTTCCCTTGGTCCAGGTATCCTGCGATCCAGGCTGGCTGGAGGCCTCGTACACTGTCGAGATAGAGGCGGTTCAGGGCCTGATAAAAGGAAAGGAGCTGCGGTCCGAGTCGATGGAAAAAATCTAACTGATCTTTTGTGAGCAGGAACGGTGTGACCGCAATGCGCCAAGTCGTTGTGGCGGTGACGATTTCGGAAGCCGAAGCCTGTCCGGGCAAAGATGGAAAGAGACCAGCTTGGCTCAGCTGGTCGCGGATGAGTGCGCAGCGGTGAAGAAGGTCGGAGGTAGCCAAGTCAGACAGAGGCAGTATCCCTGTGAATGAGCGCTCCTCATGCGAGGACAAAGAACTGTAACACGGGCTTTGGGACCATACAAGGGGCGAAGAGGGCGGCAAGGGAAGGACAGCGTCGCTCGCCGGATTGGCATCAGAGATGAGCTCCGGTCAAAAAATGACATCCCCTTGGGCGTCTCTGTCGAATGGTGCTAGTATGGGCCGCACATTGATTGGATCCCTATTATGTCCGCAAATTCTGAAGAGTTGGTGGGTGCGTTTGTAACACCACCGATCGCGCTGCCACAACTTGTGCCGAGCCGCACCTGTCTCCAGTGCGATGTCTGTTGCCGGTTTCCTGACCCCGATAGCGCCCTGCGTCCGTACTTTACCGAGAACGAAATCACCCTGGCTCTGGCCGGGGGCATTGAGGGCACGGTCTTTCCCAACCGGCTGGGGTCGCAGGTGATTCTGGTTCCCGATCCTCACGGCGAGGGGTATCTCTGCCCGGTATTCGATGCCGCAACTTCAAGGTGTCGTATCTACGAGCAACGTCC
Source organism: Nitrospira sp. (assembly GCA_037142015.1). Taxonomy (GTDB): domain Bacteria; phylum Nitrospirota; class Nitrospiria; order Nitrospirales; family Nitrospiraceae; genus Palsa-1315. The sequence continues at coordinate 27,717 of JBAXBK010000019.1, read as the reverse complement.
GTTCGATTGTCAGCTCTATCCGCTGGCATTGATGTGGAATGAGCTGCATGATCAGGCATTGTTGGGGTGGGATACGAAATGTCCCTTCATGCGAGAGGAGATTCCAGCGGAAATTCAGCGTCATGCCGATCGGGTGATGGCCTTGCTCGATCAACCGGGTGTCCGTGACCACGTCGTTGCGCATCCTCGCCTCATCGGACAGTTTCAAGAGGAGGTGGTCGTGCTTGCGCTTCTTTCACGCCTCACTGATGCCGTGGTGAGGCAGTGGGGGACTGCGCCGCTGCATCGGTTCACACTGGACGATATTCCGCGCATGACGACGGCGTTAGACCGGTCTGGGTGGCGCCACGCTCAGTCGCTCGCAGCCTATTCGCCGGTCTATCACTACATGTGGAATGGATTACTGGCCTATTGGTGGATGGACCTTGAGGGCGCCTTTTGCCTCTTTGCCCAATCGCCGGATGGCTGGTTCATGCCTCTGCCTCCGATCGGAGCCGGCTCGATCGACCAGCCTCTGTGTGAGGCGATGGGGCTGCTGCGTCGCTGGAACAGTGATTCGCCGGTCAGCCGAGTTGAGAATGTGCCTTCCCAGTTAGTTTCGGAGTTCGAGCGACTGGGCTATCGGCTGATGTCCAAGGAACCCGACTATCTGTATTGCGCGACAGATCTTGAGGCTTTGGCGGGCGACCGGTATCGATCTCAACGAGCGCTGTGCAATCGATTTGAGCGTGAGCAGCCTTTTGAGGTGAGTACCTATCAGGTTGGCGATCGTCAGGACTGTCGTGCCCTTCTCGCAAACTGGTCACGGCAGAAGCGAGCGGAAGGGCTTGAGTCATTCGGTGCAATGCTGTTGGCCGATGCGGCGCCGGCTCACGAAGTCATCTGGTCCCAGGCATCGGCTCTTCGACTCACAGGAAAGGTCGTGAAAATTCACGGTCGGCTCTGCGCGTATACCTTTGGCTATTGGTTGACGAGCACGACATTCTGTGTCCTCTTAGAGGTGACCGACCGGACTGTTCCGGGTCTGGCGCAGTATCTATTTCGGGAGACCTGTCGGATGGCTGTGGCGGAAGGGGCCGAATACATCAATGCAATGGATGACGCAGGCCTACCAGGATTGCGCGCTTCGAAACAGGCCTATCATCCCGTCATGCTGATTCCCAACTTTGCCGCTTTTCCGGCCTGTGCCTCATGAAGACCTCCATGGCCGTAACATTCTTCGATCTTCGCCGTTATCGGTGGCTGCCCTATCTCCTGATCGCCATTACCGTATGTGCGCTCTTTGCCGGTATCGTTTTGACCCGGTTCGTCGAAGATCGCTTCGTGGAAGCAACGGGAAAAGAACTCACGCTGGCCGCGTCGGAAGTGGCCGAGAAGATCGACCGGATGTTGTTCGAGCGCCAGGGCGACGTTCTCATGATGGCCCGAGCCTTTTCGGCGCAAGCTACCGATCCGACATATCTCTCCGAGTTTCTGAGATGGATGAAGACGGAATATTCCCCAGTCTATCTGTCGATCGCGGTTACGGATAGTCAGGGTATGGTTGTGGCGGCGACGGAGTCCTCGCTGGTAGGGCGCGACGATAGCCGCAGGGGCTCGTTTATTGCCGCGCGTGCGACGCGGCGACTCGATATTGCCGACGTCGGGGTCCAGGAGGCGGAGAGTGGCGTCGCTACGATCGCGTTTACGGCCCCGATTTTCGATCAGCAAGGCGCGTTTGTAGGTGTCGTGACTTCGCGGGTGGCGGTTCCATTCTTGGAGGAAGTGATAACCAGGACCATTCGCTTCCTTGAAGCAGGACAAAAAGCAGGCGTGCGAGTTGCCTACCAAATGCTGACGAAGCAGGGCAGGGTATTTGCCGATTCGGACCGGTCCAGCAAGGGGGGCGCCAATCTGAAAGAACTCAGTTCCCCTTCAATGTTACTGAGCGAGGCCGGTGTGCCGGGGTACATCGAAGAAGAGCATGTGCACCGGCATGTCCAGGTGGTTACCGGCTACGCGCAGACCAAGGGTTTTAGAGAATCTGCGGGGCTGGCCTGGTCGGTCCTGCTGCGCATGGATCGGCAGGATATCCTGGCGCCTATTCATGCGTTCTTATGGAAAGTGTGGATTGTAGGCGGGGTGGTTTGGGTTCCCCTGCTGGGGTTGTTGCTCTGGGCGACGGCGCGATTGCGCGCAGAACATCGGCAGGCGCAACAGGAAAATGCCTGGGCGAAAGCCGCTGAAACCGCGTTGCTCCAGAGTCAGGAACGAAACCGAGCCATCGTTGATACCGCGCTTGATGGGGTGATCAGCATCGATTCGACGGGGATGGTGACTGATTGGAATGCACAGGCCACGGCAATTTTCGGATGGTCCCGCGAGGAAGCCCTGGGGCGGGCCCTTTCCGAAACCATCATTCCTGAGCAGGATTGTCGAGCGCATGAACATGGCCTCCGTGAATTTTTCCGAACAGGGGCCGGTGCGATCTTGAACCGCCGGATTGAAGTTGTCGCCCGACACAAGGACGGGCGTGAATTTCCCGTTGAACTTGCAGTGTCACCGGCAAAAATCGGGGATGCGTACATCTTCAGTGCCTTTATCAGGGACATCACAGACCGCCGGCGGGCTGAACAGCGTGTCGTAGCTCAGTATGCGGTGACCCGCGTCCTCTCCGAGGCGACGACGATGGAAGAGGCGGTGCCGAAAATCATTCAGGCAATTGGGGAGAGCTTAGAATGGGATCTGGGCCTGTTTTGGCGGGTTGATAAGGCAACGGGAACGTTGCACTGTTGCGATCAGTGGAAGGCGTCATCCCTGCAGGACGAGCCGTTTATCCTGGATAGCCTGCAGCGTGTGTTTTCGCGCGGCGAGGATTTGCCCGGACGTATTTGGGCCAGCGGAAAATCGGTCTGGATAGTGGACCTCAAAGCGGATACTGATTTTTCTCGCGGAGAACAGGCTCAACAGGCTGGGTTTCATGTGGCCTTTGGATTGCCTTTTCTCATCGGGACCGAGATAGGGGGCGTCATCGAGTTCTTCAGTCTTCCGGTAAGGCAGCCCGATGACGAGTTGTTGAAGATGGCGGATGACATCGGTCTCAAGATCGGCCAGTTTGGCGAGCGGGCTCGCACGGAAGCGGTGTTGCACGAAACCGAGGCGCAATTGCAACAAGCGCAGAAGATGGAGGCAGTGGGGCGATTGGCCGGCGGTATGGCGCACGACTTCAATAATCTCCTCACGGTGATTCGAGGGTACAGCGAGTTGTTCCTGGGCCGCTTGGGGCCTACCGATGCCATGAGAAAGGATATGGAAGAGGTGAAGAAGGCGGCAGATCGGGCCTCCGGGCTGACGCGTCAATTGCTTGCGTTCAGCCGCCGTCAGTTCATCGCAGCAAAAGTCCTTGATCTCAACGCCCTTGTTGCCAATATGGACGGTATGTTGCGGCGTCTCATCGGTGAAGATATCGTCGAATTCAATACCGATCTCGATGCTTCGACCGGCGCCATCAAGGCGGACCCCGGACAGATCGAGCAGGTCATCATGAACCTGGTCGTCAACGCGCGGGATGCGATGCCCACGGGCGGGCGACTGACGATTGAAACACGGAATGTGACGATTGGGGAAGAAGTAAGCCTGGGTGGCGTGGGGGTGGTGCCGGGATCATATGTATTGCTGGCGGTTCGCGATAGTGGCCAAGGAATGGACGCTGAAACCCAGTCGCATCTGTTCGAGCCGTTCTTTACGACAAAGGAAAAAGGAAAAGGGACGGGACTGGGACTCTCGACCGTCTATGGCATCGTCAAGCAGAGCGGAGGAAGCATCTTCGTGGAAAGCGCTCCCGGTCTCGGCACGACGTTCAGGATCTACCTCCCACGGGTTGAACAAGAGGCGCCAGGGACGGTGGCAGGTGTTGAAGTAATCGATCCGGCACGTGGCCACGAAACGATTCTCTTGGTTGAGGACGAGCCGGCAGTCCGCGGTCTCGTGCACGAGACATTACATCTCCAGGGTTATACGGTGCTGGAGGCGCGTCATGGCATTGAGGCCCTACTTACCAGCGCAAGATATGGGGGTCCTATTCATCTGTTATTGACAGATGTTGTCATGCCACAGATGAGCGGGCCTGAAGTTGCGGAGAAGATCTTGACCATTCGACCAGAGATCAAAGTGCTCTACATATCGGGATATCCGGACCATCCGGTGTTTGAACAGGGCGGCGTGAGTCTCCAGGTCGGGTTCCTGCAAAAGCCCTTCTCACCCCCTGCGCTGGCGCAAAAAGTGCGCGAAGTGTTGGACAGTGTGAAAGCCGCGTAGACTGGTTGATTTGGTTCATCTGGTTAATTTCGTTCAACCAAACAAACGAGATAAACCAAACAAACCAAATGAACGAGTCAGGCTTGCGGACTGTTTCAGCATCCTGCCAACTGCTTGATCTTCAGGCTCGGTTCCGTTTATCGTGGCTGCACCGAACCAGATTATCCAAATAGACCAGAGAGACAGAACGATGCAGCAAGGACGCGAACTCGACATCGGGCACTATCGAATTACGCAGGAACCGTTCTACGAGGAGGTTCGTGGCGAGATCGGGTTGTTCACAATTGCGGCAAACAGCAAGATGCCGGTTATGCTCAAGGGGCCGACCGGCTGCGGGAAGACCCGATTTGTCCAGCATATGGCCTACAGGCTTGGCCGTCCGTTGATCACGGTGGCCTGTCACGAGGATCTTACTGCCTCAGATCTCGTGGGGCGTTATCTGCTCAAGGGCCAAGAGACGGTCTGGGTCGATGGGCCGCTGACGCTCGGCGTGAAGCATGGCGCGATTGTCTATCTAGATGAAATCGTCGAGGCACGGAAAGATACGACGGTCATCATCCATCCCCTGAGCGACGATCGCCGCTTCCTGCCGATCGAAAAGAAAGGCCAGATTCTTGAAGCGGCCGACGACTTCCTCCTGGTGATTTCCTATAATCCCGGGTACCAGAGCGTGCTCAAGGACTTGAAACAAAGCACGAAGCAGCGTTTCATGGCGATTGAGTTTGACTATCCGGCGCCTGACGTCGAAACCGCCGTGGTTGAACGGGAGGCAGGGGTCAGCCGTGATCTTGCGGCAAGCCTAGTCAAACTCGGCGGGAAGGTGCGGAACCTCAAGAACCACGGTTTGGAAGAAGGGGTCAGTACCAGATTGTTGATCTATGCTGGGACACTCATTCGGCAGGGCGTAGCCACCGACCGAGCCTGCGATGTCGCGATTGCCCGCCCGATCACCGACGATCCCGATATGCAGCGCAGCATCCTGGAATTGGTAAAAGCCATCTTCTGATTCTCCTCCTCTGGGTCCCATCACGGATGAACTCGCTGATCGTGCAGGACACCAAAGATGGAGCGATTCTCACCGTTCACATCCAACCGAAAGCTTCGGCCACAGAGTGCGTGGGCATTCACGGCGATGCGTTGAAGATTCGTGTGGCCGCTCCACCGGTCGATGGCGCAGCCAATGATGAATTGATCCGGTTTCTGGCGCAGACATTGTCTCTCCCTCTTGCCGCTGTGCACATTGAATCCGGGGCCAGCGGACGGCATAAGCGTGTGCGTCTACGGGGAGTGATGGCAGATCGCGTCATCGCCCGACTCATGCAGAAAGGACCGGACAGAATGAAACGCTCTATCGCATACCTTGTCTGTGGAATGTTCCTCCTCAGCGCTTGTTCCAGCGCCCGTCCTGTTCTGTATCCCAATGAACATATGCAATCGGTGGGGAAAGAGGCAGCGGGGCAGGATATCGAAGACTGTAAAAAGTTAGCCGAATCGGCAGGGGCTGAGGAAGGCAGAGGGAAGGCCGGTCGTGTCGCAACCGGCACCGTCGTGGGTGGCGGAGTCGGCGCAGCAGCTGGGGCGGTCGGCGGAGCCATCTCAGGCTCAGTAGGCCGCGGTTCCATGATCGGAGCCGCGAGCGGTGCAGTGTGGGGATTGTTGACCGGCTTGTACCACGCGTTTGCTGGCCCATCGCAACCGAATCAAGCCTACACGAACTTCGTGAATCGGTGTCTGCAAGAGAAGGGGTATGAGGTGACGGGATGGCAGTAAGAATGGGACGGGACGGAGGGGGAACCTCTGTGCTCGTGGAACGCGCACGCTCAGAAGGTGCTCGTTCGACGTGCGCACTTGAGGTTACCCCCTTCCATCCCGCCACGAGTCGGGGGGAGGAGTGGGAGAGTGAGAATAGGGGAAGCAGTGGCAGGACCATGGGGCAGTCGCTGTGCTCGCGGAACAGAGGAGGGGATGGAGCCCGATGATCTTCTGTGCTCGCGCAACGCACGGCCTCAGAAGGCCCTCGTTGGACGCGCGCAGTGGAAGATCAATCAGGCCCCATCCCTAGAGAGAAACGAGCAAGCTTGGAAGGAACATGTGTATCGTTCGATGCGCGCAGCAGAAGCTGGTTCGCCTAATCCGTTTCCGTCATGTGGTGTGAGTAGGAATGGGGAAGCAAGAATGGGCATGCAGTGGAGCCTGGCCCCATTATCCTCGCATTGAAGCGAGTACCATCCCGGTGGGAAAAAGGAGGGTGAGGGATTGAGGAAGGTTCAGGCTGTCGTTATTGCTGGTTTAGTTTTCAGTCTTGCGGCCTGTGCGGGGTCGGGGCCGTTGTTGAAGTCGAATGCGAAGCTCCAGCTGCAGGGGCGGGAGACGGCGAAGCTTGAAGTGATCATTTGTCAACAGAAAGCCGAGGCGGCTGGGTTGAAGCCAGGCACCGGCGGTCGAAGTGGCAACATGGCGACAGGAGCCGGGCTGGGTTTGCTTAGTGGCGCCGCGGTAGGGGCATCAAGCGGACTCATCGGTGGAGTGCCAGGCGTGATGATCGGGGCGGCAGTCGGAGGCGCACTCGGAGTCATCATCGGTTCAGTGGGTGGCGCCTACAAGCCGCTCGATCCGGATCCTGCTTATGCCGATGCAGTGGTGAAGTGTTTGAGTGAGAAGGGGTATGAGGTGACAGGGTGGCAGTAGGGGCCGGCTGGGACGGAGGGGGGGACCTCTGTGCTCGCGGAACAAAGGAGGGGATGGAGCCTGATGATCTTCTTTGCTCGCGCAACGCGCGGCCTGAGAAGGCCCTCGTTGGACGCGCACAGTGGTAGATCAATCAGCCCCCATCCCTGAAGAGAAACGAGCAAGCTTGGAAGGAGCATGTATATCGTTCGACGTGCGCAGTCGAGGGCTACTCCTCCCTGCCAGCCCGCCACGAGTTGGGGAAATGGGGAAGAAGGTAACTGAAAAGATTTGCTGGGGTGGCAGTGAAGGGGCGGGCTCGCAGTCAGGGCATCCCTTTGCTCCCGGAACGCGCACGATGAAACAGTGCTCGTTCGACGGCCGCAGTCGGGATTGCCCTGGCTGTGAGACCTGAGAGGGGCGATAGGATAAGAAATGTTCGGCTACAAAAAAGATGATCTATGACTGACACCCTTACAAGGCAGAAACGGTCGGAAGTCATGGCCGCAATCAGTTCATTCGGCAATCGGGCTACTGAGTTGCGTCTTGCAAGTATACTGCGGGGAAGTGGTATTACCGGGTGGAGACGGCATCAAGCACTCCCTGGGAGGCCCGATTTCGCATTCCGTCGTGAGCGGCTCGCTGTATTTGTAGACGGGTGCTTCTGGCACGGTTGCCCTTGGCACTGCCGAATGCCAAAATCTCGACAGAGCTACTGGAAACCCAAGATCGCGCGAAATAAGTCGAGAGATAAAGCGGTTCAAAGCCTTCTCGCTACAGCGGGCTGGCTAGTCCATAGGATATGGGAACACTCTCTTAAGGAACCAAGCAGCGTTGCCGCAAGACTCATGCTAGATTTGAAGAGCGCCACCAAACGGAATAGAAGGGCATCTTGAATACAAGCGATTTTGAGCAACTACTTGATGAACTGTGCGCCCGCCTGACTTTCGAGTGCGCGAAAGGCCAGCCTTTCAGTGTCTCGAAGTCCTTCGAAAATCGTGTTCGCGAAGTAATCCGAACGCTGCTGGACCATTTTAAGATACCCGTTGACTTCACTCCGCACCCCTACGGTTTCCCCGACATTGTTCTTGGCAAATTTGGAGTAGAGGTAAAGTTCACCACAAACGACACCTGGCGATCTATCGCGAACAGCGTCTTTGAGAGTTTTAGGAACAAAGACGTGAAGCATATTTACGTTGTCTTTGGGAAGATGGGCGGGTGCCCAGAAGTGCGATGGGGCCGGTACGAGGAATGCGTGATGCATGTAAGAACATCTCATGTTCCCCGGTTTGAGGTTGATATTGACGCCAAGGAGTCTTTGTTCAAGAAGTTTGGTATCAGCTACGACCAGTTCTCAGCCCTCTCTGAAGAAGGGCGTATGAAGTATGTCCGCGATTACGCCCGTGATCGTCTTAAGCCGGGCGAACGTCTTTGGTGGCTAGAGGGAAAATCCGACCAAGGCCATTCCCTGCCGATGCAGGTTCAACTCTTTGCGAACCTCAGCAACGAAGAAAAACTCAAGAGGCGCGCCGAAGCTTCATTGCTCTGCCCGCAGATCGTCGGGTCTGGGAGAAACAGAACCAAGTATATCGACCCGATCATGTTCTTGCTCACCTATCACGGAATTTTAGCAACAAGAGATGTGTTTTCGGCCGGCAGTGCCGCAGGGCCCGCGCGAGGTGGGATTTACGTCCAACGAGCTTTGCAGAGGATTCAGCCCCAGATGATCGAAGCCGCAAAGTACTTGGAAGCCTCACTCTTCAAGGAGTATTGGGGGCGAAATGTTCCCCCGAGGAAACGAATACGCGAGTGGTTACAGATGGCGGATGTCTACGCGAAAGTTGCTAATCCACCCTGGGAACCATCGGCCGTTCTGTTCCTAGACCTGCCTTAAACTCGATAGAACTGAATTTGCCACATGCCAGGCAAGTACTGGGGGCACAGCATTCCCGACTTGGCGCTCTGTCTCCCTAAGGCCAGACATAAACAAGAACTTATCTGGAAACGATTGAATTCTCGCTGCCTCCCTCATGGAAATTCGGCGCGGGAGTCGATAATGATACTGAATGTTCCCATGGCATTCCGCCCGTATCGTGTAGCCAGGGCGATCCTGTATTAGCTTGCGGTTTCCCTGTTCCGGGCTCGTATTCGCAAGACTCCAGATATGGTTGATCCTCGGGTTCTGGGGTATTTCTTCCAAATCACCAATCGCGGCTATTGCAGTCATCCAATTCGCCGCACTGCGTTCAGGTATGGGGGGGATATACGGTTGGACGGAATCGATCGTTCCCACAAATAAGACTCGCTCTCTAGTTTGCGGCACTCCATAATCTGCGGCCTGATAAAGCTGATAATGCAGCTTGTAGCCCAAGCCCTCGAAGTCGCCAACAACTTGCCGCAACCACTCTTCGTGCCGAAGAAGTGCCTTGACATTTTCAGCTACGAACACCTTTGGCTTAAGACGCTTTATTGCTTCCACCATCGCCTTGTAGAGGCCACTCCTGGCCCCATTCACACCAGTGCGCTTTCCATTGACGGAAATGTCCTGACAGGGAAAGCCGCCAATCAAAACATCGGCGCTCTTTGGCATACGGTCTAAAAGATCCCAAACATCTCCTCTGAGTATTTCGTGACCCAAGTTCCAACGATAGGTCTTGCAAGCTTCAGCGTTCAAGTCGTTTGCCCATACCACCTCAAACGGCAGTGAACGATAACGCCTCCCGAAGACCTCAAACCCGCCGGTAAACCCAAGGTCCATGCCCCCACAGCCCGAGAACATTGAGGCAACCGTGTATTTATTCGATGGGAACCTGTAGCCGTTAGAAGATTCTGGTATCGTTTTGTACCGAGCCAACTCCTCTCGAACCTGCAGACTCTTCTTTTGTCGCCCCGGCCTATACCCGCTGGTGCGAAAGTATGAGGGGTGTCTCTGCTCGTCGCAATACGCCGCCGCTGATTTCCTGAACCAATCCTTGAGCGTACTCTCCGACAATGAAAGAGCAGCGTACAAGCGCCGCTTCAGGTCGGGCTCGATATTGACGACGATCTTGCCAGAGTTGCCTTTTTGAATCATGCGCATAAGGTAACCTAGGTCACATAAAGCGCGCAACTACATTCTTTGCTCTTCTTTGGCTGGGCAGTGTCAACAGAATGTTAATTAGTCCACCTCATATCTTGGGAGGCATAAGAAGGGGGACATTCTGAACTCTTTAGACCGCCAGGCCATCGGCTAGCACAAGAAAACCAGAATGCTCCCCTAATTCCCATTGGAAGCAATATATTTAAGTTCGTTTCAGGTTTACTCTAACTCCTTTGACTTGGATTGCCTCACCAAGCGAGAAAGGGATTGCCACCTTTCCAGGGCTCAGCATTACCTCCGCGGGGTTAGCTTTAAAAGACCACAACGCTACATTCGCACTGCTCTGAAGTGGAAGTGTTCCTTCGACGACAATTTCCCTGCTTTGTTTAGGCCCAAGAGTGTGAAAGATTAACGCAATTGATTCCCTTCCTCCAGAGTCTAGGCAATCGAGCATAAAGAGATCGGCAGGCAGCCTTATGTCCGCAGTGTTTCCGTGTAGGCTTGTCGTGGGAGCATCAGGGAATATTTGTATGGACTCGCTAGGAACTCCTGGCGTTGCAATCTCCAGCTTCACGGTTACTTGATGTATAGGTCTATCGCTATGGTTCGTTATCAATAAGGGGGTCTTAACGGACCATTCACCTGAATGTAATCGAATTGAAACCGGGGAAACACTTGCAGTCAAACCAGAGCGTGTAGAGTGGAGGCGTTCCGGTTCTATTACATTCAGAATTTTCTCAATCACTGCATCGATACCATCGGAGGTTTTGGCAGCGACACGATCTGCCAATAGTGGAGACTTCTCCAGCACATCCTTGCGGTCCAGTTCATGCCATAGCGGAAGGATCATTTTATTTCCTGCTGATATTTCCTTGGCAAATAGGCCGTCCAACTCAGCTTGCGGCCAGTTCTTCTTAAAGAAGCTCGGACTCAGGATAACAACACCGTAACGGGAGTCGGCCAGGCCCCGATCAATGCTCCTCCTCAGCGAGTCTCCCAGCTTAAGTGAGAACTCGTCATACCACACACTCAGGCCCGCAGAGGAGAGTCCTTTAGCAACCGGTCTTGCCGCAGAATCTTTGTCCTCAGTTGCATGACAGATGAAAACGTCGTGCATGAAAACCTCTCAGAATCATTCGTTTTTGAACACACAACAGGGTAATTCAAATCACTCGGGAAATCGACCCAGATTCACTTCGACTTCAAAGAGAGGTTTTTGAAGAAGACACCTTCAGCACAGACTGGCTTTGCAGTCGGTCACTACGAGGTTTGTGAGTTTTTCGCCTGCGTCGAGTTCGATGGCCAGCCAGGCTAGGCCCGTGAGTTGTTCGTCTTTGTGGCCTCCCGCTCCGCCCTCGATCAGGCTGACGAGGTAGTAGCGACCGGCGGGAATCTTGGTGAACCAGAAATGTCCGGTGGGGTTGGCTCTGGTTGTGCGGAGATATGGGGCCAATCGCTTTTCTGTCTGGAGCCTGGTCAGCACTTCTTGTGGGCAGTCGGTCGGAGTGCGTGGAGCTGTTGCAGGTTCGGCGGAGGCAGGAGATTCTGTCGCTGAACAGGATGTGACTTTGACATTTTGGTCGAACCAGAAACGCGTGTAGGGCGTAATGGGGATGAGATGGACTGGAGCGCCTGCTTGGGTGATGGCTTTCCCGGAGGGGGATGCAAGGAATGCTTGTCCGGTCAGGGTGCTCCGCCCCTTTTGCTTGTAAGGGAAGAGGTCTTTTTCGTTAAAGACTGGCGGTTGAGGTGTCTTGGCGGAAGACCCATTGCCAGGCGCGGCAGCCTGCACCTGGCTTGACCAGAGGATTCCAAACAGGAGTAGGAGGACTGCGGCGCACTGAAGACGATTGCGCAATGGCATGGCCGTTAGGAAGTGGGTGAGGGCGATCCCGACGTTTCGTCCAAGGGTATCGGTGCTGCAGCGGCCTTGTGCTTGAGTGCCCGGCCTTTGGCTGGCGTAGGATCGGTGACGATGCCGTAGACTTCCCGGCCTTCGTGGCGTTCCGGCAGATATTCAGTGATCGGCAAACCGTCTTCACGCACGAATAACAGACAGTGGCAGTATTTGTAGATCTGCATTTCGTCGCAGGCGCACATCCAGCGGCGGAGCTTGGCCTCTGCGGCTTTATCCTTATAAAAGTTACAGGGGCAGAGGGGTTTGCCCAGCTCGTCCATGTGCATCGCGAGGCCCTTGACCACCGCTTCGGTGACTGCGGGCATGGGATGCATAGCAGTCCCGCTCTTCTCCGCAAAGCCCTTCACATACTTCCACATTTTATCGAGACTCTCTTGCTCGGGCTCGGCCATTCCACAATCCTTTCGATAGGCTAGCTTGCAGGATGCTGAAACAGTCCGCCAGCATGGAGAAGTCTGAGGCTCAGATGAAGAACGCCAGGCCTTCACTCAACCTTGACCTCAGCCTAGATTCCTACTTTCTCGCCCCATGCCCGCGCGTTAGCGCATAGTTTACAAGCGCTGGGGCGTCCTTTACAATCCAGGACTTCCCAACACTGCCCGAAAACCCCGTAGGATTTGGATCGCGAATGGAGAAGTCGGATACTCATAAGCAATTGATCGCCAGGTTGGCTGAGGAGCTGGGACCGGCTACAGGACAGCATCTGGTGGCTTGTCTTGCCGAGTCCACTGCGAAGCCGAATCAGGTGGAAGGCGTTTTACTACTGCTCGATGAATTGACGGAGGTTTCACCGAAGGTTGCTTGTGCCGCAATTGAATCGTTTCCCGGCTTGCAACAGCGGGGTCGGCTCAGCGATGCCGTGGCCTGGCTGGATCTGGGGATTGCGTTGGCCGAATCGTCCGGTGCAATCGGACTGAAATATTTCAAAGAGAGCCCGCTGGTTCTGGGTCTGATCGAGCCACCATCGGCCCGGGCGTTGGTGCTGAAAACGGTTCTGGAGTTAGCCGAGCAGGATGCGAATGTCGCGCTGGAATTTCTCCGTGTCTCACCGGAGGTAGTGACGGTCATCCCGCCGGATCAGCTAGGGGCGTGGTTAGAAATCGGGTTTGAACTGACGCAGGTCGATTTCGTCGTTGCGCTGGAGTACATCCGCCAGATTCCCGCAGTCGCCCGGGTGTTGCCCATCCAAGATGCCAGAGCCTGGGCGACGTTCGGACTAAAGCTCATTTCGCAGAATAGTTTTGGCAGGACAGATTATTTCGGGACCATCGAATTTCTCCGCACCAGCCCGCTCATCCTTGGCGATCTCGAAGACCAGTCGGTGAGGGCCAAAGTCGTCATGGTCGGGTCGTTGCTGGCAGAACGTGACCCTGGGTCTGGCATTGCCTGGTTATCGGAGTCGCCGCGCCTGTTGCGTGCCGTGCCGAATGAGGGGTGGCGGTTAAAACTCTTGCAGTACGGGGCTCTGCTGGCAGAACGTGACGCAGAGACAGCGCTGGCTTATTTACGGCGCGCGCCAGAATTGCTGAGCGTGATCGGCGAATCTGCCGGAGCCACGGCTCGTTTTGAGGCCTGGTTCACAGCCGGGATGGAAGTCTTGGCCTACAGTGTCGAAGGAGCCAGGGCTTATTTTGCGCTGGAGTCGCAGAAGTCGCTGACGTCGGTGGAAGCGGCGTTAAGCGGCGTGCCCCTTCGCCAGGTGGCTCGTACCGTGAAACTCTTCGTGCAAGGACTCTGTGGGACGGATCTGACGATCCAAGCGCTCCCCGATTCGCTGAATCAGGAGACATCTCCGCGGGCCATGGTAAGCCAGGATGGGCGCATCATCTTGCTGCCGGCGCTGCTCCGCCGCTATCCCACGGCTGAGGAGAATACGCGCTTGTATCTGGTGATGGCGGCGCACGAAGCGGGGCATGTAGAGTTTGGGACCTACCGGCTGACGCTTGAGCCCCTTGCAGATCTAGTTGTGGTCGTGCGGCAGAGGTATGGCCGGATGAAACAGATACCGCCGGACAGCTTAGCCTCGCTGTTTCGTCTGTATCCCCATTCGGGACTGATCCAGGACTTGTGGATACTTATAGAGGATGCGCGGGTGGAATTTCTGTTGCAACGGGAATATCCGGGACTTCGGCGAGATCTGCAACAATTCGCTCGGGAGGCCATTACGACTAGGTCGCTGACATATGGGCTGACCGTCAAAGAACTCGTTGTCGATCAACTGCTCCAGTTGTCGACCGCCGCGTCGCAGCCTGTCGCGATTCATGAATCTATCAAGGGCGAGATCGCCATCCTCTGGCCGATGTGCCAGACAATTCTGGCTCCAACGGCGACGGCGGAAGAGGCCGTGCGCGTAGCCCATGATCTATACGTGCGGCTCGAAGAACTGTTGGCGCTGAAGGGGGCGATGATCCAGGCTGATCAGGCTGACGAGAAGTCAGAAGAACTAGGTGTTGGCCCCTCCTCATCCGAACAGACGGGGGAGGGCTATCGCCCTGTTACTAACTGGGTCTATCGTGGGGCGATGAATCCTGAGTTCATTCGTCAGCAGGTCCGGGATGAATCTGCAGTAGACGATCAGAAGCAGTCAGAGGACATCGAACGGATGGCGAGCGCTGCTGGTGGAGCACAGGAATCACCAAGGCTGGGTCAACGGAATCGAGAAGGCACGCGTACGGAAACCGAGAGTGACCGGCTTGCGGGGGGACGGCAGTTGCCTTCCCAAGTGGAGGAACTCCTGGCTTTGAAGGTCGAGCAGCCGGCGCCGAGCGATCATGCCGGGTCGGGCGATCGCGGGGTGCGCTATCCGGAATGGGACCAGGGGATCGAGGACTATCGCCTCAACTGGTGTCGCGTCGTCGAGCGTGATGCGGAAGAGGGGAACGGGGATATCGTGGGCGCCACCTTGAGCGCGCACGGGAGTGAAGTCTCAGCCCTTCGACGATTTTTTGAAAGTCTGCGGCCGCCGGGATTGAGGCGAGTGCCTGGCCAGGCCGAGGGCGACGATCTCGATATAGATGCAGCAGTTCGTATGTGCGCGGAACGGGCGGCGGGGGCAGACCTGTCGGATCGGATTTACGTCAGGCGGGAGAGAAAAGAACGGGATGTCGCGGCCGCGTTTTTGGTCGATGTGAGTGGATCAACCAGCCGTCAGTTGGATAGCGGCCGTCGCGTGATCGATTTGGGGAAAGAGGGGCTGGTGCTTTTGTGTGAAGCGCTTGAAGCGGTCGGAGACCAATATGCGCTTTACGGCTATTCCGGCCAGGGCCGTGGGCAAGTGGATTTTCTGGTGATCAAGGATTTTGACGATCGGTTGGGCGGGAAAGAAGCGCAGCGGTTGGGTGGACTGGTTCCTATGCAGCAAAACCGTGATGGAGCGGCCATTCGACATGCCACTGCCAAATTGTTGGCGCAAGAGGCGCGGACGCGGCTACTCGTCCTCATCAGCGATGGGCGTCCACTCGACGACGGTTATAAAGACGAGTATTCACTGGAAGACACCAAGGTTGCGTTGCGAGAGGCGCGTCAGCGGGGCGTGCATCCGTTTTGTGTCACGATCGATCGGGAGGCTGATGGCTATGTCCGGAGAATGTACGGCGACGTGCAGTTCGCGGTCATCGATCATCTCGAAGCCCTGCCGAAGCGATTGCCGCGAATCTATCAAAGACTAACAACGTAAAAAGTGAAATGTGAAAAGTGGGAAGTGGAAGAAGGGTAACAGAGTAATCCAGAGTCAGACATTTCACGTTTAACGTTTCACATTTCACGCGCGAGAGAAGATGACGAATTCAGCAGAGAGACCAACCGTGCCGCCTTGGCTGCACAAGCTGTTTACGGGACATCAGTATCCGTATGTCCGCCGGCTGGCAAAGTTTGCACAGCCTATCAAGCCGGGGGAGGATCGTCAGGAACCGACGAAGGATCTGATCGAGGCCAAGTTTTGGGAGGTCTATCCCCGTTGTTGGGCCAAGATTCTTCAAGAAGTCAAAGTGGGCATGATCGTGGTCTTCCACGACCTCGGCGAATATCCGGCGGGAGGGTATCAGGAATTGGTCGATGACCCGGACGCATTTCTGGCAAAGACCTATGGCAAGAAGAAGATCAAAGTGAATTTCTATGATGGGGACAATTTCGTCTGTACGATCAACTTTAAAGTCGCAGGCTGGACGGAACACGAACATTCGTGAGGGGTGAGAGGTGAGGCGTAAGGGGAAATTACGTTTCACGTTTCACGTTTCACGTTTCACGAGGAGTCGATGATGGGGAGACCGAAAATTACGGTAGTGGGCGCGGGGAACGTCGGAGGCACGACGGCGCAGCGGCTGGCCGAGAAGGACGAGTATGAAGTGGTGCTTGTCGATATCGTCAAGGGCGTCCCACAAGGCAAGGCCCTCGATATCACACAAGCCGGGCCGGTCTGCGGCTATAGTACCCGCGTGGTGGGCACCAACGGCTATGATGAAACGGCCGGTTCGTCGGTGGCGGTGATTACGTCCGGAATCCCGCGCAAGCCGGGGATGAGCCGTGACGAACTGCTGACCACGAACGCGAAGATCGTAAAATCGGTCGTCTCGGAATTGGTGTCGCGATCGACGAACGTCATTCTGATTCTCGTCACCAACCCGCTGGATGCCATGGTTCATGTGGCGCGTCGTGTGAGCGGATTATCGAAATCGCGGGTTTTGGGTATGGCGGGAGTGCTCGACTCTGCCCGCATGCGGGCCTTCATCGCTGCCGAATTGAGTGTGTCAGGCCAGGATGTAGCTGCGATGGTGCTGGGTGGGCATGGCGATACGATGGTGCCGTTGTTGCGGTACACGACGGTAAAGGGAAAGCCGGTCTCGGAGTTGATGTCGCAGGACCGGCTGGAGGCGATTGTGAAGCGGACGCGCGAGGGGGGCGCCGAAATCGTGGACCTGCTGAAAACGGGCAGCGCGTTCTATGCCCCTTCGGCCTCGGTTGTCGATATGGTCGAAGCAATTATGAAGGACCAGAAGCGGGTGATGCCTTGTGCGGTATTCTGCGAGGGTGAATATGGATTACAGGATGTCGTCGTCGGTGTGCCGGTCAAGTTGGGCCGAGGCGGGGCGGAACAGGTGGTCGAATATGAGTTGACGGTGGAGGAGCGGGCGGGATTAGCGACCTCTGCCAGCGCGGTGCGCGAACTCTGTATAGCAGTCGACCGCCTCATGATGTGAGGAAATGGCCAACGGTCAATGGTTAATGGTCACTGACAGGAACGGCAGACCTCATTCACTCTATTGACCAATGACCAGTGACCTATGACTGACCTGCTGCTTGCTTGACATTCCGAGCAGAGCTACAGTACAGAGAGCGACGTAGTCATACACTGAACGAGGAGATGCGATGAAATTTCTTGAGAGTCCGATGCAGACGATGGGCGTAGGATTTGCGCTCGCGGTGGTGTTAATCATGGGGTATCTCGCTATGACCGGCACGGCGGTCGGTGATGCCGATTGGTTTGGTTTGCTGTTACGCTGGACCCATTTCTTGGCTGGAATCGTCTGGATCGGCTTGTTGTACTTCTTCAACCTGATCAATGCGTCATTCTTGAAGAGCCTGGACGGACCCACCAAGAATATCGTGATTCCCAAGTTGATGCCTGCCGCGCTGAACTGGTTCCGTCATGGCGCGACGGTCACGGTGCTTGCCGGGATCGTGTTGTACCTCTACATGTATCAGAGAGGCGGAACCGGCGCGATTGCGCTGGGAATCGGCGGGTTATTGGGTATCATCATGATGGCCAATGTCCACGCGGTGATTTGGCCGAACCAAAGGCGGATTATTGCGGCGGTGACGGCGGCAGCCCAGGGGACTCCTGCGCCGCCGGAAATGGCCCAGTGGGGCCGGACAGCGCTTCTCGCTTCACGGGTCAACTTTATGTTGTCGATTCCCATGCTACTGTTTATGGGGGCCGGCAGCCACTTCAGATAAGATGGCATACGACTGCCGGTGGGAGGGCCCTCCGGCAGTCAGCTCATCTCTCGTCCAAAGAAAAGAGCATATGGCACATAGCCAAATATGCTCATGGTCTGGAATAAAGAGGAGTGTTTTTGCTGCCAGCTATAGGCCATTAGCTGCACGCTCTTCCCCCCAACGAGATACGTTTTACCTTTCACGTCTTACCTTTTACGGCTCGATGGTCCATATGCCCAGTTTCCTATAGGGCAGTGGCCCTAAGTTGTTGAGATTCAGGCCTATTATCACGGCATTGCCTTGACGAATGCCGGCCAGGCACCTTATAGTATCCTTCCACTTTTTAAGTGAATGGGTATGGAAGGACGCATGACCGCTGCGACTGAACCACGAGTTCTCCAAGCGCTTGATGGCGCTCCCTGGGATATCGAAGCCTACCGGAAGATCGGGGGCTACGAGGCCTGGAAGAAATGCATCAAAGAGCTGAGCGCGAACGATATTGTCAATGAGCTGAAGAAAGCCGGGCTTCGTGGGCGAGGGGGTGCAGGCTTTCCCACTGGCATCAAGTGGGAAAAGGTTCTCAACCATCGGGTGAAGGAACACTATTTTGTCTGTAATGCCGGCGAACATGAGCCAGGGACGTTTAAAGACCGGTACTTGCTCAAGCATGCGCCTCACCAGCTCATCGAGGGTTGTCTCATTGGGGCCTACACGGTGCAGGCGAAGGCCGCATTTATCTATGTGAATCATGAGTATCACGAAGAGCGCGAAAATCTAAAAAAGGCGTTGGCGCAGGCGAAGGCGCAAGGGTTTTTGGGCAAGAATATTCTGGGGAGTGGAGTGGATCTCGATCTGCAAGTTTTTGAAGGCCACGGGAGCTACGTGGCGGGCGAGGAAACCGCGATGCTCGAATCCATGCAGGGGCGCCCGGCGATGCCGAGACAGAAGCCGCCTTTTTACCCGACGGACTTCGGCCTTTACGGGAAGCCGACGTTGGTCAACAATGTCGAAACCTTGTGCAATATTCCGCGGATTCTCCTGAAAGGCGTGGCCTGGTTCACGCAGGTCGGCACAGAAAAGTGTCCTGGCACGATGATGTTTTCCCTGAGCGGTTCCGTGAATCGGCCTGGCGTGTACGAGATGCCGATGGGTATCACGATTCGGGAGCTCGTGGACAAGTGCGGTGGGGGGGTGCCGGGTGGGCGTAAGATCAAGGCGGTGTTCCCTGGGGGACCGGCGTTCTCGATGGTTACGGCCGATCAGCTTGATCTGACGATGGATTTCGATTCGTTGAAGAAGGCCGGCACGGGGCTTGGGTCGGCCGGTGTGATCGTGGTCGATGATGCGACCTGCATGGTGGCGCTGACGCTCAAGTTCTCAAATTTCTTCAAGGCCGAGAGTTGCGGGCAGTGCCCACCTTGTCGAATGGGGACCATCAATCTCGCCGCGCTCATGACCAAGATTGAGCAGGGAGAGGGGACGGAGAAAGACATGGAGAGTCTCCTTCAGCTCTGTGGATTTGTGAAGGGGACGGGCTATTGCACGCTGGTAACTGGGGCTGCTGTGTTAGTTCAGAGCAGCATGAAATTGTTCCGTCATGAGTTCGAAGAACATATTCGTTTGCAGCGCTGTCCCTATCAGCCGGAGGCGGCCAGCGCCACGGTGCATTGAGGAGGGTTGCGATGCCGCGTGTGACGTTTCTTCTTCCTGAGAGCAGGAGTGGTGAAGTCGAGGTCAATACCTCGTTGTTGGAGGCGTCGAAGCTGCTTGGGTGTCGGTTGAACCACGATTGTGGTGGGAACGCCTCCTGCACCACCTGTCGGATCGAAGTGCAAATGGGCGCTGAGAACCTGTCGGAGATCGATTTCGATGAGCAAGATCTCCTCGATCGTGAAGCCCTCAGCGAGCCCTGGCATCGTCTTGGATGCCAGGCTAAAGTGTTTGGAGACGTGGTTGTTCGGGTCCCTGAAGGCAAGTGGGTTGCACCCACACTGCCGCAGTCGGAGTCGCAGGGTATTGAAATCTAGCAAAGAGATGTTACACTAAACCATTCCAGGCAAGTCTTCGAAGGACGGCCCGGTCACACGAGGAGGATCACAATGCTGACGATTACGGCGATTGCAGAACAGAAGATCAAGGAGTTGATGGTGGAAGAGAAGGACATTGTCGGTCTGCGCGTCTATGTCAAGGGCGGCGGGTGCCACGGGTATCAATACGGGATGGCCTTCGAATCGAAGATGGGCGATGACGACACCGTGGTGGAAAAGGGTATTGTCAAGGTCATCATGGATTCGCAGAGCGCTCCTCTCTTGCAGGGAGCCGAAGTCGATTACGTGGATAGCCTCCAAGGGTCCGGGTTCTCGATTAAGAACCCGCAAGCGAAGACCACCTGTGGCTGTGGCAGCTCCTTCAGCGCCTAAGCATCGGCGCTGCGGCGGCGCAAGTTGATCAGTCGAACGAGTGACAGAGAGAGCCAGGATTGTCCGAATTGAGCGGCGGTCCTGGCTTCTCTATTTATACTCTGGATGTGAGCGGAATTCACGATGGCACAGGCGAGCGTGACAAAACGGTACCGGTTCTGTGCGGCGCACAGGCTGCATACGGACCATCTGTCATCCGAAGACAACCGAGCTGTATTTGGGAAGTGTAATAATCCTAATGGACACGGCCATAATTATGTTGTGTTGGTGACGGTGAAGAGCACAGGTTCGACTACGGCTGCTGGAGGAGTGGATCTTGATCGGCTGGATCAGACTGTGGGACAACAAATAATCAGACGGTTCGACCATCACGATCTCAATCAAGATCCTGAGTTTGCCGAACGCACCACGACGGGAGAGAATCTGGTGTTGCTGATCTGGGATCTGTTAGTGAAGGGCCTCCCCGCCGGGCAATTGGAAAAGGTGGGGCTCATTGAAACACGCGACAACTACTTCGAGTATGCGGGGGGCGTTGGAATGTTGAATGATAAATGTTGAATGGAGAATTGTCGGAATCGGAAGGATGTCTGACGATTTGATGTTTTCCCAACATTCCACATTCAAAACTCATCATTTAACATTGAGCATCGCGGTATAGAGAGGGGCGGCATGGCTAAGCAGGGAATCAAGCGGCGGGGTCGGCAGGAGGTTGAAGACGTCAATAGGAGCGGGAAAGTTGCGGATGTGAATGTCCTGCAATCCCTGGTCACAGAAATGCTGCTGGCTCTCGGTGAAAAGCCAGGCCGGAACGGGCTCCTCAAGACTCCCGAGCGAGTAGCCAAGGCTCTCGCTTTTATGACCCAGGGCTACCACCGCAACATCGATCAACTCCTGAACGGTGCCCTCTTTCCGATCGAATACGACGAGATGGTCATTGTGAAAGACATCGATTTTTTCAGCATGTGCGAGCACCATCTGCTCCCGTTCTACGGCAGAGTCCATGTAGGTTACTTGCCAAATAAGAAAGTGGTGGGGCTCAGCAAGATTCCGCGCATTGTGGATACGTTTGCGCGCCGGCTCCAAGTTCAAGAACGGCTGACCGTCCAGATCGCCGAAACCTTGAAGTCGAAACTCAATGCGCGTGGTGTGGGCGTAGTCGTCGAAGCGCGACATCTCTGCATGATGATGCGGGGTGTCGAAAAGCAGAACACGGTTGCGGTCAGCAGTTCCATGTTAGGCACCTTCCGCAGTCAGCCGCAAACCAGGCTGGAGTTTTTGAAGCTTATACGACGAGGCAGCGTCGGCGACTCCGACTAGGCAGGGTGTTGAAAACGGCTTCCAGCTTTGTTCTCGCTTCGCTTAGAGGCTTCACGTACTGAAAAAGTACGCGTCGCCTCTGCGCTCGCTGCGACCGCGCTGGAAAACTGTTTTGAACACCCTGCTGCATTTCATCGTTCCAGCCATTCCAGTCTTCAATTTCCGAAAAACTTGCCTCGGGCGTTCGCTCGCTGCGGCCTTGCCTGCGGAGTGGCGCGTCTCGGCACGCCGGGGCTGGGCGGGTGAGATGGATGGCTTTTTCACCATTCTCCAAGCAATGACCCCATCACCTGACTGTGGTCAAAGGGCTGTTTGCGATCATGATGGGCGGCGTATACAATTCAGCCCATTCTTGAGGACTTGCATGGCTGCTTCATGCGATCAGGGTCCCGATTTGTTTGGGACTCCCGAGGGGGAGAAATCCGTTGAGGCTCCGTTGGCCGAGCGTCTGCGACCGCGCGAGTTTGCGGACTTCGTCGGGCAAGAGGACATCACTGCGCCGGATCGGCCGTTGCGAAGGGCGATCGAGGCAGATCAACTCTCCTCTGTCATCTTCTGGGGCCCGCCCGGCTCTGGTAAGACCACTCTGGCGCATCTCGTCGCGCGCCACACCAAAGCGCAGTTCGTGCCCTTCTCGGCGGTCACAGGGGGAGTTCCCGAGCTGCGGGCCATTATCAAGACAGCAGAACAACGTCAGGCAATCAACGGCCAACGGACCATTCTCTTCGTCGACGAAATCCATCGGTTCAACAAGGCGCAGCAGGATGCCTTTCTGCCTCACGTCGAGCGGGGAACGGTCATCCTGGTCGGCGCGACGACAGAGAATCCCTCATTTGAAGTGATCTCACCGCTCCTGTCTCGTTCCCTGGTCATTGTGCTCAAGCCCCTTTCAGAAGAGGCACTGGGGCATATTCTTGACCGGGCGCTTGCGGATCCTGCGATCGGGCTGGGGAAGTGGAATGCCAGCCTGTCACCCGATGCCAGGCAACGGATGATTGCCTATGGCAATGGCGATGCGAGAGCGCTCCTGACGGCCTTGGATTTTGTGGTCAGACAGCAACCGGCTGGGCCTGACGGGACTCGCCTGATCGATGGAGCGGCGCTGGAAGCTGCGCTGATGAAGAAATCGATCCGGTATGACAAGTCTGGAGAAGAACATTACAACGTCATCTCTGCCTATATTAAAAGCCTCCGCGATTCCGATCCTGACGGTGCCCTCTATTGGCTCGCCCGTATGTTGGAAGGGGGGGAAGACCCGAAGTTTATCGCCAGACGGCTGGTTATTTTTGCCTCAGAGGACGTAGGGAATGCCGATCCGATGGGGCTGGTGGTCGCAACTGCGGTCGCTCAAGCCGTGCAGTTTGTGGGGCTCCCCGAAGCGCAGATCAACTTAGCCCAGGGGACGACCTATCTTGCCACCAGGCACAAAGATAACGCCTCCTATATCGGGCTTCTTGAGGCCATGGAAGACGCAAAAGCCCATGGAAATCTTGGGGTTCCACTCCATTTGCGAAATGCCGTGACTTCGATGATGAAGGGGCTTGGGTATGGGAAAGGCTATCGCTATGTCCACAACGACCCCCAGGCCAAGGTGCAGGAGCACCTCCCGGAATCGCTCAAAGGGCGACGTTACTACCGGCCTAAAGACACCTAAGGGGGCCCCAGAGAGTGGTGGACAAAGATTTCTAATCGGTTATACTTAGTCTTGTGAAACGGCAGAGCTCAAAATCGGTTGCCTCGATTGCGGTGACGAACGAACGGCGCAAGTTTGTTCGGGCGACCTTGGTCGGTTCCGCGTTGATTTCACCTAAGAGTGGGGCCAAGGCGGTTACAGCCGTGTTGGATAACGTCAATAAAGTCGGCGCAGGGTTGCACACAAAAGAAAAGCTGGCGATGGCCCAGCCGGTGATGGTGTCATTGGCGTTTCTCGATTCAGATAGTGTCGAGCAAATGGAAAAGCTCGATGGGAAAGTTGCCTGGATGAAGCCGTGGGAGAAGGGGTTTCTGATCGGTGTGATCTGGGATGAACTGGTGACGAAAGAGAAGAACCGTTGGCTGTATTACTACCTCGAAGAAACGGTCAAATCCTCTCTCTAGCATAGTGCGCGACGGGCACGACTCGCGCGACAGGCGTGACTCGAAGTTCCAGGTTCGGAAATCCAAACACTTCAGCCTATCTCACCGGTCTCGCTTTTCCCGCTAGTCTCGCCTGTCCCGCGAATTTTTTACGCGAAGGCCGTTAGCTTTTGCTTGACTTCTTCCAACTCAGCCGAGAGTGTTTCCCACTTGGACGTGAGCCGCACGAGATCCTTCTTCCAGCCGTCGTACTCCGTTTGCAGCACGCTCCATGTAGTGGATTCATTTTTATAAAGTGCCGGGTCGGCAAGTTCGAGATCGCGCGTTTTGATTTTGGTTTCGAATTCGGCAATCTCGGCTTCAGCCCGCGCCACCTGCTTTTCCAGTCTGGCTTGGGTCTTGCTCAAGTCGCGTCGGTCTCCAGCTGAGGGTTTGGACGGAGCTTGCGACGCCATAGCCCTGGTCGGTCCGACTTCCTTCTCGCGATTCACTCCCTTCAGGTCGTCACTCGACTCCTTGATGGAGTCGAGCTCCTGCGCTTTTTTCCACAAATAGTACTCATAATCGCCGGAGAAGCTTCGGGCCTTGCCTTCTTCGATCTCAATGACCCGCGTGCAGACTCTGGTCAGAAAGGTAGGGTCGTGGGAAATGAAGATGATCGTGCCGGGGAAGTCAGAGAGCGCATCGGTGAGCATATCGACCGAAGCCGGATCGAGATGGTTGGTCGGCTCGTCTAGCAAGAGGGTATTGGCCGGTTCAACCAGCATCCGTGCGAGCGCGACTCGATTACGTTCCCCTCCGCTCAATGCCTTGATTGGCTTTTTTTGATCGTCGCCGGTGAAGAGAAAGGCCCCCGCAATTCCGCGGAGGAAATTCGTTTCCGCTTGGCTGGATACTTCGGAGAGGGAGTCGAGAATGGTATGTTCGGGGTCCAGCGTCTCTGCCTGGTGCTGGGCGAAGTAGTGCAGGGTGACACCGTGGCCGACCGTTCGCTTGCCTTTATCAGGCTCCAGCACACCGGCCAGCATTTTGAGCAACGTGCTTTTCCCTGCACCGTTTTCTCCCACCAGCGCGATGCGTTGACCCCGTTCGACGGAGCAATCCACCCGCTCATAGACGACTTTCTCTCCGTAACGCTTTGCCGCACCCTGGAGTTCCAAGACTTGCCGTCCGCTGGCTGCCGGGAGGGGAAACTTGAACTTCACCCGCTTGGGGTCGCGCTTAATCTCGATCATCTTGACCTTATCGAGCTGCTTGATGCGCGATTGAACCTGGCTGGCTTTGTTCGCTTGGTAGCGGAATCGATCCACGAAGGTTTGGACCCGCGCGACTTCTTTGGCCTGGCGCCCCGCAGCAGCTTCACGCTGAGCATCCCGTTCTGCGCGGATCTTGAGGAACGAGGTGTAGTTGCCCCGATATTCTTCCATCTTATGGTGCCGGAGATCCCAGATATGGGTGACGACACGATCGAGAAACGCCGTGTCGTGGCTGATGATCAACAGCGTCATCTCCGAGTTCAGCAAGAATTGTTCGAACCAGCGCTGTGTCGGCTTATCCAAGTGGTTAGTCGGCTCGTCGAGCAGCAGCACATCAGGGTTGGTCAGCAGCAGATGCGCGAGGGCCACACGCATGCGATAGCCGCCTGAAAGCTTTTCGACTTCACGGCTGAAGTCGATCTCCGAAAATCCCAACCCCATGAGGATACGTTCGGCTTCATGTTCTGGATACAGATCGCGGTGGGTCGCGTCCAATACGTTCTTGCCCGTGATGGTCTCGAGCTCCTGCGGCAGGTAACCGATGCGGAGACGAGGACGTTTGCGAATGGTGCCCTTGTCCGGCGATTCTTCTTCGAGAATCATCCGGAAGAGCGTGGTCTTGCCGGCTCCATTGGGTCCCACCAGTCCAACCCTTGAACCGGGGCGGAGATGCGCCGTCGCACCCTCAAGCAGAATCCTCGTGGAGTATTGTTTATAGACCGACTCGATTTGGAGCATGAGAGGTTTCGTGAACCAGGCGGATCGTTCTTACCGAGGGGAGCCGATGGTCATTCGGTGATTAGATGTGGGTGTCGAAGTTCGCATAACCTGCATGACTATGTTTGGTGGAGCTGGCCGGGATTGAACCGGCGACCTCGTGAATGCCATTCACGCGCGCTCCCAACTGCGCTACAGCCCCATGTCGGTTGATTTGGAAATACGCGAAAATCCTTGTGAAACAGCGGTCATGCTAACATGGCTTTCCCGCGGCAGTCAAGAAAGCGAGTCGGGCAGATCCCACTCGTAGCTCGCCCCTGTGAAGTGTATCTTGTCGGAGATAATCCTCCAGAACCATACGCCATAGGCTATACGCTATTTGCGATTCTCTTCCCATCACGGTTCTTGACAATCACCAGAGGCGTCCCTACCATACCGCTCCGGCCCTGGCCATGAGTCCAGCCAGGGCCTTTTTTTGGGGAGCATGTCAGGCGATGGCAAATCTTGTGGTGATCGGAGCGCAGTGGGGCGACGAAGGTAAGGGCAAGATCGTGGATATCTTGGCCCGCGACGTCGATGCGGTGGTTCGCTACCAGGGAGGATCCAACGCGGGACACACTGTGATCAATGAACGCGGCACCTTTGTGTTTCACCTCATTCCCTCAGGCATCCTCTATCGCGGGACGCTCTGTGTGATCGGAAACGGTGTCGTCGTGGATCCAGCCTCGTTGATCGAAGAACTGGACCATCTCCAGACTCAAGGTGTGAAGATCGGAAAAAATTTCATCGTGAGTCAGCGCGCCCATCTCATCCTGCCGTACCACAAGGCCATCGACAAAGCGGCTGAACAGTCGAAAGGCTCTCGCCGGATCGGCACGACGGGGCGAGGAATTGGCCCTTCCTATGCCGATAAGATGTCGCGGATCGGTATTCGAATGGGGGATCTGCTCAATCCGAAGGCCTTTCGAACCAAACTCGAAGAGAACGTGGTCGAGATCAATTGGTTTCTTGAGCAACTCTATAAGTTGGAACGTTTGGATGTCGACAAGGTGTTCCGGCAGTATATGGTCTATGCCGACCGGCTGAAGAGCCATATCGTCGATACCGCCATGCTCGTCAATAAGATGATCGATGAAAAGAAGACCCTGTTGTTCGAAGGGGCGCAGGGGACACATCTGGATGTGGATTTCGGCACCTACCCCTACGTGACATCATCCAGTTCAACGGCCGGTGGCGCCTCAACGGGAACCGGTGTGGGGCCGACGAAGATCGACGCGGTCCTCGGAGTCGCCAAGGCATACACCACGCGTGTCGGCAGCGGGCCTTTCCCCACGGAATTGACCGATGCGGTGGGAGAAGGGCTTCAAGCACGAGGCAAAGAATTCGGATCGACGACGGGACGCGCACGCCGCTGCGGCTGGTTCGACGGTGTCCTTGTGCGTTACGCTACTAAAGTGAATGGACTTGCATCGCTGGCCGTCACGAAATTGGATGTACTCGACGGCTGCAAGGAACTCAAAGTCTGTACCGGGTACCGCTATCAAGGGAAACTCTATCGGGATATGCCGGCTGATCTCCAAACGCTGACCGACTGTGAGCCGCTGTACAAGACGTTCAAGGGATGGTCCGGTGCGACCACCGGCGCGACCACCTACAAACAGCTCCCCGTGGAAGCCAAGCGCTACCTCCAATACCTTGAGGAGATCTCCGAATGTCCCATCGATATGATCTCAACCGGTTCGAAGCGCGGTGAAACCATTATTCTTCGCAATCCGCTCAAGGTCCGTTCACGTCGTTCATAAATTGTGAGCGAGACAAGCAAAACGTGCGTGACAGGCGGGACTCGAAAAAATGACACGTCCAACCCGTCCCGCTTTTCTCGCAAGTCCCGCAAATCTCGCGATGTGCAGGCTAGTCACAGGCCGAGACTCGGTGGTAGAATCCACGCGCTTCGCAGGGTGAGCCGGTAGCTCAGCTGGTAGAGCATCGCCCTTTTAAGGCGAGGGTCCCGGGTTCGAGCCCCGGCCGGCTCACCAT
>JBAXBK010000018.1:0-66208 GCA_037142015.1 Nitrospira sp. | reverse complement strand
TCTGCTCAGATGGCGCGCGACTTGCGAGACGTGCGAACCCTATTCCCACCTGTCGCGCTTTTCCCGCCCTTCCCGCCCGCCTGGCTCGAATACATTGACAGCCTACCGACGCTGTGTTATCCCCACTACACTCGCCCAGTAGCTGGGCACTTCGCAACAATAGGTTGGTGACGCGCCAATCCCCTATGACAATCTGCCGGTCCCTCATCACTCCCTGCTCGGAGCCATTCATATCGTGGAGTGGTCGGGTCGTCTGGGTAATGCTCTGCGCCACGCTATTACTCTGGACCCCGCCTTACGCCTCAGCAAAATCGAAACCCAACCGGGCTCCGCGCCCAGAGCCTGCGCTCAAGATTCTCGATCTGAACGTCTCTCCAAACCCTTATACGGTCTCATCCGGCCCGTTGCAGTTTTCCGCCTTGGTCCAACTGCCCAAGGAATTGGATGGCGCGACACTGCTGGAGGTCTCTTCGTTCATTACGTCACCATCGAAAAACTCACTGCGTTTTCTGACCGCGCGCAAGCCACTGGATCCGCACACCGCCTCAACCGACGGCGCAAGCCCTCCACACGTTTCTGTCCTCCTGACGTGGGATGGATTGGATCAGAAGAAAGCCTCGGCGGGAGCGGGGGTCTATCACTTCGAAGTGCGGGCCAAGTTGCTGGCGAACGGCGAAAAAGGTCCCAGGACGCAGATGGTTGCCTGGCCGAAACGTGGAACGATCGAAGTGAAATAAACCTCGGCGGAACGCGCGAGACAGGCGCGACTGGCGGGAAAAGTAAGATCTACCACTCGTTCAGCATCTACCTTTCGCGCTTTTCCCGCTCGTCTCGCCCTTCGCGCGCCTCGCCTAAGAGGTTGATCCGATGCGCGAGGCAGCCGGCCCCGAACCCGTTGTCGATGTTCATCACCCCGACCCCCGCCGCGCAGGAGTTCAACATCGTCAGCAACGCAGCAAGCCCTCCGAAGCTCGCGCCGTAGCCCCGGCTCGTCGGGACAGCCACGACTGGGCAGGGAACCAACCCGCCGACCACGCTCGGTAACACTCCGTCCATCCCTGCCACCACCACGACCACCCGGGCTTGCAGCAGCCGGCTCTGACGCTCCAATAACCGATGAATGCCGGCCACGCCCACATCATAGAGCGTCTCAACCCGGCTCCCCATTACCTCCGCTGTGACTCTCGCTTCCTCCGCGACTGGAATATCCGAAGTGCCTGCGGTAATCACCAAGATATGTCCCTGTAACTGCCGCTTAGGGTCACGGATTGAGACGATGCGCGCCTCGTCATGATAGACCGCTCGACGATCAATCCGTTTGATAAGCGTGGCCACCTGGCGGGTCGCGCGCGTCGCCAACAGCGGGCGATGATGTTTCAACAACGCTTTCGCAATGGCACGAATCTGGGCCGATGTCTTACCCTCGCAGAAAATGACCTCAGGGAATCCCTGCCGTAGCGATCTGTGGTGATCGATCGAGGCAAATCCAAGATCTTCATAGGGCAAGGTACGGAGCTGCCCGATAGCCGCCTCCACAGGCAAGGTACCTGCCCGCACTTCAGTCAGCAGACGTGTCAGCGCCTCAGGATTCACGGCTGTCCTTTCTCCGGCTTTGCATCACGCTCCATCAGGTCCGTCACCGCCTTCCGGCACGACTTCCCCTCAAACAACGCCGCGTTGATCTCCTGCACGATCGGCATATCGACCCGATGGCGTCGCGCGAGTCCTAACGCCGCTTTCGCCGTCCGCACACCTTCGGCCACGGCCTGCATGTTTCCGAGAATCGTCTCCAGCCGCTCGCCCTTTCCCAGGCTTACACCGACCATGTGATTCCGACTCAAGGATCCGGTGCAGGTCAACACCAAGTCGCCGACGCCGGACAGTCCGTAGAACGTTCGTGGATCAGCACCCATTGCGACGCCCAACCGCACCATTTCAGTTAATCCACGCGTAATCAACGCAGCCCGCACATTATGACCGAGATCCAATCCATCCACCACGCCGGCTGCAAGCGCCATCACGTTTTTGAGCGCGCCGCCGAGCTGGACGCCCAGCACATCGTTGTCGGCGTATACCCGAAAGGCCGGTGTCATCAACACAGTCTGGAATGTCTTGACCAGCTCCTCGTCACTCCCGGCTAAACAGAGCACTGCCGGCTTCCCTGCGCTAACTTCAGTCGCGAAGCTCGGACCGGACAACACCATGAGATCCCGGTGCATAACAGGAGGAAGTACATCGGTCATGACTTGAGTCATCAAGTTCAATGTATCTTCTTCAATCCCCTTCGTCGCGCTGACGAACGGGGTCGGGATGGGAAGGGACCGGACCAGCTCGCACAGCACAGGACGTGCCACGTGAGACGGCACCGCAAAAATCAGCCCCTCGCACTGCTCGGTAAGTTCCGACAACGATCCGGTAGCAACGAGCGATGGGGGAAGCGCCACACCAGGTAAGAAGACCGGATTCTCGTGTTTCCCGTTGATCGCAGCCACGACCTCTCGCTCATAGGCCCAGAGCCGAGTTTCAAGACCTTTCTCCGCCAGATGTTTCGCCAGGGCGGTGCCCCAAGCACCGGCCCCAATGACTCCTATTCGGCTGATAGACTGCATGTAGTAGACCCTAGCAGGATGCTAAAACTGGTTGGTCTGGTTTGTTTTGTTTATCTGGCTGATTTGGTTCATCTGGTTTAGTTGGTTGGTCCGGTTCAACCAAATGAACGAGAAAAACCAAACAAACCAGAGCAACCAGTCAAGGGCAGGCGGATTATAGGAACCGGTTCTTTCACCTGTCAATGAATGAGAGCCGGTCTTTGAAATCCATCACGCCAGGTGAGACTCCACTGCGCTAGCAAACCAGCGCAGTTCCGTGTAGCCTAGGAACCATCCATGAAACTCTGTCCTTCTTGCCGACGTGAACTCCCAGAGATTAGCCGCTACTGTTCGCAGTGCGGTCAGCGGCTGCACGCAGACCCAGTTGAACTCCCCCCGCCACCGCCACGCCAAGTCGAACCGCCAGCGGATCGGCTGAATGTCGAAGTGCTGTACGGCATGGTGGCGATGCTATCCCTTGCGATCCTCTTCCCACCCTGGGAAACCCCGCCGTCACAGGCTCCCGAATTCCTCGGCCTGCATTTCATCTTATCGCCCCCCACAGCGGATGCCATGGTGAGCCGACTGCTGCTGACAATCGAACTCGTCACCATCGCCATCGCGGGGCTATACGGATCGTTCCTCTTCCGGCAAAAACCCTGAGCAGGATGCTGAAAAATCCCGCCAGCGTCGTTCTCGCATCGTTCAGACCCTCAACGTACCCCAGAGGGTACGCCTGCGGGCCTTCACTCGCTACGGCCTAGCTGAACGGCCTTTTTGAGCATCCTGCACGCGATTGTCCTATTGTCTTAGAATGGGGACAATTGGACTTTTACCGCATTATTCACGATGGATGATGGGAAACGGTGACATTACGCTCGACAAGCGCGAGGGGCGAGGCTCGTGAGAAAAGTGAAACGAGTGAGGCGGCTCGAAAAATGAAGGTCGGGGTCTGAAGTACCGAACCCTTCAGCCTTCCACCCACGCCAGGATTGGGGAGGTCGTGACTTATGCGGCTTGGGTCGTGAGGTTAGTCATGCCATTGAATCTCTTGTTTGGCGGCCGGCTTGGCGGCGGAATCGTCACAGGAGAGCGGAGCCGCTGCGAGCACGGTATGGATCAGATCTGTCAGAGCCTTAACAGAGAAAGGCTTCTGGAGAAACGGGACGTGATCGGTGGCAATGTTGTGCGCTTTCCGCTCATGGTACGACAGGCTCGACATTAAGATTACGCGGAATGTCTTCTTCATGGCCAGGGTGCGTTGGATGACATCCTGACCATGGACCCGCGGATAGGGATTTTTGTCGGCGGCAAGTTGAAAGCCTGGCGGAGCCAGCATGAGATCGGTCAGCAACAGGTCGATTGGCCCTTGATGGGTCGCCAATATCTTTAACGCGTCCGAACTGCCTTCCGCTTCAAGAACAGTAAACCCTTCGGCGCGAAGCGTCTTGACGCAGATCAACATCGTTGATGGGTCGTCGTCGACAACCAGGATCGTTTTCGTATCAGACGAGGAGGGAGGCGTAGGAGTATCCATATACGATCTCCAGTCTAGGCAGATACCAACCGTATGAGCTGGCTATCATGTCTGTATATATTCAATGCTCTGAGTCTATATCGGTCTGAGTTCAAGAAACTTAAATGAGGGGATTTGACGAGCCGACAGCCAATGACCCGCTTTAGTCGAGGGCCAGCGTCAGACACTTCGCCGAGCCGCCCGATTTCATGAATTCATCGAGCGGGACCGGATGGGGAAGATAGCCGCGCAAGGCCAACAGAGATTCTGTTTCCGGACAACCTGCCGGCAACACAACGTGTTTCCCGACACAGACAGCATTACAGGCAAACCTGAGAGCCTCAGCTTCCGGCGGCACGAGACGTCTGGCAGGAGCAATCCGTTCGGCAAGAACCTCCTGCCCATAGCGATCGAACGCGGGAGGGAAATACAGGAGATCACCACCGCTCAAGGGGCACAAACACGTATCCAAATGATAGAACCGATTGTCGACCAGTTCGAGTGGAAGGATTTCCCGGTGGAACCAGTCGCTGAGCGTCGAGTAGACACGAATATCTGATCGTTGTCGGTAACCTCCGAACCAGATGTCGGGAAATCCCAAGAGGTCTCCGGCTCCCTCGAAGAAGCTGCCAGGATCCAGCGTAAGGACTTCGTACCCTTGTCCACGAAACCAGTCCGCAAAGTACACCTCTTCCTTCTGCCGTTCGACATAACGGAAACGGCTTGGCACCGCTTTGCCTCCAGCGACGATGCCGGCATTCGCTGTGAACACCAGGTCGGGCAGTCCCGGCACCGGTTTCATCCGCTCCAGAATCGCGCCAACATCCTGTTCGAGCACCTGCATGAGGTGATGCCACTGGCTGACGGCCCGGTCTGAATTGACGGCGTTCGAACGGCGCATCCAGGGGTTAATCTCGTATTCGATTTTGAAGTAGTCCGGTGGGCAAACGAGCAGGCGACTCATGGCCTCCACCCCAGCAGGGTGTCGATTGGTTGCTCCGGTTTGTTTGGTTTGTCTCGTTCATTTGGTTGAACGAAACGAACCAGAGAAACCAGATGAACCAAACAAACCACATTCATAGACGCGCTCCCAGCTCGCGCGCCAATTCTCGCAAAAATGATGCAGCGTCCATGACCAGCCCGACAGCCTGAAAGCTTCCTCGATCCGCAAGTTTCGTCGGGACGGCCGGATTGACATCGACGCAGACAGATGGAATCGTGGCAGGCAACAAATTGCCCGTCGCCACCGCGTGCAATGTCGAAGCGACGAGCAATGCCAGTCCGACACCAGGGATTGCCCTACGCATGGCTGCCTGGGCTTCCAGCGAATCCGTGATCACGCCGGGCAACGGGCCGTCATCGCGAATCGTGCCGGCCATGACGACGTCGGTGCCTCGCCTGACGCAGGCCGCCATAATTCCGGTCTTGACGACTCCTGACGTGACCGCTGCCTCGATGCTGCCGATGGCCCTAATCCGATTGATGGTTCGCAGATGGTGTTCATGCCCATGCGGCACAACACGACCGGCTGCGTGCCGATAGCCGAGAGACGTGCCATAGAGATCGAGCTCCATATCGTGAGCGGGCAGCGCATTCCCGCAGAACAACACATGGATAAACTCTTCATCGATGAGCCATGCCAGAGCCTCGCGCCCTCCGGCGTGAACGATCGCCGGACCTCCCGCCAGCAACACCTTGTTGCCAGCTTTCCCCTCCCGAAACCCTGTCCGCAACTGCACGAGACGTTTGGCAATGTCGCTGATGATATACCCGTGGGGACGTTCGGACGAGACCTGCGATTCCATAAAACTGAACACATCCCGATCACGAGGCCGTTGGAGTGGAATGACCCGCACACCATCACGACCGATCACAACCTGATCTCCCTGCTTCACCTCTCCCATCGGAACGGTCCTCGCAGTCAGACGAACCGGGTCCACGAGAATGCCCAAATCCATCTCGATCCTCTCCACCTCCACCCACTGGTCGCGCACTCGTACTTGGGTCGGTAAATGCGTAGTCGCATAGAACTCGTCAGGAAAGATGCCGTCCGCCGGCGCTGCCGCCAGCCGGCAATCCCGTTCATTTTCGACTGACGCACCGTGAGGTTGAATGGCATGGAGAATCTCGCTGAGCAGTTTCGCAGAGGAAGCCTGCACGACGATTCTGGCGCGCGAGGGCTCCTCGCGGGTCTTGCCGATCTGCATATCTTGAAGATCGAATGTTCCGCCCATCATGAGAATCGTGTCCAGGACCTTCGCCAGGATCAGCGAATCGATGATGTGGCCTTGGAGTAGGACGGTTTCTTGGTCATGCATCATGAGTCAGGCTCCCACTCGTATATGAATTGGCTCCGAACAAATTCTACCACCAGTATCAACCGCCGCAGATCAGATTCTGTCTGTGCACTGAACACTCGCAGAACGCTGAATCACGTCCGCGAAGTATAGCCCGCCCTGCAAGCTGCTCAAAATGGCGTCCAACAAGGCCGCAAGCGAGAAGAAACCGGAGGCGTAGCCTCTCGGCTACGTTGAGGATTTCTTCGAACCGAGAACGAAGTTGGAGGTCATTTTCAACAGCTGATCAGTCGGTTTTCATGAGTTCGCGTAATACGCTGGTCGCATAAGCGCCGGGTGGAAGTGAAAAGGAGAGCGTGAGCACTGTGCCCTCCAAAGCCCACTCCAAATCGGCAAGGGGGATTCGGAGTGAGCGCCGTTCACCGCGAAACCCGCAGGACTTTGCGGCTTCAGTAAGACCCTCCGGCGTCGCCCCGCTCTCGGCAACCACAGCCCGTTCGATTTCACCCGGTTCCCCGCTGGCCCATGAGGCGCGTGATCCGAACAAGATACCGGTGGGACTGATTTCGAACCGGTCGGCCCGTGGCTGTTCCGCCGTGGCATCCTCAACCAGAAAGCAGGCGCCGTTCTCCATTTTCATGGCCCAGTCGCCAACCAGGATACGATCGAGTCGATCCAGTCGTCGGGCCAACATGTCATTAAAGAAATGCGATTGGTAGGCGTTGAGATACCACATGCGCTTGGACCGACTCAGCCTGTTTCGGCGGGTTGGGTCTACCAGTAACTCTGCTCCGGTCTGGTAATTCTGTCCACTTCGCCCTTGCCGTTGCGGGCCAAAATAATTTGGTACGCCTCGTCGCAACAATATGTCGGTGACCAGAGGAACAGTCTCGCGGGCGTGCATGGCGACATCCCGAATCACTAACCGAAAGTGATTGCCTGCATGATGCCCCGGTCGCAAGCGATTGCGATGCCGCCCCAGCACCTCCACAGACAAGAGCTGCTCGTCCAATTTCAGCCGTTCCAGCCGTTCGGGCGTGACGCCGAGAAGCGAGATCATCTGTGAGGTCACGGCCCGGGCGTCTTTGAGACCTGCTACTCCGATCGCTTGCGCTTTCATCCCCAAGACCGAGGACAATCGCAGGACAAGATCAGGAGTCGAGAGCAGGCGTTTTCTAATTTTAATGTAGAGATGCTCACCCTCCCCGCAAGGAAGATAGAGCGGACGTTCTTCGACCTGGAAGTCTTCCGGAACGGTCCGCATCTGTCCGCCAATGCCTGGCAGTGCCGCTGTCAAATAAGGCATGGTCATGGTGCAAGAGACCTCTTCTTCATTCGCACGCGATCGCCCTCGCCACTCAGTCAATCTCGAGGAGGGGTCAAGCGACGTGCATGGTATACTTTCTCCATGGTTTTCCGCCAAGCCTCCAACCCAAATATCTGTTCCGAGCATCATGCACTGATACGCGGTCGGCCTGAGGCACCGCTGTTAGCGGCGGGGATGTTCCTCACTGTATTAACCTATGGTCTCTTCCCGGGGGACTCGTTGGGTAGAGAGAACACGGTCTTCCAACAGTTCACCCAGCACATCGGCAGGCAGATCCACAAAGATAAACAAGCCTTTGCACAAGCGAGCGCCTGCGTCTCTTGGTTTTATCAGCTGAAAAAGACACCTCCCCCGACCGTGCAAGGAATCGGGTGGAAGCCCACCTCTTCATCCCAACTCGAAGTTGATTGTCTTCGCAACTACCCAAGCGGAATGGACGATGCGCGAAACGATCTTGCCAAGACACAGGCGTTGCTTTCAGTCAGTTTGACTTTCTATGAATTTGCCCTTGTCGCAGACCGGAATGACGATGCCATCTACAGTCCCGTCGAACTTCAAGACTTGCTCCGCTCCCTCACTCTCTCTTACCATGACGCGGAGCCGACCCTGAAGCAGGTCACAGCACTCACGGAGCGATTCGACAGCTGGTACCGCAACCGCAACATGGACGCCTTGATGCAAGGCATGAGCGATCTCTATGAACGAGGCTATCGCGTAACCCCCTCCGATCGCGTTGAGCTGGATCGGGTGATGGGATGACCAGGCACGAGAAATCCTGGCCAGATCAAGCCCGTTCCTTTATCGGATATTGTCTGAGCGAGCCTCTCTACCGGCTCTTTAGTCTCGTTCCCCACTTGGAGATCGGGCTCTCTACGCACGAGATTTCACGGCTCACCTATACGCACAGCCTCTTAGCCGGTCGCCGAGCCGTTCATCTGAGCGATCTGCACCTCGACCGCTATCAACCACGGCATGATCGCGTCGTCGCCACCATCGTAGAACTCCGCCCCGACTGGATCTTTATCACCGGCGACCTGATCAACGTCCCGGAGGGGTTGCCGCATGTCTTTCGGTTTCTCGCCGGCTTGCGCGAGATTGCGCCGGTCTTCATCACATTGGGCAACCATGACCATTACAGCGGCGTGCCGATCGATCGGTATTGCGAACTCGCCGATCGCCACAAGATCACCCTCTTGATCAATCAGACCACCTTCATTCGCACGGACTACGGCGAGATCGCCATTGTCGGCGTGGACGATCCTTCGCTACATCGGGCCGACTTGAGCTGCTTGCCGCCGAGCGCACAGAACCGCTTCACCCTCTTGCTGGCCCATGCCCCGAACATCCTCGATCAGCTGGAAGACCACCACGCCGTCGATCTGATCCTCTGCGGGCACAGCCACGGAGGCCAGTGGCGCATTCCCGGCGTGCCGACATTCTGGCTCCCCCCTGGATGCAATGGTCGGATCGATGGGCATTACGGAGAGCCTGGCCGCCGGCTCTATATCAACCGTGGGCTCGGATGGTCGTTTCTTCCCCTGCGTTTGAATTGCACACCGGAAATCGCCTGTATTGAATGGGTCCACGAAGAGCCATAATCAGAAGACTGACGGCCCAAGTTCGGGGTTCGAAGTTCTGAATACCTCGAACATTGAACTCTCCTCCGTGTCTCTCGTCCCACTTTGCTCGCAAGTCTCGCGCGCTCGAACGATTTCATAACTATTTGATCCGCTCCAGCGCTTCCTTCGATCGGCTCCTGACGGTTTGATCCCAATCCTCCTTCATGACAGTCGTTAGCTTCTCCTTCGCCTCACCGGCGCGCAAACGGCCCAATCCCAACGCCGCACTGGAACGGACATAGGCATGCTCGTCCTCCAACGCCTTCAGCAGAAGAGGGATCACAGTTCTATCGTTCAGAGCCCCAAGGTAACTGGCCGCCATCCCTCGAATCCGGTGCTGCTCGTCACTCAGCGCCCGCTGGAGCGTCGTTGCAAAAAGATCTCGTAACGCGGGCGTCACGGATTCCAACCCCTCAGCCCGATACCCATTCACCTCCATCAGTGTAAAGGCGATCTCCAGCTTCTTCTCCTGTACCGTGGCCCGTTCGAACGAAGCCAATAACTTCGCACGTTCACGCCGCTGCGTCCTGCGACGGTTGAACACCCGGACCAGAATGAATAGCCCCGCCGCAATCACCAATCCTGAAAACGCCATGGGAATGGCTTGATCAATCACATAGTCCTGGGTATCGAACGATAAGCGCTTCCACACCCAAACCCCAGTAATGACGAGGCCGACGAGAACTACAATAGCAACCAGGTTGGTCTGGCCCGATTCAGAACGAGTGCTCATGGGAATGGCATCATAGCAGGATGAGGGGAGGGATGGGAGGGGATGGAGACTGATGATCTTCTGTGCTCGCGCAACGCGCGGCCTCAGAAGGCCCTCGTTGGACGCGCGCAGTCAAGGGGCGCCTCGGTCACTCCCATGAAAAAAGGTATGGAAAATTAGAAAAGCCTCGCACAACGGCCGTGGTTGATGGCGCAACTAGACCAGACGAGCCAGATAGACCAAATAGACCAGTCACTCGCCTCACGGTCCCTGGCCAAGTTCACCCACACCAATGAATTCCGTTTCAAATGCGAAACGTAGGATGTCACGGTTTTCTCTTAAGGCGGGGAGGCTTTCCTGCGCCTATTTCATCTTGGAGGGCAGCGTAATCGTTCTGCCGGCCACCATGAAGGTGCCTTTCCCGCAATGGTGCATCGTCCGAGGGTTTTTCTTCGAGGGATCGATCCACGCATTGAGCACCTCAAGGATGAAGATGTTGTATTTGGCCGCCATCCGCATATCGACGACCCTGCATTCGAGATTGGCATAGCACTCGTGGATGAGCGGCGCCTTGACGCGGGAGCCGGCCACCGGTGTCAGGCGGAATTTCTTGAACTTGTCGGTCCTGCGCCCCGAGGTGTTTCCGCAGCCCACTACCTGTGCCGCCAGTTCCACCGTCGGGATGTTGATCACGCATTCCTTGGTCGTCTTCACCATACTGAACGTGTGGTTCCGGTTGCTGATCACGCAACCCACGAGCGGCGGCTCGAATTCGATCATCATGTGCCACGACA
This sequence comes from Nitrospira sp., assembly GCA_037142015.1. Taxonomy (GTDB): domain Bacteria; phylum Nitrospirota; class Nitrospiria; order Nitrospirales; family Nitrospiraceae; genus Palsa-1315. The sequence goes on along the minus strand of JBAXBK010000018.1, from coordinate 55,355 downwards.
GGGCCATGATGTTGGCCTTCCCCTTGCCGGCGGTTGTAACCAGCACGACCGGCCCCGGCTCGATCAGGCGGTAGACCTGAGACAAGGAAAGGGACTTTTTCACCGTGCAATTCTTGTTGTCACGTTTCAATGGCTAACCCCAGATGAAGTGGATCGTCACAAGACATGCGGTGCTAGGATTTCAAGAAAGGATAGTCCGTATACCCCTTTTCACCGCCACCATAGAAGGTGTTTCTGTCGTAGCGATTGAGCGACGCCCCCGTTTCAAAGCGTGTGGGCAAATCTGGATTGGCGAGAAACAACCGCCCAAAGGCAATCCCATCCGCCAACCCGGCGGTGACGGCTTCCTCGGCGGTCTCTCGTTGATAGCCCCCAGCTGAGATCAGTTTCCCCTTGAACATTTTCCGGAAGAGCTTGGCCGTGCTCGGTGCGCCTTCATTCACACTGTCACTCCCTCCCGCATTCGTCGCTCTCGGTTCAATCATGTGCAGATAGGCCATCTTCAGCGGACTCAGTTGTTCAATCACAGAGGTGAACAAGCCGAGGGAATCGGTATCGGACATATCGTTAAACGTGCCATAGGGCGACAACCTGATCCCCACCCGCTCACTGCCCCACACATCAATGACGGCCTTCAAGACTTCGAGGACGATACGGGTCCGATTGGGCACGGATCCACCATAGGCATCAGTTCTGCGATTGCTGCCATCTTGAAGAAATTGATCCAACAAGTATCCATTGGCGGCATGGACTTCCACGCCATCAAAGCCTGCAGCCTTGGCCTGGGTGGCGGCGCGACGGTATGAGGCAATGAGGTCGGCAATCTCGTTGACGGACAGTGCGCGAGGCATCTCATAGTCCGCTAATTGCCAAGAGGCGGTATAGACCTGGCCTGTCGGCGCAATGGCTGAGGGCGCGACTGGGACGCCTTCTTTCGGATGGTGTGAGGAATGAGAGATTCTGCCGACATGCCAGAGCTGCGACACAATCTTGCCGCCCTTGGCATGGACAGCGGATGTGACCCTGCGCCATCCTGCCACTTGCTCATCGCTGTAGATGCCTGGTGTGCCTGGGTATCCTTTGCCCAAGGGGCAAATTTGACTGGCTTCGGTGACGATCAATCCCGCGCTCGCCCGTTGCGAATAGTATTCCGCCGCGAATGGGCCGGGCACATCACCCGCTCCCGCCCGCATCCGGGTGAGCGGCGCCATGATCACGCGGTTCGATGCGGCAATGGCTCCAAAAGTTTCTGCGGTCAATAATTTCATCGTGGCCGTGCCCTTTTCGTTGAATAGTTGTGGGTCATGAGCGACTGGCTGATAGCCTACTGAAAAGACCTTGTCGAGTAGCCTGGCCGGTTTCCAACAGCCCTGTGGTCTCTTCCTTCAGGGAAGGGGCTCACCCGACAAAAGCTGTTTCGCCTGGATGATTGCCTCCAGCAATGCGCTCCGTTCCTCTTGCAGCTTCTTCGACGGCGACACGCTCGCCACAAATCGTTCCGCCGCTGCCGTCAAGGCCTGCAGCGTCTCGGCCATGTCCCCCTGTCCAGGGGCAAGAGCCGACGAGGCTTCACGTAACCGCGCTCTCTTCCTCCTAGGCCCAACATACATCTGCGGGGCGATCGGGTTATCTTTTTCCAACTCGGGTCGTCGAAATACCGCCATAGCCCCTCCAACAGATCAGACAACGAGAAATAATCCGCACACTGTACTCGATTCGCGTCGGCAATTGCATCGTGGCTTGAGCACAGGGAGGGAAAGGGCATGGGGCGGTGCGGCGGAATGTCTGATGCGGGCAATGCGTGAAACGGCCAGATTGTCGGGAAGGCTTCAGAATAAGTAGCCTGGTTTTTTCCCTCTCCCAACTATCAATGTGCGATGGCAAGACCCGACCAAGATTTTGCTTCTGCTCAAGAAAAGACTCCCGGTACATTTTCTGTTCCCCGTGAGCGAATCGTGAAAGCGCAGCTGGTCTATTTCGTTTATCTAGTTTGTCTGGTTCGTCTTGTTTGGTGTATTTCGTTTCTTCCGTCCATCGAACCAGATGAACCAGATAAACAAGCCCAGGCTCGTTCACGGTACAATCCTGATTCTGGCAACATTTTCATACTGGAGACCTCGACGATGCTCGTGACGGCGGAGGCCAATGGCCGGAATCGGCGGCAGGCGTTCGTGACCGCTGCGCTGGTGGCCTGGGCGGCGGGATTGTTGGTCTGGATCTTCCCCCCTCTGTGGTTTCTGCTGGGCCTGAGTCCGTTTGCCTACTGGTGGGTGCGGCGACGCTGTCTTCGGCGAATGGCGGTGATACGGCAGCCGTTTCCCGACCAGTGGGAGCGGATTCTTCTCACACAGGTCGCATTCTTCGAGGCGCTGGACGAGGCGGGGAAGGCGCGGTTCCGGCAACTGGTGCAGATCTTTCTGGACGAGGTCCGGATCACGGGCATTCGCACGGAGGTGGACGAGACGGTTCGGCTGCTGGTGGCGGCAAGTGCGGCGATTCCTATCTTCGGGTTCCACGATTGGGAATACCATCGGCTGCGTGAGGTGCTGATCTATCCGGATGCGTTCGACGACGCGTACCAGAGTCATGGCGGGTCCGATGAAAATATCCTTGGCATGGTCGGCCTGCACCATTTGAGTGGGGTGATGATTCTCTCCAAGCCAGCGCTCCTGGCTGGATTCGCCCATCAAGCAGGGCAGCAGAATGTGGGGGTGCATGAGTTCGCGCACCTGGTCGAGAAGGAAACGAGCGAGTATGGGCTCCCGCCCGAGGTGCCTTGGCCGGTAGTCCGGCAATGGGTGCGGTACGTGGCCCGGGAACTGGCTCGGCCATCGAAGCATGGCGCCCACATCAGCGCCTATGCCTATACGAATGAACACGAATTCTTTGCGGTGCTGGCGGAATATTTCTTCACATCGCCCGAGCTGTTGAAACGTCGGGACCCAGTTTTGTACGCCATGCTGCGGGACATGTTTCACCAAGATACTGGGTCGCTGCTCCACATGATGCCCCGGCGCCGCCAGGGAATCGGCCGCAACGCGCCCTGCCCCTGCGGCAGCGGCAAGAAATACAAACTCTGTTGTCTCGCAAAGGCCGGCGCCACAGAGCCCACACCAGTGGCATGAATGACGAACCTCTTAGGTCTTAAAGCCGATGCGGCGAGCAGGAACTTTTTAGACCCGATCATTTCTCGGAGACGCACAAAGACCCGCATGATGCCAATGTTGACTTGAACAGCCCTCTTGCTTCGAAGGATACTGGATAACATCGCGACTCCCTGCTCAGTAAAGGCATAGGGATAGGCCCTCCGGGAGCCTCCGCCACTTGAAATCACAAATTGTGATTTCAAGTGGCGGAATTCCTGCTCCGTCAATTGAAACATGAAGTCGGGTGGGAATCGGTCCCTATTGCGCTTCACAGCCTGTATAAGGACACGCGGCTGCGCCTGAATTGGAAGCATTCAAGTGGGTGAAACGGGAGCGAAGGGCGGCCCATCTTCTCCCTTGAGAGCCAGCTAGATGGTCCCCCTCGCGCATGTCTTTTCATACTTTCTTTTTCAGTCAATGCTCAGCCATGCAAGAGCGTGCGGAGCTTTTGACTGCGCCCGTCGAGCGAGGGGAGTCCGCGACCGCGCGTTGCGCGAGCACATCCTAATTCTCTACATCTCCCACCTCTCTCTAGGGAGGGAGCGGCCAAGGCTGCCCTTTACTGCGCGCATCGAACGAGCACAGTTTCATCGTGCGCGTTCTGCGAGCAAGAAGGGCACCTGGCCGCTTCCCTCCCCTCTCTTGACCATTGTTCTAATACGGACTATTCTTTCGCTATGGAGTTACCGCATCTGAAGGACGATCCCTATCTGAAAGTGTTGCGACCGCTCGTCGAGGCCTATCTCGCCTTCTGGCGCATCGACACACGCCATATCAAATCTCTGCGGCTGACGCCTTCACAGTTCGATGTCATCGCCACGCTGGGAGATACGGAGGGCATGACCTGCTCAGAACTCTCTACCCAGACGCTCGTCACCAAAGGCACGCTCACCGGCGTCCTCGATCGCCTCGTCTCCAAAGGTCTGATCCGGAGGGACACGATGAAAGGAGATCGCCGTTGCACCAAGATCTCGTTAACCGTGAAAGGCGATGCGCTCTTTCGAAAAACCTTTGCAGCCCATTTGGCCTTTCTCCGTCCATTCTTTGAACGGGCCTTGAGCCCCGAAGAAGTGAACCAAACTCGCGCGCTGCTCCTGCGCCTGCGAGATAGTTTTCGACAAGAAGGTTTAGGCTCAGGCTAAGGTCAAGGTCAGACAAGACCTTATTGTCGAAAGGCACCCTCGACCTCAACCTTAACCTATCTGAAGATATGCGCCTAACCATCCTCGGCTCCGGCACAAACATACATCCCACGCGGGCAGCATCGGGCTATCTCGTCCGCACCGACCATACGATCCTGTTGGACTTTGGCCCTCGCACGCTGGCGAATTTACAAAAGACCGGCGTGAACCGGCATCGGATCACCCACATACTTTTCTCCCATTACCACGCCGATCACTTCTCAGACTTCATCACCTATTTCTTCGATGCGATGATCTTTACGAAATACCAAGGAGGAACAAGGCCACCGCTGACCGTCATCGGCCCTCGCGGGACTAAGAAATTATTCCGAACCCTCTTCGCCACCCTGCCGGGATTCATACAGGCGCCGTTCGCGGTTCATTTCAAAGAAGTCTCCGATCGGGCGTTTATGATCGGAAAGACCACCGTGATTCCCCGAACGGTGACCCATACACAGAACCTCCATTGCCTGGGATATCGAATTGAGTATGGAGGGAAGGCGCTGGCCTATTCCGGCGACTCGCAATACTGCGACAGCCTTGTGCGCCTCTGTGGAGACGCCGATCTCGCGGTGCTGGACTGCTCTTTCCCGGCAAGTCGACCAAACCCGGTTCATCTGCATGCCGGTCAATGTGGACAGGTGGCTAAAGAGGCTGGAATTGGCCAACTCGTCTTATCACACTTCTATCCAGTCACCGACCGATACAATGTACGGGAACAGGCAGGAGAAGCGTTCGGTGGGAAGATTGTGGTTGGGCGGGACTTGCTCACAATCAAATTGTGAGCAAGTCAGGCGAGACGTGCGTGAAAGGCGCGACTTGTGATAATGCCCCTCTAACCCGTCACGCTTTTCTCGCACCTCTCGCGAGTCTCGCGCGTATTAGAGTCCGCCTTCTTTGTTGTCGCAGCCCAGGATCTCGATGAATCTCGTGAGGCGGGCCTTTCTGAGAGGATCGTCGAGTTTGGCATAGATGGCTAAGAGGTTCTTGATCATGCGGGAGAGAATGGCACGCACCGGACTTTCCTGTAGATATTTCTCGTCGAACCCATAGCCGGCTTCGGTGAGAAACCGCTGGCAGTTTTTCTCGGTCAACAATGCCCCTCCGTTAAAGCAATCGACGAACACCTTGTAGCGATCCGATTCGTACTTCACTAAAAAATGCCCCGGCATTCCAATCCCATGAACCGGAAGACTCAGCCGTTTCCCAACCAGGAGATACACCGTCGAAAGGCTGATCGGAATGCCCGTTCGCCGGTCGATCACACAGTTGAGGTAACTATTCTCCAGCTCATAATAGTTCTTCGTGTTGCCTTTGAAGCCCTGCTCCGTGAAGAGGTAGCGGTTCAATGTCTTGATCGTTTCCTCCCCCGATGCCCGCGGGCCGATCCGATCTTGCACTTCCTGCGCCATCTCATCGAGCTGTCGCCTATACGAGTCGACCGTCAGGGAGGGGTAGGCATAACGGGCAATCAGAAAAGCGCTGCGCTCAAGATCCATTGAGCCGTCCGGCAACGCCGCCAGCTGCGTGAGTTCATCCTCAAGGTTTCCACCGCGGATTTCCTCGAGTATTGAAACAAGGCGGTCGGCCATTTCGGGTTGTTCGATTTCCGCTTCCTGAAGCAGAGGAACCGCAGTGGGGCCGATGTCGATGAGTTTTCCGCTGATGGTCTGGACGATCTTCTCGTCTTCATCGGCCAGCAGCCGGATCAGAGCTCGGATTTGGCTTTCGTTTATCAGCATGGTGGGATCCCCGAACAGCCCGCTCATCAGCCCATCGCCCGACGAAACACTTTAGCGCTCCCGTAGAGACAAAGGGCGTCGAAAACCACCATGACAACCACCACCATCCCGACATGGGGGAGGGCCTCGGTCCAGCCTGTCAGAATCAAAGGCCGCACTGCATCGATCGCCCAGGTCATCGGATTAAAACGCGCCAGAAACCCCATCCAGGCAGGCATCCCGGTCAACGGCACCAGGGCCGAGCTCAAGAAAATCGCCGGAAGCGATAGGAATCCCAGGACCGAAAAGAAGTCGCCGTGACTTTTCACGGAAAAGGCCATCGCCATGGAAATCGCAGTCAGACCGACGCCAAAGAGCATCCCGATCATCAAGATCGCCGCAATGCCAAGAAGCCCTGTTGCCGGCTGCACGCCAAACAGAAAGGCCACCCCGAGGATCACGAGCACTTGGAGCGAGGTAATAGTCATGACGAAGATGAAACGGCTCAGAATCACGGAACTTCGATGGATCGGCGTGGTCATCAACCGTTCCAGAAACCCATTCTCCTTATCGAACAGCAGATCGACGCCCCCGGCGAGTCCATTGTTGAGCACCGTCATGACGACGACACCGGCTGTCAGAAAGCTGATGTAGTCCGGAGCCTGCGTCACTTGTACATCCGCAGCCCGCTGGAACAGATTGCCGAAAAAGATCAACCAGAACAGCATCGGCTGTACGAGCGTAAACAACATACTGAACTTCTCACGGCTGAGCCGCTTGACCCACCGCATCGTCAGCGCACTGATTTCTTGCCAATACTCGCTCATGATGTGAAATGTGAAACGTGAAACGTGAAACGTGTTGTCGGAGCTGCGAAGAACGCGCCGCCTCGACTGTTCGCATCACGCATTACGCATCACACACCCTCCTTCTCTACAGGAACATCGTCTTTGATCGATCGTCCGGTGTGGGCGATGAACACGTCATCCAACCGTGGCCGGTGGTAGTCGATAAACTCGAGTTGGCAATCCAATCGATTGGCGGACTCGAGGATGGCGGGCAGGGCCTTCTCGGGCGACTCGACCCGGATATCCAGGCCGGTTTGCGTCGCCTTGACCGCTCGCATGGCCGGCTGTTTCGTCAACGCAGCCACCAACATCGGGATCTTGCTCTGGTCCTTCAAGGTCAAGGACACGATATCGCCTCCCAGCCCGACCTTCAGCTCAGCCGGCGATCCAAGCGTCTTGATCTTGCCCCCATCGATGATGGCCAGCCGATCGCAGAGCTGGTCCGCTTCATCCAAATAATTCGTCGTCATCACGATCGTCATGCCGCGCGCCTTCAACATCCGCACATAGTCCCAGATCCGGAGCCGGCTCTGCACATCCAAGCCCAGCGTCGGCTCGTCGAGGAATAAAATCTTGGGATCCGGCAAGAGACCGCAGGCAATGTCGAGCTTCCGTTTCATTCCCCCGGAGTAGGTTTTCGCCGCACGATCCGCCGCTTCTTCCAATTCCACGAGCTTCAACAGCTCGGCGATGCGTTTCGCAGCTTCGGCCTTGGACAGGTGGTACAGGGCGCCGAGAAGTTCAAGATGCTCCCGTCCGGTGAGAAAACGATCGATCGCCCGTTCTTGAGGCACATACCCGATGAGTCGCCGGACGACATCCGCCTCACGCACCGTATCGTGGCCCAAGACGCTGGCCGTGCCGGATGTCGGAGTCAGTAATGTGATGAGCGTCCGGAGTGTGGTGCTTTTCCCCGCCCCGTTCGGTCCCAGCAGGCCGAAAATTTCCCCGGCATAGACCTGAAACGACAGATCGGAAACGGCCGTACGGCCATCATAGGCTTTCGTGAGCCCGGACACCTGGATGGCGATGGCGCGATCCATCAGCCCCAACCCCTTCCATCGGATTGATCGTGCATCATGAATTCGATGAGGTCGCTGAGACGGCGGGCCTGTTGATGGAGACTGTCGGCCTCCAGCAGAAACTGTTTTTCCAGGGGCGTACACTCCAAATAGGTAGACAGGGTATTGACGAAAATCTCGTCACTGACTTCTTCCCGAAAAAACTCCTGCCATGTCGGGGCATCGTCGCGGGACCGGAGATAGGACTCCAGTGTGGCGAACAGACGCCGGCGGACCATAGGATCCAGCGACGTCTCTGCGCCTCGAACCGTCACAGCGATCGTCGCCTCACGATAGGCGTGGTCGTACCACTCGCGTTCAATCTCAAACCGTTCCAGCCCCTGTAGCAGGATGTTGGATCGACCATCGGCCAATGGCTGGACGCTGGCCAACCGACCGACACAGCCCATCGAGAACACTGGTGGATGGCCATAATAGTTCGTTTCCCATCCAGCCTTGAGCAGGACCATACCGATACACTGCCCACTCCTTGCCGCATCCGAGACCATGGCGCGGTAGCGCGGCTCAAAGATATGCAGGGGGAGATACGTCTTGGGGAACAGGACGACATTCGGAAGCGGAAACACCGGAATTCGAGCTGGAATGGGAAACGGCGTCGCACTGTGAGGCTGGTCGCGCCCCGGCTGCTCTCGCTCGTGATCGGTCTGCATGGGTCACGATAGCTGATGGCCGACAAAGTTGTCAACGGCGCGAATTGGCATCGCTCACTCATCGGGTTGAATAAAACCCTTATCAATACAGGAGATTTGTGCCATCAGTCGAAGCATGGTATAAGCGCAGCTGACGATTACTTCACCTCACGGACGGTCCACTGCCCATGAACAAACTGCCGCGCCACCTCTGGCAATTCCTATTTCTTGCGAGTAGTCTGCTGGTCGTCATACCAGGACTCGCAGCCGATACAGCGGAGGAATTCAGAGTCGCCACGGAAGGCTATCGATATTCTTTCCCGCGCGATCACGGAGCGCATGAAGAATTTCGCACCGAGTGGTGGTACTACACCGGCCAGCTCACGTCGAAGGACGGACGGCCTTTCGGCTATGAACTCACCTTCTTTCGCCGTGGCATGCCACGCGAACAGACGAAAACCCTGCCGTCGAAGTGGGCCGTCTCGCACCTATACCTGGCCCATTTCGCCATCAGCGATCTCAGCAAGGGCCGGTTTCACTATGCGGATAAGATGAGCCGCGTTGGTTTGGGCAAAGCCGGCGCGGCGCAGGATCGGCTCCATGTCTGGATCGATCAGTGGAGCGCCGAATCGCCATCGGCCGCTCCCGGCACTCAAACCCTCCAGGCAGCGGACGGCAACATGGCCATTCAATTTACAGTCTCGTCGGGAAAACCGCTGGTCGTGCATGGCACCGGCGGGATCAGCCGAAAAGGCTCGGCCGCGGGACAGGCCTCTCATTACTATTCCTTCACCAGACTGGCCACGACAGGCAAACTCACGATCGGGAATGAATCGTTCGACGTGACCGGCACAAGTTGGATGGACCATGAGTTCGGGTCCGCCGATCTCGATAAGGATCTGGTCGGATGGGACTGGTTCAGCCTGCAACTCGACGACCAGAGGGAACTCATGCTCTATCGACTCCGCCGGGCGGACGGATCGGCCCATCCATCCTCAAGCGGCACGTTGATCGAGCGAGATGGACAGGGGCACCATCTTTTGATTGGTGACTTCACGCTCGAACCGACAAGTTATTGGACCAGCCAGACCAGCCATGCACGCTATCCGCAACGTTGGCGCCTGACCATTCCCTCCCAACAGCTTTCATTGGAACTCGTGCCCCGCATGGCTGAACAAGAACTCTCCCCCAAACGCAGTACCCAAATCACCTATTGGGAGGGCGCCATCGAAACAACCGGCACAGCACAGGGAAAACCGATTCACGGACAGGGCTATATGGAATTGACCGGCTATGCCGAACGAATCATGCAAAAGCTCTAACTGGTTTGTCTGGTCTATTTGGTTTATCTGGTTGGTCTGGTTCAACCAAATAAACAAGATAAACCAAATAAACGAGACAGACCGGATAGACCTCATGAACAAGACAGGTTCGTGGAGTCATCAGTGATGAAGAGCAAGGATGAGGTCAAAGATGTGCGTGAGGTGGTGGAGGCGATCTATCGAACTGAATCGCGCCAGGTGCTGGCGACGCTGATCCGCCTGCTGGGCGATTTCGAGACAGCCGAGGAGGCGCTGCACGATGCGTTCGCCGTCGCTGTGGAGCAGTGGGCACGGGATGGCGTGCCAGCCAATCCACGGGCGTGGCTCGTCTCGACCGGCCGGTTCAAAGCCATCGACGGCATACGCCGGCATGCCCGATTCGATGCGTCCCTGTCGGAACTTGCCAAACAACTCGAACAAAGCACCAGTGACACCGAAGAATGGAACGAGGAGAGCGTCGAAGACGATCGACTGCGGCTGATCTTTACTTGCTGTCATCCTGCCCTGGCGCCTGAGGCGCAAGTCGCAATGACGCTACGTGAAGTCTGCGGTCTCTCCACGGAGGAGATCGCGCGTGCGTTCCTCACAAAACCGGCCACCGTTGCGCAGCGGATCGTGCGGGCAAAAACAAAGATCCGCGAGACCCGTATCCCCTATGAAGTGCCGCGAGAAGAAGAGCTGCCGGATCGATTGGACGCTGTACTCCGAGTGGTTTACCTCGCGTTCAACGAAGGATACTCGGCCTCTTCCGGGGACTCACTCACGCGGCATGATCTCTCAGGCGAGGCCATCCGCTTGGGGCGATTGCTGACCGAGTTGCTCCCGGAGCCTGAAGCTGTGGGACTCTTGGCGCTCATGCTGCTTCACGACTCGCGGCGCGCTGCACGCTCGACGCCAACCGGTGATTTGATTCTCTTGGAAGATCAGGATCGTTCTCTGTGGAACCGGGATCAGATCACGGAGGGACTCTCGCTGGTGGCGCGGGCGCTGTCGTCAGGCCAAGTCGGTCCGTACATCATCCAGGCAGCCATCGCAGCGGCACATGCCCAGGCGCCTAGCTCCGCCACCACGGACTGGGCCCAGATCGTTTCACTCTACGACCTGCTATTTCAGGCCCATCCTTCCCCAATAATTGAACTGAATCGCGCAGTCGCAGTGGCCATGCGCGACGGTCCGATAGCCGGACTTGTCCTCATAGACGCCATCCTGACCCGAGGTGAGCTAGGGAACTATCACCTCTCGCACGCAGCACGAGCCGATCTCTTCCGTCGACTGGGTCAGACCGCGGAAGCTCGAGCTTCTTACGAACGAGCCCTGATCCTCACGCAACAAGAACCAGAACGACGATTTCTTCGACGACGACTGAGCGAACTGCCAGATTGAGACATGGATCAAACAGCTGTTGTCAGGATATCCTGGCAACAGATCACAGCTGGGAGTTGAGTGTCCGCTGCTTCATCGCCTGATTAGTCGATAACACTACAACCGCTCATACTCCGTCCGCACCAACTGCGGGTCATACGTGCGTTCCAGTCTACGGACAATGAAGTGACCTCGCGCCATCTCCTGGAAATGGTCTATGAACAGGACGTTGATCACAACGCCTCCGGCTGCACCGATCACTGGTACGGCTTGCGCCGCAACCTTCTCTGAGACGTTCACGCCGAAGCGCGTAGCCAACTGTGCGATGAGCCGGACGATTGCCGGTGCGCCCTCCTCCAGCAGACCTCTCTGAGCGATATACCCCGCAGCCTCTGAGACCGACTTCGCCAGAGCGCCACGCATCAGAAAGTAGGCGGATTCACTTGCGTCGTCGCTCTTGCTGGGCCCGCCAAGCGCGAAGACCTCAAGACAAGCCAGTTTGGCGTCCAGCGTCCGGAGGCGTTCACCCTCGCTTCGTGCGATATCCGCAATGGAACGCAGCATGATCGTGGTGGATAGTGGCAGTTCGAATGGGAGACCGAGCAATCCAAGGGCACCTCCCCCAGCACCAGTCGCCACCACCGCCAGCTTGTGGAGGAATTCCCGAGAATTCGCCTGCGGCTTGTCGTCAAGCGTCAATAGCGCGGCCTGTAGTGCTGTCTCTAGCGACTTCCTTGTCGCCTCGTTGACGACCTGTGCCCATTTCCCCGGAAGTAGCTGGAGCGCCTTCTCAATCGGCATGCCGATCAATCCCGTGATCTTCGCGGCGAGGCCAGGATTCTCAAGAAGCGCCTTCGCGTACCGCAGAGCCGCTTGATCATCGTACGATAGCGTCACGCGAGCCTCCTTTCCCCGATTACTACGCAACTATAAAGTCGTGCGATAGAAACCGTGATCCTAACGGCCTATTCCTGGCGGCTCCCCTTATTCAAAGAAACCCCATTCTTCCAGGAATATCACTCGCTTGCATGAGCTTGTCAATTGCTCAAACTCGGACATGGAACTTGATGTCGATTTTGGCCTGCTCCAACGACTATCTTATGTCAACAGGACTACTCGACAAATAGGAGGATGCCATGGCGAAACGTGTGCAGAAACGGAAGGTCAAGCCATCCCGGCCAGCGGCGAGCGTCTGCTGGTTCGATGTTCCAGCCGATGATCTTGGGCGGGCTAAGAAGTTCTATAGCTCGTTGTTCGGCTGGAAGTTCGCGAAGTTGTCCGCGGCCGTGGCCGACTACTGGCATATCGACACAGGTGGGAAGGATGCTACTCCGGACGGTGGGCTCTTGCCCCGCATGCATCCCGGGCACTCCATCACGGTCTATGTGACGGTCCCGTCGGTTGACAAGGCAGTGGCAAAGGTCCAAAAGCTGGGCGGAACGGTCTGCAAGCCGAAGACCCCTGTGCCGCACATGGGCTACTTCGCGATTTGTGAGGACACGGAGCACAATACCTTCGCGCTCTGGGAAATGAACCAGCGCGCGGCGTGACAAAAACACATTTGATGCTCATTTATAAAGGAGCACACCATGAAATATCTTTGCTTGGTCTATGTCGAAGAGAAAATACTCCACGCCATGCCGCAGAGCGAACGGCTCACGATTTCTGACGAATCCATGGCCTATTGTGCCGAACTACAGAAAAACGGCCAACTCATCGGAGCCTCGCCCCTTCACCCGGTAGAGACCGCGACGACTGTCCGGGTGCGAGAGGGGAGAGTCTCAACGACCGATGGGCCTTTTGCCGAAACGAAGGAACAGTTGGGTGGGTACCTTCTGATCGATGTCAAAGACCTGAACGACGCCGTACGGATCGCCTCGAAGTTTCCCGCAGCCCAGCACGGCAGCATCGAAGTTCGGCCGCTCAAAGAGGGCGGCTGTGCATAAACAGCACCCCCTCGCATCTTTCCTGGAGTCACGCGATGAAATTCATGTTGATCGTGCATCACGACGAAGAGACCTTCAGCAAAATCGAGAAGGAAAGGCGCCAACAGCTGCTCGCCGAATCCATCGCACTCACGCACCAGCTTCACGCCGCCGGACAGTATCTGAGTGCCTCGCCGCTGCAACCGGCGGCGACGGCTGTCATGGTACGGGTGCGCGAGGGCAAACCGCTCGTGACCGACGGGCCGTTCATCGAGACGCGTGAACAGATCGCCGGCTATTTCTTAATCGATGCCAAGGATCTCAATGAGGCAGTCCGCATTGCCACTCGGGTACCTGGGGCACGCATCGGAACCGTCGAGGTCAGGCCGTTGATCGAGATTACCGGACTGCCCCAAACTGAGAAGTGCTGAAAACTGAGTGCTGAGCAGGAAGATGGGCCACGCAACACCAGCGACGCATGAACGGGAAAGGAGTTAGAGATGAGCAGCATACGGTTACTGATTGGAACCAAAAAGGGAGCGTTCATCTTAACGTCGGACGGCAAGCGGAAACAGTGGGCGGTGAATGGCCCTCATTTTGGAGGATGGGAGCTGTACCACCTCAAGGGATCACCTGCTGATCCGAATCGGATCTTTGCTTCGCAAACCAGCAGTTGGTATGGACAAGTCATCCAGCGCTCGGACGACGGCGGGAAAACCTGGAACCCACCCGGCACGAAACCGGAAGATCTCATGGGTCCGGATGGCATGCCGAAGGGTGAGAGCAACATGTTTCTCTATAACGAGTCCGCTGAAACGGGCCAACCGCTCACAACGCATCAGCATTATGACGGCACCCAACGTCCGTGGGAGTTCAAGCGAGTGTGGCATCTCGAACCATCGCTGACGGATCCGGACACGGTGTATGCCGGCGCGGAAGACGCGGCGCTGTTCAAATCAGTGGACGGCGGGACAACGTGGAAGGAACTGGCGAGGCTGCGCAGCGCGAAGGGGCAGCTTTGGCAGCCGGGTGCCGGCGGGATGTGTCTGCACACGATTGTCTTGGACCGGGCCCACCCGGATCGAATTTTCGTGGCCATTTCGGCTGCCGGGACCTTCCGGAGCGATGATGGCGGCAAAACGTGGCGACCGACCAATAGGGGCTTGGTCTCGAAGTATGAACTGCCGGATCCTGATGCCGAAGTCGGTCACTGCGTGCATTGCATCACGATGCACCCCTCCCGTCCAAACGTGCTCTTCATGCAAAAGCATTGGGACGTGCTGCGCAGCGACGATGCTGGAGACTCTTGGCATGAGATCAGTGGAAACTTGCCGAGCGATTTTGGATTCCCGATCGCCGTGCACGCTCACGAACCGAACACCGTGTACGTCGTTCCCATCAAGAGCGACTCCGAACATTACCCGCCGGACGGAAAGCTGCGCGTGTACCGTAGTCGAACTGGCGGGAACGGATGGGAGGCGCTGACGAAAGGACTGCCGCAGCAGGATTGCTATGTGAACATTCTGCGCGATGCGATGGCCGTCGATCAGTTCGATCCTTGCGGGATCTACTTTGGGACGACCGGCGGACAGATCTATGCCTCGGCTGACGCCGGGGACAATTGGACGCCCATCGTAAGAGACTTACCACCTGTTTTATCCGTCGAGGTCCAGACACTCTCATGATTCGAGTCGTACTGCCAGCCCATTTGCGGACGCTCGCGCGTATGGACGGCGAGATAAAACTGGAAGTTGAAGGTCCGATAACGCAGCGTTCAGTGCTCGACGTGCTCGAAGCCCGCTATCCGATGTTGCGCGGAACGATCCGCGACCACGTCTCGTTCAAACGTCGAGCGTTTGTGCGGTTCTTCGCCTGTGAACAAGATCTGTCTCACGAGTCGCCCGATGCGCCTCTGCCCGACGCAGTTGCGACAGGCACCGAGCCATTTCTCATTGTGGGTGCCATGGCGGGCGGCTAGTCACCCTTGTCGATTTTGAGCCGCCTCGTTCGACAAAGAGGTAGAACCTGGCTTCATCCGATCAAGGCCGTCCTGAAAGCTTGATTCGTAACCATCGATCTTAGGAGTTATTTCCATGCGATTCATGATCATTGTCAAAGCCACGAAGGATTCGGAAGCCGGCGTGATGCCGAGCCAACAGCTGCTGACAGAGATGGGCAAGTTTAACGAAGAGCTGGTAAAAGCCGGCGTGACGCTTGCGGGCGAGGGGCTTCAGCCGAGTTCGAAGGGGACGCGTGTCAGGTTTTCGGGAAGCAAGCGAACCGTGATCGACGGGCCATTTGCCGAGACGAAGGAACTTATCGCCGGCTATTGGCTCTGGCAAGCTAAATCGAAGGAAGAGGCGATCGAATGGGTCAAACGCTGCCCCGATCCAATGCCTGGCGAAGATTCTGAGATCGGAATTCGTCAGGTGTTCGAGGCGGAAGACTTCGGGTCTGAGTTCACGCCAGAACTCAGGGAGCAAGAGGAACATCTGCGCACGCAGATGGACAAGAAGAAGTAGTTACAGCGGCAGATAAAATGGGATGGTCTACCTTTCGCCGATCACAATCACATGAAGGAGGTCTTTATGCGTTTTTCATTCGTTTCTCTCGCCTGCCTCGCGCTGGCTCTTATCGCATCCCCCGTTATGGCCAAGGAGAAGAAGCACGAAAAGCAGATGGACCCCCAAGCGATGATGGAGGTATGGAAGAAGCTGGCCATGCCCGGTGAGCCGCATAAGTTGTTTGCAAGCCTGGCCGGCAACTGGACGACTACGACAAAAGAATGGATGGAGCCAGGCAAGCCGCCAACCGAATCGACCGGCACCGCGGACATGAAGATGCTGCTGGACGGGCGCTTTCTCTATCAAGAATTCAACGCCCAGATGATGGGACAACCTTTTTCCGGCATTGGGATCGACGGATACGACAACATCACCAAGAAATATGTGACAGCCTGGATCGATACGATGGGCACGGGGATTTTCATGATGGAAGGCACAGCTAGCGCCGACGGCAAAACCATCACGCTGAAAGGATCGCACCCTGAGCCTGGCGGAGGAAAAATGACGCATCGTGCCGTCTGGAAGATCGTCGACAGCAATACTCAGACGTTCGACATGTACGGAGCACACCACGGCGGAAAGGAAATGAAGGTGCTGGAGATCGCTTATACCAGGAAGCCGTAGCGAACAGGTCAGCCGCGCGCGGAAGGGACTCAACTCTTCCGCGCATGGCAGTCGCATGCGGGTTCGAGTGTTCAAACACCGTCGGCATCATTTCCCATGCCACGTAACCTAGTCTCACTCGTGCGCTCCACAGCTAACACTCCACTACAATCTTGACTCGCCTTCAACCTCTGTGATTAGGTCTCTCGCCGTTCTTTCCAGAACAGACGGTGCACAATGACCATGCTTCTGACCAACCAGACTCATCGGATGCTCGCCTGCGCCCTTGCCCTATTCCTTTGGCTGGCTGGCGCCGGCTGCCAAAAAGAGAGCGAAGCGATCGTCTCCATTGCGCTCCATCCAACCAACGCGAATATCCTCTATGTCGCCACGAACGATGCGGTCTATAAATCGCGCGATGAGGGTCAGTTGTGGGAACGGTTCCCGAGTTTCAGTGCCAGGCGGGTGACGACGCTCGCGATCGATCCTGAATTCCCGGCCACGATCTACGCCGGCACCATGGCCGACGCCGTCTACAAGAGTCCGGATGGCGGGCAACATTGGCTCCCCCACAATGTCGGACTCAAAGAACACGTCTCCTTTATCAATCAATTCGTCTTTCACCCGACAGAACACGATCAAATCTACGCCGCCACAACCGTCGGCGCCTTCTATACCAAAGACGGAGGGCGTGAATGGGAAGAACGCATGGCGGGAATGAAGGAAGTCCACATCGTGGTCTCCATTGCCATTCATCCCCGGGATCCTCGGGTGCTCTATGCGGGAACGACGGGAGGGGTCTATCGGTCCGACAACGCCGGGATGGGATGGAAGAAAGTCAACAATGGGCTGATTCCAGAACAGGAACTGATGGGGGGGATGGCGCTGGGAGTCAATGTCATTGTCTTCGATGTGGTCAACCCGGACATCGTCTATGCCGGAACCACGAAGGGCCTTTTCCGCACCGCGACGCGCGGCGAGCAATGGGAACGAATAGGACAATCGCTCCCTGATCTGTTCGTGAGCAGTATCCTCCTCGACCCGACCCAGCCGAAAACCCTCTATATCGGAGGGCCGGGGGGGGTCTGGAAAAGCCCCGACAGCGGGCAATCTTGGAGCCCTATCAACAACGGACTGGGCTCACTGAACATTCGTACCCTGGCGATGAGCCAGCGCGATCCGCGCCTCCTCTATGCCGGCACGAACGGCAGCGGCCTCTACCGCTCGGCCGACGCCGGCGCAACCTGGACCGCCCTGCCGCTCAAAGCCGCGCCGGCAACTGCTCAGTAACCGGTCTTTGGCGCCGCCTCACTATGCTTATATCGGCTGCTGTAGGCCAGCATCTGGTCCGACAAGGCCTTCCACTCCTCGGACGTCATGAGATCCTTCATCCTGAAACGGAGAGAGAGGATCTTTGTCGCCGACAACATCCGCCTGTTATTCGTATCATCCAGAGCCTTGGTGAATTCCTCCGGAGTCGCCGCGTAGTTTGCGCTCAACTCATAGAGCCGGCGGTGTCCCGCGCGCTCCTGCTCGCGGCTCGCCTTCAATTCCGTAACGATCTCGGTCACGATCGATTTGACCTGCCCCGCCTTCTCCTGATCCTTGACGGTCCGATCGATCAAGGCTGCCATGTCCTGCTGGCCCTTCTGCCAATAGGCCTCTCCCATTCCTTCGCCACCCATCCCATGGTGACGGTGGGACGAACAACCGGCCAAGACGAGCACGACAACGAGTCCGAGAACATATCCCTGAATCCGCTTCATAAGAACCTCCTTTGAAATTTGGTTTATCTGGTTTATTTGGTTTGTTTGGTTCATCAAGTTGGTCAGGTTCAACCAAATAAACAAGACAAACCAAACAAACCAATAAACGAAACAGCCCAGCCTGTTGTCACAACGGCGGTGCTTCCCGTATCATCCTTCTGATGACTATGCCTGAACCGACCACTTCTCTAACCGATCATACCCTGGCGCTTCGAGAGGAGTTCCGCCATCATCTCGAAACGTTCTATGCCCAGCTCAAGCTGGCGCCACCCTATGAGAGCGTTGAGAAGGCTATTCGTTCCCTCACGACCTCGATTCACGCGCTGCCGCCGTTGGAACGCGAGAATCTGGCCACCGATGCTACCGCACGATGGCAGCACTTTCGCCAAGCCTTTGAATCGTCCGGGCTCAGCAAAAAACATCGCGGCATCATAGCCGGTCTCGCCCGCAACCGGTCCAGCCTGAATCTCCCCGCCGAATATGATTTGTTCCTGAGTCTGTATCTCTCCTGATTTGGTTTCTTTGGTTGATTTGGTTTGTTGGTTGAACGAAACTCCCAGATAAACCAAATCAACCAAAGAAACCAGATCAACCAGACAAACCGGATTTGTCTCAGACCTGCAGCCTGGCCCCTTCGATCACCTCCCGCAGTTCTTGATACACCACCATGAGCCGGGCATTCTCCAGCCGATAGGCAAATACGACCGTGATGGCACCTGAGAGTAAAAAAACAGCTCCCAACCCTATAATCCCGACCGCCAACACCGCTCCCCCGGGCGCCGTCATTTCCCCCTCGATGAACAAGGAGATCACCGCCCCCACCGTCCCGACAGCCACCACGGCAAACCAGAAACCGGTGAGAAGCGCCGAGGACCAGGGAGTGAGTTTTCTGCAGAGCACCGCAAGCGCGTCGCCTTCCGGAGACAGAGAGATCAACCCTTTCAGCGGCCACAATGTTCGAAAGCCCATAGCGAACAGCCGGTATCTCTGGCGAATCACAATCTGGTTCACATCTTGGTACAACCGGGCGGTTCCATGCGGCAACGTCAAGATACCGCCGGCGTCGAACCGGTCGGCCAGCTGCGTCAGGGTGGTATGAGTAAATCGATCCTGCGTGCGGGCCACTCCGCATCCATACCGACCGGCATCCGGCGTGAGGCGCACGAAGTAGAGCCAGTCTCCGAGTATGAGACCGAGACACATGGCACCGGCGAAAAAACCAGCGAGAATCATGCTGGTACCTATCCCATAGGGGCGCAGATGAATCAAGGGATGGGCCTAAGATAATCTGTTGACTCGTCTCAGGGAGTTGGCTATTGTAGCTTCGGTGCTGGTCAGGCGGGTCCCCTCGCTCCACTCAGGTGCTCCGCCGCACAAAGAGTTTACCCCTAAGTAGCTACGGCAGTAGGCTCATCCCTCGCTGGTCGAGGAGCGCAAGTCGCCTTTAATATGGAGTCGGAGGTGATATGGATTTAGCGAAGGTCGAGCGCGTCTATACCTCATACGCCAAGATCTACGATCGAATTTTCGGAAAGGTGTTTCATGAAGGACGCCAGTCGGTGATTCGGAACCTGGATGTCCAGCCGGACGAAGAAATTCTCGAAGTGGGAGTCGGGACCGGGTTGGCCCTGCCGATGTACCCCCGCCATTGCCGAATCGTCGGTATCGACTTCTCGGAGGGCATGCTGGAGCAAGCGAAGCAGCGGGCGATAGAACACCGGATGGACCACGTGCAACTGCACCGGATGGATGCCGGCGCGATGGAGTTCAAGGACGACAGTTTCGACACCGTTGTCGCGGCCTACGTCGTCACCGCTGTCCCGGACTATCGCAAGGTCGTCAGCGAAATGATCCGCGTCTGCCGGCCCGGCGGACGGATCATCATGCTGAATCACTTCGCCAACGACAATAAAATCATCGCCGCCATCGAAAAAGTACTGTCCCCCATCACGAAGAACTTAGGCTGGCGCACAGACCTGGCACTCCAGACCGTGCTGGAAGGAACGCCGCTGCACGTCGCTCGGAAGCAAAATGTAAATCCAATGCGGCTCTGGGCCTTGGTAGAATGTGTGAACGGGAAGAACGGGAACGGGAAGACACATATCAACGGTGTGAAAAATGGGAACGGCGCTGTGGCCTACGCACATATCAACAGCACGCGTTTGCCGGAGCATGCCAGCGGACAGGCGCTGGGCTGATCTGGTCTGTCTGGTTCATCTGGTCTATCTGGTCTGTTTCGTCTTTTTGGTTGAGCGAACCTAACCAGATAAACCCGACAGACAAGTCAGACCGAATAAACAAATTAACAGGCTTCTTCCGCCTCGACTTCAGCCTATATCGCTCGCCGTTGCCTTATCCGCCCCTCGCTGCTGCTCGAATGACTTCCAATTCTGCCATTCCCCGCCGGGAATGATCGTATTGCCCACCAGGCACTGGCCGGAGAACCGTTGGACAATCAGGTCCGCCAGGAGCGAGAGCACCTGACCGGTCCGACGATCCTGCACCCCTCGGACCCGCAACACCACACCGAACCCCGGCCCATCGAGCGGCCCATACAACATACAATGAACCCCTGTAAAGCCCTTTGATTCCTGCATCGACGCTGGAAGCAAATCCCCTTCCCACTGGATGGAAGGATGCCGCCCGGACGATGAAGTCGTGGCCCGCCAGGTACAAGGCACACCGGCTACATCCAGCTCCGCCAAGAGCCAGGTGACCGTCGGCCAATCCAGCATCTCACTTTGAAAGGTCCATTGGGCTACCTGCTCTAGCGACAAGGATTCGAGGCTCGGCGCCGCCACTTCCTCCAGCTGCGCCTCCTCGCACACCACATAGAGTTCACCCTGCGGATCGAACCAGAAGCGGAGTCTCCCGTCGGTCAACTCCGCCTGGATCACTCCCAGTGTCGAACAGTCGGCCCCCTCCTGTTCGAACATCGAGAAATCCGTCACGCCGGTCATCGTGAGTTTTGCGACGCGCGCCATCTGGCGAATACCGTAGCGAATCACGACCGTGACCGTGGTTCCCGCCGCCACCTCACGGCCCGACGCTTCATCCAACAGGCGTCGCTTCGACACCTGCACATCCGTCACATAGCCGCCGCGAAACCCGCCGGTATGGCCTAGCAGCCAGCGCAGATCGTCTTTCGACTTGATGGATTGTTTCATGAGAGGAATTGTAGCGCGGCAGGAGCCGAACAGCTAGAGGAGAGATGGAAGACTTCAGTACGATAACACCGTGACACCAATCGCTTATATAGCTCCCATCCCAATTTTCAATGGATCGTTCAACTAGCCCCTTTCTCATGAGACAGTCCTTGCTGTCAATACTGCGACCGTGTATGTTTCCATCGTGAAGGGCGGTATGGTACGAATAGTGCCTATTCACAGCCCTCGCACGAGGTCTTCTTCTGATGCGCGCAGTCTGTCTGCAACATGTTCCCTTTGAAGGACCCGGAGCCTTCGCGATGGCGCTGACTGAGCGCGGCGCGAGCCTGGAACGCTATCTCGTTCCACAAGACGGGCTACCGAAAGATGCGGGCGATCTGTTGATCGTGATGGGCGGACCGATGTCGGTGAACGACCCCGATCAGTGGATTGCGGAGGAGACATCGTTTATCCGGTCAGCACTTCACGCCGGCACACCCGTAATCGGCGTGTGCCTAGGCAGCCAGTTCATGGCGAAATCGTTGGGCGCCACCGTACGTTCAGGCAAAGCGCTGGAGATCGGCATGACCCAGATCAGGCTGACGGCTGAGGCAAAACACGATCCTGTTTTCAGTACGCTGCCGGAGTCCTTCGAGGTCTTCGAGTGGCATGGCGAAGTGTTCGACCTCCCCAAAGACTCTGTGCCCTTGGCAAGCTCCGATATCGCTCCCCTGCAAGCCTTCCGCTATGGCACTCGTGCTTACGGGCTGCTGTTTCATCTGGAGATGGAAGAGAACGGTATCGACTCATTGTGTCAAGAATGTGCGCCGGATCTCACGAAAGCACGTTTGGCCAGGCAACAGGTAAAAACAACAGCCCTCCCTCATCTCCCGCAACTCCATCAGATCGCCGATCGTCTTATTGGCCATCTGCTCGATTCTCGGCGTTGATTACCTCCTTGCTCCTGAAGTAGTCTTAACTCCCTTGTCGAAAAGTCCGAACGTCATCATGTCGAAAGTCTATTGGAACTTCCCTGACTTGAAGACTTGACGACCTGATGACGTTACGACTATCCGACCGATTAATTTATAAAGTGAGAGGATCGGACATGTCTGGTTTCCCTATCGAAGTTGCCACACGAATCAAGACCCTGCCCCCCTATCTGTTTGCTGCCATCGACAAGATGAAGCAGGCCGCGATCGCCAAAGGTGTCGATATCATCAATCTTGGCATCGGCGACCCTGATCTACCGACGCCGGGGCCGATCATCGACAGCTTGGCGAAAGCAGCTAAGGATCCCAAACACCATCAATATCCCTCGTATGAGGGCATGCTCTCGTTCAGGAAAGCCGTCGCTGACTGGTACAAACGACGCTTCAACGTCACACTCGACCCGGCAGATGAAGTTCTGACGTTAATTGGCTCGAAGGAAGGTATCGGGCATATTCCACTCGCATTCGTCGATCCGGGCGATATCGTGCTCGTCCCGAGCCCCGGCTATCCGGTCTATCCTGTCGGAACCAGCTTCGCCGGAGGCGTCTCGCACTTCATGCCGCTCACGAAACAGAATGGCTTCTTGCCGGACTTGAAAGCCATTCCTAAAGACGTGGCGAAAATGGCGAAGCTGATGTTCCTGAATTCCCCGAATAACCCGACGTCGGTCATCATGAGCAAGGACTACTTTAAACGAGTAGTGGACTTTGCCCAGGAGAACCAGATCATCGTCTGCCACGACGCAGCCTATTCGGAGATTTTCTACGACGGTAAACCCCCGGCGAGCTTCATGGAGGTCGATGGCGCGAAAGACGTGGGGATCGAGTTCCACTCGCTCTCGAAGACCTACAACATGACCGGTTGGCGCATCGGGTTCGCCGTCGGAAACGCACAGGTTCTCGCAGGGCTGGGCAAGGTAAAAAGCAACCTCGACTCCGGCTGTTTCCAGGCCATTCAGGAAGCCGGCATTACCGCGCTCAATCTGGATGACTCTGCGACTGACGGCTTGCGCAAGATCTATCAGGAGCGGCGCGACACTCTGGTCCCGGGCCTCAAACAGCTTGGCCTTGAGGTCGATCCGCCACCGGCCGCGTTCTACGTCTGGGTCACGGCGCCGAAGGGATACACCTCCGCTTCCTTCACGGCCCACTTGCTGGAGAAAGCCGGCATCGTAACGACCCCTGGCAACGGCTTCGGCGCGCCGGGCGAAGGATATATCAGGATGACCGTCTGCACGTCGAAAGAGCGATTGGCGGAAGCCGTCGAGCGGATTAAGAAGGTGGGGTTCTAGGCTAGAGCAGAGGCGCCGAGGCGAGTGGCTTGCTCGCGGAACGCGCACGATGAAACTGTGCTCGTTCGACGCGCGCAGTCACCCCTCACCTCGACACCTCTGCCCATCATGCATCACGGTCATCTCTGGGGAAAGAAAGAGTGGGAAGAGAAACGGTGTTCATCGGGTTTGGTTCGAACGTCGGCGATCGAGTCGATTTCTGCGACCGTGCAGTGACATTGCTGAGCCTGCTGCCGCACTCCCAACTCTCAGGAGTATCGTTGCTCTATGAAACCGAGCCGGTGAACGATTTTGCCCAACCTGGCGATGGCTGGTTCTTGAACGGGGTCGTGCAGCTTGAGACGGATGTCACGCCGAAGAGCCTCTTGGCTATACTCCGTGAGATCGAGCGCTCGCTCGGCCGGGATGAGGAGAACCGATCAGGCCCCAGGACCATCGATCTGGACATCTTGTTCTACGGCCAACGGACTATTGACGAACCGGATCTCCTGGTGCCGCATCCTCGCATGCACCGTCGCCGATTCGTCCTCATGCCGTTGAGTGAACTCGATCCGCTGTTCGTCCATCCGTTACTCCATCGCACAATCAGCCAATTGCTCGCCGAAGCCGGGAAGCAGCCGGAGGTTCGCCTCCTGTTTCCCCAACCCTCGACCCGCTATGGGTCTCGGCCTGCTTGCAGCCCGCCTCCAGGCTCATGAAGATTATCCGCACCCCACGATCCATGACTGCATGGAGCGAAGGATTACGCCGGGAAGGGGTGACCATCGGGTTCGTGCCCACAATGGGGGCGCTGCATGACGGCCATCGCTCCCTCATTCAAGCCGCACGATTACGATGCGATGCGCTTGTCGTGAGCATCTTCGTGAACCCGGCACAATTTGCGCCGACCGAGGACCTGACGAAGTACCCGCGGCCCATCGCAAAGGATCGCGCACTCTGCCGAGCAGAAGGCGTGGATGTCTGTTTTGAACCGACTACTAGGGCCATGTATCCTGAGGGCTTCCAATCAGTCGTGACGGTGCCGGCGCTCGCGCGCCAATGGGAGGGGACGGCTCGGCCTCATCACTTTGCCGGCGTCGCCACGGTGGTGACGAAACTCTTTGGCATGGTACAGCCACATCTTGCCCTGTTCGGCCAGAAAGACTACCAACAGGCAGCGCTGGTTCGGCAACTTGTGAACGATCTCAATCTTGGTGTGGTGATTCTGGTACGCCCAACCATTAGAGAGCGGGAAGGGCTGGCGATGAGTTCGCGTAATGTCTATCTCAGTCCGAGCGAACGTCGGATTGCTCCCCTACTTTTCCAAACGCTCCAAGCCGGTCGGCAGATGATCGTGGGCGGAATGACCGATGCAGTGGCGATCGAGCGGATCATGCGGCAGACTATCGAACAGGAACCCACCATTCATGTCGAGTACCTGGCGGTCTGCGATCCAGACAGTCTGGAGCCCCTGCCCGCCGTTGCAACTCGTGCCGTGCTCTTGGGCGCAATCAGAATCGGATCGATCCGCCTGATCGACAATCTGCTGGTGAACATGCCTGGCAGAAAGGTGCCTAATCAGGGGTTCAGGCTGAAGGCTGAAGGTGGCTTCGACGATCGTGGGTTCAAGCAGAGATGAATCCTCGTTGGGCAAGAAACCCATCCCCTAAAAGCCTTCAGCCTATCTACCTGAGTCGTGATGTGGGAAGAGCCGGGCTAGGCGGTGACTGGGAGATCAAGCCCTTGACCGACTAAGAGCCCGAGGACAACCTGAGTCAGACGACGGTGATGCTCCAGTTGAACATCGAGAAAGCGGATGCCAATCGATGACGGGCGAACGGAACAGACCATTGCCTTGTGAATACGGATCGTTTCATCTTCCACAGTCGGCTTCAAGACCAATTCGATAAAGGCCCCCTTCTGAAGCCCGGTCGTCTGCAGGGTACAGCCATCCATTGAGATGTCGGTGATTCGATTGGTCACGGATGGCTGCTTACTGTCGAGAACCTGAGCCTCGATGGAGGCTGCCAGGCGTGTATACTGACGCCGATCGGACATCTGCGTGATGGGTTGCACACCGGAATAGAATAAACGAAAACGATTCGTACATAGCTGGCATCGAAACGGAAACAGGTTGACGAGGCTCAACAAGCGCTCGATCACGCCCGCACAATACGTCGCGCGGACGAATGAGCTCCCACAAGTTGGACAATGCAATTTCTTCATGAGCCTGAACGGGCCTCGTTTTGGACAGGCCTCTGCTCTGCTAGAATCGGTTCAATGCGCGCCGGCGAGTACGTGGCCGGCTTTACCCATTTCCCATCTTCACGCTTATAGCCACCGACCTTACTCATGTTCGATCGATGGACCTCTCGAAAGACCGGATCCATGTCGATGCCATAGGACACCGCCGTTCCGTAAACGACGTACAACAGATCGGCCATTTCCTTCGCCACGGCCGCCAAGTCACCTCCAACCATGGACTCTTTCAATTCGTCGAACTCCTCCTCAATTAGACGAACGCGCAGCCGTTTCGTTTCCTCATTGAGATCCGTAGGAGTCGATTGTGTCAAGATACTGAATTTACGGTGGAATTCATCCACCATAGCCTGCTCATTCCTCATCTCGGCTCCTTACTTACGGTTCATAGGGCAATGATTTGCGCGAGACCAGCTCCACTGGATCCAACATAGGAATCTCTTTTTCCGAGGAAATACCAAGCTCCTTGAAGCGACGGGCTGCCGGCAAGATTCTCGTTTCAAGCGACCCGATCGCCTTATTGTATGACAGCACACTCTTCCCAAGCGCCTGCCCAACGTCGTTCAAATGCTCGGTCAGGACGGCCATCCGCTCGTAGAGATCCTTCCCTAGCCGGCCGGCTTCCTCGGCATGCTCAGTCAATCGCTCTTGCCGCCACCCGTAGGCGACTGCCCGTAAGAGCGCCATAAGCGTCGTGGGAGTGGCAAGGACCACACTTCGAAGGAATCCATCCTCTATGAGGCGTGGGTCATGCTCCAGTGCTGCGCCAAGAAACTGTTCACCTGGCAAGAACAGCACGACAAATTCCGGCGCCTGTGCGAATTGATTCCAATAGGCTTTCAGACTCAGCTCATCCATGCGCGACCTCACTTGAGCGGCATGACGGCGCATCCCTTCAAGCCGTTGTTCCTCGGTCGAGGCTTCATGCGCATCCAGGTAGCCTGCCAACACAGTCTTGGCATCCACGATGATCTGCCGCCCACCAGGCAACTGAACTACCATGTCGGGACGGAGCCGTCCGCCATCGACCGTGATAGACTCCTGCTCGAAAAAATCGCAATGCGCCACCATGCCGGCCAACTCGGCCACGCGCTTGAGCGTGATCTCCCCCCATTGGCCTCGGATAGCGGGCGCGCGTAGCGCCTTCACCAGGTTGCCGGTCTCCGACTGCAACCGCTGCTGCGATTCAGCCAACAGCTTGAGGTGCTGATCCAGACCTCCGTAGGCCGCTTGCCTCGATTGCTCCAGTTGCCGAAGCTGGTCGTCGTATCGTTGCAGGGAGTCGTGGAGTGGTTTGACTAGACTATCGATCGCCTGTTGCCGCTGGGCGAGATCGCCCTTAGCCTCGGCTTGGAGCGTTTCGAATGAACTGCGTGCAAGGTTCAGAAACGCTTCGTTGTTCTGCTTGAGGGCTTCGCCGGAGAGAGCTTGGAAGGTCTCGGCCAATTCCTGTCGGGCTTGGCCCAACAGAGACTTTTGTTCGTCGAGATGGAGCGCGGCCTCAGCCGCCTTGGTCTCCGCCACGGCACGGGCCTGGGAAGCCTCAGAAAGATCCTGCCTGGTTCGATCGAGATCGAGACGATCTTGCGACGCCTGGCGGCGCAATTCGTCCGCAAGCGATTCTGCTCGCTGCGCCCGTTCACCGACAGTCAGCAGTTGCGCCTGCACGTTCGCGCGTACGCGGGCGGCAATCCAGAACCCGACGATCAGCGCGCCGAGGAGACATCCGACGAGAACCCCCGCACCAAAGACCGTGCCATCAATCATAGGTGACCGTCCAGGTCATGCCGCCGACTACGATCCGGCAAAATTGTTGGGTGTTGCGATGAGACGAGCACGCGATTGAAGATTACGTAACCACCCGCGAAAGGTCAATACCGTAAATGGCCTTCTCCTCTGCAACGTACTTCATCGATGAGATCACGGAGGAGTTCCGGCCCGCTCTTGAACAATGATTTCTCCTCGCTCCGCATCCAGGCTGATCCGATCTCCGTCCTTCAGTCTGGCGGTGATACCTGGCACATTCGCAACTGCCGGCAATCCGTACTCGCGAGCAATAATCGCCCCGTGCGACAATGTCCCGCCCATCTCGGCAACCAACCCCGCTGCCACGCCAAATAATGGCGCCATGCCTGGGTCGATGACCGAGACCACGAGAATGTCGCCGCGGCAGACTCGGTTCCAATCCTCCATCGATCGGACGAAGCGGACCGGTCCCTCGACACGACCCGAACTGATGGGAATACCCCGAAAGATCCCGTCCGAAACGACAACGGGAGACGCCTCGGTGCCTCGGATCACCTCGTGCCAATCCTGAATCGTATCTGGAACGCTGATCGTGGCATTTCGGTCTCGCTCGGCCCTGCGAGACTGAATGATTCCTTGCCAACCGCTCGATCCTCCGGCTAATAACTCGGCGCGCGCTTCGATCGTAAGATAGAACACATCCTCCGACGATGAGAGTCGCCCCTGTTCGACCAACTGCTCGCCCAAGCGAAGCAGGAGACTCCGTGTCGCTGCAGAGTAGTACATCAAATGATGCCGGTTTGCTTCCCGCAGGGCAAAGAACCGGCAGAGCCGTCGATACCACCACGAAAAGATGGTCCATCGGTAAAATCGCCATCCAAACCTGGCACGAATCTCAGCAAGCGCTTGCTCCCGTACCATTGTTTGACGTTGAAGAATGTCCGCCGGAGTGATACTGGTCTGAGCCAGAGTCTGCGTTCGCAATACCGTCAGCAACAAGTCCGGCTGATCTGCAAACCGAGGCGACATGGGATCCGACTCACCGACCCCTCGGTGGCCATAGTCGTCGAGGTACTGGTTAAAGGCACGGAGCACGTCGGTTCCTTCGAGTTTGCGACGAG
The DNA here is from genome assembly GCA_037142015.1 of Nitrospira sp. Taxonomy (GTDB): domain Bacteria; phylum Nitrospirota; class Nitrospiria; order Nitrospirales; family Nitrospiraceae; genus Palsa-1315. The sequence goes on along the minus strand of JBAXBK010000018.1, from coordinate 26,671 downwards.
CCTCAACCGGATTCCACCCCTCTGCGGTGAACAGCGACGTCACTGACGGGTCACGCCGTACCATCTCGGCCATTTCCGCCAGCCGGACAATCTGCTGCGCGCTGATCACCGCCGCCTGACCCTGTAACGCTCCGTTCAGCAACGCTCTCCAGTCTTTGCCCAGCCAGCCTGGCAATACGCCGCCTAGCGCCTGTAAGCACTGCGCGACTCCTCCTGCGATGGCAAATGTCAGTTCACGTTCATCGAGCCATTTCGCGATGGCATCAAGACGCAGGGCGATCTCTTCGCCTGAGAGAGATCGAAGCCGATCGGCGCGCTGCTCTGCCGCCATCGCTTTCATCTCCGCGAACCAGGCCGGCCCATGGCGTACGGCCTTTCTCATCTCAGCGATCATCACAACGCCGGCACGGGCGAGCGCGAACCACCCAAGCGGGTGAACCTCCGGCGGCCTGACAAGGGTTTCCCCACCCATCTGCTCCGTCATTAAAGAGGGGTCTCCCCGCAGTTGTGCAATGAGAGAGTAAAACAACGTCATATTGATGTAGGGACGACCTTTGAACGTACGGACTGACGAGAGCCCTTCTGGAATCTTGCACCCCATACGCCGATAGGGGGCAAGTATGTAGCGTTCCATAAACTGCTCGAGAAACGACAGGCCGAGCGGACTCGGCAACTCCGGCAGCGTCTCTTTGAAGTTGGCGCGAGACCATTCGCAATCGTCATTGGTCAATCGTCTAGGTCTAGCTAGGCCGGAGATGGGCCGTGCTTGAAGCAGCCACAGGCCATGCTCATTGTAGAGCCATTCGAGATCCACTGGATGACCGAATGATTTTTCAATCTGCTTGGCCGCACGGGCCAGGGCAAACAGTCGGTCATCCGACAATGTGGCGCGACCTACAGCCTCATCCGACAGCGGCACTTCGCAAAGACCCTGGCCTGTCACCCTCAAGGCCTGAGTCTGCTCGGCGATGGTCCGTTTGCTGATACGGATGGGATGACTGTTCTCGGCGATCTCAACCACATACTGGTCCGGCGTCGCGCTCCCATTGACAAGGGCCACCCCAAGCCCCGCAACAGCATTGACCATCACCTGGGTCGCTCTGCCTGTAATAGGATGAACGGAATAGGCCACACCGGCGACGCTTGCCTCTAACAGCGGTTGGATCACGACTGCCATGGCAGGAGGCACTTCATTCAATCCCGATGTTGCATGGTAATTCAGAACCCGTTCATCCCAGATCGACAGCCACAGGTCCTTGACTGCCGACCCCATCTCCTCCAGCGAAACGCCGAGGCGCGTACGGTAGACTCCGGCAAAGCTCGCACGCGCTCCATCCTCATTCGTCGCTGACGACCTCACCGCCCAGAGCCCAGAAAACGGCAGATCTAGCAAGCGGATCTGTTCAATGATCTGAGCCGTCAACTCATTGATCGCACAATCCCGAATGATGGTATGGCTGCGGGAGAGTATCCGTTGGCGCTCAGCCCCGGAGGAATGCAGGGCGGTCTGCCACTCCTTCGTTGGAGAAAATCCAGGCGTCCTAAGCGCGTGCTCATAGGCCTCCGTCGTGATACAGAGTCCGGCTGGAACAGGGAATCCTCCTGCGAGCAGACGTGCTAAGCCTAGGGCTTTCCCACCGACAAGAGATGGTTGCGTGCAGGCGGCCAAGGGAAGAAGAAGGGGTCGGTTCATGGAAGTGGATACTACCTAGAGGACAAGAAGGAGGTAAAGGTCATTCACGTTCGTGCCGGTAGGGCCGGTCATAATGAGCTGATTGAGCCGCTTCAATGCGGGATAGGTGTTGTGGCGCTTCAACGCGTCCTTCAAGTCTACCGAGAGGAGCTGTGCGCGCGCCACGGTACCGCCATCGATCACGGCACCAGCCGCGTCAGTCGGACCGTCTGTACCATCGGTGCCGATCGCCGCCACCCACACCTTGACCAGGCCAGCAATTTCCAATGCAGCAGCTGCAGCAAATTCTTGCGCCCTCCCGCCTGTTCCCTTTCCCGTGACGGTCACGGTGGTTTCCCCACCGGCCACCACACAACAGGGCCGCTTGAGCGGTTTGCCCGATCGCACAATGCGCCTCGCGAGGGCGCCGAACCGCTGCCCCTCGTCTCGCGCCTCTCCGGTTAAGGCCGACCTATTCACGAAGGTTCGCAGACCTGACTCGCTGGCTGCCTGTGCCACAGCCGTGACGGCCGCTTCGTTGTTTCCGACGATATGATGATGGACTCGACGAAACAGAGAGGAGCCAGGCTTTGGCGTCTCACTCGCGAACCCCTGACTCCCATGGTTGAGATGCTGACGCACGCGCTGAGGGACTGCCCGCCAAATACGATGGCATTTCAAAATCGCGACAGCCTCTTGAAAGGTTGTCGGGTCCGGGACTGTCGGCCCTGAGGCAATGGCACTGAGGTCGTCACCCAACACATCCGACAGAATCAGCGTCACAACGGTGGCCTTGGTCAACTCAGAAAGACGTCCGCCCTTGATGCGTGAGAGATGTTTTCGAACGGTATTGATTTCACGGATACTCGCTCCGCATCGCAAGAGTTCCTGCGTGGTCCGTTGCTTGTCGGCTAGCGTAATCCCTGCGACAGGAGCAGGCAGTAAACTCGAAGCCCCACCGGACAAGAGTACGATCAAGAGGTCTCGCCGACCAAGTTCTGCCGCCATGGCACTGAGCCTGGCCGCCGCCTGCAGCCCGAACCGATCGGGAACCGGGTGACCAGCTTCCGCCACAACGATTCGTTTCGTCGGCACAACATGGCCATGTTTGACCACAACGAAGCCGCCGTGCAGTCGAGAGCCCAGCCGCTGTTCTACCGCCTGGGCCATCGAGGCTGTGGCCTTCCCTGCCCCGACCACGACGACATGCTCATAGCGACGCAGGTCGTACCGACGCCGGCCAATGACCAGTTCCTTGCCGCTCCTGGAGATGGCACGGCTGACTGCCGTACCGGCGTCTACCGCAGCTATCCCTCGAACGATCAATTTTCTCAGAAGCGGCCGGATAGGAGAGGGCGGCAGGCTGAGGTCGAGGTTAAGGTTGAGCGAAGACCTGACTTTCTTCATCTCTTGGCCTCAGCCTTAACCTTCCGATAACACCTGCGATGGGCTAGGGGGTCTTATCCTGCTTGAAACAACGAGTCGGACAAGTCTGCCGAGGGACTTTCATTTGATAGGTCCCACGTGGGAGCACATCTTTCTTGAATTCAGGATTCAGCATTTTGAGTTCTAAGAAGTAGGTTCCATATTCTTCGGCAATCGAGGTGAGGGCTCGTTGGGAATCTTTCACGTTGACGGTGACCGTTTCAATTTCCATCGGCACATACAGATCTTTCTTGCTCAGCCCCAAATACTTTTCAGGCTGCGAATAGATTTCCTTGGCGGCAATGATTCTTGGGACATAGCGCATCGTTTCCCGTGGCCCGTGCATCTTCCAATAGTCGGTAATATTTTGATCCTTCAAAAGCTTACGAACTCGTTCTTCACCGGCATTGTACGAGGCCATGGCCATGAACCAATCGTTTTCCTTGAAATCCTTGAGATAGCGTAAATACTTAACCGCCGCTTCCGTCGACATTTCCAGATTGCGGCGTTCGTCAAGGACCGCGTCGCTCTTGAGACGATAGCGCCGTCCGGTGGATGGGATAAACTGCCACGGCCCGGACGCCTTCGCCTTTGAATAGGCGGCGGCCACACACTTGCTCTCCACCAGCAACATGTACTTGAGGTCGTCCGGTAACCCGGACTCGGCCAACTGTTTTTCGGCGGGAGGGAAGCAACGTCCGGTTCGTTTGGCGAGAATGATACTTTCGCCCTGGTCCTCCAGAAATTGGTAGAACTCATATTCGATACGTTCACGTACCTGCCAGTTATCGAGTGGAACTGATTGGCCGGCAAAGGTCAGCTTGTCAGGCAGTTTGAATGAACTGAGGAAGTAGCGCTCTCCTTCTCGCTTGATCTCCGGAAGAATGACGAGGCGACCTTCTGGCTCGTTGGGGTCCTCAAGAGGATCGACCAAAATCACCTCTCGGTCTGGTTCTCCAGTGGCTCCAGATCGAGGCGTATTCTCTTTTGCCTCGAACTGTTCAGCTTGCGTCTGTGCCCCTGTCACAATCGGCAACATGAGCACCATCCACAACCCGTTGAGTGCCAATATTCTTCGAACCCATGTCGTCATGCCCATCCTGCCTCCTACATGCAGTGAACGATCCGTCGCCAACTTTGTATGCTAACAGTCTGATAAGGGACCGGCAAGCATGATCGACATTCAAATTCATGCTAGACTGCATGACTATGCGTGCGCTGGCCCTCCTCAATGATCGCATTACCCACTGCACCGCCTGCTCACGGCTCGTCACCTATCGGGAGACGGTCGCCACAGAGAAGCGGAAGCAGTATGAGGACTGGACCTACTGGGGACGGCCAGTTCCCGGATTCGGAGATTCCCACGCCCGCCTCTACGTGCTCGGACTAGCGCCAGCTGCTCACGGTGCTAACCGAACCGGGCGGGTATTTACAGGCGATCGCAGTGGGGACTGGCTCTATGACGCCTTACACCGATTTGGCTTCGCCAACCAACCAGGCTCTCACCACCGGGATGACGGGCTGAAGCTATCGGACTGTTACGTCGGCGCCACGATCCGTTGCGCACCGCCCGACAACAAACCGGCCCCCGAAGAATTCAAGGCTTGCCGCCCCTATCTGCGTGAAGAGCTCCGATTATTACAGAAGGTCCGTGTGGTGGTGGCGCTGGGCAAGATCGCCTTCGATCATTACTTGAAAGCCTGCCGTGATGAGGGGTTGCAACTTCCTTCACCGATTCAGAAATTTTCCCATGGAATTGTACAGGTTCTTCCGTGGAAGACTACACTGATCGGCTCATACCATCCAAGCCAGCAAAATACCTTCACGGGTCTCTTGACCAGACCGATGTTTCACCACATCTTCGCAACGGCTCGACAAAGGCTGGCCGAGCAGGATCACGTGAAGTAGGCTGAGGTCAAGGCTGAGCGAAGCTCTGACTTCTCCCCACTCAGCCTTAGCCTTAACTTTTAATGCTGGCGGACTTTCCCAGCATACCACCAGCCTTACTTCTTGGCTTGAGCGTCCCAATCCGCCAGAAACTTCTTAAGTCCGCTATCCGTCAGCGGGTGCTTCACCATCTGCTGAAAAATCGAGAAGGGCATCGTACAGATATGCCCACCGGCAAGCGCAGCTTCGACGACGTGCTGAGGATGGCGCACACTTGCCACCAACACCAGGGTCTTATAGTCATAATTGCGGTAGATGGTCAGGATCTGGCGGATCAGTTCCATCCCGTTTGAACTGATGTCGTCTAGCCGACCGATGAAAGGCGAGACGCACCATGCACCGGCTTTTGCTGCGAGGAGCGCCTGGGTCGGAGAAAAGCACAATGTGACGTTCACCTTGATGCCCTCGGCGGCCAATCTCTTGGTGGCCTTCAACCCTTCCGCAATCAACGGCACCTTCACAACGATGTTCTTATGGATCTTCGCAAGTTCCTTCCCTTCCTTCACCATGGCATCGGCTTCGAGGCTGACAACTTCTGCGCTGATCGGCCCATCCACGATGTTGCAAATTTCGACGAGCATTTCCTTAAAGCTGCGCCCTTCCTTGGCGACAAGCGACGGATTTGTGGTTACTCCGTCAAGAAGTCCGAGACTGGCCGCTTCCTGGATTTCCTTGACGTTGGCTGTATCAAGAAAGAATTTCATGGCATTGTCCTTTCATGTCGAGATGAGAAATCATTGTGATCAGTTCATTATCGGTTATTCTATGAAGAACTCAACCTGACTACAATCCTCTACCAATCATACGTCAGTTTGACAGGCCCAAGACTGCCGGTTAAAATCTGGCTATTCACTATGACTCGTTCCTACGCTGCTTATATCTATATGACCGAGGAGAATGCATGATGCAACGATCGGCTTGGATGCTCCTGTTCGGTCTGGTCCTGACCGGCTGCGGCGGTGGCAATCCCTATCTTGATCAGTCGCTCAAACCGGCTGAGCTTCAAGGCAAGGACAAGGCCTGGTTTGAGAAAAACTGGGGAGCACCGAGCGGCAAGGCCACGAGATTTTTTGGTGGCGAAACCTGGACCTACTATCGCATCGCCGGCGGCAAATCAAGCCCACCTCTCTTTAACTTCACCCCTAATCAGTGCCAGATCACGCTCAAATTCGACAAAGAAGAAAAACTGTCCGACTCCAGTTACTCGGGCTGTTAACCGGCGAGTTTTTCCTGAAATTTGTGCGCGCAGGATCGGCTGCAGAAATAATACCTCTGCCCCCCAATATCTTCCGTTATTGCCGCTTCCCGTGGAACAAACACCATGCAAACAGGATCCTGAACCAGGTGATCCTTACCGGGGAGGAGACCATCCGGCTCACCCTGGCCTTTGAGCATTCGAACGGCACGCCGGAAGAGAAAATACAGCACCACAACTAACCCGAGAATGAGGATTATTCTATACATAGTGGGGTGTCCTTACTGATGCCACAATCCTATGGGACAGCAAGACCTCTGTCAAGGGTTCCCTCTTCTATCTTGGCTGATATGCAACGAATTTTCGTTCCCACCTTCTATTCAAACGGCCTAGCTGTGTATGGGCGGAAGGGCCTACCTTCCAAGAAAAATCAGTACTTCAGGTGGGTATGCTTCCGCATTCTATCGTGGTAGATTGCACCATGACGATTTGCGATAAATGCCGCGGTGCGATGTTACCGGAACGGGCAGTGGATCTGAACGCAGGGCTTGCGATCACAGTGTTCGCGTGTTTGAATTGTGGTCGCAGGAAATCAGCGGATCAGGAACCTCGGCCTATTACCGCAAGACATTAACCGGCGCTATGACAGAACCGAAACCGCTCACGTACGACGAGCACAAGGCAGCTGAAGCCGCTTTCCGTGGCGATCCGCCCAATGCCGATTGGACGGACTCAGCCCAGGAAATTTATGCTCGTCTATCTGCAGCGATCGCCACACGAAGAGCCGCCGTGCTCACTCACTCAAGCGAGCGGGATCTTGAGACAATCGGTCGATAACCCATGATGCAGTCCCCCTCCTACGCCACACGATAGCTGCCCCCACATCTTCTCAACTTCTTGCTTGTTATGAATCTGATGACGCCTCAACAGAGGGCCTGTCGCGACAGCAGGTAATTGCCGTTCAGATTTACGATGTGGGGAGCCGGAGCAGAGAAGAGAATCTATCGAAGACTCAGTACATCCATCATGTCTTAATTATAATACAATAGTCATATGTATCAATAACTTATATGCTTACTTCCGTTACACACTTATGTCACACTATCAATAAGTTAGGAAATTGAGTTACACAGTTTTTCACACACATTGAAAGTCAAAACCAAACAGCATTTGATCACCAAGGTCCCGATTCTTGGGGGGAAATGTCACATCTATCGGAATGTTCGTAGTGGGAAAGTTTGGCAATATCAACAGTGGGTCAAGGATGAAAAGAAATATATCCGAATCTCTTTGAAAACTACGGACCGTGAAATCGCATCGGAGTTCGCGGAGAAGAAGTTCGCTGAGACTCTGGGACGAATTCATTCGGGAGAGAAGATATTTTCAATTACCACACAGGAGTTCTGTGACCGCTATCTTCAGCACCTTGAACAACGAGTGACCCTCGGTTCCATTCGCACATCGTTCTCAAGAGCCATCAAGTATCACCTCAATCACTACCTGTCATTTGTTGGTCGCGAGACCAAGATTCAAAGTATCCCCGCAGAGAAATTTCGTGACTTCGCAGGCTATCGTCGGAATCAAATCCCCCAACCTGGATTTCTCAACATCAAAGACTCTCAACACGCGATTGGAACCCTGTATCGGTGGGGAATGGATGAACAGTTGATTACGCGAAAGTCGTTACCGAAGTGGGCAGAGTTTCGGATACCTGCGACCGAAGGCAAACGCCAGGGGATGGAACACGGCGATTACAACAAAATCGTCACGGTCTCAAAGGTCTGGGATAAAAAGGGAACAAGTGACAGAGACAAATATGAACGCAAGCATCTTCACAACTTCATTGTCATCCAGTCGTGGTATGGATTTAGGACAGGAGAAGTATTGGGATTGGTGTGGGGCGATGTGAAACTACGGGATGATGAACGCGCAGAAATCCGCATTAGAGAGGAAACCACAAAGCGCGGTAAAGCACGGATGTGTATGGGGCGGGGGGATATTTTTCGCCGAATTCAGTCGTATTCAAAGTATACATCCCTCACCGAACATGTGTTTTCGTCGTTCATGTCAGGAAGGAAATGGAATCTCAATGAGTTTTACGCAAAATGGAAGGAGTTGGTGGGGTTGGTCAAACAAAAATACTCCACCTTTGATACGACGAAATCCCTCTACGACCTCAGACATTTCTACATTTCATCGAGACTGAGAGCAGGTGATTCACCGTGGTTGATTGCCAAATACTGTGGGACATCAGCGGAGATGATCGGGAAACACTACGATAATGTCACGGACCTTCAGGTGTCTAAAAAGATTCTGTCCAAGCAAATGAAATTTGTCGGTGATGAGGTGATTGGGGTGAAAAGTAATGAAGGAATGGAGGGTGAAGATGAGTAAACAAGTAGCAATTTACGGACGAGTCTCAACATCAGGGCAATCGACGGACATCCAACTTCAGGAGTGTCGCCAGTATGCCGAACGATGTGGGCACACAGTCATCGGGGAATACTGCGATACGATCTCAGGGACCACAAGCAAAGATGACCGAGCAGCATTGACCCGGTTACTAGAGGATTCATTTGCGAGGAAATTTGATACGGTTGTGGTCTACTCCATCGATAGACTTGGACGCTCATTGAAGCATTGTTTGGACATTCTCGAAACCCTGAAATCTCATCGTTGCGATTTCATTTCCATCAAACAGCAAATTGATACTTCGTCGCCCACGGGGCAATTGATCTTCAACATCTTCGCGTGTCTGGCGAACTACGAACGCACGATGATTCTTGAACGGACGGCATTGGGGCGCGAGAGGGCGAAGGCGCGAGGAGTTCGCTTTGGGCGACCCTCGAAGATGAACTCGTCCGTCGAGGAAGCGGTACGATTGCTCCGAGAGAAGGGGGCGGGGATCAAGGAAATCGCAAAGTCCTTGGAAATTGGCGTGGGCAGCGTTTACAAAGCCCTCAACACGACGAAAACTGCTGCCTAAAGGGTCAGAAAGCGGTTCCTAAGTCGTTCCGGTATGCAGTTCTAATCCTCTGCCTCCTCTTCTTGATCTCGCACCAGCAACCGTATCGCATAGGTCCCTGGCTCTGGGCAATCTTCTCGAATTTCAACAATCCGTTCCACATTCGTCTTCTGGGCGTTGAATACCTCTAATCTATCGATGAAGTCCCGTAGCGTCATCAGGATTGCGTCCTCGTAGAGGGGTGGATACGATTCTCGGATGAACTGTTTGAATGACTTCATGATTTGTCTCCTTGCGTATCAACGACCAATACCAACTGCCAATGTTTGATGCCCCGTTTCCGTTGAATGGTATTCAAAATGTCTTTGGAAAATTCGGCAATGTCCTTCTTCGTCACTTCCGTTTTCGTATCTGGTGATAACGCGAGTGCGAGCGCGGCGTGTTCACGCAATCGTCTTTGTTCATAGGACATAAGTTTTTTCATGATCGATTCCTTCCTCTCGTGTTACCGATCTTCCAAGGCGTTCGTTTGTGCGGTATCTGGAAGCGAGGTGGATGAATCCACGGTCTTGTTGGTCGTATCCGTCCACTTCCTCACCGTGAGCAGGATCGTCAATTCTTCGGCATGATCGGTGACTACGGTAGCAGCGATGCTTTCCACCTGGGGCGCGGCGAGTTCATCGAGAAGTTCCGAAGCACTCAATTCCATCCCTTCGTGAAGGGGCGGCTTGGAATTCTTCATGGCAAATGGTGAAGATCGGGGTCTGAAGACTTCTTGAAATGTCGGCATGGTCGTGATCCTTTCGTGGGTGATTAGTGAAGATTGGGGATGCGTTTGCGGTAAAATTCCCTGGCGGCTGGTAGCTCGACATTCCGGATAATGTCGATGTGCCGAAAGCAGGCTTGCCGAATAAACGCCGATCGATTTGTGTAAGTCTCCTCGGCTAGTTCATCGACAGCGGCAAGTAATGATTCTGGCAATCGGATCAAGATAGCGGTCATAAGACATCCTCCAAAGGTGCATAGCGTATTTATATCATTTGGGATTTTGCTCCAGGTGACTCCAAGTTTTAGTGTTCTCACGATTGATCGGTATAAAGGACTTGGGTGCACTGGACTCAATGGAGGTTAGGTTGCTTGTTCGTATTTCGGTATGGATGGCTTGAGGTTTTCAGGGGCTTTCAGGGCTTGGGTGACTAATTCACGCACACAGGCGCTTCGGTTCAGGATTCGTTTGGTGGCATGGGTATCGATAATTTCTAACAACTCATTCGGTAAGTTGATTGAGACAACGGTACAGTCAGGAAATTTCATGTCAGACTCCTTTTGATTTGGTCAGATTCAGGAACTTACTAATTTTTGACAGAACTTTGGACAGCAAATATCGAAAAGCGCTGTTTTCAGGAGACAAGACTTAGCGATTAGTCATCAACCAAAACTTGCGGTTCCTTGCTTGGCTTGAACTCTCTTGAGAAATGTGGGTGAGACGGTCAGCACACATTCTTTATGGGGATTATTGAGGAACTTGGTGCTGTAAAATGTTGCCCCTTCCGCTGAATACATGTCCTTGAACGCTTCCTGGGGTCGTACATCGGCTCGTGGCGCAAAGTATTTCGTGGCATTAGTGAACGCGATGATGAACCGTTTTCGGTCAATCTCTTTGAGATTGACCAATAGATGGGCGTGAGCAAATCCTTCTTCATCTTTTTCAATAAACCCTGCCCACTCAGGGCGTTCGCGTATCTTGCTTGCCCAGTGGCGACCCAGCAGTTCTTTGCACACTCTGCCATCCATTACTTTCAATCGGCTTTCCACATCGCTTGAAGAACCCCATGGAGCAGAGGTCACATTCTTCAAATACATTTCCGTCTCGTGATGGTTTTCCTTTTTCAGATAAACCTGTTTTTGGCGAAAATTCACAGTCACAAAAAGGTTCCACGGATATCGTTTGAGCCATGCGACATACGCTCGTCGCACAGGGTCACAAGTTTTTCGCTCCCAGATGGGGATTTCCCAAGGACAGGGGTATGTGAAGTCATAATTGTTCATACTCATTATTTAGGCGTCGAGAACCTAGAAAATGGAGTTTTTGACGGTAGGAATGAACTTTATTTTCACCGCATAGGTAGGGACACCCCCTACTTATGGAGGGGGACGGTAGGTTTTTCCCCTGTCGATGTTATCCGTTGTGGAGTGACAGTTTCCCCGTGGAAACACGATGCAGACGATCAGAGCGGTAGGTTCAGAATATCGTCAATCATGGGCAATGACAATACTGTAGTAAATCAAGCACTTGCGAGAGAGACAAAACGGCAGGTTCAGAAAGTTCAATAAGCATGACATTGTAAAGCCCCGTATTTTGCTGGGGGACTCCATTTAGGCTAGAGATTGTGGGGTGGGACGGATAAAATCCTGCGGTCTTCGGGTTGCAGAAAAAAGGATTTCAAGTGGCTTATCGTTTTCCCTTAATCGCGTTTGCAATTGCCATCCTATTCGCATCGAATGGTTGTGCGACTGATCCAGATCCAGAGACAGCGATGCGGGAAAGCATTCAGCAAATTATCAATGAGCACCCTCCTCAGGACCGCTTTGCCAAAATGTGGGGACCTCCTCATCGGACAATGACTTTGAAATCCGGCGAAACAGTGTGGATCTATGAGCGTAGCAGGGTTTCGTATTTTCAAGGCACAGGTTCTTCATACTGTAACTCAAACATTCTGACATTTTCTCAGGATGGAAAACTGACGGATTGGCAGCGAGGTCGTTGCTAAGTGTTCAGGGTAACTACCTCAGTCCACTTATCAAGAGAAACTCCTGAACGCTTGAAAACCGATTTGCTGATGACGATGATTTTTCCAAATCGGCTAGTTGTACGTGGTACCTGTTATTCTCAGTTTTATTACCTGCAATTCTGAAAAAGTTACATCCATCAACAACCCAGAACCGTTTTTCAGGAGTAAGAAAAACTACCCCCCAATGCCCTCCCCTCTTCTCCACCTTTTTGACGTAGTTCACGCCAACACTCCACCACCCCTGCCTTGCGCCCAACCCGGAACCGTGAAGTGAAACTTCGACACCTGCTTTTTCTTGCTCTAATCGGAAATGATTGCCGCTCCTTCCTTCTTCAAGGATTTTGACTCCTGCCTCTCGCAGTTCTGAGAGGAACTGTTCAACCAAGGCGTCACCTTCTCTCTCCTCCTCCTCATGAAGTTGTTTCATGATCAAGGATAACGATTCCTGTTGGGGTGTCATTGTCATTGACCCTTTCCGTTTCAGGAGCAGTCCGCTCATCTCTGAGTCCTTTGCTCTCAGTAATGTGCGGTATTTTGGATGGATAGAGATTCCTCCGGGGACATTCACTTTCTTGCCGATATTCAAGCGAGGGTCATTTTCGAATTCCGCTTTAGAATCGTATTGTAGATACCCATGTGGATCACAAAGTGCTCCAGGAAAATTTATCAGCCTCTCAAAAAACTTTCCGTCTTTGTGATAGAGGCAATGATCCACAGGTAGGCTATATTCTTCGCGCAACTGTTTGCCTGTAAAACGATGCTTCACTGTTTCCGCACGCTTCCTCTCTTCAACAGGCTTTACATTGACTTCTTCCTCTGCGGGAGCAGGGTCAAGTCCGGCGAGTCTACGCAGTACGGAGTTTGGTGTGTCCTCAAGAGGGCGAGCATGTTTCTTGAGCCATTCCCAAACAGAATCATCAACTCTTATACTTGGCATACTGTCACAGTATCCCAGTGTTGCAATGCTTGTCAAGTTTCTAGTATTGGAAATTCGGCTCACCACTTCGCACGAAGGATAGAGACTTCAAAACGACTTTGAGTTTCCAATATGCCCACCAGAATTGTGCCCTGTTCGCGGCACCAAGCGGTCCAAATCAACGACTGAAGGTCTGACAGAGAGAGGGTCGTGTTGACGATTGGAGCGGCGTGTTCTACGTTCTAGCGCGAAGTAGCGTGAGGAGACTGTGAGTCTCAGTCTTGGTAAACGCTGAGGGGCTAGTCAGGACAGGAAAAGGTGAGAAAAATGAATGATAGCGACACACTCGCTACACACTTATTTCTAATACTAAAATTACCATGTAAGTAATTGAAATATAATGAGTTATATTTACGCTATTTCAGCCCTAACACATCCATCATGTCGTACAGACCTGGCTGCTGCCTGATTACCCACCGAGCGGCACGTAGTGCGCCTCCCGCGAAGGTATCTCGACTACTCGCTCGATGCGTCACTTCGATACGTTCACCCATTCCACCAAAGAGAATCGTGTGGTCGCCGACAATGTCGCCTGCACGAATTGTTTGAATCCCGATTTCACCTTTCTTCCGTTCTCCGATAAGACCTTTTCTGGCGTAGACGCCGACCTGATCCAGATCGCGGCTCACAGCATGCGCCAAGACTTCCGCAATCTTGAGCGCCGTCCCGCTCGGCGCATCCTTTTTTAGACGATGATGGGCTTCAATCACTTCAATGTCGTATTCGTCTCCTAACGTTTTCGCCATCTCACTAATGACCTTATAGATCAGATTGACGCCCACGCTCATGTTGGGGGACAAAACGCAAGGAACTTGACAGGCAAGTGATTTCAGCTCTTCAAGCTGAAGAACGGAAAATCCTGTCGTACCTATCACCATCGCTCTTTTGCGCTGCGCCACCGTGCGTAGATGATGCAAGGTCGCTTCAGGGGAGGAAAAATCGACGACCACTTCGCCTCTATCAAGGAGCCCCGCGAGATCGTCGGTAATCGGGAGGCCCGCACGGCCACAACCAGCCGTCTCTCCGGCATCGTCACCCACAGCGAGATGGCCTTTCCCTTCGACCGCACCGGCCAACGTCAGGGTGGTCGAATCTTTGATGAGAGCGACCAGCCGACAACCCATGCGCCCGGCTGCCCCTGCAACAATAACATTGATCATCCGAAACCTTACCCCTTATGCCTCACCCCTCACGTTAAATGAGGCCTGCATCCTTTAAGACCCGTGTAAGTTGATCCTTCGTCTCGGTCGCCATGGCACAAAGCGGTAGCCGCAGTTCCGGATCGATTTTGCCCATCATGCCCAGCGCAGTTTTCACCGGAATCGGGTTGGTCTCATAAAAGAGTGCGGTGAAGAGCGGCGATAATGCGAAATGAATCCGGCGCGCTTCGTCGATGCGTCCGTTCAAGAAAGCCTTGACCAATTGCGCCATCTCGGATGGGACAACGTTCGATGTCACGCTAATGACCCCTTTCCCTCCAACTGCCATCATGGGCAACGTCAGGGCGTCATCTCCGGCAAGAACGATCATCCGATCGCCACATGTATGCGCGATCTCAGAGGCTTGCTGGACTGACCCACTCCCCTCTTTGATCCCGACAATGTTCTGAAACCCGCAGAGCCTCGCCACCGTGGAAGGCAACATGTTCACGCCGGTCCGTCCGGGAATGTTGTAGAGAATTTGAGGAAGGTCCACGGACTCCGCGATCATTTTGTAATGGCGGTACAGTCCTTCTTGCGTCGGCTTGTTGTAATAGGGCGTAATGATCAGTGCCCCGTCAGCCCCTGCCTGCTTGGCATGCTTCGTGAGGGACACCGCTTCTTCTGTGCTGTTGGAGCCGGTCCCAGCAATCACGGGGACGCGCCGATTGACTACCTCGACGGTCAACTCGATCACGCGGTGGTGTTCCTCGTGCGAGAGAGTGGCAGATTCGCCGGTGGTGCCGCAGGGCACAATCCCGTTCGTCCCGTTGGCAATTTGCCATTCTATAAGGTCGCTGAAAGCCCGCTCGTCAACCTTGCCATTCCTGAACGGGGTCACTATGGCAATCAATGCACCGGTAAACATGTTCACCCCTTCGCCGCTGAATCCGCTCCTCAATCGAGGAATGCCGGAATCGTTTCGCCCTTTATCAAGTCCTCGTACGTCTCTCTGGTCTTGATGACATGGATTTCCCCGTCTTTGATCAGGACTTCCGGCACCCGAGGTCGCGAATTATAATTCGAGGCCATCACAAATCCATAAGCCCCTGCACTCATCACCGCCAGCATGTCCCCAGGATTGACCTCCGGCAGCGAGCGGTCCTTCGCCAGAAAATCTCCGGACTCGCAGACTGGACCGACCACATCCACGTGATGCTTGGGCCGCTGTAACACCGCCTCTGACAAGGGACGAATATCGTGATAGGCCCCGTAGAGGCTCGGCCGGATCAGGTCGTTCATTGCTGCATCGACGATGATGAACCGCTTTGCTTCGCCGTCCTTCCGATATAACACCTTCGTTACGAGAATACCTGCGTTGCCGACGATGACACGACCCGGCTCCATGATTAGAGTAACATTCAAATCCTTCAGCAGTGGCGACACGGCATCTGCAAGATCCTGCGGCAACGGCGGCGTTTCGTCCGAGTAGGTAATGCCAAGGCCTCCGCCGATATTGACATAGCGGATATTGATGCCCTGCGACTTCAAAGCTCCAACCAGCTTCACCACCTTCTTCACAGCCTCGACGAAGGGCGTGACTTCGGTCAACTGTGACCCGATATGCTTGTGGACCCCGACGACATCGATGTTGGCGAGCGAGGACGCCAGCGTGAACTCTTCGAGCGCCCGGTCGGCGGCAATCCCGAACTTGCTCTTTTTGAGACCGGTCGAAATGTAGGGGTGTGTTTTCGGATCGATGTCAGGATTGATGCGGAGGGCGACTCTCGCCTTGGTTCCGACGGAAGCCGCCACTTCATTAAGCGCCTGCAACTCGGCCGAGGACTCGACGTTGAACATGAGGACATCGGCCTTCAGGGCCTCGCGAATCTCCTCCGCGCTCTTACCGACGCCAGCAAAAACGATCTTTGAGGGAAGAACGCCCGCCTTGAGCGCCCGAAAGAGTTCCCCCCCTGACACAATATCCACCCCGCTCCCCTCCTTGGCCATAAGGCGGAGGATCGCAATATTGGAATTGGCCTTCATGGCGAAGGCAATCACATGGGGGATACTCTTGAAGGCCCCGTCATAGGCCCGGTAATGACGAACGAGAGTCGTGTAGCTGTAGACGTAACACGGCGTGCCAACCTCCTTGGCGATCCGGCTGACCGGCACCTGCTCGCAATAGAGTTCGCCGTGTCGATACTCAAAACTATGCATCCTGCAAATCTTCGTTGAGATGCTCGATGCCTGCAAGCGGGAAGCCTTGCAATGACGCCTCGAACGCATCCTTGAACTTACGATAGCGAACCTTCACATTCGGAATGGCTATCTTCATCGCGTCTGAAGCCACCAACGCTTTGAGGGCGTCTGGCGTCGCCAGCTTGAGATGTTCGAAGTTGACGATGATGTCCATACGCGCCTGATTGGCCGCTTCCTTGATTCGCTTAATCAATTCCAAGGCATTCAGGCGATCGAGCGTACCATCAAGGTCTACGAATAGCGCGGCGAACTTGTCATGCCGCTTGGCCTTGATGTGGAATATCAACTGTTGCGCCGAGAGCGCGTTCGGATCTAGCGCCTGTTTCAGCGCATGCAACGCGCTCGGAATCAATTGCTCCTTGTCCAACACGGGGAGCTTCGCTTGGAGATTCTTCAACACCCCCGCGAGCGGCGACAGGGACGCTTTGGGACAGGTTCTCTTGACCAACTTCCGGAACTCTCGATTCATCTCTAATCTCGGAATGAACCGCTGGCTCGTGCCAGACAGCCGTTTCCAGATCGAAGGGATGGAATAGAATTCATGATTGGCCCAGTGGAAGCCATCTAGTAGTTGCTCAACCGTCATCCGGCTCGGCTGAAACACCACATGCTTGCCGTCATACTTTGCCCAGTCCCTATCAAAGATACGACCGGACTTTTCTAAGCGATCGAACAACTGCGTTCCAGGAAGAGGTGTCAACACATTGAAGTATGCCAATTCCACTTGGTTTTTCGTCAAGAAATCAACGGCCCGTTCGAATACAGTCACATCATCGCTGTCAAATCCGAACACGATCCCGGGATTCACCATGATCCCGTAATCGTGGAACATCTTAATCTCCTTGGAGAACTTCAGAACCCGGTTAAAGGGTTTGTTCGTCTCATCCAGGGCATCTTCATCGAGCGATTCCATCCCGACAAATACCGACACGCAGCCGCTCTCTGCCGCAAGCTTGACCATCTCCTCATCGTCGGCCAGGAACATCGTTGACTGGCAGCCCCATTTAAGCTTGAGGGGCTTCAGCGCGGCCCAGAGCTCACGGCAATAGGCACGGTTGCTGTTGTGCAAGTCATCGACAAACGCGACAATGCTGCCGTCCTCTATACCGACTCGAATCTTAAGCGTCGTGAGAAAGGCGGTCCACATCGGCTCATCGCGCACCCGCTCAACCAACTCGCTGCGGATCCACCGCTGAACATTTCGAAGCTCTGTGATCACTTCCTTCACCGGCCGACGCCGCGTAGTTTTTCCATTAAACGGAGACACACTGCAGAACTCGCAATCGAAATGACATCCTCTGGTAGTAAAACTACACTGCCTCGTCATGTAAGAGTCTGGGCTCAGCAACTCGACGCGGGGGCTCTTGTAATTCTCCAGAGAGGGAAATGACGTCATCTTATACATACGCTGCATGTTCCCCGCCTCATAATCTGCGACCAATTGCGGCCAGAGATCTTCGGCTTCTCCACACACGATCGCATCCGCATGTTGAAGCGCTTCGTCGGGGCAGTAGGTGGGATGGACTCCTCCCATGACGATCGTCTTGCCTCGCTTGCGAAACTCTGCTGCGATCTCGTAGGCCCGAGGGGCATAGCAGGTAAACATGGAGATACCAACCATGTCGCAGGGAAAGTCGAAATCGATTTCGTGCACCGCTTCATCGAGCAGGCTGACTTCCCAATTCTCCGGCGTGTAGGCTGCAATCGTCGGCAAACTCAGCTTGGGAAACCAGACCGCACGGCGCTCAGAAGCGGTCAGTCGATAGGGATTATTGAGCGGGTAGGGATCGACCAGCAACAGCCGCTTGCCCGGTGCGCGGTTGATCGTTGTCGCCTGTCCAATGAGCTGACCCTGCCGCACTGGTTGAATGAGCTCCATGAACTGATCCTCCTACCCCCTACCAGTCTATCTGGCTGAGGCTATCAATAGGTTCGTTGAAATATTCTAAGTCGTTCCATGATTATCGATTGTCTCACGCCGTGTTCTTCGTGGTAGTGCCGGCTCCGTATATTAGGCCTTCGATAGCCCCACGAGCGTCCGGCCATCTCTGCGCAGAAGAACACAGCCCTGCATCCGTATCCCTCTATCGGTTCTCATTGGTGGCGTCTTTCTTATCGCTAGTGCGGCGAATGTTACGGAGGGAGGCACGCTGCAACATTAGCCAAGTTCAAGTATAGCTTTTTCAGGCTACAGAGGTCCAGCAGGTAGCAGGTTCAACATTACCTGATTCCCACCGGTTGTAACGGAGGTAGATTGACATCCTGTCCCTGTAGCATTGGGTCCGGCTGTGGCTCGGCAGATTCGGCTGCGCCACGCCGTTTCTCCTCGATCGACTCTAACTCCTTTTGCCGTTCAATGGTCGAATTTACACCGACACTTTCAGGAGGAATCGGCGACCCCACGGCTCCGCAAGCTGCCAACATTCCGATCATCACGCCCACCACAATGGACCTCGCGCTCGACATCCACGCCTTCACGAGAGTATCCGATCGAGTTCCTTGATCCGGCGCGCCACACTCGTTCTGGCAGTCCCACCTACCTGAGACTTCCGGTCGATTGCGGCAGTGACCGTCAACCGAGCAAGCAGACCCTTTTCAATTCGCTCAGAAAATGTCCGCAGCTCATTCAGCGAAAAGGCCGTGAATTCACGGCCTTGATCCAGTGAAGCCCGCACCAATCGGCCCGTGATCGCATGCGCTTCGCGAAACGGCACTCCTCTGGTCACAAGATAATCCGCAACTTCCGTCGCTAACATTCCACCACCCTGAACCGCCCGCTTGAGGACGTCCCGGTTCACGGTGAGTCGGCGCATCAGTTCGGTCAAGACTTTTACTGAGGCGGTGACGGTATCAAGGGCGTCGAAGAGCGCCGGCTTGTCCTCTTGGAGGTCTCGATTATAACTCAAGGGCAGCGCCTTAAGGGTCGTCAACAGATTGACCAAATGACCATAGACCCGCCCCGTCTTGCCCCGCACCAATTCCGGCACATCAGGATTCTTCTTCTGCGGCATCATACTGCTGCCGGTGCAAAAGGTATCGGGAAGCCCAACAAATTGGAACTCTTGGGACGACCAGAGGATCAATTCTTCACTGAGCCGGGACAGGTGCATCATCGTAATCGACAGCGCCGAGGCTATCTCAATCACAAAGTCCCGATCAGACACGGCATCAAGGCTGTTTTGCGTCACGGAGGGAAAACCCAATAGCTCTGCGGTAAACTGACGATCGACTGGATAGTTGGTCCCTGCGAGCGCACCGGACCCCAATGGCATGACATTCACACGCACCAATGCATCCTGAAGTCGCCCCTTGTCCCGCTCGATCATTTCCACATAGGCCAAGAGATGATGAGCGAACAGCACCGGCTGGGCACGCTGTAAATGCGTATAGCCCGGCATGGCAACCGTTAGATTAGCCTTCCCCTTCGCCACCAGCACCCGCTGAAAATCTTCCAGATTGGCCACGAGACGGCTGAGTTCATCACGCAAGTATAGCCGAATATCCAACGCAACCTGGTCGTTCCGGCTTCGGCCCGTGTGTAACTTTCCGCCGAGAGAGCCGATCAATTCTGTCAAGCGGCGCTCGATCGCCATATGAATGTCTTCATCTTGAGGGGTGAAGCGAAAACGGCCCCGATCAAATTCCCTCTTCACCGACTCCAGGCCCTGCACGATCGTCCTGGCCTCAGAGGCGGTCAACACGCGGGCCCTCCCCAACGTCTTGCAATGGGCAATACTGCCCTGGATATCATGGGCGTAAAGCCGACGATCGACCGCCACTGAAACAGTGAAGGATTCTACCAACCGGTTCGTCTTGTGTTTGAACCGCCCACCCCAGGCCTTTCCGCCTTCCAACATGGCAGGGGTGCGGCCCGTTGCTCGTCCCATCAGGAGGAGCCCTTCTTTCTCTGAGCTCTGATTTTCAGCCGCAACGCGTTCAACCGAATAAAACCCTCGGCATCTTTCTGATTGTAAACTTCGTCCTCTTCAAACGTGGCAATATCGAGACGATAGAGCGAATTCTTCGACTTGCGCCCGACCAACGTACAGCTCCCCTTATACAGCTTCACCCTCGCTGTACCGGTCACATCCTGCTGCGCCATATCGATCGAGGCCTGGATCATTTCTCGTTCAGGACTGAACCAATAGCCGTTGTATATCAGATCGGCGAAGCGTGGGATCAAACTGTCCCTGAAATGCAGAACTTCGCGATCCATCGTCAACGACTCCAGTCCACGGTGCGCCACATGAAGGATCGTTCCGCCCGGCGTTTCATAGACCCCACGTGATTTCATTCCGACGTAGCGATTCTCCACCAGATCAACACGCCCGATCCCATGCGCCCCCCCCAGCTTATTGAGATGCGCCAACAACGTTGCCGGACTCATTTTCTTGCCGTCGACGGATACCGGATTACCAGCCTCGTAACCGATTTCGACTTCGAGCGGCTTGTTCGGCGCCTGCTCCGGCGACACCGTCATTTGGAAAATTTCATCCGGTGGCGATTCCCAGGGGTCTTCCAAAATGCCGCCTTCATAACTCACGTGGAACAAATTCAGGTCCATGCTGTAGGGTTTGGCTTTCGTCGCTGTCACGGGGATGCCATGTCTATCGGCATACTCGATCAATTCACGCCGCGATTTCATCGTCCACTCACGCCAGGGCGCGATGATCTTGAGATTCGGTGCCAGCGCCGTGTAGGTCAACTCGAACCGCACCTGATCGTTGCCCTTTCCGGTGGAACCATGTGACACCGCCTCAGCGCCTTCTTTGAGCGCAATCTCGGCCTGACGCCGCGCAATGAGGGGCCGCGCGATTGAGGTTCCGAGCAGATAACAACCTTCGTATATGGCGTTGCCGCGTAACATTGGGAAAACATAGTCCTTTACGAAGGTCTCGCGCAGGTCCTCGACGTAGACCTTTTTCACACCAAGCTTTTGCGCCTTGACCTTGATCGCTTGCAGATCTTCGCCTTGCCCCAGATCGGCACAGAACGCGATAACCTCACAGCCGTAGGTTTCTTGTAACCACTTCAAGATTACGGAAGTATCAAGTCCGCCTGAATAGGCCAGCACGACTTTCTTCATGATACGACTCATCGCCTTGTTCGACTCCTCTTGCCTAATAGGTTCGTTAAGATGGCTTTCTGCATGTGCAACCGATTCTCCGCCTGATCGATGATGACCGACTGAGGGCCATCCAGCACCTCGGCACTGATTTCTTCACCTCGGTGGGCAGGCAAGCAATGCATGACAATCGCATCGGGCTTGGCCCGATGCAACAGGCGGCTGTTTACTTGGTACGGAGCCAACGCTTTTAGTCGTCGCGCATGCTCCCGCTCGCGTCCCATACTGATCCAGATATCGGTATAGATCACGTCAGCTTCCTTCGCCGCGACATAAGGATCGTGCCCTATTTCGATCACCGCGCCGGTTGCTACAGCCTCGCCCCTCGCCCTATCCACAACATGCTGCTCCGGCTGATACCCCACCGGACACCCAAGAGTGATGGTCATCCCCATCTTCGCCACCGCCTCGATCAGTGAATTTGCCACATTGTTGCCGTCGCCGATATAGGCGATCTTGATCCCCTTCAATCGTCCCTTTTTCTCACGAATAGTCAGGAGATCTGAAAGGGCCTGACAGGGATGGCTCAGGTCGGTCAACCCATTGATCACCGGCATCGTCGCTTCCCTCGCCCATTCCTCCACTATCGAATGGTCATAGGTGCGGATGACGATCGCGTCGAGATAGCGTGATAACACGCGCGCCGTATCGGCGACACTTTCTCCTCGCGAAAGCTGGATCTCGGACATGGGCAGGACCAGCGCGTGGCCGCCCAACTGGTTCATCCCCGCTTCGAACGATACTCTCGTGCGCGTCGATGGTTTCTGGAACAACAGACCCAGTGTTTTGCCTGGAAGCAGTGGATGAAGAATCCCGCGCCGCTGTTTGTCCTTCAATAGGGCCGCAGACTTCAGCAAACTCTCCACTTCCGCCTTGCTAATGGCCGCAACATCCAAAAAGTCTTTCTTGCCTGTCTGCATTCCTGTCGTTCCCGTAGTCATCTGCGCAATGTCTATTCTGCGTAAGTACGCTCTACGCCGCCTGTTTGCTGAAAATTTGATCCAGCACATCGAGTAATCGATCGATTTCCAACTGGGCGATGATGAGGGGCGGCACGAACCGCAGTACACGCTCGCCTGCCCCATTGATGAGAATGCCACGGGCCAAACATTCGCTTACAACGGCTTTCCCCTCCATGTCGAGTTCAACCCCCTGCAGGAGTCCGAGGCCGCGCACCTCTCGCACCACCCGATGTCTCTTCTTACATTCCGATAACCCCTTCGCAAAATACTCTCCCATCCGGCGCGCATGATCGAGTACGTGGCCTTCCAACAGAGCGTGACAAACGGCCAAGCCGGCCGCACAAGCAAGCGGATTACCACCGAATGTTGAAGCATGACTACCGGGCGAGAAAGCTTTCGCGACAGAATCCGTCGCAAGGCAGGCGCCGATAGGCACGCCACCTCCCAACCCTTTCGCCAGGGTCATAATGTCCGGCTGGACCCCCAACTGCTCGTAGGCAAACAGCGTCCCAGTTCGCCCCATTCCAGTCTGCACTTCGTCGAAAATCAAGAGCACGTCTTTCTGGGAGCACAGATCTCTTACCTGTTTCAAATACTTGCAATCCGCGACGTAGACACCCCCCTCGCCCTGAATCGGCTCGAGCATGATCGCCGCGGTCTTGTCGGTCACGGCCCGTTCCAACTCTTCAATGTTATTGAAGGTCACGTAGCTGAAACCCTGCAGAAGCGGCTCGTAACCCCTCTGAACTTTTTCTTGCCCCGTCGCCGTCAACGTTGCGATCGTCCGGCCATGGAAGGAGTTCTTCATCGTGACGATCTCAAACCGCCCGGTCCCATACTTATCATGGGAATAACGGCGGGCCAGCTTGATGGCAGCCTCATTCGCCTCTGCTCCGCCATTACAAAAGAACACTTTGTCGGCAAACGAGTGATCCACCAGCGCCTGCGCCAGCTTCACTTGCGGCTCGGTGTAGTAGAGGTTGGAAGTATGGATCAGCTGTGCGGCTTGGCGCTGAATCGCCTGAACCAGATCCGGGTGGCCATGCCCAAGGACATTCACCGCAATCCCACCGACGAAATCAAGGTACTCGCGCCCCTCAAGATCATACACCTTTGTCCCGCTCCCTCGAATGATCGAGAGCGGTTGACGCGTATACGTCTGCATCAAATATCGTACGGCGTCCTGCTTCAGTTCTTCTGTCGTCATAACAGGCGTATCCCTTTGTAAAGTAAGGGAAGGTAGCATAGGCCTGCTGATGGAAGCAACTTGTTGCTTCTTTACCCAGGTGACACTTCATTGTGATACTCTCTGCCGGATGAAACCCTGTGCACAGTGCCAGCAGCAGAATCAGGAAGACGCAAAATTCTGCCACCAGTGTGGAAACACGCTCGCCGTCGAACCGGAACCACCGATCGCCGCCCCCGTGATCCATTCTGAAATCCACCCCGATGAACATCCCTGGCGCCAATTCATCGGCCCCCACGCCGATCAATATCTGAAACATTTTAAAAAGTTTGGATTGGGGGGAAAGCCGAAGTTCGCCCTGACGTGGAATTGGCCAGCCTTTCTCTATATTTCCTTCCTCTGGTTCCTCTACCGAAAAATGTATATGTATGCGGCGGTCTACGCCCTCGGTCCGATGATCTCGACCTACTTGACCGGCGACATGACCGTGGGCCTCATCTGGAGCATCATGGCCGGAGCGACCGCGAATTATGTGTACTACTGGCACTGCCGCGAGCACATCGGTGAAATCAAAAAAAGCACATCGCCCGATCCGGCGAAACAGAACGAGGCATTGAAGGAAGCGGGAGGCGTTCAGTCCTACGTGATCTGGATAGGAGTCGCTCTGTACATACTGTTCGCGGTCACCATGTTCAAAATGCTTCAGGACGGGCTACCGGACGGTGAACGTCCGCTAGAAAAGCCGGCGAAACCGACTGCGGCGAGCAGTGTGTAGGTGAGAGATACTCTCACTGGCCGCCAGTAGATCCAGATCTGATTCAAAAACCTTGGGTGTGCACTGATTCGCCCAGACCCAAAGTAGCCGCTTGACTTGGACACCTGTTTCAGTATGCTTTGGCCTGCAACCATTCTTCTTCAGGCTTGAGAGGACCGCACAATGGCTCGACTGATCCTGCTTCGACATGGCGAATCACAATGGAATTTGGAGAATCGTTTCACGGGATGGGTAGATGTACCTCTGTCTCCGCGCGGTATTCAGGAGGCGACGCACGCGGGCGAGAAAATGCGCAGTTTCAAATTCGACCGGGCCTTTACCTCCGTGTTGGCCCGCGCAAATGAAACGTTGCGGCTCGTGCTCGAAACCATCGGCCAAACTGGTATCCCCATCGAGAAAGACAAAGCCTTAAACGAACGGATGTACGGCGAACTGCAAGGATTGAACAAGGACGAAACTGCGAAAAAATACGGCGAAGCCCAGGTGAAGATTTGGCGGCGAAGTTACGACGTGCGTCCGCCAGGAGGTGAAAGCCTGAAAGACACCGCAGAGCGTGTATTGCCCTACTATGAACGGACCATCAAACCGTATCTCTTGAAAGGGGATTCCATCCTCGTCGCGGCGCACGGAAATAGCTTACGGGCCTTAATCATGGAGTTGGAGCAACTCTCCCGAGAACAAGTCCTGGAACTGAATATTCCAACTGGTGCGCCTCTGCTCTATGAATTGGACAAAATGGGGAAGGTCGTCAATCACCGCTACCTCTGACCTATCGCGGCTGGCCAGAGAATCATCCGACGTCTTCCAGTAACCGCCCATAGGTGTCGACCGGCACGAAATCAATCAGTAGGGTCAAGAGATTATGTCGCTCTACTTCTTTGACCAATCGATTGTCCTCCATCAACGTGGCGGCCTCTACACTCACCGCAAGCGGACTTACTCCTTCTTCAACCAAGCGGCTATACCGACAGCGACGTTCCTGCCATTCGTTGAGGTAGGCGGTCCAGGAAGCTGAACCGACGGGAACGGTCGAACCCCAACCTGCTTCCATCAAAGCCAAGATGAGTTCCGATAGCGCGGGTTGATATTTCTGCGGGATATGCGCCTCGATGGCTGCGAAAATCCAAAACAGATTGAGCGAGAGCACTTCTTGGGTGATGGCTTGAGCCTGCTCCGTCGTCGCCTCGATCCCATATTCCTCCAGCTGCTGAACCGACACACCAATCGGCATCGCTGCGACCAGAGCAGCCGCTGCTTGCCTCGGCGTCATCAAATTGGCTGACATGCTTGGCCTCCTCCTTAGTCTAGGGTGCAAAGCATACCCTACCGTCGCCCGCGCACTCAAACGACTTGTCCATGCCTGCCCTCTGTGCTAGAGTCCGCCGTCATGATTCGACAGACTATCACCACATTCTCAGGATGGATCAGTGCCGCCATTCTGTTGGCGATCCTGGCCACTGGCACAATTGTAGTGGCACCTCATGCCCAAGCAGACGAACCACGATGGGGATTCGGAAGTGGCCTGGGATTTACATCCGGAACGGTCAATGGCACGGTATTCAATCTGGCATTCAGTGGTGAGTACTATCTTGATCGAAATTTCTCCGTCGGACCGATGATGCAGATCAGTCCGATGGGCGATCTCTTCCAGATCTCCTTCGCTGGGGTCGGTCGCTATTACTTTCGCCTCAATAACGGCATCAACCTGGTGCCCTTCACGGGAATCGGATTAATCCACGCAGACCTAGACCGAGGAACCGGCCCTGGGCGCATCGACCGCAACGACACGAGCTGGTACATCCCTATCGGCGTTTCACTGGAGTACCAGGCCTCCCACAATCTCGCCTTGACTTCGACGTTGATCGTTAATCTCCACGACATCGATCTTTCTCCGTCGCTATCGGAGAATGATACAACAAGCGTTGCCATGCTGTTCGGTTTCCGCTTCGGCCCATAAATAAGGCAGGGGGGAAACTCTTCGCCTCGTTCGCACTCTCCACTTTTTACTCGGAAGTTCTCAGCAACCCGCGGCAAATAGGCGCAGCGCGTTCGGCAGCGAACTGCGAAGATACAGCACTCTGATAGGCAGTGACATGTGCCTGAGGATATTGGGAGAGTGAGCACAGCTAGGCAGCTTTGGCTGGCCGCCAGCGGAGCCCGATGTTCAGCAGTTCTTGCAACAACTCTTGATAGGTATAGCCGTCCTTTTCCGCCGAATCCGCAAAATCTTCGTCGTGCGCGATTTGGGGA
>JBAXBK010000017.1:0-68208 GCA_037142015.1 Nitrospira sp. | reverse complement strand
CTCCACAAGTAATTAATTTTTCTGGGCCGGTTGACTTTATAGGCCCTATGGCTATCTTCTGACGGACAGAGGAGTCTTGGATGCCTGAAGAACACAAGAACACGAATACAATCGGCAACTTGGATACTCCATCTTCCGACGATTGCACCTCCGCAGAGGACAGAGGCGTGATCGAAGAGCTTCAGCTGGCACTTACAGCAAAGGCTGAAGAGGCAAAGAGCTTGAACGACAGATATCTCCGGCTTGCCGCCGAGTTCGATAACTATAAACGTTTGATCCAGCGCGACCAGCGCGACCAGATCCGATTCGGCAATGAGTCATTACTTAAAGAACTTTTACCAGTTGTCGATAATCTCGAACGGGCCATCAAGGCCTCGCACGAGGGGGGAAATAACAAGGCTCTCATCCAGGGCGTGGATCTCACCCTCAAGCAACTGACGGGCGCTTTATCACGCTTTCATGTCACACCCGTCCAAACGATCGGTCAGCCGTTCGATCCTGCCATGCATCAGGCGGTCGTATCCATCGCGTCGGAGAAGGTTCCAGCGCAGCATGTGCTGGACGAGCTTCAGCGAGGATATCTCTTGCATGATCGTATCCTGAGAGCGGCCATGGTGAGCGTATCCACCGGACAGACAGAGAATGGCGCACCAGGAACAGACAACACGATTCGTTCATCGTAATATTTATCAAAGCCAGACCTAGTGAGGGAGGAATAGACACATGGGTAAAGTGATCGGCATCGACCTTGGAACCACAAATTCCTGCGTTTCCATCATGAGTGGTGGCGAACCAATTGTAATCGCCAACGCAGAAGGAGCCCGC
This sequence comes from Nitrospira sp., assembly GCA_037142015.1. Taxonomy (GTDB): domain Bacteria; phylum Nitrospirota; class Nitrospiria; order Nitrospirales; family Nitrospiraceae; genus Palsa-1315. The sequence goes on along the minus strand of JBAXBK010000017.1, from coordinate 67,383 downwards.
ACCACACCGTCCGTCGTCGCCATTACAGAGAAAGGCGAGCGCCTCGTCGGGCAGATTGCCAAGCGCCAGGCGATTACAAATCCTGAAAATACGATTTTCTCCGTCAAGCGCCTGATGGGCCGCAAATTTCGCAGCCAGCAAGTTACCGACGCTGCCAAGCGGCTTCCCTATAAGGTCTCTGAAGGAGACAACGGCGACGCCCACGTTGAATTGCGCGGTAAGCGCTACAGCCCGCCGGAAATCTCCGCCATGATTCTGCAAAAGATGCGGCAGACTGCGGAGGACTATCTCGGCGAAAAAGTCACCGAAGCAGTCGTCACCGTCCCGGCCTACTTCGACGACAGCCAGCGCCAGGCCACCAAAGATGCGGGCCAGATCGCCGGATTGAACGTACTCCGGATCATCAACGAGCCGACCGCTGCAGCCCTCGCCTACGGTCTGGACAAGAAAAAAGATGAGCGGGTTGCCGTCTACGATTTGGGCGGCGGTACGTTCGACGTCTCCATCCTTGAGATCGGCGACGGTGTTTTCGAGGTCAAGTCGACCAACGGCGACACCTACCTCGGCGGCGACGACTTCGACCAGCGTGTCATGGACTGGTTGGTCGACGAGTTCAAAAAGGATCAAGGCATTGATCTTCGAAAAGACCGGATGGCTCTCCAACGTTTGAAAGAGGCAGCTGAGCGCGCCAAGATCGAGCTCTCATCGTCTCAGGAAACCGAAATCAATCTGCCCTTCGTCACTGCGGATGCTAACGGACCGAAACACCTGGTCGTGAAACTGACCCGCGCGAAACTTGAACAGCTGGTCGACGACCTGATTCAACGATCGATCGAGCCCTGTAAGAAGGCCCTGTCCGATGCAGGCGTCTCCGCGCGTGACATTCATGAAATCGTCCTCGTCGGCGGCATGACCCGCATGCCGAAAGTCATTCAGGCCGTGAAAGAATTCTTCGGAAAAGAACCGCATCGGGGTGTGAACCCTGACGAAGTGGTGGCGATCGGCGCCGGCATTCAAGGCGGCGTGCTCAAGGGCGAAGTGAAGGACGTCCTGCTTCTCGACGTGACGCCGCTGTCACTGGGTATCGAAACCCTCGGCGGTGTCTTCACAAAGTTGATCGAGCGCAATACGACCGTCCCGACGAAAAAGAGCCAGGTCTTCTCGACGGCTGCCGACAATCAAACGGCGGTCACCATTCGAGTGTTCCAAGGCGAACGCGAGATGGCGAACGACAACAAGCTCCTCGGCCAGTTCGACTTGGTCGGCATTCCTGCCGCGCCTCGTGGGATGCCGCAAGTTGAAGTGACCTTCGACATCGACGCCAATGGCATCGTCCATGTCTCGGCCAAAGACTTGGCCACGCAGAAAGAACAGTCCATCAAGATTACGGCCTCCAGCGGCTTGAGCAAGGAAGAAGTCGAAAAGCTGGTGAAGGATGCGCAGGCCCACACCGACGAGGATAAGAAGCGGCGGAAGACTGCCGAAGCCAAAAACCAGGCCGACAGCCTGATCTACCAGACGGAAAAGAACCTAAGCGAGCATGGCGACAAGATCGCCGCAGAAGACAAAACCAAGATTGAGGAAGCCGTGGCCTCGCTGAAAAAAGCGATGGAGGGAACGGACCCCGAAGCAATCGAGTCCGCTACCCAAACATTGACGACCGCCTCCCACAAGTTGGCGGAGGAAATGTATAAGAAGGCTTCGGCATCGGCTGCGGCCGGCAGTGACGCCAGCGCCGAAGGCGGAACCGGAGCCGGTGAGACCAAGACGGATGAAAAGGTCGTGGACGCAGAGTTCGAAGAAGTGGACAAAGACAAGAAATAAGTTAGAATACCGTCAGTGAGACCGAGCTTCGCCGATACAGGGGGCTCGGTCTTGCTGCTCTTTCATCCTGAGAGACGTCCTCCGTGTCCAAACCCAACTACTACGAAACCTTAGGTGTCGAGCGAACCGCGTCCGAGGACGAGCTCAAGAAGGCCTATCGAAAGATGGCCCGCCAACACCATCCCGATCTTCAAACGGGAGAGGCGCAGAAAAAAGCCTCTGAAGAAAAATTCAAAGAAGTCAATGAAGCCTACGAGACCCTGAGCGATCAAGACAAACGCAAGCGCTACGACATGTTCGGCCACACCGGAACTCAGCAGGGCCCCGGACCGGATGGATTCGGCGGAAGCGGCTTCGGCGATGCCTTCAACGACATCTTCGAGGATTTTTTCGGAGGCCAGCGAGGCGGCAATCGAGCAGAGCGCGGCAACGACCTCCAATACAACCTGGAACTGACTTTCGAAGAAGCCGTCTACGGGAAAGAGGCCAAACTCAAAATCCCGCGCTGGGAAATGTGCACAGACTGCAAAGGGACCGGCGCCAAGAGCGCGGCATCGGTTAAGACCTGCCCCAGTTGTAAAGGGGCCGGACAGATGAGGTTCCAGCAAGGGTTCTTCAGTATCTCCCGTCCTTGCGGCCAATGCGAGGGAGCAGGACGAATCGTCACAGAGCCCTGCTCGGCCTGCCAGGGCCGACAACGCACCTATCGAGAACGGACCATCGCCGTACATATTCCGGCCGGCATCGAGTCAGGCATGCGTCTGCGCCTCTCGAACGAAGGGGAGCACGGAACCAACGCAGGCCCGCCGGGCGATCTCTATGTGGCAATTACCGTCAAGCCGCACCAGCTCTTTCAGCGCCAAGGGCAGGATATCCTTTGTGACGTCCCCATTCAGTTCGTCACAGCCGTACTCGGAGGGAAGATCGAGGTTCCCACACTGAAAGGCAATACGATCATCAAGATTCCTGCAGGCACGCAGCAGGATAAAACCCTGCGCATCAAAGGTCTGGGCATTCCCAGCCTCAAGAACCAGAGTACCGGCGATCAGGTATTTGTTATCAAGATTCAGACTCCTACCAAACTGACCGCTCGTCAGAAAGAATTACTCAAAGAATTTGCCAAAGAAAGCGGCATGTCGATGGAAGAGGATAGCGACGGCTTCTTTGACAAGATGAAGACCTTTTTCGAATAGCGCCATCGGTCATCGCCCGACACCTGCACCATGTCCACGTTCTTCGTCGACCCTCGCGCCGTCACTCCACCCACCATCCTCATGACCGGTGATCTCCTCCATCATCTTCGTGATAGTCTCCGCTTGCGCCCAGGAGATTCCCTCACCCTCAACGATGGATGTGGAACCCGCTATCACGTGGAAGTGACCCACGTCTCCCCACAAGCCATCGACAGCCGCATTATAGACCGACAGATCGAACCGGCGCATAGAATCCCACCGGTCGTGCTCGGCCAGGCCTTGATCAAAGGCGACAAGATGGACTGGGTCATTCAGAAGGCCACAGAACTCGGAGTCGCGATCATCCTGCCCATTCACAGCACACACAGCGTCATCAAGCCCAACCCGGAACGACTGGAACATCAACGGTCCAGATGGGAGCGCATTGCGCGAGACGCGGCACAACAGTCCGAACGATGGACGCTTCCCACTATCGCAGACCCGGTAAGCCTCCCAGAGATCTGCCGACGGTATGCCTCGGCGCCGCTGAAAGTCCTGTTCGCAGAACGCTCCAACGGCTCTTCACTCGCAACCATCCCATTGCCGGTAGATCGTCAGCAACCGATTATCTTGTTGATAGGGCCGGAAGGAGGATGGGCGCCGGACGAGCAACGTCTTGCGCAGGAGCAGGGCTTCCTCTCGCTCACCCTCGGACCACGAATCTTGCGGGCCGAGACCGCAGCGATCGCCGCGATCAGCATTCTCCAATCAAGACTCGATGAGATGATGGCTCGCGCGACGAGCGGGACAAGCTAGACGGTGGGCCGAAGGAAATGATTGTACCGAGGCAGGAGCCCCACTCTGTCTTTCCCGCGTCGCGCGTTTCTCTCATGTCTCGCACTTCACGCACCCTATTCAGCGGCCGGTGGACAAGTGAACGATCGTACCCTTTTCTCCGCTGGCCCAGCCCTCCGTCCTAGTAGGAAACGAAAGGCCGAATAACGAAGCCTTTGCGATTGCACCCTGCTCAGTCCAAGTAAAACCGCTGTCGATGCTCCGATAGACCATGCCCCGTTCCCCCACAATCCATCCAGTCTGAGGATCGGTAAAACGCACTCTCAAGAGATCTGTCAGCTTCGTACAGGTGCTGGTGCAAGGCAACGTGCGATCGATCCATTGTTGGCCGCCATTGCTCGTCTGAAAGATGGCTCCGGCGTTTCCAACGGCCCATCCGGTCGAGGTATCGGAAAAATACACATCGAACAGCGTGACAGCCCCCTGAGTCTCTTGCGGAGTCCAGGTGATCCCGCCGTCGTCCGTCATCAAGACAGTCCCTACTGCCCCAACCACCGTCCCGTGTTGTGCGGTAAGAAATTGAATGCCGTAGAGCGCTGCACTCGTCTTGCTCGCTTGATCGACCCAGTGCAGTCCACCGTCCTTCGTATGAAGAATGGTTCCGTTGCCACCCACCACCCACCCCTCGCTGGGCGACACAAACGAGAGGCCGAAAAACGCTACCTGGGTATCGGCGAGTTGTGAGGACCAGGTCTCTCCCCCATCTTGGCTCCGTCGAATCGTTCCATTGGCTCCAATGGCCCACCCCAACTTCTCATCGAGAAAGAAAACCCCCGAGAGGCTCGCGGTGGTGCCGCTGACGACCTTCTTCCACTTCTTCCCGCCATCAACCGTCTTCACAATGGTACCGCCGGCCCCCACCGCCCAGCCCAGCAGAGGCGTATGAAAATAGAGCCCCATCAGGATAGCTTCCGTATGGCTCGCTTGAGGGGTAATCGTCAGAGGAGAGTCAGCAGCCCACAAGGGAGTGGCACATAGCTGTGTCGCCAGCGCCATGACCACAAGGCATCCAGGTAATCCGTATCTCACTGGGTGGTATCGGCGTCGGGGCGATTGCTTTTGAAGTAGCCTTGATCGGGCATACCCTTGGCGAGAATGGTAAACGTGCCCGCTTCCAACGTTAGCCACTTCTTTGGAGTACAACAAGTATCATCGGGCTGCACATCCCAGGACCCGCGCCGCACAATCAGCGGTCCAGTCGCAAGCTCGTTAAAGAATTCATTGCGCTTCCCGATACCATAGAGATTCCGATGAGGCACTCGCACAACGATCTCCGTATCCGTCCAGGACATCACCTGCGCCGCGATATTGCTGAACAGCACTTCCGTACGCGAGACGTTTTCGTCCATCTCGATATCCCGCCGCTTATAGGCCCCCTGGTTGAGACCCAAGTAGGCATGCTCGGCTGTTTTCAAAAACGAGCCGAAGCCTGACCCTTTAATGGTGATCAGCTCATCGAGCCCTCCCGATTTCGGACTGAAGGAGTCGATCTTCGGCGTCACGAGGGTAAAGACTCCCGCTTCAGTCTTGAGGGTCTCCTTCGTCGCACAGCAGGAACCATCCGGGTTGGGCTTCGTCGCGCCTCGATAGATCACGACCGGTCCGCTCTTTGCGCTGAAGGGTACCCACACATCGATGCGATCGTCTTGCCAACGATAGATGACGGCGCGGACCCCTCCGATATCGACTCGATTCTCTCCCGTATTGAAATCAGTAAAGGCATAGGGAGTCGATCCACTTTCCGAATAGTATCCGAAATGTTCGCCACTGATTCTGAGTAGCGTACCGATTGGGGCGGCAGGAGGAATCATCGCTGTCGCCTTTGGCACATGAACCGCAAAAGTCCCGACCGTTCGCTCACGCCCTTGCACCGTCAGAACGATCGGTCCGGTCTCCGCATCCATCGGAAGATGTACGACGAGGGCGCTATCCGACCACTGGGCGATGGTGGCAGGATGCCCGCCGAACGTCACCATGTCACCGGTTCTCCTCTCAGAGCCGAATCCTTGGCCAAAAAAAACGACCTTCGTACCGACCGGCCCGCTCACCGGATCGACGCGAATGCTCGGAATCAGTTTCAGTGGCACAGCGTTACTCACTGTGTACTGGACCAAAGCGCAACAAGACCCGTCCGGCAAGGGATCGGACGATGCCAATCGAACCATCACATCCCCCGATGCAGCATTCGCAGGAACCTCGACTTCGATGATGTCGTCTTTCCAGCGACGCGGCCTGACGAGCACGCCCCCGATCATCACATCGTTGACTCCGAACATCGTATTGGGATCGCGAGACCCAGCCGTGGCGCCAAAATGCGCGCCGGCAATCTGCACCGTATGGCCTGGTTCGATCTCTGCCGGCGTTACTGCAGTAATCGTCGGCTGTACCACTGTCAATGTCCCGGCAGCCATCTTCTTCTTTCCCGCCATGATTTCAACGGGACCGGATCGCGATTGAAAGGGAACCTTCACTTCAATCAAATCGGACTCCCACCGTTGAATCAATGCAGGGAATCCACCCACAGTCACGCGATTCACCTGCACGGATTTAAACGCCCCGAACCCCTTCCCACCGATAGACAGGGTAGCACCAGCGACCGCCGTGGACGGATGAAGCTCGAGCGCAGAAGGAGTAGCCGCAAGCACCCCAGCGCTCAAACTAGCCCACAGCGACAGCGTACCCACGCCGGTTACAAACACATTCTTTATCTGGTTCATCTGGTTGATTTAGTGTGTTTCGTTTATTTGGTTCATCTGGTTGGTCAGTCTATCTAGTTTGCCTAGTTCATCTGTTTGGATTCATTCAACCAAACAAATGAGACAAACCAAATAAACAACAGCACCCAACTATAGCAAGCGGTTTTTTCGAGAGTCAATCCGGCAGGCGCGCAATCCGTGAGACGTGAAACGTAAAAGGTGAAAGGTGAAAGGTTTCGGATCGAGCTTGCGCTGCCCTCCCACGTTTTACCTTTTACTTCTTACTTTTCACGGTTCTATAGACCAATCAGGAGACGGAGAAGATCACTTCAATTTCGACGGGAGCTCCGCGAGGCAACTCAGCAGCCCCCACAGCCGCACGGGCATGACGACCAGCCTCTCCAAAGATCTCAACCAGGAGGTCCGAGGCGCCGTTGAGAACTTGGGGCTGTTGGACAAAGCCCTCGGTCGACGCCACGTGCCCGACAACCTTCACGACTCGTGTGATACGGTCCAACGTCCCAAGTGCCTGCTTGGCAATCGCCAGGGCATTCAAGAGAGCAAGTCTAGCCGCCTCCATCCCCTGCTCGACCGTCAGATCACGCCCAAGCTTGCCGGAGAATGCCAACTGCCCGTCTCGCATAGGAAGGACGCCGGACAAGAATAAGAGGTTTCCGGCCTGGACAGCCGGAACATAGGTCGCCAACGGTTGCGGCGGCGGGGGCAACTCTAAATTTAGTTCCTTCAGTTTGCGTTCGTAGGACATCGCTGCCGAATGTTCAATGGTGAATGTTCGGAAATCATCGGATCAAGTCCGACTCCGACAATTCAACATTTACAGTTCACCATTCCTAATTCCGTTTCACGTGGAATACGGACTACCCTGCGCGAAGGGCATCAAGAAAACTTTCACCAACGGGAAGTTGCCCCCCTTGCAGAGCTTCCACAATAGTATGTCCAAGATCGGCAGCAGAAGCTCTGATGCCAAGATGAACCCCATAGGCCAATTTTGGCCCAGTGGCCAAAAGCGGGACATATTCCCGCGTCGGGATCTGATCCGCCTTCGTCATATCCCGTCCATGATCGCCCGTAATGACGAGCAGGTCTCCTGGGCGAAGCTGCTCCAGCAATCCGGATAGCTGTCGATCAAAATCATGGAGAGCCGCTGCCGACTGTGCCGCACCCGCTTCCAGGACATCGAGCCCGGCAAAAATCAATCCGCGGGGAACCTTTTTCAACATCCCCGTCACCTCAGTAAGTAATGAGGCCCAGTGCGCAACGGGAACCGAACGAGTGAGCCCGCGGCCACTGAAGAGATCGCCGACTTTTCCTACCCCAATCAGGATCTGGCTCACACGATTGAGCACATCAAACATGGTCAGCCCTGGTGGTTCAAGCACGAACTCACGGGATTGTGGGCTGAACTGCACCAGACCGGCATCGCCTGAGAGAAGATGGGCGGAGACACGCAAAATACCCCAGGGATCCTTGAGCAATTTCCTCGCATCCCGGCAGCGCTGAAAGAACTCGTCCCGTCGCATGGCGCTCTCATGCGCCGCCACATGGCAGGTTCGCAGTCCATCCGTCCAGACGATCAACGCACCAGACGACAGATGTTCAGCCTCACACTCGCGAAGCATGGCGACGTCGGACGAGCGGCGATTGCCGACAATCTTCCGCCCAAATACCTGTTCAAGCGCTGCCACCATGTCAGGAGGAAACCCGTTTGGGTATAGCGGCCCGGCAATGTCCGTGGGATGACCGGCTATTTCCCAATAGCCGGCTATGGAATCCAGGCCCTTCGAAAGGAATCCAAGACGACCGAAACATCCTTCCGGCTGCCCCATCACCCGCACACCTTTGATATTTGTAATATGGCCAAGCCCGAGCGCTTCCAGCGTGGGGAGATCGAGTCCCCCAACGGCATCAGCCAGATGGGACAAAGTATTGGAACCGGCATCGCCGTATTCCGCCGCATCGGGCATGGCCCCAACACCGAGTCCATCGATTACCAGCACAATCACACGAGAAATCATGCGCGCACTATAGCAGAAGCGAGACGGACAAAGAAGTTCTGAGTTTTGAGTTCTGAGTTCTAGATGAGAGGCGGGGCAGCCGAGACGGTCTGAGGACTGACCTGTTCAGAACTCCGATCCTCGACATTCGGACTTTCGACTTTGGACTTTAGACTTCGACCTTCAGCCTGCGGGCCCACTCCGCTACGATCGCGAGACTTGCGCTGGTGCCGATTCGATCCGCACCGGCCTCCAGCATGGCCAGCGTGGTCTTCCAGTCCCGAATTCCTCCGGAAGCCTTCACCTTGCCGCGACCGGCCACGGCGTCTTTCATCAGCTTCACATCTTCAACCGTCGCACCGGCGGGGCCGAACCCGGTCGAGGTCTTCACGTAGTCGGCCCCCGCCTCGACAACCAACTCGCAAGCCGTACGTTTTTCCTGAGTTGTCAGATAACAGGTTTCGAGTATGACTTTATGTTCAACGCCCGTGGTCGCCTTCACCACTTCAGCAATGTCCTGTCGCACATACTCTCGATCGCCCGACTTCAGCCGGCTCACATTCATGACCATATCCAGTACCCGCGCACCGCGCGCGACCGCTTCAACCGCTTCGGCAACTTTGGCCTTCGTCGTGTGACCGCCCAGGGGAAACCCGATAGGAATGCCGACCAGAATCGCGGTGCCAGCGACAGCTGCTACCGCTTCATCCACATAGCAAGGCGGGACAAAAATTACGGAAAACCCAAACTCCTTCGCCTCTTGGCACAGCCGTAGGACATCCATCTTTGTCGCGTCCGGCCGGAGCACTGTATGGTCTATGAGATTCGGCACATTCCATTCAGACATAACAGGCTCCTGAAAACATGGTTGGTTTGTTTTGTTTATCTGGTTGATTTGGTTTATCTGGTTAGTTTCGCTCAACCAAACAAACTAGACAAACCAAATAAACCAAAGAACAGTCTTCTTTTTATGGCGGACTTTTTCAGCATCCTGATAACTCACGACACTCCTTCTTTGTAAGCAAGTGCTCCTTCCCCGGGAACGATTGACGTCTGGGAACGCGTTCCCCGACGAAAGGGTCGCTTCTGATATTTCTCTACCGCTTTGTTGTGTTCGATCAGCGTCGCGGAAAACTGGTGCGTGCCGTCGTTCTTAGAAACAAAATACAAGGAGCGAGAATCAGACGGATAGAGCGTCGCGCGAATCGCTTGAATGCCCGGATTGGCAATCGGTCCAGGCGGCAGTCCCTGCACCCGATAGGTATTGTAGGGACTGGGGCTTGAGAGGTCTTTCTTGTGTATATTTCCGTCGAATGCCGGCAAACCATAAATGACAGTTGGATCGCTCTGTAACGGGATGCGCTTCTTCAGCCGGTTGTGAAACACCGCTGAAATCTCCGGACGTTCACTGCCTGACCCGGTCTCCTTTTCGATCACGGAGGCGAGGGTCAGCACTTCGTGCATCGTCATCTTGCGTTCCTGCATCCGAGCGAGAAGATCCGGACCGACCACCTCCCTCAGCTGTTCGACCATTGCAGCCAACACCTCTCGCGCCTTGACCCCACGGGGAAATTTATACGTGTCGGGATAGAGGTACCCTTCCAGCGACTCCGCCTTAATCCCAAGCGACGCAATAAACTCACGATCTTTTGCAAGCCGGAGGAAGTCCACACGATCCGCAAGACCCTGCTGTGAGACAATATCGGCAATTTGGACGATGGTGAGCCCTTCAGGAATAGTCAGCGGATGGAGCAGCACATGGCCATTGAGCAACATCGCAAGAATCTCTGCCGGAGTCATGCCGGGGTTCAGCTCATATTCACCTGCATGAACTTTCCGGTCGGCAGATTGGGATTTTCCAAAAAGGACGAAGGAAAACCGGTTCTTGATCAATCCTTCGCGCTCAAGCAGTGCCGCGACCTGTTGAAACGTCGAGCCATCCGGGATGACGACGACTTTCGAGAGAGGATGCATTTCTGCGGGAATAACCGGGCCTTCAGCCCAGCGAATCGTCTGATAGGCCGCGACGCCAAGTGCGACCGTTACGACCAGCAGACTTCCGAGAATGATCCGTAGGCTCATGCGGTGGTTCTACCGTTTCTCTGTCAGAATACTCATCCGCCCGTAATGTCGGCTCTATCTTCGATACAGGTTCAAGGCTCGCCAGATAGCTCTGGAGCAGAATCGAAGCGGCGATGCGATCCACCACACCCTTCCGCTTTTTCCGGCTGACATCGGCTGCGATCAAAAGGTCTTCCGCCGCCTTCGTCGTCAACCGTTCGTCCCACAGAATAACGGGGACTGGCACTCCCTGCTCTAACCGAGCCTGGAACTCGCGCATCGCCTGGATCGCCGGCCCCTCGCGCCCATCCAATTGGATGGGAAAGCCCAACAGCACTTGTCTGACTGCATACGTCCCTACGAGGGAGGCGATATGCGCAATATCCCGATCCAACGTGCGCCGATTGAGTGTCTCAAGCGGTTGCGCGGTCCAGCCCATTTCATCACTGAGGGCCACGCCAATCCGCACCGTTCCGTAATCGAGTGCGAGCACTCGTTTACCATCCTCCATCAGTCTACCGCTCCAACATCCGTTCGACCAGTCCAAAGACCTTTTCCAACGCAATATCCAACCTGGCTGGATCCTTCCCGCCGGCCTGTGCCATCTCAGGTCGGCCACCGCCGGTGCCGCCGACTTCCGCCGCCATCTCCTTAATGATGTCGCCCGCTTTCAGCCGGGCAATCAGATCCTTCGTCACGACGACCAGCAACGAGACCTTGCCATCGTTGGCAGCCCCGAGGGCCACGACACCGCTTTTCAACTTGTCCCGCAACTGATCAGCCAGCGCCCGCATGCCATTCACATCCAGGCCATCGGTGCGCTGCACATGCACCTGGATGCCGGCAATGGTTTTCGCCATGGCCTCGGCGGCTGAGCCACCGGCCATTTTCAATTTCACCTCTTCCAGCTCACGTTCCTTGTCTTTCAGCTGCGTCATGACCTTGCGGGCCTTGGCGACCAGCTCGGACTGGCCGACCTTGAGCAGGTCCGAAAGTTCTCGAATGTCGGTTTCCAACTGTTTCATCTTCGCGAGCGCCCCGCTGCCGGTCTGAGCTTCAATACGGCGGACACCAGCCGCGACGCCGGTCTCCGACACAAGCCTGAACAAGCCGATGTCCCCCGTCTGTCGACAGTGCGTTCCACCGCAAAGCTCCTTGCTGAAAGACTCGACCGTGACAACCCGCACCTGCTCACCGTACTTATCGCCAAAGAAAGCCAGCGCGCCTTTGGCCACCGCATCCTGAATGCTCATCACCTCGGTTGCGACCCGCTCGTTCTTCCGCACCTCGTTGTTCACGACGGTTTCAATCTCATCCACATCACGGGAGGTAAGCGGCCTGAAATGGGCAAAATCGAATCGCAAGCGATTCGGCCCGACCAGCGACCCATACTGTTTGACGTGAGGGCCCAACAAATCGCGCAACGCCGCATGCAGCAAATGTGTAGCGGTATGGTTTCGCTGAGCGTCCTGCCGCATCGTGGCATTGACGGTCATGTGCAGAGCCTCGCCCTCGCGAATCCGCCCTTTTGTTACAGTTCCCTTGTGCAAAATCACAGTCGGCACAGGCCTCGCGGTTTCCGTAATCTCCACCTGCCCGTCATGGCCCAGTAACAGGCCCCGGTCACCGACCTGCCCACCGCCTTCCGCGTAGAACGGCGTCACATCCAGAACAATTTCAACCTCATCGCCTTCCGCCGCTTCCTTGACCAATCGGTCGCCTTTCAAAATCGCCTGCACCAGACTGTTGCTCTCCAGGCAATCGTAGCCGATAAACTTCGTTGTCCCGACGCGCCCGGCCAGTTCCGCAACTGCAGGCCGAGCGATTTCCTGTACGAACCCGCCGGTTTTACGCGCGCGATTCCTCTGTTCTTCAATGGCCTGATCGAACCCCGCCTCATCGAGCGTCATCCCCTGCTCGCGGCAGGCCTCTCCCATCAGGTCCATCGGAAACCCATAGGTGTCGTAGAGCTTGAACACATCTGATCCGGTGAGAACCTTGTTCCCGGTCGAGCGTGCCTTCGCAATCATCTCATTGAGAATCGGCAGCCCTTGATCAAGCGTAGCGATAAACCGCTCCTCTTCGCCTCTCGTCGCCTCGGCAATCGTCGCGGCCGCGCTTCTAACTTCTGAATAGACCCCGGCCATCTGATTCACGACCGCCTCCGTCAATCCATAGAGGAAAGGCTCGACGATGCCCAGCAGCCGCCCATGCCGCGCAGCCCGGCGCAGAATCCGTCGCAGCACATAGCCGCGCCCTTCGTTCGACGGCAGGACGCCATCCGCCATCAAGAACGTGATCGCGCGAAGGTGGTCCGCCACCACACGCATCGACCGATCGGTCTGGTTTTGCTCCCCATAGCGAACTCCCGCCCTGGCAGCCACGGCGGTCAGCAACGGCGTGAACACATCGCTGTCATAATTGCTGTAGACGCCTTGCGCCACTGCCGCCAGCCGTTCCAATCCCATACCCGTATCGATACTGGGCCTGGGTAAGGGATGTAACGTCCCTGCTGCATCCCGATTGAACTGCATGAAGACGAGATTCCAAATCTCGATGACACGATCGCCCTCGCCGTTCGGCCGATCATCGCCCGGCACAGACGGCCCCTGGTCGAAATGCAGTTCTGAACAGGGTCCACAGGGTCCGGTATCCCCCATCTGCCAGAAATTATCCTTCTCGCCGCACCGCATGATCCTCGAGGCGGGAACCCCGACCTTTTGCCACAGCTCGTCCGCCTCATCGTCGTCGCGGAAGATCGTCACCCACATTCGATCCTTCGCCAAGCCGACCGTCTGAGTCAAAAACTCCCAACCGAACTGGATGGCGTCTTTCTTAAAGTAGTCGCCGAATGAAAAGTTCCCCAACATTTCAAAGAACGTATGGTGGCGTCTGGTGTAACCGACATTCTCCAGGTCGTTGTGCTTGCCCCCTGCACGGAGACACTTCTGCACGGTGACCGCCCGTTTGTAACCGCGCGTTTCCTCGCCGAGGAATACCCGCTTAAATTGGTTCATCCCGGCATTGGTGAAGAGCAACGTAGGATCGGCTTGAGGAATCAAGGCGGAACTCGGTACGGCCTGGTGGCCATGCTCTTCGAAATATCGAAGGAAGGCTTGCCGCAATTCTTGAGTACTGTTATTCATTCCTGCCTCAGCCGGCTATCTGACTCAAGCGAGACGGGCGAGAAAAGCGCGACAGACGCGACACGCAGTTTGGGGTTCGAAACGCCTAAAACCTCGAACATCATATCTCGACTCCTTGCCCATCTTGCCCATCTCGCCTCTCTCCCACATCTCGACTTTCTTATCCGCCTCAAACTCAGAACTACTACGCCAGTCTCGCCCCTCCCGCTTTTCTCGCGCGTCACGCTTCAGGAGGAGCGACGCTCCTCCTGAAGCAGAGGCCCCATCACTGTCTCAATCGTATCTTCGTCGAAGCCGCGTTGGTTCAACAATCTCGCTACGCGGCCAAGCGTCTGTACCGAACTGGTCCGTCCAGCCGTTGCGATCACCTGTATAGCCAGGTCCCGTTCACTCACCTTGCGGTAGGCAGCTCGTAGTGTCGCCTGCACAATGTCTGCAGGACAACCGGTGGTGAGCAGCTCTTCTTGCAGGCGCACACGCCCCATCGGCATGCGGGCGAGTCGCCGATCGGCCCACCGAGCAGCAAACGCGGCATCGTCGAGGTATCGCAACGCTATCAGCCGTCGAACGGTGGCTCTTATATGTGCGGGAGAGGCCCCCTTCGCCGCGAGCAATCGTTCGACCTGAGTCGTCGTGCGATCGCTGCGCGCCAGTGCACGCACCGCGAGCTGCAACCACTGATCGGAAGATGGTGCCGCCTTGTTTGTGAATCGCCTACTCACGGCCATCTCGACACGCGAGCGATGCGCGACGAGCGGGAAAGGCGAGACAGGGGAGAGTTCGAGGTTCGAAGTCGAGGTTTGCGGAACTTCGAACCAGGAACTTCAAACCTCTGGTTCCGCCCGTCTCGCTCATCCCGCCCATCTCGCTGCCCTGTTATGCTCCCACCTTGTGAGGCCGCCGCTCCTCGCGTTTCTCCTCAGTCTTCTTTTCGTCTTTCACCGGCGCGGCAGAGGGCTTTTCAGGCGTATGTCCAGGCAGAGCGGCCAAGTCGCGCAGCTTCCCTTCAATCTCACGCGCCAACGGCTGGTTGCTGAAGAGAAAATCTCGCACCGCGTCACGTCCCTGCCCAAGCCGCTCGCCCTGATAGGAGTACCAGGCCCCGGACTTCTCGACCACTTTCTTTTCGACCCCGAGATCGACTAACTCGCCGGTCTTTGATATCCCCTGCGCGAACATGATGTCGAACTCCGCCTGCTTAAACGGAGGCGCCATCTTGTTTTTCACGACCTTCACCCGCACGCGGCTGCCGGTCACCTCCTGCCCTTCCTTGATCGACTCGATGCGCCGGATATCCAGCCGTACGGACGAGTAGAACTTGAGCGCATTGCCACCGGTGGTGGTCTCAGGGTTACCGAACATCACGCCGATCTTCATGCGAATCTGATTGATGAAGATCAGGGTCGTCTGTGACTTGGAGATGGCCGCCGTCAACTTTCGAAGCGCCTGCGACATGAGTCTCGCTTGCAGCCCCATATGGGCATCGCCCATTTCACCTTCAATTTCAGCTCTCGGCACGAGCGCTGCGACAGAGTCCACCACAATGACATCGATCGCCCCGCTCCGGACGAGCGTCTCGGCAATTTCCAATGCCTGTTCGCCGGTGTCCGGCTGGGACACGAGTAGATCGTCCACCTGCACGCCCAGCTTCTTGGCATAGCCCAAATCCAGCGCATGTTCGGCATCAATGAAGGCCGCAGTGCCACCGGCCTTCTGCGCTTCCGCAATCACATGCAGGGTCAGCGTCGTCTTGCCCGAAGACTCAGGACCAAAGACTTCGATCACCCGGCCACGGGGAAGCCCCCCAACGCCAAGGGCAATATCCAGTCCGAGGGACCCGGTCGAAATCGCAGGAATATCAACCGGGGCATCGGCCCCCCCCAGTTTCATAATCGCCCCCTTCCCATATTGCTTCTCAATTTGGGACAGGGCCAGATCCAGCGCACGCTTCTTGTCGTCTTTTTCAGCCATGGGTACTCCTCCGGTAATAAAGAGATCGCCAGATTATACCCAAGTTGAGAGTCAGAAACCTAGCCCACAATCCGAGGCTGAAGGCTGAAGGGATTCAGGCTGAAGGTCAGGATTCGAAGTTTCGAACACTTCAGTCTTCAGCCTAGAAGCCTTTTCCGATTCCGGCCATTGACCATTTACCCTTGACCATTGTCAGCCTGTCCCTTGGTCAACCCCGTGTATTCAAGCGTTTTCCTTGACCGTCAGCGGGTATAGAGATACAAATGGCACTATGCCTTCGGCTCTTATTCCAACTATTACCGACCATAAACCGACCGTCCTGATCATCGACGATGAGGCAGCGCCCCGCGCGGCCCTCACGCAGATCCTGAGGCAAGATTTCCACATTCTCACTGCGGAGAATGCGCGCGCAGCCTTAGCCATCCTCCACGATCGTGGCGTCGATCTCGTCACGTTGGACATGAAATTGCCCGATTGCTCTGGATCGGACCTCTTGCACGACATCAAACACGCGCATGCCACGACCGAAGTCATCATGGTTACGGCCTATGGCAGTCTACAATCGGCAATGGATTGCATTCGCAACGGCGCAGCCGGTTTCCTCCTGAAACCGTTTAATGCCCCGGAATTACTGACGATATCGTTGCAAACTGCTCAAAAGAAAATGCGGCTCGATCGGCTACGCCCGATCCTGACCGACTCGACGACGCTCTGGGGTCCAGAGCCGGCTTGCACTGAATCTTGGCAGGCCCTCGCCGACCGCTATATAGCCATGAACCGTACGGGATCGCCCACCGAGTCACAGAGCGATACGACATCGCCCTTGGTCCCCCTGATCTCCGATCTTTTAGAGGCCAAGGACCGCCACCTACTCAATCATGGAAGCCGCGTCAGTTTTTATGCAACGCTTGTTGGGAGCCGACTCAATCTCCCCATCGCCGAGCAACAGTCGCTCGCAATCGGCGCACTCGTGCACGATCTTGATTTAATCAGCCTCCCGAACAGTCATGAGCTCACGGCAGAACCTGACCCACAGGTCCATCATCCCGACCTCGGCGCGCGGATGGGCCGGGCAATGGGATTATCGGCAGACGCCGTGCAGATTATCGCCCTCCATCACGAGCGTTGGGACGGAGCAGGCTACCCGTTCGGCTTACAGGAAGAACGTACGCCCTTGCTCGCTCGCATAGCCGGCATCGCCCAGGTGTTTGACGACCTGACCGCTGCAATACCAGAACGAGCCTCTCTCTCCAACAACGAAGCCTTGCAACAGATCGAACAGCTGGCTGGCTCCGCCTTCGACCCCACGTTGACCGAACTCTTCTGCCACATCATGCGCGAACAGCCCCCGCAGCAGTAAACGAACGCGAGCATGGCGAGACTCGCGAGAAAAACGGGACGAGGGAGAGTTCGAGACCCGAAGTTCGAGCTTTTCAGAAATTCGAATCCGGAACTTCGAATCGCGCCTGTCTCGCCTTTCTCGCTCGTCTCGCATTGATTCTCCTTCGCCGAATGCTCCGTAGCATTCGGCAAAGGAGAATCAAATCAGATTCAGGCAGAATCATTTAAGATTCAGACAGAATGTCTATCGGACCACCCACTATGCTGAAGAACAGTACGCGAACCTGCCAAGCATCCATCCAGTCCTATTGTATAGAATTTTCTGGCAATCAATAGTCAGCGCGGCAATACGCTGGTCTACTACTTGCACATCTGAGGGGTAGAGCCTTGTCGGAGAGCGCTAACCCAGGCAATTTGACTCAACAACACAATTGCGTGCATTATTAGCAAAGCCTACTCAAGATTGCTGGCCACATGACGATCATCGCAACAGAAAAAATAGCCAGGCCGCTCAATGGGCAAAAGCAGGCAGCGAACTTGCCCCAACAAGGCACGACCGGCATCATTCTCTTCACAAGCACAGGGCAGCGGTTATTCATGAACACCGAAGCCCAGGCATTTATCAGGCAACTGCAGCCCCTATCGACTAGAGAGAACGGCGCCTGTCTCATCCCCGAAGAGGTCCATACCGTAGTCCGTGACCTCATCAGTCGTTTGATCCACTGCGATCACCCCAAGGATTGCGAGTCTATCCAGGTGGAGCGACTCTGTTTTGCCAACGATCAGCGGCTCCTCCTTCGCGGGTTCTGTATTCCCGATGAACCCCTCGCGCAGAACAGCAGATTTCTCGTCATCATGGAACATCTGAATCAGCATACGCTCAAATGCCCGGACGCCAATATGCAGCAACACTACCATCTGACCGAACGAGAGCAAATGGTCATCATGTATCTCATGCTCGGATTTACCAATAAGGAGATTGCGAACCGGATCCACCTGAGCGAATACACCGTCAAAGAGCATCTCAAACGAATCATGCACAAAACCCAGACCACGACCCGGACAGGCCTCTTGGCTCGCATGATTTTCCCGACACCACAGGGTGACGTCGAGGACATCCTTTCTGGGACGATAGGAACCGTTTAATTGGTTCATTTGGTTTGTCTGGTTTGGTTGGTTGTTCGGATTATCTGAGTCAAGCAACAAAACAAACCAACTGAACCAAACAAACCAGAGCAACCAGTGTCGCCCGTCTAAAACTCAGAACCCAGAACTCAGAACTTCTTCGCCCGCCCCGCCCTTCATAATGATCTCCATCAGTTCGTTGATCGGCATAAGAAACAAGCGCCGGCAAGCGTGCTTGATTTTCGTTCTTGAAGGGGCTAGCTCATGCTGACCCTTTCCCCTCTCTGTTAGCCCTTCCAAGGAAAATCCTCCAGGCCCTTGAGTGGTTCAAGGCAAAGGGGCCTGGCTATCAGACGCGGATCAACGCCTTACTCCGCGCTTACATGGAAGCGCATAAGTCCTGATCAGACTGTCGGCAGACCCCTTTCTTCTTCCCCAAGGTCGAGGTTAAGGATGAGTCTGTACGCCGCCTGACGCACGGACAAGTTTGTCCTCCACTGCTCGCACGAACGCCTCGCGGCCTTGGAATCTGAGCGTGGCGCCGGCTGTCCTGTTTGAGCCAATTCGGATGTGATCGCGTCACGCATCTGCTCTTGCAAAGATCTCACTTGCTTCCACCCGTTGCGCTCGATGCAGCGGTTCATATCTGTAAAGACCTGATTCAGATAATCCGAATGCCCCCTTAAGTCCCCCTCGAACGGCATGAACGTTCCCAGGGACCGCTCTTGGAACGCCTTCAGCTTCGTAGCCGTCAGATTGACAAGCCGCAGGCAAACCAGTAGCCTCACAGCCATGAACACATTGAATCAACACAGGGTTGTTGATGGAAGAGAATAGGCTCCATCTGCAGTTTGAGACGGCAATCCGCCACCTACAGGCATCTGTGCCTGGCTTGATCGCGCTCTACGGCTTCGGCTCACAGGCTCAGGGTGTGGCTCGGCCAGACAGCGATGTGGACATCGCGGTACTCGCCTCCATTCCGATCCCCGAATTGCGCCGATTTGCACTCGCACAGGAGCTGGCCGTCCATGTACATCGCGATGTCGATCTCGTGGACCTCCGCAAGGTCTCCACGGTCATGCGGATGCAAGTGTTGTCAACTGGAGTCTGTCTCAAGGCTCCTGACGAACTGGCACGCCAGGAATTTGAAATGTACGTCTATGCGGACTATGCGCGCCTCAACGAGGAACGGCGAGAGGTGGTGAAGGGCATCGCACGCACTGGACTGGTCTATGGTTGACGATGTCATTCTCAACAAAGCCGCCACTATCGAGCGTTGCCTCCAGCGTGTTGTTGAAGAGTATGCGGGAAACGACGCGAATCTCGTGACAAATCAGACCAAGCAGGATGCCATTATCCTGAACCTTCAACGTGCCTGCGAAACCTCAATCGACCTGGCCATGCATGTCATCAGCCGCCGACGCCTGGGCATTCCACAAGACAGCCGGGACGCCTTTACCCTCCTTCAGGCTTCCGGAATTCTCCCCGCCGACTTGGCCGTTCGGATGCAGCATATGGTCGGCTTTCGCAATATCGCTGTCCATGAGTATACTCGTCTCAATGTGGATGTGGTTCGCTCCATCATCACCAAGCAACTGGACGGCTTTCGATTTTTCTCCTCAACCATTGTCAAAGCTTTCGCCTCGCCCACAGGAGGAGCAGAGAGTCGGCCATGAAGTGGACCGGGTTGGGGTGTTGGTCCAGGAATAAGCACCCAAACCCAAGGCTGAGGTCATGGCTAAGGATCCTGACTCTGAGAAACACTTCAGGGTGCTAGCAATCAGTTGGCCTCAACCTTCCCATCACCGCGCCGAGCTTGGCACGCGCGCGAGTCTCTCTTCGACCCCGCGCGCGAACGCTTCTGCGGCCTTGGAATCTGAGCGTGATACCGGCTGTCCTGTTTGAGCCAGTTCGGATGTAATCGCGTCACGCATCTGCTCTTGCTCTTGCTGAGATCTCATTTGCTTCCAGCCTTTGCGCTCGATGCAGCGGTTCGTGTCTATAAATACCTGGTTCATATAATCAGGATGCGCCATGGGATTCTGGCGATAGGCAAGAGCCTCAGGGCTCTGATCCATTTCCATGGCACAGGCCTCCCGGTCCTCCAGCAGACTATGCTGGCTGCCGGCATTTTCAAACATCGGCTCGCCGCAGCCGCTCAGTGAGGCCACGAGAAACATGATGCTGATCGCCCTACTCAGATCTAACACGCAATTCCCTCATGATTGAATCTTCGGCGGTTCCGGATCTCCGAATCATACAAGAGCCATGAGACTTCCTCCCTCGATCAACGAACCGACTCCTGTGTACGGGAATATCGAGAAAACCACAATCCCTACAGATAGATGTCCCCTCAACCGAGGGGATTCGTGCATAAGAGGAGCAGCGAAACAGGCACCGCCGCAGACGGCAGAGCCAGTCCCCTGGTCTATGCGCGACTGGCGGTAACCGGAGATAACAATAGAATCACTTTCGATTCAGACTGGATCTGTTTCATCACAGCTAAAAGGCTCCAATGAAAGAATTGACTAGCGCTGCCACGCGCGATTCAAAGCTGTTGACAACCCCCCGCCCCCGTTATCATACTAGGCCCGTTAAAGATCATAGTGTTATATTACATTCCAGAATTTCGACTTCGATCCTCTTATCAACGATCCAGTCTGGTCCATTCATTGCACACTTCGAGTGGATAGCATCGGTATCGGAAAACAGGAGGTGCCTCTATGAAGCGAACAACAATAGCGAGATGGAGTGTCCTAATCGGGTTTCTCGTCGCTCTACCGCTTGTCGTGACCGCAGAGGAAAATCCAACCTCGCCCTCATCGCTTGCGAAGGAAGTCAAAGAGCAGAAGACACAGGCTGCACAGGTGACGAAGACGCTCCTCTATCAGCCACCGCGCGGTCTGGGCGCCCCTTCAGCCGGGCGGCGGGTGGGAGGAGGGACACGAGGAACAAACAAATCTGTCCCGATTCTGTCCGTGCTGGCACCCGGTCATACCGGCTTAACCGTTCGTGAACAGCCGGATCTCTACTGGTTTGCCTCCGACGTAGTGACCAACCCCGTCGAATTGACCCTGACGCTGGAAAAAGGCGATACCCCTCTCCTGGAAAAGCCGTTGCCGGTGCCAGTGAAGGCCGGAATACAGCGCGTGCGCCTCTCGGACTATGGAGTAAAACTGATTCCTGGTGAGCGCTACAGCTGGTCCATCGCGCTCGTCCTCGACCCAAAGCGTCGATCCAAAGATATCATTGCGGTGGGCACCATCGAGCGAGTCCAACGTGCCGACATGAATCCTGCCTTTCTCGCAGCGCCTCCCACGGCCGATGCTTTTTATCGATTCGCGGCAGATGGGCTCTGGTATGACGCCGTGATGGTCATTTCGGAGATGATCGAATCGGCCCCGACCGACATGGCCTTACGGAGGCAGCGGGTTGAATTATTGGATCAGGTCGACTTACTCGAAGTCGGAAGCTTTGACCTCACTGTTCAGGATGGAAAGGCCGGGTGAGGACCGGGAACGTGACTCATCACACAGGAGCTGGCGGGATTATTGTTTCCTCCCCTGCGTGACAAATGACCCTGTACACCATCAGGGTCTGTTCTTTGCCTTTGACGCTGACCTCGCCAATTTGATCGAGCACGAAGCGATCTCCGAGATAGCGCTTCGTACTCTCGTCGATCAGGATCCGGCATAATCGACGCCCCGGCGGCTCCTGAACGATATCTCGATCCAAGCTTTCTAGTCTCGCCGCCGTATTCACCGCATCACCGACCGTCGTATATTTAAGTCGATCCGAAGTGCCCACGCTCCCGGCAACAACCAGTCCGGTGTGAATCCCAATCCGCATCCCGATCGTCGCGAGACCCTCTCGTTCATGTTGGAAATTGAGTCGATTCATCTGCCCTTCCATGGCTAGCGCACAAGTCACGGCATTCACCGCATCCTGAGCGATCTCCTCCTCGGAGTTCCGTGGGAGCGGGACACCAAAGTTTGCTTTGATCGCATCCCCTGCATAATCATCAATGACGCCTCCATGCTTGATCACCAGCCCCGCCATGACATCCAGATACGCATTGACCCAGTCCATCAGAGCCTCCGGAGTCATTTTCTCTGAAGCGGCCGTATAACCCTTAAAGTCTGAGAAAAAGACAGTCGCAACTAATTGTTGCGAACGAGGGCGCCCATTTTGTAGAAACTGCTCGCGCTGTCGCCAGACTGCTTCAGCCACCTCCCCCGAAACGTGCTTGGAAAACAGGTGCATCAGAAGGGCGCGCTCCTTTCGCTCCCGGCTCAACACCCAAATCGTGACGACAGACCCGGAGAGAACCCAAGCCAGTGATGGTGGCACGAGCGGGATCCACCATCCCTGGTCAAACGCAACAACCACCATGATGCCAAGAACGAACAGCCCGCCCGCCGAACCCATCGCAAGCCGCCAGGGAGAACGAGTCCAGGCACCAAGGATGGCGCCTAGCACACCCCACAGGATAGTCCACAGCCACTCCTGTGATTCACCGGGCGTATCAATCGGTCGCCGTCCTTCCAAACCAGCCCCGAGTAACTGACTGATGATATGGGCATGGACCGCGACCCCGGGAATCATCCGGCCTGTGTCATTCCCGGAACTGAACGGTGTATGGAATAGATCGGGAACACTCTCAGCCGTGACACCAAACAGGACAATCTTGTTTTTAATCGCGTCCGCATCGACCTGGCCAGTGAGCAGGGCGGTCAATGAGAATGAGCGTGGCGGGCTGTGCCCACGGCGAAAATCCACTAATAGTTGATACCCGCCGGCGTCAGCGCGGACATATCCACCGTCGTAGGGCCCAAACCGCCTGATGGTGGTGGGCCCCAGGCGGAGCTGATCAGGATCATCCGGACTTGGCTGCGGGCCAATCCCCTCCTCAGCAAGAAACAGTACCGCCAATCGAAGCGCGAAGGCATAGGCTGTTTGGTCGCCGACCTCCTGGAATAGTAAGCCGCGACGAACAATTCCGTCGGAATCGATGAGGATATCATTGAACGCCACTTGCTCGGTCCCGGCCAGCGCCGGAGGCGGAGGAATACCGGCCACCGTGCCACCACCGAGCTTTGTCACCGTAATGATCTGGGGGTGTTCAACGAGAACCCTGTTCAGCTCTGTGTGACCGGGATCGACAGGAATATCACGATAGATATCCAGCCCGATCGCACGCGGCTGGAATTGCATGAGCCGCGTCAACGCCTCAGCCAGGATCGCATCGGTTATCGGCCAACGTCCTTGGCGTAAAATATCCTGTTCGGTGACCGTGATCAGAACAATACGAGGATCGGCCCCCTCCGTCCCACGACGGGATTGGATCAACCAGTCGTAGATAGTTAATTCAAGGGGCTCAAGAATCGAGGTGCTCCGGATGCCGAGGATGGAGAGCGCACCCAGTATCCCCGCAAGGATGCTCACGGCAACAATCGATTGGCTCAGCTTTTGAAGACTGCTCACGGCCAAAGCGTAGACTAAAGCCAATTATTGAGCAACAAGAATGCCGCCCAGTAGGCGGGATGACTGTACTCGGGGTTTTCGAGAAATTTGATTTGTGCTCGCTGGAGCGCCATCGCCGTGGAGGCCACGGAATCATCATGCAGTTGTCGATAAAACTCAGTGACCAGCTGGGAAGACGCCTGATCATCAAGGAACCACAGCGAAGCCAGCGCGCTCCGTGCCCCTGCCTTGATCGCCACACCGGCCAAACCGAGTGCGGCCCGGTCGTCCCCCGCTGCAGTCTCACAAGCGCTCAGCGTAATCAGGGCCAAGGGCTCTTCTCGAAAACGCAGCATGCCCACATATTCCTCCAACCGGTCCATCGTCATCTTCCCATCGTAGGCCAGGAGAAACGTCTCGTTGCTGTCGCTCTGGAACTGCCCATGAGACGCGATATGCATGACCGAGTAGGGATGCGCTTTCAGTTCTTCCTCCACCCGGGACATCATAAATTGTTTGTTCAGAAGGCTGGTGCCGCCATACAGTCCATGGATGGTCTCCAGTTCATGTGCGACATGGGGCAGCGCCGGAAAATCCTGCACGGCTTCAGTGATGCCCACGGAGAGTAGTTTGATACTCTTGCGATCCAGCGGCCGGGGATCCGTGAGGGTGACGCCAGGCGTGGTCGCCACAGCATATTTCTTGATGAGAAATTGCGTGCCGTCATGCAGCGCAGCCAAGGGGATGGTCCGAAGCGCACCGTCCGGCACGATGACCAGGGTGTCGATCCCGGCACCGGCCCACAGCGGCTCGATCGGCTGGATCAGCCATCCGTATAACTTCTTGGCATGGGAAAGATATTCCCTGGTACTACGCTTTTCCAGGAAGTTGCGAAATGCGCGGATTTCCTCCGTCAAGGCCTCAGCACTGACTGGAACGGTCTTTCTCACCATGCCAGAAGGCAGACTCACCAGAATCTCCAAACGATCCTGCAGCATGATGGGATAAATCACCGCAGCGGTCTTCGACACCTTCTCCAGACCCGTGGCCTGGGAGCGCGCGACCTGTACACAATCATCATGAAAGTAGTCTTGCAGCTCCGCCACTTTGAACAGTTCAACCGTGTCGCGGGCTTCGCGTAGTATCGCCTCGCGATGCTTTGAGTCGGTATCCCGATCGGCACCCCGAAGCAGAAGATCGGCCAGCTCAAAGTACACGGCTCCAACCGTCTCACGAAAGGAAGCGCCAGCCTGTTCTTCTGCGGTCATGGCGGAAACTTCCGGACGGATGGACTGAACCGCAACGATCGCCTGCCGATACGCATCGATCGCCTCTTTAGGCCGATCGAGCACTTTCAGCAATCGACCCGCCTGCCAATGCCATCGGTAGAGCGCTTCGGGTGCAGCCGCTTGCCGGCCCATTAGAATCGCCTGTTGCGTCACACCAAGGGCTTCCGCATACCGACGCTCCTCTTCATAAAGTTTCCCCATGTGCCCCCAGGCGAAGGAGGAGGCCCTGCGGTCGCCAAGTTGATCAGCCGATTTAGCCGCATCATGAAGAGCCTGAAATGACGCGAGCGTCAGGTCTTTATTCAACTTAATGAGGGAGGCGCGCAGCTTGGCATAGGTCAGTCCAACCGTGATGAATGCGCTGATCTGTTCGTGCGAGGGCTCAAGTGCTCGTAAGATACCGGCAGCCTGGTCGAGCCGCGCCTTGCTGTCACCATACTCCTTGGAGGACCACAACACGCGGGCGGCATTGACCTGACTCGTCGCTGCCAGAAGCTTCACCCCGGCCGCTTGAGCCGTTTGGAAACTTTCGTTGTAGGAGGCCAACGCGGCGGCAAACTTTCCCTGCGACGCGGCCGCATTCCCCAGATCGTTCAGGATGGCGGCAGTCAATGCAGCCTGGGGAAGCGTCTTAGCCAGCCGAAGGGATTCTTGCAGCGACTGCTCAGCCTCTGCGTACTGACCGCCGGCCTGATACAGGTTGCCGGTCCTCCACAGAATCCGTATCGACAAGAGAGCATTGTCGGTGCCCGCTGCGAGAGCCTTGGCTTGATCAAGCCGAATCGCTGCTGTCTGATACCGGCCCAGCGATTGATAGGCCTCGGACAGCCGGATCAGCGCGTCGATCTGTTCCGCGCGCGCGGCGGACCGCTCGTAAGCCGCCACCGCTTCAGTCCAACGCTCAACCGCCTGCTCGAAATCGCCACGCTGATAGGCCTGGCTGCCATCCTTCATCAGCTGATCGACCGAAGGCGCCTCCTTCGCCCCAATGTCAGCAGCAAGTCCCACCGAGAGACAGAGAGAGAGCATCACGAGAATGATATGTTTCATAATGGTTTCCCTTGCCACGTTGTGTGGCGCGTGGCGTGCGAGATGCGGAATACGGGATGCGAGATATCAGGTGTGTGGTTCCGGAAACTTCGGACCTCGATCTGTTGCCCGTCTCGCTTTTCCCATCCATCTCGTATCCCGCATCCCGTATCTCGCATCTCACATCTCGTATCTCACATCTCGCATCTCCCCTCCCTCGTCGCGCCTTTCTCGCACATTAAAACGCCTCGACGACCAACTGCATATGCACACCATAATCCTGCAGATTCGTGTGGTGCGCCTGAGTAGGAGGATTCAGACGCTTCCCCCAGTACAGCTCAAATCGGCTCCCCCGCCAGAAATTCCAGATCGTTCCCACTCCCACACTCGCCAACCACTCCGGAGATGGGGTGACTTCAAGATTGACGACATTGCTGTTCCAAGCCCGGCCATAATCGAAAAATGGCACCAGATACAGAAGTTCTTCTCCGACCGCCGTAGTGTAGACTGGAATACGAGTCTCGATGGATCCCAGAAAAGCATTGTCCCCCAGCTGCGTGAACTCCCGATAGCCTCTCACGCTGTAACGCCCGCCGACCGCCATCTGCTCAATCAGGAACAGGTGCTTGTTCGACAGCTGCAGATCGGCTCGCGCCAGCAGGGTGGCGCGCGTGGGATTCATCCGCCTGACCAATTGCGTCTGGCCCAACCAGGAAAAAAATTCTCCGGTGGCCTGGTCAGTCCCGCTGTTGACGACCGCCCCCAGAACTGGGAGTCCGAAACTCATCCGGGATGTCGCCGAAATGACCTGGTCCTGCGTGCGATGCACATACTCCTGCGCGAAGCGCAGCGCCGACACCTGGGACAACCCGTTGGTGGATCCAGGCTGGAATTCAAACGGATTTCCACCTAACGACGTCCTGAATGATTGCGACTGGCCGGTCAACGCCAAGGCGAATTCCTGAGACGCCGTGCGGAAGACGGGTTGGCGGAACGTAAACCCGAGCGATTCGAACTTGCCGTTGATGTCCAGCGCCTTGACCTTGCTGTCAATGACCGTGAAATCGGTCCGCCGATAGTCGACGGCAAAGGTCGTGTCGTAGGGGGTGAACGGGATCGCGTAGTGCACGTTCAAGTTCGGATTGATCCCGCTGCCATGCGCATTCGCATCGGTGCCAAACGATTGACCGTACTGGACGCTGGCCCTGTCCCCGAATCCGAACAGGTTTTCATCCACGATGGTTCCCATCAGACGGTTGGACCCGACCCCCGGTGTCGAGAAGTTGTTGTATTCAACCCAGCCCTTGATCGGCCGGCGCTCTGCCACCCGGACGTTCAACACACTTTCCCCGCGGGTTTCGCCTGGTTTCAATTCTGCGTTGATCCGCTCGATGCGTTGGTCGGTTTGAAAAAGCCGCAACCGTTCTTGAAGCGCGCTCACGTTCACCGGCGGACCGGCATTACGCTGGAGCCGGCTGGTGAAATAGCTGGCCCTGAACCAAAAATTGCCCTCCACGTTAATCCGACTCAATGTCCCTTCAACAACTTGAAGCCTGAGCACCCCGTCTACGATCGCTTGGTCCGGCCACACGGCGCCTGACGTGCTGTAGCCATGTTTCACGTACAGCAACGTCATGGCCAGACGCAGCGATTCCATGTCTTCCGACGTGATCTCCCGATTGCGGTAGGGATCGGTGACCTGGGCCAACTCTTGCGCCGTGAAGACCGTGTTCCCTAGAACCAGGATCTCCCGGACGTAGGCTTTCACCGTGGGCATGGGCCCGCGCCGTTCCGGGACAGGAGCGGGAGGCAGGATACTGGGCAGGGGTGGCTCAGCCTTCGGGAGTTCCTTGGGCAGCGGAGTGGGAATAGGAATCATCGGCGGCGGGGGCGGAGGAACAATCTGCGCCGACGCAACGTCAGATAGGATCCAGTTGACCAGCAACACCAACGTGGCAACAACCAGCCCCGCACGAATGCTCATCGAGAATCCCATCTGACTTGTTTGTTTGGTCTGTCTCGTCTGTCTGGTCTATTCGGTCTGTCTCGTGCGTTTGATTGAACGAAACTAACCAGATAGACCAGATGAACCAGACAGACCGAATAGACCAGATAGACCGCGCCTGTCACTGATGACAAGCGCTCCCCAGCTTCGCCAGTTGGATAGGTTTGGCATCGTACTTCGGGAACAGGCCCGTGACAGCCGAGAACTGACTCTGTGGATCCCTCAGAGAAAGGCTTGGTCCAAGCAGCTCGGCCGTCAACGAAGGACTGGCTAAGAATCCACCGGGCTCCATCGGCAGACCTTCACGAGCTGCGACCACGAAGGTGCTGAACTTTCCGTCTGCGGCACGAGCCGCGCACTGTTGGGCCAGCAGAGCGGCCGCGCTGGAGAATTCCTGGGTCAACGCCGTCAGCTCTCCACCGACATTCTGAAGCGGCGACTGGATATTGACGGTCCCACTAATGCCGAGTGTAGACGAGGCGTTAACGATGCTAAGAGGATCCGAGATGAAAGCAGATGCTGCGGTGATATCGATAGCCCCGCCCGCTCCGGCAACGGCCTGCGCAATCACTTGACTGTTCTGCAACACCACGAACTGCGGATCGATCGTGATATTGCCGCCGTCACTCTTATCTGCAAGACCCCCGACGGACGTGCTGACTTTGCTGTTGACCAGATGGATCATCGCGGCGTCCGGTGCGAGGATCTTGATATTGCCACCGCTCGCAGCGCTGGCTTCCGTCGTCACCGCGCTGTTCTGTATGAGGACATTCGAGGCACTCTTGATCGTAATGTTGCCCGCATTTCCTTCGCCATTGTCTGAAAATGGCGCATTGCTGCTGGCAGAGATCGAGGTCCCGTCGGAGAGCTGTACGCTCTGAGTATCAATCAAGATATCCCCGCCTTTGGCGTTCTCGGCCGAAGTGGACACCGTACTACCATTACTCGTGAAACTGCCGGAGGCCTTGAGATTGACACTGCCCGCGTCGCCCGCACCCGACAACGTTCCTGTGCTGTTACTGGAGACGTTACTGCCATTCGTCAAATTCATGGTCTCGACAGTCGCCGTGATGCCGCCGGCGTCACCGCTGCTGCTCGTGCTGGTGGTGATCGTGGCGTCGTTCAGGCTCAGAGTTGGCGCCGTGATGATCACCTGGCCGGCATTGCGCGCGCCGCTGGTTGCGGCCGTGACCGTGCCGCCCGCCATGTGCATGGTGGACGAGGTCAGCGCAATGTTGCCGAGGCCGGACGTGGGGCCGTCGGTGGAGCCTAGCGAGTTATCAAAGTTGTTCACCGAGGCCGACACCTTCGCGTTAGTGAGCGTCACGTTGGTCGCGTCAACCTTGATGCTGCCGCCTCGTCCCGTGCCGCCCGCACTCGTGAGCAACGAACTGTCCGTCAGCGTCACCGAGTCAGCCGGGGAGGCCAACCCCTGGATGATGACGGACCCCGCGGCGCCGGTCGCGTCAACCGTGCTGCTGCTGGAAACCTCGGCGGCGTTGGTGAGTGTGAGGGCGCCGACAGTCGCCGTGATGCCGCCGGCGTTGCCGGTGCTACTCGCGCTCGTTGTGATTATGCCGTTGTCGAGCGTTAAGCTCGGCGTGAAGATGCTTATGGCTCCGGCGTTGCCGCCGGTCTGGGACACGCTCGAAATGGTGCCACCGTTGGAGACGACGAGTGAATTTCCTGTCGCGATGGCGATGTTCCCGGCGATGCCGGTAAGGTCGCTGGGTTGCCCGGAGAACCCCTCAGGAGGCTGAGCCGAAGTACTGATCTCGCTGCCGTTTGTCACCGTGACCGTACCGACACTCCCCAACAGCACATTGCCCGCGTTGCCCTGCCCCACCGTGTTCGCCGTGATATTCGAGCCGCTGTCCACGGTGACCAATTGACCTGCAGCGATGATAATGTCGCCGGCTCGGCCCGTCCCGGAGGTGCTGCTGTTAATCGTCGCCCCGTTTGAAAGACTCACGCTCCCCACGTCCAACACCACGTCCCCCCCTTTGCCGCTACTGGTGGTGAAGGTTTCGATGGAAACATTGTCCAGAATTAACGTGTCCGCCTTGATCGTCACCTGCCCCGCGCTCTCAGCGGCCGACAGACTCGAGATGCGACCCCCGCCGGAAATATCGAACGAGCCGGCATTGATGGTCACATCCCCTCCCGCCCCTGTGCTGCCCAGAGTACCGGTTTGGATCACGGCCCCACCCGTCAGACTGACCATGTTGGATTCCACCGTAACGTGGCCAGAACGAGCTGAGCCGGTGGTTTCGGAGACGATGCCTGAACCAAATCCTGAAAGGGCGACAGAATCCGCCATGAGGCCATTCAACCCTTGCACCGTGACTGTGGAGGCCGTTGGAGCATTGGGATCGGCGCTGCCGGTGAGAGTTTTAATGGTCGCCCCTTCTAAGAGACTGGCGTGCTGGACTTGTACCACGATGTCTCCTCCATGGCCCACACCATTCGTTGACGCATTGATGGAGGTGTCAGCCCCTTCCATCGTCAAAGACTGGGCAGTGATGGCCACTTGTCCCCCGTCGCCGAGGTCAAACGTTGTACTCGCTAGACTACTGCTACCGGAAAGGGTCACCGATTCTGCTGCGCTGCCCGGCCCCTGCAATCCCTGGATGGTCACATTCCCGTGACCTAACCCAGGGGTTAAGCTCTGACTTTGGCTCTGGATTGAGGAACCACCCATAAGGCTTATCGTCCTCGCGTTCAGGGCCACATCCCCTGCAATGCCAGCCCCATTCGCATTAAAAGTTCCCGTGAAAATCGTCGCCCTATCCCCCATCGACACAGTGTCAGCGGTCAGCTGCACGCCCCCCCCTGCTCCTGGTCCAAAAGCGAGCGTGAAGATGGCGGAACCAGTGGTAAGTGCGACGTCTTGCAAGACCTGAATGTCGACGGCCTTACTCGCACCATCCACCGCCCCCAAGGTAAATGCCTGGATCGTCGAAGCATCCATGACCAACTGCCCTCCACGCACAAACACGGTGCCGCTATTCCCGCCGATGGGATTCCCATTAGCGTCAAACACAACCTGGCCGCTCACGTCCAGCGTCGCGCCTCCATTGATCGTCACCGTCCCCATCGTGGTAACAGGTACTTCGATGTTCGGACCAGTGGCCAAACCCGGGAACAAGATTTCTCCCGGCGACGTCACACTCACCAGATTGATCTGCCCGCTCGGAGCTATGAGCGTGGCGGGAGTGCCTGTGGCTGGGTCAGCGACAATGTTGATGTTCCCCCCGACCAGTGAGAGGGTGCTGGCCTTCTGCAGACCGGTCACAGGGTCGAGGGTAATGGGAACTTGGAGAAAACTCCCCTGAACCGTAATCGTGGCACTCGGATCGGGCGCGGTTAAAAACCCGTAGGCGACCGGGGCTGCCGACGACAAAAAGCCAAAGTTCGCCACAGGGTCCACGACGAGGATACTATTGGCCAGGCCGTCGTTGGCGGGATTGGCATAGAAGTTCGCGCTGTTGACCCCGTCGAACAAGCGAAGATACTGTGCGGTACTGAAGCTGACCGACCCGCCCACATTCAACGAGCCCTGTGGCCCAAAGACGATACCGTTCGGATTCACCAGAAACAAATTCGTAGGCACACCACCAACGTCGAAACCGGTGGTTTGAATGGTCCCATAGATATATGAGGTGTGTGCGACACCTAGTTCTGTGACGCGACCGATGATATTGGTGGTCGTAAGTCCGGAGTCGTTGAGAAAGTTGGCAATATCACCGCTGCCGACAGTAAAATCTCCGAAGCTATGAAAGAGGTTGGGGCCACCGCCCGGGCGGGTTCCATGGGTGATGTCATAGAGGTTCCCTGTAGGCGTGATCAAGGTGCCGAGATCGCCTGCGCCGGTCGTCGAGGTAATGTTTGTCACCACCGGCACCTGCGCGTCCCCGACAGTAGGCGCAAGTATGAACAGCACAAGCGTCGACAGGAGCGCCCACAGAAGGGCCTGCCTCATGGAATCAGGATGGCGCAACCGCGCTGTGCTCTCATCCATAGTCAACCTCTCGTTCCTGTCAGAGGGAAGCAAGTACCAGCCACTCTCCCGCCTGGAGGTCTACGACCTTTGTGAGACCGAGGCAGGGCCCTTCGCCTTCGTGCGAAAGGCCCTGGTCGGCTGCGTGACCGACAGGTTTCACCACGCGACAGTCTTCTTCGATACCAGCTTAATCCCCCAGCCTACTAGTGGGGCTCATTCATCCTCCTTAATCATCGAATATCCCGTTCTCGAAGGTGCAAGTGAGAGTGGCGTTAGCCGCCAAGCTTGTCACGGTAACGGACCCTGACCTCTGTTCGGTGGGGTCAAGATTGGAAACGGGCAGGCGATTTGGCAAACCTTTATGTTTGGTGTAAACGACGCCACCATTACCAGTCTCTGGCGTACAAATTATAGACTTTGTATACCAAAACGCATCACCGTCGCCGTCAGGATCTGTGATACTGCTGTCCGGAAAAATAGTTTCTTTGATGATCCACGGGCCGCTGGCGCTGTCGAGGGAGTTGATGGAATAGCTCCCCGTGCTTCCCGTCGGAAGCTGAACCCCGTCAGTGGTGATACTAAAGGAATAGATACCCACGCCGGTCCCGTCGAAGCCGAACTTTTGTATGTCCTGTGGGATGGTAGCATTCGCCGGAATACAACAACCATCTGGATCAAATTTTGTCGCGATCGTTTTCTTGATGACGATCTTGCCGCACGTATTCGATTCAACACATGTCGTCGCGAGTGTGCCACCCGCGGCTAGACCCGAGGCTACACCCGACGTTGAGTCCTTAGCTAGTTCGACGGCGGGCTTCCCAGCGCAGGAGTGGCTCGCGAGCCACGTATCCAGATCACTCTCCAGTTTATGCAGCTTGGCTAGTTGTCCCGAATCAAGGTGAAGCTTCGCGGCCTCCAAGTCCAGCCAAGCGTGCACGCCACTCCAATGTGTCGGCGCAGGATAATGCGGCGCAATCGTATGGGCGTCAAAATAGTTCATCGCGATGACCAAGAGCTGCGGAGTGAGCGGATCCAGCTGAGCTGGCGTACAAGTTATACCGGTAGCAAGCAGACTGTCGGTCAGAACCAACGCGTCCGTTCCCTCAACGGTCGTCTGGAAGTCGAACTTGATCGTCGGCCTACAAGTGTTGCTACCATTAGTATTGCAACTGGCTTTGACCGTACGTGGGTTCAGAGTTTGAGTGACGATTCCCTTGCTACCAGGTGCTTGGGGGGTTCTAAACGCACCTTTATCAAGCCTCCCTATCTCAATTGCGGGATCGGTGGTATCTGGCGTATCGAAGTTGCCCGTGCCGATGAGTACAAACTGATTATTTAGGACCGTATCAGTAGCATTAGGACCGGGCTCGAATTGCCCTGTCACCCCCATGCCCCATTGATAGTCACCCAATCCTTGCCCGGTACTGTAAGTATGCGTGATTATGATATGGGCTGTCTTCTTGGTAGAAGTCGTCGGTGTGAGTTTTATTCCGGTTAAATTCATCTTATCGACATTGGTCGCAGGTGTGCCGCCGACGTCGTTAATCCTCACTCTGGCCCTGTTCGTGGTAGACACGTCCGCCACTTTCCAGGTGTCATTTGTCCCCGCGATTGTAAGGGGAGTATTGATGGCAGTGGTGATATACCAGCAGGAACTGTAGCCCGTTTCACAGGTGTATGGTGTTACCGAACCAGTTACATCCAGCCCATCTATCGTAATTGTCATCGCCTCCGAAGGAGGCGGCGCCATCAATCCTCCCAGGACTCCGACCATCAGCAGACTCGGTACAAACCCGACCCATCCTATATATCTCATATGGCACCTCCCAATGAATAAATCATTGCCGCGCGCAACGCCATTCAGTTTTGTGCTCTTTTATGCCTTTGATTCTTCTTTGACAATACCCACAGATGAGGCCCCCTCAATTGAGGGGATACCCCAATGCCGGAGAAGTCGCTATAGGTAGCGCAAGCAGGCTGTGGAAGACTCGGTTTATCTGGTTTGTTTGGTTGCTTGACTCAGTTAATCCGAACAACCAAATAAACAAGACAAACCAAACAAACCAATTAAACAAGGATCCCGGTAATGACCCAACCACTCTCCCCCGATGCGAAGAACCAGCCAGGCGCTGACTTTACGCAATTGAGCAAGGCCGATGCTGCAGACCTTCTCCACTACAAGACGCAACTCGAAGCGGTGGAACGGATCAGCCAGGCCCTGTTTCAGTCGTTGGATCTGGACGAGCTGGTCGAAACGACCCTGCATAGTGCGTTGGAAGAGGTGGGAGCTGAAGCGGGCTCCATTCTGCTCGCAGACACGGAGAAAGAAGAGCTGATCTTTCAATATTCGATCGGCGATAAGCCGGTCCCTCGCGGTACGGCCATTCCCTGGGATAAGGGGATTTCTGGCTCCGTCTTCCAATCAGGGGAGGCCCGGATTGCGAACCGGGTCGACCACGATGCCAGCCATCTTCACCAGATCGATCAGACCACCGGCTTCGTCACCCACGACATGATCACCGTGCCGCTCCGGCGCTGGCGAGGCGAGCCGATCGGCGTCTTGAACGTGCTGAACAAGCGGGAGGGGCCGTTCACGAACCACGACATGGGACTGCTCACGATCATCTCCGCGTTTGCCGCGCTGGCGATTCAGCAGGCCCAGCAATTCGAGGATGCCAAGAAGGCTGAAGTGGTGACGCTGCTCGGCGATATCGGCCATGATATGAAGAATCTGCTGACACCGGTGCAGACGGGTGTTGAATTATTGCGCGATGTCGCGAATGACCTGTTCGGCGCGATGAACAGCGCGGAGCTGACTCAGAATGAGACCAACAAGAAGATCTGCGATGAGTCAGTCGAGATCGCTCAGAATGGCATCAGACGCCTGCATGACCGGGTCCAGGAAATGGCCGACTGCGTCAAGGGGTTGAGTGCGCCTCCCAACTTTGCGCCCTGTTCGGCCGGGCAGGTCATCCTCGATGTGTTTCACACGCTACAGGGCCTCGCCCGGAAAAGGCAGATTACCTTGCGGACTGACGGCCTTGAATCGCTGCCGCAATTCCACGCCGACGAGCGGAGGCTCTACAACGCGTTTTACAATCTCATCAATAACGCCATTCCAGAAACACCGCCAGGAGGCTCGATCACGGTACGTGGGCATCTCGATCAGGACACAGGGGGGATCGCGCTCGCTGTGATCGACACAGGGCGCGGGATGCCTTCCGAGGTTCGAACCCACCTCTTCTCAGCGAAGGCGATCAGCACGAAGAAGGGCGGGACTGGGCTGGGAACAAAGATTGTAAAGGACGTGGTGGATGCGCACAAAGGAAAGATCTGGGTGGAAAGCAAGCCTGGCATGGGAACGACATTTCATCTCCGGTTTCCCCTCGACCCCACGACCTCACGTTCTCATTGAACGTGAAGCGTGAAGCGCGAGAAAAGCGGGACGGGTGGAACTCAAAACTTCCCCGTACTCAGAACTTCTTTGCCCGCCTCAACCTTAACCTTTCAAACATGTCGGAACCTTGTCTCTCGATCAGACCTTGTTGACAGCCTTGTTCACCGCGCCCAATAGCTGCTCTTGATTGACCGGCTTTGCGAGGAATTCTACGTTGGCCTCTTTAAACAGTTTGGATGATTTCTCCATCATCTTTGAACCGCTCACCACGATGATCGGACACGACGGGAACTGAGAACGCAAATAGGGAACCACGATGACCTCGTTGATCTTCGGCATATTGAGATCGGTCACAATGGCATTCAAGGGCAGCTTATTCGCTCCCGATTTTACCAAGGCGACTCCCGCCTCTGGATCTTCGGCTTCGTCCACGTCGTAGCCTGCCTTCGATAAAATGAGACGCACGGACGTTCTCACATCCACCTCATCATCCACGACCAGCACTCTGCCTTTACCCATAGCGTCGATCCTCCTTTTCCAGGTTAGGCCCTTAGTCCTCTATGCAACCGCGCGACGGGCACGCCTAGCGCGACATGAAGTTCGGGATGCGGGAGACGCGATTCGGGATTCCGGGAACCTCGGACCTGGAACCATCGTCCGTCTCACCCGTCTCGCTTTTCCCATCCATCTCGTCTCCCGTATCCCGCATCCCCTCCCGCCAGCCTCGCCAGTCTCGCGGCAGCAGGGTATCAGGTATACGGAATTGAGATCAATGCCTATCCCCTCAGATGAGGGGTGCCCCTAGTTGAGGGGATTACTTGAGTGACGCACGAGGGAGATAATCGCCTTAGGCTATACAGAACCGGACGGTCTGTCTGGTCTATCTGGTCGGAGAGGTCTGTCCTGTCTTTCTAGTCAACTGATCGCACGGGCAAGATTCTCCGGACAGACCAGATAGACAAGATGGACCTCATCAACTAGACAGACCAACATTGGGACGTTACACAGGGCTCGCATGACGACTCCAAGACTCTCCGACACCGCATCCCATCAATTGCCGACACCCGAATCGCATGAAGCGCTGGCGCAGCTTCTTGCCAGGAGAGAATTGGAGCTTGTCGCTGCGCGGCGAATGTCAGAGGTTTTCTCTCAACACATCAAACTCCAAGACCTGCTGGAACAAGCGCTTCACATCGCGCTGGATGTCGTGAATGCGGAAAATGGCTCCGTGCTGCTGGCCGACACTGAGAATCGCACTCTCGTGTTCTATCATTCCATCGGTCAAAAACCCGTGCCGCCTGGCACAGCGGTGCCCTGGTATGAAGGCATCGCCGGAACGGTCTATCGGACGGGAGTGCCTGAAATCGTCCCCGACGCACAGGCCGATCACCGCCATTTCAAACAAGTGGATAAAGCGACCGGCTCCATTACCCATGACATGATCACGATTCCCCTCAAGCGTTGGGAGGGTGATCCCATCGGTGTCATTCAGGTCATGAACAAGCGCGGGGGAAAATTCCTCGACCAGGATGACTTGGCTATTCTCACCATTATTTCCGCACTCGCCGCTGTCGCAATTGAGCATACTCGTTTAGTGGAAGATGCGAAGCTTGCAGAAGTGGCTCAGCTGATGGGCGACATTACCCACGACATTAAAAATCTCCTCATGCCTATCGTCTGTGGCGCAGGAATCTTACAGACCGAAATCAACGAGCTGCTGGAACACTTACCTGATAGTGAAACCATACGGGCCAAGGCCAGTCGCGAACTCTGCAACGAAGTGATTGCGATGCTGAAGGACGACGCGCGCAGGATTCACGATCGCGTCGCGGAAATCGCGGACGCGGTCAAAGAGCTAAGCACCCCGCTCGAATTTTCCGCATGCGAAGTAGCCGACGTCGCCAGCAACGTGTTCCGTTCTCTGGGGATTCTTGCCCAGGAAAGACATGTCCGACTCCTCACCGAGAACTTGGAGTTACTCCCGTTGATCGTGGCAGACCAGCGGCGGCTCTACAGTGCCTTCTATAATTTGATCAACAATGCGATTCCTGAGGTTCCTCCAGGCGGCTCCATCACCGTGTGCGCGCAACCCCCTACCGCAGAAAACGCGATCGTGGTTTCGGTCATCGATACAGGTGGAGGAATGACGCCGGACGTAAGAGACCGGCTCTTCACCAAGCGCGCCATGAGCACCAAGCCAGGCGGGACCGGACTCGGCACGAAAATCACGAAGGATATTGTCGAGGCTCATGGGGGCACGATTTGGGTTGAAAGCGAACTGGGAGCTGGAACGAAGATACACATCCGGTTACCGCTAAAGCCAGGAGAGGCGCCTCGCTCCTGACGGGTGAAGAAGTTCTGAGTTCTGGGTT
Organism: Nitrospira sp.; assembly: GCA_037142015.1. Classification (GTDB taxonomy): domain Bacteria; phylum Nitrospirota; class Nitrospiria; order Nitrospirales; family Nitrospiraceae; genus Palsa-1315. The sequence continues at coordinate 29,619 of JBAXBK010000017.1, read as the reverse complement.
CTGAGTTTTGAGTTAGTTCCGGACAACTCAGAACTTAGAACTATTTTCAGGCAGATACACTTCACGGGTATCTTGACGCCGGAGTCCTAGCAGGCTGCAGAAAAACTCTGTGGCCACGCGAGAACTTCGATGGTTTACAAATGTGGCGCAAACAGTAAAAGTCTCCAGCAGGATGCTCAAAATGGCCGTCCAGCAAGGCCGCAGCGAGTGAAGGGCCGAGGCGTACCCTCTGGGTACGTTGAGGGTCTGAACGATGCGAGAACGAAGCTGGCGGACTTTTTCAGCATCCTGCTACTCAAACACCGCCTGTTCCCCTATAGCCCGCCCGACAGCGTCCAACAGGGTTTGTGGCTGGGCCGGCTTGATGAGATAGTCCACCACACCCTGCTTGAACAGAAACGCAGCTCCACGGACATTCGGGTGTCCAGTCAGCGCGATGACCGGTATCGATGGAAGCTTCGCCCGGATGAATGAGATGAGGTCATTTCCACTCACCTTTGGCATTTGAATGTCGCAGATGATGGCTTGGACTGAAAAACCCGTGGGATAGGATTGGATCATGGCCATGGCTTCTTCACCGTCAGCTGCTTCGAGGACCTCATAGCCACCTTGTTTCAGCACGAGGCCGATTGTTTTCCTGACATGATCTTCGTCATCAACTACGAAGACTCTCCCCATCGACATACACGGCCTCGCAGCATCACATGTGAAATAATTGCTCACCTTCCTGAGTAAGCCAGCCTGGCTTACCAGTCATTAGCGTCCCTTATAGAACTTTTCCTGGCTGACCGCAAGCTCCACGAATTAGATACTCTTCCATCTCTCTCTAGACAATCCCCTCTAACAGGCACCCCCCTCGTTTGAGTCTATTCACTCCTATCCCGCGACCCAGTAGATTGGAACCCATTGAAGGGCGAGGTGTGGGATTTGCGGGATTTGCGAGAAAAGCGGGACGGGCGAAGAGGTTCTGAGTTAGAGGTGGATAAGAAAGGCGAGAAGAGGGAGGTTTCGAGGTGTTCGGAGCTTCGAACCAAGAACTTCTTCGCCCGTCCCGCCAATCTCGCTCGTCTCGCTTAAATCAGGCGGAACCTACAGCATGGATATTAGAATTCTTGGATGTCATGGCTCTGATGCCCTTCTTCAACCTGCCACCGGGCCTCATAGCTGTAATACCTGTGGTTTCTTACTGAACGAGACGCTGCTTCTTGATGCCGGGACTGTGGCAAGTAAGCTCTCAATGATCGAGCAGGGGCAGATCCGTCACATTATTCTTTCACACCTTCATTTCGATCATATTAAAGGGCTCCCCATGCTAGCCGACAATCTGAGCGAGCAGATGGACGCCCCGATCGTTGTGGCAGGTCTCCCCGAAGTGATACAGGGACTGCGCCGCCACATCTTCAATACGGATGTGTATCCCGATTTTTTCAACATCCCGACGCCGGAGCGCCCGACATTTACTTCGTCATATCTGAAGCCTGGAACGACGTATTCGTTCTCAGGAGTCGACATCACGCCTATCCTTGTGAATCACACGGTTCCAACGACAGGATTTATCGTGCAAGATCGTTCCTCTGCCTCTGCCTCTGCCTTTGTCTATAGCGGAGACACCTTTTCCACTGATGAACTGTGGCACGAAGCGAAACGGATCCCTCACCTGAAAACCGCCTTTATCGAATGTTCCTATCCAAACTCTATGATGGACCTCGCCCGCATGAGCAAACATCTCACACCGGCTTTGCTCGCCCAGGAGCTCAGAAAACTCGATCGGGACGATATCTCGGTGTATGCCTACCATCTCAAACCGGCATACAAAGATCAGATCCTGCGTGAACTTCGTGAGTTGTCTATCCCCGGTTTAACGGTCCTTGAGGAGGATCAAACGCTCATGATCTAGCAGGATAGCCGGGCAAGAGGGGCGGAGAAGTTCTGAGTTCTGAGTTCTGAGTTCTAGACGGGCGCGACTGGTTCAACCAAATAAACAAAACAAACTAAATAAACAAGATAAACCAGCCGACTTCACACACCACGGCCGCGGGACCAGTACCCATGCACTTCGACATCATCACCGCTATCGGCATACTGGCTGGAGCTCTCTATATCGCCAGCCAGTTCCAGAAAGACATGATATCCCTGCGGGTGCTGGCATTGGCCAGTAACCCGCTCTATCTGATCTTCTGCGTGCTGGACACGGACTACCAGATCACACAGTTGCTCGTCATGCCAACATTCCTTGTGAACTTGATCCTGTTGCCGATCAACGCCAAGCGGCTGATCGAAATCATCAGACTGACCAAACAGGTCGAGCAGGCCACCGTGGAATCACCCGTGACCGAATGGCTATTGCCGCACATGCACCTGCGCAAGCACATGGCCGGCGAGGTGCTGTTCCGCAAGGGCGACGTGGCCGATAAGATTGTGTACGTGGCCAGCGGGACGCTGAAGCTCCAGGGCATCGACCACTCCATCGGCCCGGGTGAATTGATCGGCGAGATCGGCCTGTTCTCGGCTGAGAAGGTGCGCACGATGACGGTCGTGTGTGATACCGACTGCGAGCTGTACCAGATGACCGACGCGCAGATCTATCGCCTCTACTACCAGAACCCGAAGCTGGGCTTTTTCTTCATGCGGCTGATCGTCGAACGACTGCTGCGCGACGTGAAGCGCGGCGCGATCAAGCAGGGAACGGTATAGGCCACATTCTTCATGCTTGTTCTCCTCAGCCCCCTCAAGTATCCGAAAAGATAACCGATACTGCTGGCGGAGATCTGCATTTGTTGCCGAGTTCGATTCGCCTACTCATCGCCTTCTCAATGTGTGTACCGGTCCTAGAAAGGTAGGACTTCAGATGAACTTATCTCAAGAGGAACCAGCCGGGATCGAAGCGCCAGTGGATTTTTCGGCAGCGCTTCGCTGGGTCGATGACGATCGAGAGCTGCTCACTGAGCTCATCGAAATATTTCTTGAGGACTGCCCCAAAAGACTACAGGAGCTCGATCAAGCAGTAAAAGAATGCAATGCGAGTGGGGTCCGTCAGACCGCGCATAGTTTGAAAGGCATGGTCGCAGGTTTTGACGCCAGCTCGGCCCATGGGCTTGCGGCTGAGATGGAGGGCCTGGGTAAGGCCGGTGACTTGTCGAAGGCGATGGACCTCCTTTCAACGTTGCAGCTCGAATTCTCCCGCGTCATGAATTACCTCAAGGTAACGGACTGGCGAGGAGTGAACTGACAACCGCCGGCGCTCAAGCGCACGCACGCGCATCGAAGATGGGATGAATAGATGACCAAAATTGTCGTCGCTGATGATGACCGGATGTTCCGCAAAGCTGCGGAAACCACCCTGCGCCGGCAGGGATATGCAGTGACCACCGCATCCGACGGGGAAGAAGCCCTTCAACTCATCCGGTCTGAACGACCCGATATTATCGTCCTCGATCTGATCATGCCTAAAATCCAAGGATTCGACGTCCTCCAAGTCCTGAAACAGGATTCCGTCACAGCAGCCATCCCGGTGATCGTCTTAAGCAGTCTGACGCAGGAGCAGGATAAACAGGAGGCTCTGGACCTCGGCGCCGTCGCATACTTCAATAAGACCACCTTCTCGCTCGGCGAGCTTGTGAAGCAAGTCGAGACCACGCTCACCAAAGGACAAGAGTCATGTCAGAGTTGAAGGTCAGCGACGAGGAACTGCAATCGCTCCTGGTGGAACAGCTCGGAGTGATCGATCGAACGGACTTCGACCGGGCAAGCACGCTCGCCCAACGGCTCAGAACTCCCCTCATTCATACGCTTGTCGAGCAAGGCCGCATCCCACAAGCGTTCTTGCTGGATCAACTGGCCCGCAGTTGGAATGTCGGATTTATCGACCTGACAATCGGCCACGTGAAGGGGGACATTGTCGGTACGATACAGGAAACCTTCTCGCGTAAACATATCCTCATGCCCTTCGACCGCGATGGCGATCAACTCCACGTCGCCATGGCGGATCCACGCGAACGAAACGTCGTGAGTGAGATTGAACGTGTCACAGGGCTGCGCGTCCGTCCATTCCTCGCAACGGAAGCGTCTATCAGACGAGCGCAACTGTTGTACAAGAAAGAGCTGCGAGAGATCTTAGACCGAGCGACCACGGAAAAGACAACCGACCTCATATCCGCAAAGCAGCAAGATGGGAACGACTCGACGATCGTGGACGCGGTCCAACGCCTCCTCCTATACGCGGCCGTCACTCGAGCGTCCGATATCCACATCGAGCCATTCGAACTTGAAACCGTCGTCCGGTACCGCGTAGACGGCGTGATGAGAGAAGTCTTCAGCCTCTCGCCCTCGCTTCAGCTCCCCCTGATCTCACGGATCAAAATTCTGTCTGGTATGCGCATTGACGAGCGGCGCTCTCCGCAGGATGGCCGATTCGAAGCCAACCTCGACGGCTTTAAAATAGATCTCCGTGTCGCGTCGATTCCCACACAGTGGGGAGAGAAAGTCGTCCTTCGAATCCTGTCAAAGGACAACGTCATTATCGACTTAGAGGATCTGGGACTGGTGCCCCACGATTATCAAATTATCCTCCGGAATATCATGAAACCATTCGGGATGATCCTGATTACCGGCCCGACCGGATCAGGCAAGTCCACCACGCTCTACGCCATGCTCATGCGGATCGGAACGGAGCGCCAAAACATTGTCAACATCTCGACCATTGAAGAACCGGTCGAATACTCGATCCCGCGGGTCAACCAGACCCAAGTCAATCACCTTGCGGGTGTCCAGTTTTCCACGGGCCTGAAAGCGCTGCTCCGCCAAGACCCCGACGTCATCATGGTCGGAGAGATCCGCGATAAAGAAACTGCCGAAATCGCCGTCCAGGCTGCCTTGGTTGGACGGCTCCTCCTGTCCACGCTTCATACGAACGACTCAACCGGGAGCGTCCCTCGCTTACTCGACATCGGAGTGGAGCCGTATCTGTTGTCTTCGTCCCTGACCCTCGTGGTCGCCCAACGGCTCATCCGCAGGATCTGCAAGAACTGCCGCGAAAGCGTGATGCCCAGCACCCGAATCCTCGAATCCATCCAATCCCGGCCGGACTTCTCTGAAACGATCGATGTCTTACAGCGGCAAGGCGTCCTGCGCAAGACGCACGATGGGCTGGCAGGAGTCAGGCTCTACAAGGGGAAGGGGTGCGCCCAATGCCAGGGAAGCGGTTTCATCGGCCGAGTCGGCCTGTTTGAGATCTTCGAAGTCGATGAGGACATTCGTGATTTGATCATGCAGCGCAAGCCGGCATCGTTTATCCGCTCGACCGCGATCATGAAAGGGATGAAGACGATGTTTCAGGATGGGCTGGCAAAGGCGTTCATGGGCGAAACGACCATTGAAGAAGTCTTCCGCGTGTCCCTGTAACCCGCATGATTCATAAGCGCGTCTGCGCCAATCGCCGATGCATGATTCAAGCGAGACGGGCGGGAAAAGCGCGACATGAAGTCGGGCCCTTTGACTTTCTCCACTTTGTCCTAAGATGAGCCGCCAGACAGTCCATTACAGAGCGCATTGACCTTCCCCCATTTCCGTAGATACCAGGTTGCCATTACTGCCTCTGTCCAACGAGGGCTCTCCGACTCCGTATACGTCGGTTAAAGCGAGTAGCCAGGCCCGCCCTTTGCCAGCACATACCCGACATGGCATGTTTCTTCTTTCGAATCTAGAGTGAGGCGGGTAGCGATACCGGAAGACATCGGAATGAGGGACCTCAGTTTAAATCCGAGTCCAGTTGCGCTATGCTGGGCCCATGAATTCCGCGCCTAACGAAGACACCCTCCTGAAACGCATTACAGTCAATCCACGCATCTTCGGTGGCAAGCCGATTATCCGAGGCCGCCGACTCGCCGTCGAGCATGTTCTCGGTATGTTGGCAGCAGGTGACACACCTGACACGATCCTTCAGGGCTATCCCTGGCTGGAACAGGAGGATATTCAAGCCTGCCTCGCATACGCTCATCGGCTCGTCGGCCACGAACGGATTGAACCGCTGCCTCTCGAATCCGCCTCGTGAAACTTCTGCTAGATACTTGTGTCTGGGGTGGAACCGTTGATCCTTTAACTGCTGCTAACTGCTGCAGGGCACGATGTCGTCTGGGCAGGAGACTGGCCGACTGATCCTGGCCTTGGCCCATCGGGAAGGGCGTATTCTCATTACGCTCGACAAGGATTTCGGAGAATTGGCAGTCGTACATGGTTAACCTCATGCAGGAATTCTTCGCCTTGTCATAAGGCGTCGCAGACAGAGTTTGCCCTCATGATCGGCGTGAGTGTCGCGACGTTACGCAACTGGGAGCAGGGACGCAGAACACCGGATGGCCCTGCCCTTGCGCTCCTCCGCGTAGCCGCTCGCAATCCCCAAGCAGTCGCCGAAGTGCTCCATCGTGAACCACGCAGAGGCGCGGCTTGAATACTTTTTGGAGGGCTGAGAGGGAGTTCAGCGGCCCGCTCGCGCTGCGACAGCAAACGGATAGAAATAGCGATCCAGACTAGCCAGGTCGCTCCCATATTCTTTCCCGCCCAGCATTGCATCACACAGGAATTCCCTCACTCGCGTGAGTTCCTTCCTTCGGCCTTTCCATCGAGGGTCTCCGATTGTCATATCGAGCAGTTCTAACGCACGGACGAATGCCTTCTCGCACAGTGGCGGATCCTTTTCCTGCCATCGATGAGCACGGGCAACGTCACTGCCGACATTGGCCAGTTGCTCTACGAGAGGCAACGTCTGCCAACGTCCTGCAGCTAAACTCGCATGCTGAGAAGACATCTTCTTAGCTTCCTACCAACCGGTTGACGATCCTTTTAATCGCTTCTCGCATTTCAGAACTTTCCACATATCGTGAGCGGTTCCCAGCGGATGGACGCACGTTGATCATCGAGTCAAATTCGATCCACTCGGCCATCGGCTTGTCGGGGTAGAGGTTAATTCCCCACAAGTGTCGTTGCACAGACCCTTGGTCTAAAAGCACTGCCTCTTCGTCTGAATGAAGCTCTCCGCCGATCGCCATGATGCCCTGTTCGATATCCACGACAGCCTTGACCATCTCGCCGAACTGCTGCTTCGCGATCTCCGTCAGATCATCTCGCGACACGGTATCCCGAATCACTCTGGTTTCCATACTCTCCACCGTATAATATTGACCCAACCAACCACTCCGGCCCCTGTCGGGAACTTGCACGTGCCGCACGATATCCCGATTGAGTGAGGATCTGTCAATAGAAATGCCAGGGACTTAGCCCGCAGGCCAAAGTCCAAAGGCTGAAGGTCGGGGTTCGAAGTTCCGAACACTTCAGTCTTCAGCCTTCAGACCGCCTCACACGTCACGCGAGTCGCGCTCCTCGCGCTTGTCGCGCGCCACTTTCCCCCCGCAGCCACACGTCCCACAGCTTCGTATAGACCGACCCGGTCGGCTTCAACTCACTCTTCATCAGCACGACCGACTCCACTGCCAGTGAGCCCAATGAAAGCGGCCTATCCAACACCCCACCCTTTGCCAAGGCAACTCCAACGTGCCGTTCTCCCGCCTTAATTCGCGCCAAGGTCAGATGAGGACTGAACGGTTTTGTCTCACGGAGAAAGCTCAAGCCCTCACAGGCCTGTTCGATCGCGCCATGGATTTCTGTAACTCGCTTCCCCTCCTCTTCTCGCTCCCAATTCTCCGACGGCCCGACCCAGAGCACGCGCGGACTCTCCGGACGGGGAAAACCACCGAGCCGTTCGAGCGGCAGATTCACCGCGATCCGACTTCCGATTGCCTGTTCAAGCGCGATGCGTAGCGGTTCAATGACCTGCTCTTCCATGTCGCCAAGGAACTTGACCGTAAGGTGAACCTTTGCGGGACGCACCCAGGAGATGTGGACATCTCGTTTCATTCCCGGCTCGATGCGCTGCTTCAATTCTTGTTGGACCTGGGCGAGTTCGGCCTGCAGCGGTGAGGATAGTTCTACGGCAAGAAAGGCCCGGATCACTTCGATGCCCTGTCGAAGAGCCAGCGGCGTAGGACATCCAATGCGGCTTGTGACGATCGCTGTTTGATGACATTCCGGTCGCCGTGAAACCGGAACTCCCGTGCGATCGGACGACCGGTCCCATCATCCAACCCGACATAGACCAACCCCACCGGCTTGGTCTCGGTTCCGCCGCCCGGCCCGGCAATACCGGTGACGCTGAGTCCTACCGATACGTTGGCGCGCTCACGAATGCCGCAGGCCATCGCCGCTGCGACTTCCTTGCTCACCGCGCCGCGCAGGGCAATGAGATCTGCCGGCACGCCCAGCATCTCCGTTTTCGCCCGATTGCTGTAGCAGATAGCGCCACGATCTATATAGGCCGATGAGCCGGCCACCTGCGTGAGCCGATGGCTGATCAATCCGCCGGTGCAGGATTCCGCGACCGCCAACATCAGTCTCTGTTCGGTGAGTTCCCGCCCGACGACCTCTTCCATTGTGTCTCGCCCTTCGGCGAAGAGCCACTCGCCCAGTCGTGAGCGGACCTCCTTCGCCATCTTCTGCAACAGATCACGCTGCTTCACCGGGACAGATTGGCTCCCCTTCGTCGTCAGCGAGACCAGCACGCCCATGGGCGATGCGAGCAGCCCCAGATCGACCGGCATTCGTTTCGAAATAAGCCCTTGTAATTTAGCATCGACATCCGCCTCCGCCAGGCCGAACGTATGAAACACCTGACGAACGATCGGCGCGCGTGGAGGCTCGCCTGACAATTCATGTGCTGTACGCAGCAATGGCACGACTTCCTGCCGCACCATCTCTTCCATCTCCCGCGGCACGCCGGGCAACGAAACGATCAGCGCCTTCTTCCATGTCAGGCAAAACCCCGGTGCAGAGCCGACCGGATTCTTCAGGACAGTGGCGCCGGATGGAATCAGTGCCTGGCGCAACTGTGCTGCGTTCGGTATGCGGCCCCACTGCGCGAGTCGAGCTGTCAGACCTTCCAACGCATCCTTGCGACGCCCGAGCCTCTGTCCGGTCGCAGAAGCCACCGCCTCCCTCGTGCAATCGTCCACGGTGGGGCCGAGTCCACCGGTCATAACGATGATCCGGGCTCTCTTTACGGCTGTGTGAATAGCCGTGACAATATCCTGCCGCTCATCGCCGACGACCGATTTGAATCGAACGGTAATTCCAAGCTTGCCGAGTTCCTCGGCGAGGAAGAGCGAATTGGAATCGGATCGGCCCCCGATCAACAGCTCAGTGCCAATCGCGATAGTTTCTGCGTCAAACTGGGGAACCATACTCACCTCAGCAGGCTACTGAATAAATCCGCCAGCGGCATTCTCGACCCGTAAAGCGTATTTTGTATTCGCGCGAGACTTGCGAGAAAAGCGGGACGAGTGAGACGGGATACCGGGTGCGGGATGCAGGTGACGTGTGAACCCGTCTCCCTGCGCGTCGCGCTTTTCCCGCCAGTCGCGCCTGCCTCGCCCATCCCACCTCGTCTCGCCCGTCTCGCCTTTCCCGCTTGTCGCGCATCGCTAGCGTCTCGCGCGGCTATCCCGCTAATGGATCCCGGAAAAATCCATACTAAAACTCGTCTCTCCTCCGTTCGTCGGAAAGACCGTGATGATCGTTTTGGCCTTTGGGTCGAAGTCTGCATAGTTGAACGACGCGATGACCTTCGCTTTGAATCGTGGACTCTCCGGCCAGGCAACCGTGCGATCGCCAACCCCGTCGAAGCGAACAGACAGGGGCTTGATGGTTTTTCCTCCCTGATCGAACACCATATAGCTGTCTACCGCGAAGTTGGAGGCATTCCCGAAGATGACGGTGCTGACCAGCATAGTCCGGCCTTCCAACAGTTGCTGCACATCGGCCTCGCTCGGCTGGAGCCCCCGCAAGGCCATATGCGTCGCCATAACCGACAGCCCGCCGAGCTTCGTGATCAAAAACCCGCTGGGGTGGAGCTCGTCGATCGCGCCGAATCGAACATAGAACGTATCCGGAGGACTCTGCTTCTGCGCCGCCTCGTTCCCACGATCGAGTGCAATCTGAACCTGTGCCGCAGTGGGATGCACATCGATAGCATGGGCCGATACATGAGGAAGGCAGCTCAACGCCGCAACGCACAGCACCATGGTCCGCTGTTTAGCCCGCATAATTCACGAAGACTTCTATTGCAACCCCCAGTTGATCTGTCGCAGTTGCTACCGGTTCCGACAATTGAACATTCAACATTTATCATTCAACATTCCCAATGCGCCCTGCATGAGCATGCCAGTATCAGATCACTCTTCCCCTGTCAACGAAGCGCCCAGGCTCCACTCGCGGTTGACAACAACAAAGGTGAAGTGATAAAAAAATGAGCTATTGCACTGCTCGAACTATTCACGAATAGCCGTGGATAATACGGATTTTCAAGACGTTATACGGAGGAGTTTCCATGTCCACCCCTGAACCAACCCCAGCGCCCCAAGCCCCTAAACGCCAATATGTGAATTTCGCCTTCTATAAAGTCGACCCGGCCTGGCGGCGCCTGCCCGAGAGTGAGCGCGCCAAAGGGAAGCAGGAGTTCCTGCGGGCGGTTGAGGAGTATACCGGCAAGGTGCTTGTGGTGGCCTACTCCTCGGTCGGTATCCGGGGCGATTGCGACATCATGCTGTGGCGAATCAGCTACGAACTGGAACTGTTCCAGGACATGACCACGAAGATCTTGGCCTCGGGGCTGGGCCAATACCTGACCACGCCCTACTCCTATCTCGCGATCACCAAGCGGTCGGTCTACGTGGATCATCACACGCATGAAAACCAAGAGAGCAAGCGTCTCACTGTCGTGCCGGGCAAAGCCAAGTATATTTTCGTCTATCCGTTCCTGAAGACGCGCGACTGGTTCCTGCTCACGAAAGCGGCGCGGCAGGGCATGATGGACGAGCACATTGAAGTCGGCCATCGCTTCCCGTCGGTGAAGCTGAACACGACCTACTCGTTTGGGCTGGACGACCAGGAGTGGGTGGTGGCGTTTGAGAGCGACAAGCCGGAAGACTTCCTGGATCTCGTCATGGCGCTCCGCGAAACCGAGGGCTCCCGCTATACGTTGCGCGATACGCCGATTTTCACCTGCATTCGCAAGAGCGTCAAGGAAATGCTCGACACGCTCGGCGGCTGATGCCGCATTCAAGCGAGACGTGCGCGACAAGCACGAAGAGCGGGACAGGTGAGACGGGGAAAGAAGTTCCGAGTTCCAGGTTCTGAGTTTCAGGAACCTCGTATCACGCTTTTCCCGTTAGTCTCGCCCGTCTCGCCTGAACATCGTCGCATCGACAGGGTCCATGGCTGACAACGACGCACTCTACGCGGTTCGCTTTCCAGATGGGTCGGTGAGCCTATACATTGACGAAGACTACGCGATTGAACGTGGGGTGGATCCGGCCACTCTCACACGCGTGGAAATCCCACGAGATCTGTTCGTCAGCGGGACCATTCAAGAGGTTCGCGAATACGTCGCCCTCTACCTGGAGTCACATCAATCAGGCACGGCGTAGCAGAACCGGTTTATTTGGTTGATCTGGTTTGTTTAGTTGGTTTGGTTCGAAGAACGAAAGAAACCAGACAAACCAAAGCAACCAGATGAACCAAACAAACTAAATCAACGAGACCGACTCCATGACTCCCATCGCCTCACCACCATCGCTCCTGACCATTGAGAAGATCCGATCCGTCATCGATGCCATGCCCATGCAAGGGAGGATCATGCTTCGACTGATCCTCCTCCAATACTTCGACGTGACGGACGAAGAAATCCTGTACATCGTGGCAGACCGGCCGGATCCCCGCTGCGTCGCCGGGAGCAAGCCCACCAATACCAGCATGACCAAGGAATCGATCAAGGTTGTGACGGACCGGCGTGACCAATACCGACGGCAGGCGCGGCTCAAACGGGAGCGGACGTGGCTGCAATGCGAATGTCTTCGAAGCCTCGTGCAGCTCCGCGTGGCCTTCGCCGACCGTGCCCGGACCCTCTTGAGCGAGCGTTTCTCCGTCTCCGCCGACCAGCTTGAGGCCTTGCGCGCATCGGCGAGAACCGTGCTGCCCAGGCCTGCAATCCGTTTGCTGGAAGAGCGTTGGGCTGCCGATGAAGTCACGGCTGAGGACTATCAGCGCCAACGGCTCAGCATCGAATTCCAAACTCAACTCCGCATGGCGGAAAAGTATCGCAAACGGCTCGACCTGGCGGAACGCGAGCGGCTGAATGCGATTTCTGCGCCGCTACAAGATCATGAAATCGGACATGTCTGGGGTATCCCCGCCGGCAGTCTCGCCGCACGCAAAGTGAAATACCTCTCGCAATATCTACAATCCCTTCAGGCCACGCTACAGACCGGCGCAGCAGCCACGGCGACAGCGCCATTGGATCTGTGGAAGGAAACCTTCTTGGTGCTCGCGGAGCAACCCATCCCACGTTCACTCTCGGCCTACGACGGGTTGGAAAAGACAGAGTCCGCTCTCATCGACAAACTGACCGCCATGGTCTGGGGCAGCTTACCCGAAGAGATCGAAGTCAAGTTCTGGACCTCGCTCATGTTCGGAGCTAGCTCCAATGCCATGCACTCAGAAATTACCAGGAGCTTGTTTGGGCTGCAGCGGCTCATCACCATCTTCAACGACATGGACCGCTCTCCCGAAGCAGTGGATGAAGAGTTGCTCAAACGAACTGCACCAGTACCAAAGCTGGAAGAGGGCACGCTTGAAGCCCCGGCCGAGCCTCCGGCAAAGGAATTGAGTGAGATGCAGACGCAGATCCTCAACAATATGAGGGGAGAAGACGTGAGCGGAAGACCGTCCGATAAATGGTAGTCCGAGGCAGATGAAGAAGTTCTGGGTTCTGAGTTTTGAGTTCTGAGTTAGTTCCGGACAACTCAGAACTTCCCCCTTCTTTGCCTTCCAACTCAGAACTTAGAACTCAAAACTTCCCTGTGCTCAGCACTTCGTGCCCCGCCCGTCTCGCTTGCATTATGCGTCCGTGATTGCACTTTGGCCCCGGTTCGGTATAATACCGTCACATTATGGCTAAACCGTCCAACACCCAGCCTCTGCGTCAGCATCACCGAACTGCACATGTTCTGATACTTCTACTCCCCCTATTCGCCTTCAGCCTGATGCCACTATCTGTTCACGCATCAGGTCTTCTGGAGATCACCGAACTCCTCACGCACCCCGAGCAATACGACCGCCAAGAGGTGGTGGTCACCGGCCAAGTCACCAACGTCCAACTCGCGACGAATCGGCAAGGACAACCGGCCTATGGATTTCTCTTGAAGGATCAGGCCGGGACGCTGAAGGTCATCAGCCTCGGTCAGGTTGAAGTCCGGGAAGGCGACCAGGTGATTGTGGAAGGAGTCTTCTCCCGCCTTCGCCAGGCAGGACGCACGATCATCTACAACGAAATCAAAGCCCTCTCGATCAAGCCGATGAATCGGCTCAACCCCGACCTCGTTGGTTGATCACGCGCTCCAGCAGGCTGGACCGTGCAAGACTGGCGGGAAAGGCGAGACTCGCGAGAAACGCACGATTAAACCGTCGCCCATTCCGCGCATCTCACATTTCCCGCCTGTCGCGCTTTTCTCGCCCGTCCCGCCCGTTAGACCTGCCCTTACCGCGGATATTTCAGCGCCCAGACCAGCAACCTGTCCTGAACTCGATCTGGCAACCACTTCACCATCCAGGCACGCAGCTTGGCATCGGAACCCACGAGGTAACGAGTGCGAGGGCGAGAGGCCGTCAACGCATGATGCACCGCTCGGACCACCGCTTCAGGCGGAATCGCTCGTTGAGCCGCTTGAGCGATCGCTTCACGAATGCGAATTACCGCTTCGCCATACAGAGCCTTCGCCTCTGCGCTGACCGAGGCTTCAAGACCCTCTGCTTCCTTGGCTGACTTCTCCCAAATCGGCGTTGCGATCGCCCCCGGTTCGATAATCGACACCTGAATCCCCCAGGGCTGCAGCTCCATTCTCAATGCATCGGTCAGCGCCTCCAGGGCAAACTTCGATGCAGAATAGGGCCCCAGCAACGGAATGGTCCCTCGTCCGGCAATCGATCCCATGTTCACGATTCGACCGCGGCCACGGCGTAACAACGGGAGAAAGGCCTGCGTAACAGCGATCTGCCCGATCACGTTGACCTCAAGCTGTTTCCTGAGATGTGACAACGGAATCACTTCGAGAGGACTGCCGACGACGATCCCGGCATTATTGACGAGCCCTCCGAGGCCCTTCCCGCCCACGACCAGTTGCACCGCCTCAACAGATCGCGCGATCGATGACTCATCGGTGACGTCGATCGTGATGGGAATGAGCGCCGGCCCGCCCTTCGCGGCAAGCGCCTCCCCTGCCCGAGGGTCGCGCACGCCGGCAAATACGGTCATCCCGCGACCGGCGCAATCGAGTGCGCAAGCCGCACCGATGCCGGTCGAGGCGCCGGTCACAACAACAGTCATCTGGTTGATTTGGTTCATTTGGTCTCTCTGGTTGGTCTGGTCTGTCTGGTCTATTCCGTCTGTTTGGTCTGTCTGGTTAATTTCGTCCAACCGATTACACGAGACTGACAGAACAGACCGAATAGACCAGATAGACCAGACAGCCGAGAGTACCACGACTATCTTAAAGAGCGCAGCCTTCCCGGATGTTACCAAGAATTAACCCCACCGACCTTGACAGGTCACGGGACCTTTCATTATGGTTTCCGAGCGTAACTGCTGAGGTAGATAGGCTGAAGGTGTTTAGACTGAAGTGTTCGGAGCCCCGCCTTCAGCCTAAAAGCCTTCAGCCTGTATCCGGAGCCTTCAGCCTAAATACCTGAGTCGTTACTATTTCATGTCCAAGATCGCCGTTATCGATATCGGAACGAACTCCATCCATATGGTATTGGCTGAGATCCAGCCGGATGCAGGCTACAAGGTTCTCGATCGCTTCAAAGATATGACGCGGCTCGGGAACGGCGCGTTTAGCTCCCACCGCCTCTCCGACGAGGCTATCACACGCGGACTCGAGGTCATTCGCAATCTCGTCACCTTGGCCAAGAATAAGGGCTACGATCGCATCATCGCCGTCGCCACCAGCGCCGTGCGGGAGGCGAAAAACGGAGGAGACTTTATCGATCTCGTCGCCGAGCAAACGGGGCTGGCCGTTCGCGTCATCAGTGGAACAGAAGAAGCCAGGCTGATTTTCCTCGGCGTCAAAAACAACGTGCCCATGACAGAGCAGCCGACGCTCTCGGTCGATGTCGGCGGTGGATCGGTCGAACTGATGGTCGGGAATCGAGACCAACTCCTCCACTCAAAAAGCCTGAAGCTGGGTGCAATCAGACTGGCAGATGAATTTCTGAAGCGCACGCCACCGTCCGAGGGGATGCTCCGCTCACTTGAAAATATCGTGACGGCCCAGTTACAGGGGGCCCTCGATTCGTTCAAGACCAAACGATTCGATTCTCTGATCGCCACTTCCGGTATGGCGAGCAACTTGGCGGAAGTCATTCATTTACGCCGAACAAATCGCCCGCTTCCCCAGATCAATCTTGCCACCATTTCCTTAAAGGACGTCAAAGAGATTGAGCAGGATCTCCGCCAGTCCACGCTTAAAACCCGGCTGACAATCCCCGGATTGGATCCGAGACGCGTAGACACCCTGTTTCCAGCTACGATGGTCCTTCGGCGCCTCATGGAACTCTCAGGACGGGACGAACTCATTTTATGCGACAAGGCCATTCGTGAAGGCATCATCTACGACTTTATCCAGCGCCACCGTGAACGGCTCAAAGCGGAAGCGGAGATCCCCGACTTGCGGCGGCGCACCGTCATTGCGCTGGCCCGCCGCTGCCACGCCCCGGAAGTCCACAGCCTGCATGTCGCCGGCCTGGCCCTGCGTCTCTTCGATCAGACGGCGCGCCTCCATCGCTTAGGCCCCTCAGAGCGAAACTGGCTTGAATACGCCGCAATTCTGCACGACGTCGGCTACCTCATCAACGAGCGCCAACACCACAAACACGCCTACTACCTCATCACCAATAGCGGCCTCGGAGGATTATCAGGCGAGGAGATTCAGGTGGTCGCCAACGTCGCGCGCTACCATCGACGCTCAGTCCCTCAATTGAAACACGAGGGATTCAGTTCCCTCTCCCCTAAGTACAAGCGCATCGTACGAATCCTGTCTGCACTGCTTCGGATCGCCGACGGCCTGGATCGTACGCATTTTTCCGTCGTCCGCACCATCAATGTGAAACTTGGTTCCGTCGTCACCATCACGGTGCACGTGACGGGCGATGCCGAGTTAGAAACCTGGGCCGCCGCAGGCCGGGCCGATCTCTTTGAACGCGTGTTCCGCCGCAAGGTAAAATTTTCCGTCATCTCCCAGGACGATGCCGCATGAGTACCCAGTCCACTCCACCCATGACCCCCCACCCCTACCCAGGGAAACTCATCATCGTCGAGGGAATCGACGGGTCAGGAAAGAGCACGCAACTGCTGTTACTGCACAAGTGGCTGGAGTCGAAGGGCCATAAAGTCTTTTTCACGGAATGGAACTCTTCGGAATTGGTCAAGGAAACGACCAAGCGGGGAAAGAAAAACAAAAGCCTGACCCCAACGACGTTCAGCCTGCTCCATGCGACCGACTTCGCCAGCAGGCTGTACCATGAAATTTTACCCCCGCTCAAAGCCGGCATGATCGTCTTGGCCGACCGCTACATGTACACCGCCTTCGCCCGTGACGTGACCCGTGGCGTATCGCCCGAATGGATTCGCAAGCTCTATAGCTTCGCGATCACCCCGGACATGGCCTTCTACTTCAAGGTCCCGATCGAGGTCGCCATCTCGCGGCTCCTCGGAGGCACACGCGGCCAGTTCAAGTACTACGAAGCCGGCATGGACATGAACCTGAACCAGGACGTCACAGAAAGTTTCCGTCTGTTCCAATCGAGTATCCTGGCCCAGTACAAGAAGATCGTCGATGAGTTTCAGCTCATCACGATGGATGCGACGAAAGACATCGAAACCCAGCAAAACGATATGCGCCTGCTCGTGGGAGAGGCGCTCAAAGATTACAAACCACGGCGAGGCACCCATGGTCGACGCACGGTATTTTGGCGACGGTTTGACGTACCTAAATCCGAGTGACCTCAAGGGGAAACTCATCGCGATCGAAGGCACCGACGGAGTCGGCCGCTCCACGCACATCGAGATGTTGCAGGAGTGGCTGGAGGTGCAGGGCTATGGCGTCGTCACGACCGGCTGGACCCGTTCCAATCTCATGTCGAAAACGATCGAAATGGCGAAAGAAGGCAACATTCTCGACCGGTGGTCGTTCAGCCTCCTGTACGCCACCGACTTTGCGGATCGCTTAGAGCACGAGATCATCCCCGCGCTTCGTTCAGGCTTCATCGTCCTGGCCGACCGATACATCTATACGGCCCTCGCGCGCGATTTTGTGCGCAGCGGGAACCGCCAATGGGCAAGAGACGTCTTCGGTTTCGCCTTAGTCCCGGATCTCGTCTGCTACATGCGTATCGACGTCGAAACACTCGTGCTGCGCGTCATCGAAACCAAAGGGATGAACTTCTGGGAATCGGGGATGGACCTTCGGCTGGGCAACGATCTCTACGACAGCTTTAAAAAGTATCAGTCGCTCCTGATCGAGGAGTTCGACAAAATGGCGGAAGAGTTCCACTTCGAAGTGACCGACGCCAGAAAATCGCCCGATGAAATTCAAGAGGAACTGCGCGCAAAGATTCAGCCGCTGCTCACCTCACACCTGAAAAGCCCGGAACTGCCGTCCGACCGTTTCACCCAACCGACATCTTAAATGCGAGGCGAGCGGGACTGGCGAGACAGGAAGTTTTGAGTTCTGGGTTCTGAGTTATCAGGAACTACCTCCCAACTCAGAACTTCTTCACCCCCCGCGCTGGTCCCGCCCTTCCCGGTTTTCCTCTAACTCATAACTTCCCCCTCCCTTGCCTTGCAACTCAGAACTTAGAACTCAGAACTCAAAACTTCCCAGTGCTCAGAACTTCGAACTTCTGCTCGCGCACGGCGAGCCATCTACTGCATCCATTCTGATTCCATCAGAATCACATAAGATTCAATTCCTGCTTCAGTGCCGGAGACATTGTGAACGGTCTCCGTCGCGACAGATGCGAAAAAAGCGCACGAAATCAAAGAATAGATGTGCAAGAGCCTCGCACAGAAGTCGCTGGCACACTGATTGCTATTAGGTCTCGTCATGAGGCTATCAAGCGAGACACACGGGAGCGTAAGAGAATCGCCATGGCCCTTACGATCATTGTGGTCGGCGGGACGAGCAGTCGATCAGCAGTCATTGTGCTCACGCGTAAGAACTCAACGGCGAGGATTCACGCCTGAGAATGCAATGACACTGACTCCGGAGCGTACCCAACCAGAACCTCCTCCTGGTTGCCAACCTCTTGGTTGACTGCGCGTCAATGCCACGGGAGCCCCAGCTCTGCGAGACCCGGGGCTGCGGCTCCCTCCCTACAACTGGTCTATCTTGTTTGTTTGGTTTGTTTGTCTGGTTTTTTGGTTAAAGGAAACTAACGAGATGAACCAAATACACCAGAGAAACCAGAGCACGCGGAGGTGATGTATGAAAACGATCCTGGTATTCGTTGCATTGCTCGGACTCGGCACTGACCTGACAATGGCCGCGGCATCCGTTGATGAGGGCGCCAAGAAACTTGTCACGGGGTACGATTTCCTGAAACAACACAAATACCGGGAGGCGCGCATAGCCTATGAGGCCGGCCTACAACACAGCCCTGCCAATGCCATGGCGCACTTCTATCTCGGCGATACCTGCCGGGGCCTGAAAGACTGGGTTTGTGCGGAAGCGCATTACGAGACCGCACTGGAGCTCAATCTTCAATCCTCGATGGCCGATATGGCCAAACAACGCGCGCGCAAGGCCAAAGTCTGGCGCTTGCTGGACGAAGGGAAGCAGGCCATCACCGACCTGGACCCCCCACCCACGAAGGTCGCCCAGGCAAAAGACACCCTGGACATTGCAAACAAGCTGGGTCTCGATGACGAACAACGGGCCCTCTATCAACTCATACAAGAGAAGATCCAGCAGAGGCACACACTGGTTCATGAAACGATGGCGTCGTCTCAGCATCAAACACGGTCGATGGCACTGGTGCCCACGGGGGAGTTCACAATGGGGAGTTCGATGGGAAGTGCGGATGAACAACCGGAACACCGGGTCTATGTCGGTGCCTTTTTCATGGATTTGCACCAAGTGTCGGTGAGGCAATATGCGAGGTTCGTGGAGGCCACGCACCATGACGTTCCGCCGGACTGGAGTGTCATGAACCGACCCCAGCACTATGATCGGCCAATTGCCAATGTGGATTGGGCGGATGCGGTGACCTTCTGCAAATGGGCCGGCAAGCGCTTGCCCACCGAGGCGGAGTGGGAGAAAGCGGCCCGGGGGACAGACGGCCGAACGTATCCCTGGGGGAATGTGCATCCCACTCGTCTTCATGCAACGGCAGGGAAAGAGGTCTGGAGTAACCATTCGGCCTTGACGCCGGGGGGAATATTGGAAGAAGGCAAGAGTCCCTATGGCATCTATGACATGGCGGGCAATGTCTGGGAATGGGTCAGCGATTGGTATGATCAGGACTATTACAAAACCAGCCCGCCGAAGAACCCGACCGGACCATCAACGGGCTGGACCAAAGTGGTTCGGGGCGGTTCCTGGGGCAGCAATGCGGATGGTCTGCGCTCCGCAGAACGGGAGACCCATGTGCCGACTTACCGGGGCTTCGGCACCGGATTTCGGTGTGCGAAGACTCCGTAAACTGGTCTATCTGGTCTATTCAGTCTGTCTGGTCTCTCTGGTCTGTCCGGTGGGTCTTGCTTGTGCGATCAGTTGACTAGAAGACAGAATCGACCTCTCCGACCAGATAGACCGAACAGACCAAACAGACGAGAGAAACCACAGTGTGCCAAACAATCAACCGGCGATCCCAACGACGCTGAACGTGCAGCGTCCTCTGGTGCGCCTAACTCATAGGGGGGTATCGAGATGAAGATCATTGAAGCCATCATGCAGCCGTTCAAGTTAGATGACGTCACGACAGCATTGATGGGAATCGGTGTGGAGGGGATGACGGTCTCGGAAGTCAAAGGATTCGGACACCAGAAGGGGGGGAGGAAAGGTACAACGGCAACACGTTTACCTCCATCTTTGTGCCCAAGGTAAAGATCGAAGTGGTCGTCTCGGATAGCCTGGTGCAGAAGGTGATCGACACCATTACATGCTACGCGAAGACCGAAGGAGCCGGGGACGGAAGGATTTTTGTGATGGATCTCGTTGCTGCGGTGGGAATCAAGACCGGCCCGATGTACGAACCAGCGCTGGCCCGGTGATGCGGACAACGGAACGTAGGTGGGTTCTCTAGCCCGCATTACTCACGTACCCTTGTGAATAATGCGGGTTAGCGTCCAACTGAATCCAAATAGATTCAACTGAGTGAGCGCAAGCGCTGGGCAAGTGGTCAGTGGCGAGTGGGTGACACACCGATCTTGTCCTTGCGTCGGATCGCACCGGCCGGGTTCCTGACCCAGGCCTTTGCCGTGGAAGGGTCGTCGAGTTGTCAATCCTGACCCAATGCGCTGGGGGAAGCTGGGGAAGGGACGACGACTAAAGAACGCGTGAGTTACAGAAGCAAGAAATGGTTCCTGCCACCGTTTTCATGCCCCTGACATCGTTCTCATGCACAAACTGTAAGAGGGATTTATGCGGGAATCGATACTACGACTTTCGCGGAAGGATATGAAACCCCTCGCGTCGAGCTGCCTCCCGTAACCGTTGGTCGAGGCAGATAAAGGTATGGTGAACGGGATCTCCCTGACACCACACGAGGGCTGCAGCCAACTGAAGCGCATCTGCTGCCCGCAGTGGGTGAAGGCGCAGCACGCGCCCTGCTTGTTCTCGTACCAACCCGCTGGGCTCCACCTCCGTCCAGGCGGTCATGAGAGCCCGTAACACCGTTTGCGCCTGCTCTTCTTCTGCAGTACTGAGCGCCTCCTCTCTTCTGAGGAGCGCGAGGGCAGATAAACATTCGACCGGCGAACCCCACCAGGCCACAATCGCCTCGTCCTCTTGAGCGAGCTTTGTTAACGGGCCGGTTTGCTGCTCCTGTAGGCACAATGGGATAAGTGCAGAGGCATCCCAAAATCTCATCGTCCCTCGGCCCGCTCTGTCAGGAGGGCCTGGAGTGCGCGCTGCCGCCGATCCTTCGGTCGGGGAAGTTTCCAAAATCCAGTCGGCAGCTTGCCCGTTCCGACACGAACCAATCCGGCACGTACCAGGTCGTGCATATGAGCGAGTGTGCCGTCGCTGCCCTTGGCCAACGGCACAAGCTTGGCAATAGGTTTGCCTCGTTCCATGACAAGCACCTCGTCACCTGCCTTCACTTTTGCCAAGCAGGCGCTCAGCGTGGCCTTCAAAGTAGACACTGCGGTGCGCTTCATGAATAGACCTCCTTGTACTTCTTGATGTGACTACTATAGTCTATTCGAACAAGTCGCGCAAGGCACACACCTCCCTGGCCTACGCCGCCCGCACCGACCACCAGCCCGCATGATTCATGACGGTTCAACGCGACATCGCCCGAGAATCGGCTGGTTTCTTTCGTCGATTTGGTTCATCCGGTTAGGCTCGGTCAACCACAAACACCAAACAAACAAGAGAAACCAAATTCAGCGCGAGGCAGGAACATCGCAGGACGGAAAGAGAAACGGGCGCACGGCAGGATTCACGAGGGCCGGATCAAGTCCACGCAGCAGGAACACAGACCGGCCGTCTGACAGAACGGAGATCGATCCATCTCCATTCTTCGACAAGCGCAGAGTGGAAGAGCCAAAGAAGTCGCTGGCGGGCAACGCGCTCAGAACCGGCGATGGTGCGCGTAAAAAAACGGGAATGGTCTGACGCGCGACATCTCCAACCGGGCTTCCTGCGCAGGCCGTGAGCGACCAGGCTAGAGAAAGAACCAACACCACACGACTGCAGAGGCCCATTTATGACGCCCTCCCTTAGAGCTATTCTAGCTTCCGTATCGGAAGGGCCTTAGAAATCTGGAGGGCATGCGGTGCTGATGAGTGCTCGTTCCACAAGATATAGGGGGCACTTCTAAAACGAGGCTACAGACAGGGGGGCGATGAAGTGCTGAGTGTTGAGTGAAGAAGAGCTTACTTCCAGCAGAGGAGCGGAAACGAGAGATGACGCCGGATAGCCTGAAAGTCTGTTTCGTTACTGGTAATGAGCGTTGCGCCGATGCTGCGCGCGGTCAGGGCGATCAACACATCGAAGGCCAGTTCCCGAAGCTTGTGTACCTCGTAGTGCTGACGCCTCCTCATGACATTCAGCAACTCACCGGCTTGGATCCAATGCGCTTCAGAGGGCGTGATAATCTGACACCGATTCATCAGATCCATCACGAACCGACGTTCAAGCCCCGGCCTTGCTCCACGCAACAGCTCATGCAGCACGACAGCCGAACAGCGAATCACGTAAGGAGCCTGGAGAAGCTGAAAAGCGAAGCGGCCAGTTCTGAAGTTATCGATATAGACCGAGGTGTCCAGGATGGCGAACTTAGCCGACCTTGAATGCATCCCGCTTCCCAACGCCGCTATATCGTTGGATGACCCAATCATGGGCGGCTTTCTCGGTCACCAGATCCAGGGCCTTTTGAAGAGTCTCTGTTGTGGTTTTAGTCCCGAGAGCCTTTTTCGCTCGTTTCAACTTGTCGAGGCTCAATCTGGCGGATACTTGAACAAGAGCCATGGAGCACCTCCTGTCCGACAGCATATAGGCTTGTGTATGACAAGATCAAGCGGCGGCGAGGGAGACGAAAAGGTGTCAGGAACCTTTTTCATAAACCACGAAGGAAAGAGAACCGAGAGCAGGCCTCGTCGCGTTGAACGACGGAATCGCCTGTGGCGAGAAAAGGTTCCTGACACCTTTTTTCACCCCTTGGCGGACTGTTTCAACACCCTGTTAGAGCTATCTATAAAGAATTAGAGAGAGAGGGGCTGGATGGCGATGCCACCCCCTTATGCCACGGCATATTCCAACGCGCGCGGATTTTCCATGCGCTTCGAGGCGTTCAATATCTCGATCCCGACGATGTTACCATCCTTGTCATAGTCGAGGATGACCCCAGGTTTATCCTCATCACTTTCCTCAACCGGAGCGCCACTCAGTTGAATGGTGAGCACATCCACTTCCTGGTCGTATTTTACCTTCATGACTTCCTCCAGTACTTGGTAATCTTTTTAGTGCGATAGACTGTGACCACAACAGGTGGATCAACGCGATCGTTCACCATGACCCGCAGGAGATACTGCTTTCCACCGATATCCACCCGCGACTGAAAACACGTAATGCCCTCCACTTCAGGCACCTTCTGTTCCGGCGCTTGTAACAGCTGGTCGACAAGCGCTCGTGCGATCTTACGCGCTTCCAGTTCCTCTAGCACGTGCTTAGAGAAATGGAACCTCACCCCCGCTTTCCTCTCTCGATCGTCTCCAAACGCAGCGCATGATGCCCGCAGGATTGGCAGGACGAACTAGCCTTAGACTGCATGAAGAGAAGCCTCACTAAGAAAGATGTCTGAGACCTATAGTAAAGCATATGGAAGAGTGAAGGGAAGCCAGTGAGATAGGCTCTGTGCCAGCGGTCCGCTCCAGCCTCCAGCTGATTCCCCAGGGCCACCCAAAGGCCATGGTTGGCTCAAGAGAGTGCTCACTGGATTCTTAACGTTGAGAATTGCGATTCTGGTTGGTCTGGTCTATTCGGTCTATCTCGTTCGTTTGGTCTGTCTCGTCTATTCGGACTGACTGGGTCGAGCGATAGACAGACCAGAGAGACCAGACCAACTGGAGAGACCAGACAGACCAAAGCGCATCTGAATCCAATTGGATTCTATGAGAATCAAAATGGATTCAGCTGAGAACTTGCTGATGCTGTGCTGGGCCTTCGTCTTTCCCTTCGACCTCGTGAAAATCTGCCAATATTGACGACATTCACAACACTCTTTCGAAGCCGGCTCCAGAAACCGCTGGCACATCAATTGCGCTACGCCTCTGTGGATGCTGGGCGCGGGGAAGTTCTGGGTTCTGGGTTCTGAGTTTTGAGTTGTCTGGAAACGCTGACGGGGCGATTCGAAGGAATGCGGGATGAGAAATGTGGAATGAGTTGCTCAGTAACACTGAAAGAGAAGTGCTGAGCTCCGAGTGGGAACCAAAAAACTCAGAACTCAGAACTTATAACTCAGAACCATGCCCCGTGATCTGGGGTCCAGTCCCCGTACCCCCCAAATGTATCTATTGCTAAAAATGCCGTACAGGTTTAATAGAAGCCACCAGTTGCTTGTACGTAATCGTTTCTGTGTGTGTTTGACTCGAGTATCTTACAAGTCCTTCATAAGGAGCCGGCCATGAATGGCACCTCAGGCTTCGGAGAAGTGCAGTCTTCTGCCTCCCGATTATCAATAAATCGGTTCCTGACACCCTTGCTATCCCTCCAATCGGTGCAGCAGCGGGCCCGACAGCTTTGCAGCCCAACGAAAAGGTGAAAGCATGGGAAAAAGTCCCCTCGGTTTTCAGGTAAATCCCGTACACGGTTCTGGCGCTACGCTGCAGCTGGATCAATCACGGCTGTTGATTTCGAACCGTGATTTTCTCCAAGCTGCGTTTACGACTACGAGTTTCGTGGATCTCATGAACGTTCTTGAGCCCTCTCTCAAAAGTCTTGGCTTGTCGTTCGAAACCCCTCTCGACACAGGCAACGATAGCACAGGGACCTCCGCGCGAAAGATTAGCAACACCTCTTGGCAATTCTGGGTCCGCTCGGTGACAGGAGCCGACATTGATCACAACAAGGTAAAAGCATTGGAGGGCATTCTACATTCCACTGTAAACTGGACCAGTACGTCATTCTCGCCAGTCTATCGCTTTCCCCAAACAAGAGGCGGTAGCAGGTTATTCTCGCCGTTGTCTCATTTACTGGTCACGAAATGTCATCCGGATAAAACAGCGGAACTAGTTCACAGGCTCACGCCCTACCAGCTGCAACTGGCGCCTATCTCGAAGTACTTTCCACGTGGGTATTCCTGCTTTGTCCTCAAAAACCTTCAAGGGCCGCCGGTGTTCGACCTTCCGGAAGTCCTTCTACAGAAAGAACGCCCCTTTATCGAAGACGTGTGGCTTGACTACGTGCCGGCAGATGTTCCCTTCGCCAGTTTCAATCCCACAGATCCGCTTTACGCCGAGAATCAATGGAACCTCAAAAGTATTCAGGCCGCTGAGGGTTGGAACCTAACCACCCCGCCGACTCTGGGCCAGAACGTTACGGTGGCTGTCATTGATTTCGGCTGCGACCTTACTCATCCAGATTTTATTCCTAATGGCTACGCGTCATCCGGAACAACGTTCACATACGGCATTGAAGGAGGCGATGGTTCATTTGAGCCAGGAGAGTCACACGGCACTCAGTGCGCAGGAATTATAGGAGCTAGATGTAATGGGAAAGGCATTGCAGGGATGGCTGGCCAATGTCAGATCCTCCCAATTAGACTCGGAACATCGGAACCTTCCGCTCTAATAGCGGCCATTGGTTATGCAGTTGCAAACCATGCGCGCGTAATTAGCATGAGTATTGAACCAGACCCCGGATATGAGGTGCCGGTGTTGAAGGAGAGAATCGAAGAGACTTTTGCTCATGACAACGTTGTGCTCTGCGCCGCAGCAGGCAACAGTGATCTTCCTGAACTTTTCCATCCTGCAGCGCATCCGAGAGTCATTGCCTGTGGGGCTTCAGATCAAGAAAATGAACGGGTGAAAAACAATTCAGCTCGAGGTGTCTATTGGGGGTCAAATTACGGCACAAGCTCAAACCCCTCGAGTGATCCGCTCTCCGGAGGCTACCTTTCAGTGATGGCCCCGGGAATTAAGATTCCCACCACATCCAACCAGGGGGCAGGAAACTGGCCCACTGTTGGTAACGACAGTCGAAATTACAGTCTAAACTTTTCGGGCACCTCAGCAGCCACGCCACAAGTCGCAGGCCTCGCGGCGCTGCTTATCAGCCTAAATCCATTCTTAACTAGCCAGGAAGTGCGCAACATTATGGAACAGACAGCTGATAGAGTTCCAAATCCCGGGAACTACGAGCTTGATCCTAGCAAGCCAAATGGCCCGTGGTGGCAGGAGATGGGCTACGGGCGGATCAATGTACGGAAGGCGTTAGAAAGGGTTGTGAACGGATAGGCCGGCGAAGTGGGAATCTTCGAAAGCAGAGACAGGTACTTGACCCTAACCAGGAGGACAACGTGATGCGAGCGAAAATGTTCGTGGCAGCCTTCGTCGGACTAATGAGCATGTTCATATTGATCCTTACTGGTACCACTGCTCTGGCCGTGCAAAACTTCACCGCCAACGTCTTTGGTGTGTCAAAAAGCCCTACGACCACCTGCCCAGACCCATCAGGCACATGCGAAATATTATTGAGTGGT
The DNA here is from genome assembly GCA_037142015.1 of Nitrospira sp. Lineage (GTDB taxonomy): Bacteria > Nitrospirota > Nitrospiria > Nitrospirales > Nitrospiraceae > Palsa-1315. Next base: position 3,039 of record JBAXBK010000017.1, on the reverse strand, counting down.
TCCAGTACGGATGGAACTGTACCGGCTACCTACAACGGCTGGACGATTACCGGCACAGATGTGGGCCACTCTGCTAAGCTGGTCGCCGCCGACGATATAGCGGACTCGCTGCGGATTGAAAACGCAGTGATTACCGGCCCAGCCGGCGTGGCCCCTTGCAGTAATAGTAACACTGACACCGGAATCAAGAACTGCCCAACCATCTATTTTAGCGCCCTGCTCAGTACCCCACCGGATAACGCGAGTGTCGATGTTACTTTTGTAAGGCAGATCGCAGGAACTCTCATGCGTAGCGCCGCATCTGCAGCAACCAATTCAGCAATACGGTTCCACGGAGAGGTTGAGACACTGGGAGTGGGGACGGATGGTTACAAGAAGGTGACATGCTCAAGCCCGACTCCTGGCTGTGGGACATTGGATTCACCGACTTATATTGCCGAGACATCACAGCTCCGGCAAAAAGGTTCCGGCTTGCCAAACCATCGAGCGAACCTGGTGCAGCTTTGGTTCTATTCAAAGTTTGCGGGTGATAAGTTCACACTTCAGACTGCAAAGATCAAGAATCCCGGCGCTGGGGGTTCTGACCCAACCTGCGTCGTTTATGCACCAGCACCCAACGACGGGTTGAATGCAACGAATCATTGTCCGCAAGAGTAGCCAAAGCTTTATTAGGCAATTATTGCATCTTCGGTATTTGCAACAAAAGGACTGACTGTGGCGCTAAACGCATAGGTGCATCGAGTTGGCTACAGTCAGTATCGGACTCGATGTGCCTCTATATTAAAGGATGCATTCCACAATACTCATGTTCCGGCTAACGGAAATCCAGTGACACATCAACTTCTTTTGAAACAAGGAACGATTTCTGTCGCTCCTGTCTCGACACGAGCACATGCTGGACAACGTGTCACAATGAATGGCCCTGCGCACCAAGGCCTTCTTTTCATTCGAATGAGCCGTGCTATTTTCATTACGGTAGCAATGGCTGCGTCTCTCAGTCTCTATTTCACCAAAGCCCAAGCTCAAGTTCCTCCCATCACCCCCTCTGGATTAAACACCCAGGTCGACCTCTCTACGACTCCGCTTGCCGGACATGCGCAATACGATATCACAGGTGGAACCAGACCAGGAGGCGGAACGAATCTGTTCCACAGCTTCGGAGACTTCAACGTCCCGAATAACAACATCGCGAACTTCCTGAACGCGGGGTCGATTGATCTCAACGGCAATGTGCTTCCTTCTAACTTGACGACATCTAACATCCTCGGCACCGTGACCGGTGTGAATCCGTCGATTATCTTTGGGGCGATTCAAACCAACGGGCCCGGTGGGTTCGGTAACGCTAATCTCTTTTTGATGAACCCCTACGGCTTTCTCTTTGGGCCGAACGCCACCGTGAACGTCGGCGGGATGGTGACCTTCACGACAGCGGATTACCTGAAGCTGTCTAACGGAACCAATAATGGATATTTCTATGCTGACCCAGCCGGTCCAAGTCTTCTGACATCCGCACCGGTCACGGCGTTCGGATTCCTGGGATCAAACGCAGCATCGATCGCTATCCAGGGCGGGACTTTAGAAGTTCCTGATGGAAAGGCCCTGGCGTTCATAGGCGGGCCTCGTACGTTCACAACCGACACGGGAGTAACTGTTCCAGCTGGTGTAACGATGACGGGAGGCAGTCTGTCCGCGCCGAACGGGCTTATTTACATGGCGACGGTGACCTCGCCGGGTGAGATCCTGGTACCAACATTATCGGGCGCCCCATTAGGACTTCTGGGACCGCCATCCTTGGATCCCACCGTCATCCGGATCCGGAGCGGAGAGTTCGTGATGGATCACGCATTTCTGACTACGATCAACACTAATAATACCGCTCAACCTCCTATCGATATAAATGTACAAGGTACGATGACGCTCAGGAGCGCCAGCTCTATTTCGACAGAAACATTCAGCGCTGGCCATGGCAGTGATGTGCACATTGCTGCACAATCCCTCCAGATGGATGGGTCATCCATAAAAAGTTCAACAACGGGTGACGGGCACGGAGGCGACATCGCAATCACTAATGTCCAAACAGTCAATCTCTCAAACGGAGCCCAGATCGTCAGCAATACAACAGGGACCGGCAAGGGTGGGAACATCACCACCGACGCAACAGAGAGCTTGATTATCTCCGGATTCGATGTCGACGGGACGCTGAGTGGAGTGGCCACACCGTTCTTATTCAACCCAATTACCGGAGCGCCACTTGTTGGCAGCGGAATCTACAGCTTGACATCGGGGACGAAAACCGCAACTGGCGGAGTGATTACTCTGACCGCTCCCACCGTTTCTCTCGACAATGGCGCATTGGTCGCAACGATCACAAGCGGAGATGGAGCAGGAGGCAATATTGCTGTTACAGGAGCCACAAGTGTCACGCTCACCGGAGGCGCCTCCGTCCTAAGTTCCGCGGGGCTAAGCTTCAGCACCTCAGAACCGAGTGGATCCGCGCGTGGCGGAGATATTTCTATCTCTTCTACAGACACGGTTCAAATTTCAGGCGGGAACACAGATCTGTTCGCACGAAGCAGCATCTCCTCTCAAACCTCGGGAAGTGGGGGCGATAGTGGCGAGGTGACAATTACCTCTCCCAACGTCATCGTTGAGAATGCAGGAATCCTGTCAAGCACTTCGTCCGGAAGCGGAGCCGGAGGCGACATCACAATTGTGGCGCTTAACCAACTCTCACTTTCAGGTTTCTCGGAAGATTTCTTCACAGGTAGCCAGATTTCCACCGATGTCAGCGGGGCTGGTACGACACCAGGAGGGGCTATCACTATTACGGGAGGAAGCATCACCATCGCAGACTCTGGTGTACTCAGCACGACATCTCGTAGCCCAGACCGGACAGCAGGAGCCCTCTCACTTGACGTACATGACGCAACACTTCAACAGGGAGGCTCCATTATCACTCAAGGGTTTGGTGATGGTTCCTCGGGCCATATTTCGATTCAGGCCATAGGTTTAGTTTCCATCACAGGCCAATTCGACATC